>JANNRR010000038.1:0-48789 GCA_031401675.1 Paracoccaceae bacterium
CCGGAATCAAGGCGCGGCAAGCGCCGCCGGGCAGCGCCCGACCGCCCCCTCGGGCGGGCGCTTCTCAGCCGCCACGGCCCAGAACATCTACAGGAGGGGCTCAACCATAAAGCGCCTAGAATAAGCATTGCTGCGCCCACCCGGCGGTCAGGCGCTGCCCTCGTTCCGGTTTCGCAGCTAATGACCGCTCTGAGCCCGAAGGGGTCACGCACTTGGTTCATCTATCGGTCAGTTTCTCAAAGCGGCGGAGCTCGTTTATCGCTGAACCGTTGCAACGTGTTCGCGAGCGAACGAGGCTTCGCGGGTGGGGCAAGATCGTGTTATGCTGCAGTTCATGACCGCGCACCAAGACAAGAGGCCTGAAGCGCCCGTCCGTCAGGTCGATCCGTTTTTTTTTGCTATCGTTTTTGTGCCAGTCGCCATCCATCTGACCGATGTCTGGATGCGACATCATCTAGTGCCCGGGGACCTGAAGGTTCCGGCGGATATCTTGGAGGAGGGGCGGGACTGGCTGGAAGCAGCGGGCCGGTACCGATTCCTCGCCGCGACCTGGTTTTACGGGGCGTTGTCGGTGCTGGCAGCGGCACTGCTTGTGCGTACGCTGATGCGGCCGACAGCTTCGACGACACGGATCGCGGCCATTATCACCTTCCTGTCCGTCCTACTTCTGATCTCGTGGCCAACGTTTAATGGGTTCGGCGACACTGATGGCAAACAGGTCTATGCCCCCCTCGGCTCGGCCGTGTTCGAGGCGGTTTTTGAGCGAGGTACCTTGCCGCATTGCACGGGGCCGGAGGATACTTGGCGGTTAGGTGTCTGCGGTGCGGTACCGGTCCTGTCGATGTTCGTCAGCGTTCTCGACGTGGTCAATATCTTCGCCGGTCTGGCCACCGGGTCCATGATCGTGAGCATGATCCTCAGCCTCGACAATCGCCCGTGCAAGGATCTCGAGGAAAGGGCGGTACTGCTGGCGGAAAACCTCCGACACATGCGGCAGCAGCTTTACGTGTCCGGTGTCATTCTGACGTTCGCCATGCTGTTTGTAGCGAGCTGGATCTACTGGCCGTTGCCCCTCGTGGAGGATGATGAGCGAGACGCCTACGGGGCCGTGCTGCTCTCGGCCGCGCTTCACAGGGGCACATTCTTCAGCCTGTTGATGCTCAGTTTCTACCTGCCAGTGGCGATTATTCTAGATGGCTGGGTCAAGGCGTTGGCCGAGCAGGCGCGCCGCGGGGAAGCGGCCGGCGACCGGACAGACGTTGACAAATGGCTCGACAGACACGGGCTGACGGCAGGGGCCGGCGACTACATGCGCGCGGGTTTTGCCGTGACGGCTCCGATCATAGCCGCCTTCGCGGGCGGGATCTCTCCCTTAGCCTTGTGATTTCGGGGGCCGGCGGCTCCGATGCGTAAAGGACTTCAGTTCATTGATCGTCGTCGCGCCTGCGACCAATGACCGGATTGTCCGCAAAGCTGACAGACGGGCCGGTCATAGGTGCGCCGCTGCACCCCACGTCGGTTTCTTCAAAGAAACCGGTCCGCAGTCTTCGGAGAATGCGGCGCCGGGGACGCCGTCGGTGGCTTCTGGCAAAGGCGCGTTGCCGTCAGGGCCGGGCAAAGGCCGCAAACGGGTTGTCATGGGTCAGTTGCCTTATCACCTCTGTCTCGACCCCAGCGGCGGCCAGCGCGGGCAGGAATACCCCCGCCAGATGGGTATAGGGCCGGGGCACTCCACCCCCTGGCAGAGCCGGGTCGAACCAGCCCAGATCGTGGCTCAGGAGCAGTTGCCCGGCCCGCCCGGCCGCGATCACCTGTTCGACCAGCGCGATGATCGGGCCATCCTCGGCCCGACCGACATGGTCGTACTCGATCCAGGCGCCACGCTCGGCCACCGCCAGGTTCAGGCCGAAATCCCTTTCCTCCTGCGTGTGGATCGAGATGAACCGGTCAGCGCGCCCGCCTTCGGCCTCGATGATGTCCAACTGATCCATCACCACCCGGCCCAGAATCGTATGACTGCCGATCACCGCCCCGGTCCTGGCCGACACCCGCGCAGCCGCCCGCAGCAGTTTGGCCTCCTGCCGGGTGATCCCGTCATCGCCGGCACTCAGCTTGATCCAGCCGGCCTGAAAATCGGCCGTTTCGATGAATTCGGTCAGCTCGCGCAACATGAAGGCCTCCAGCGTCGCCTCGTCGGCCTCGGCAATCCAGCCCGGCATCCACGGCTCGCGGTAGCACCCGGTCGGCACTACGATCGGAAAGCCGGTCGCGCGCGACACCGCCAGGTCAAGGTCCGGCCGCCGCCCGACCCCCAGGGTCGAGCATTCGACCAGTGCTGTCACCCCCAGCGCCTTGATCCGCTCGATCTGAGGCGCCATCAACGCCACCACGTCGGCGGCGTCGGCCTGCCCGTACCCGGGCTGATCGGGGGTGCGCAGATCGACAAAGACATGTTCGTGCGGCAGGATCATGCCAAGCTGGTCTTTGCCGAACGGTCCAAGCGTGGTGTAAAGGCGGGTCATCGGTCACCTCCGGGATGCGATCTGGCCGGACCATAGCCAGTCCGCACCGGGGACTCATCTCCCGATTTCGCGGTCAGCGGCATCCGGGTCAGCGTCTCAGGCCGCCCGTTCGTGCGCCCTGTGCAATTGCCGTGCAAGCGGCTAAGAAGGCGTGGCAACCCAGCTGGAGCGTCCACCGTGCAAAATCCCGTCCCGTACTTCACCCGGTCTCTTAACGCCCTTTCGGCGATTCTGGACAAGGCCGAGGCCTATGCGGCAGCGAAGAAATTCGATCCCGCAGTGCTGGTCAATGCCCGGCTTTATCCCGACATGCTGCCGCTGTGGCGGCAGGTCACCATCGCCTGCGACCATGCCAAGGGCGCATCGGCCCGGCTGGGCGGCGTCGAGGTACCAAGCTTTCCCGATGAAGAAAAGTCGCTGGCCGATCTGCAGGCGCGGATTGCCAAGACGCTCGCCTTCATCGCCACGGTTCCCGAAGCGGGGTTCGAGGGGGCCGAGACGCGCACCATCAACCTGAAGGCCGGCCAGCGCGATCTGAGTTTTCCCGGCGGGGACTATCTGTCGGGTTTCGCCATCCCGAACTTCTACTTTCACATGACCACCGCCTATAACATCCTGCGCAAGAACGGCGTGGAACTGGGCAAGCTGGATTTCATGGGGGCCGCCTGACAGCAGGACACCAGCTGGTCGCCCTGCCGGTGATCGATCTCCGGATGGCCCTTATATCCAGCAGCGACGTGACCGGCAATTGCGTGTCCGACAGCGACTCCGGTTCCCCGTGGAACTATTCGCCCGGATTGGCAGCAACTGGCAGGGTCTGGCCCTTTTGACGGTGTGGCCCGCCCGGCGCACCCGATGCGGGAACCCGGGCCACCCGGTCAGCACTGGCGACGCGCCACGCTTGCGAGGCGACGGCCAAGAGCAGCAGCGACAGCGCAAGGAACGTCAGGCGGTAGCCGGTGTACTCGGCGGCAAAGCCGATGCCGGACGGGGCGAACAGGATGCCGGAATAACCCATCATGGTCACGATGGCGATGCCGGTGCCGCTGCGGACCCCCGGTTGGTTGCCCGCCGCCGAAAAGGCGATCGGTACCAGGTTCGATACGCCGATGCCGGCAACGGCAAAACCGGCGATGGCGATCCATCCGACAGGCGCAACCGCCGCCATGAACATCCCGGCAAACGCGATCAGTGCGGACACCCGCAGCGTGGGGACCGCCCCGAACCGGTTGCGCACGCCGTCGCCCAGAAACCGCATCACCGCCATGGTGGCCGACATGCAGGCAAAGGCCAGACCGCTGGTCGAGACATCGGCGGCAAAGGTCCGGCTTAGATACAGCGCGGCCCAGTCCATCACCGCACCTTCGGGGATCATGCTGAACAGGGCAATCGCCCCTAGAATGTAAATCAGCGGCGCGCGCGGCCAGTGGCTGGAGCTGCCCTCTGGTGCGGTGCCGTCGTTCGCCTGCCGTGCCTGCACCGGTTCGGCGATCAGGAACGGCGCCGCCGCCAGCACCAGCGCCAGCGCTGTCGCGGTCGCGATCCAGGCATGCGCCGCCGCGCCGACACCTTCGATCAGAAAACCACCGGCCAGGCTGCCGGCAAAGCCGCCCAGGCTCCAGAATCCGTGCGCCGACGACATGATTGCCCGGTCCAGCCGGCGTTCGACCTCGACCGCGTTGGCGTTCATCGCCACATCCATGCAGCCGGCAAAAGCGCCAAGACCGACCATGGCCACCATGCTTTGCCAGGCAACCGGTGCCAGCGCGATCCCCAGAAACGCCGGGGCAGCCAAGAGGGCAAACAGCAGCACCGACCAGCGCGAGCCGATGGCATGCAGCACCGGCCCGGAAAACGCCATGGCCCCGACCGCGCCGACCCCCAGCATCAGGATCATCAGACCCAGCGTGCTTTCGGTGATGGCGTGGCGCGGCAGCAGCAGCGGAATCTGCAGGGCATAGCTGCCCATCAGGAAGCCGTTGACCGCGAACATCGCCGACACGGCCAGGCGCCCGCGGCGGGCAGGGTCAGGGCCGGCCGGGATGTGGCGGGCAGCGGTGGGATGGGCAGACGTGTTTTGGTCCGGCATGGCAGCGGTCAGTCCTGCGATCCCAGGGGTTTCGGTCGCCGTCCCCTATCGCACCTGACAGATCGAAGCAATCGCTTGCGTGCCCGCGCGGCCTGGGCCCCAATTGTGCGAATTCTTCGCTTCAAAACATCGACAGGCCGGGTTTTTCGACGTATTGTTTCGGGAAAATGAACAAACCCGGGGTCGGGTCAACCGACGTCAGCAGCAGGATGCCGCATTTGCCCAGAACCAAACCCCCGCGGGTAAAGCCCGCACGCAGCCGACCCACCGCCATCATCGCCACCGGCGACGCGGCGCACCCGGTTCTGGCCGGTGCTGGCGACGCCCCGGGCAGTGGTCCGGCGCTTGAAACCATCGCCATGCCCGCCGCCGCCAACGCAGCTTCTGTTCCGGACGCGGCGCCCGGCACCGTGGTCAGCCTGACCGATGCGGTCACCGTCATGCCGCCGGTCGCGGCCCCCGCTGTCCCGCTCCTGCCCGGCAGGCTGAAATCCGGGCCTGTACCGGCCGCCGCCCGCTATGGACGCGGTCTGCCGAACCTGACCGATCTTGCCGACCGCTTCGGATCGGACAAGGGCTCGGCCAAGCACCGCTATACCGAGCTTTACAACCTGCTGTTCCAGCCCTTCCGGGATCTGCCGATCAACTTTCTGGAAATGGGGCTGCAGATCGGCGGACCGGAAATGGGCGCCAGCCAGGACCGCGCCACCACCGACCTGCCGTCAGTGCGGATGTGGCTGGAGTATTTCTCGGCCGCGCGCATCACCGGGCTGGATGTGTCGGATTTCAGCTGGTTCCGCCATGACCGCTTTGCCTTCGTGCGCTGCGACATGGATGACCGCACCAACATCGCCGCCGCCGCCCGAAGCCTGCCGCCGCAGGATATCATGATCGATGACGCCAGCCACGCCTCGCACCACCAGCAGAACGGCTTTCTGGAGCTGTTCCCGGCGCTGAAGCCCGGCGGCATCTACATCATCGAGGATCTGCGCTGGCAGCCCGCCGCCTATGAACGCCCCGGCATCACCAAGACCGCCGATCTGTTCCAGAGCTATGTCCAGACCGGGATCTTCGAACACCGCGACCGCGCCGTCAAAGCCGCCTTCAACGATCTGCGGCTGGATATCTCGGGCTGCTTCATGCATCAGGTCCAGTACAACAAGACCCGGCGCGATCAGGTGGTTGTGGTCCACAAACGCTGATCTGACAGACTTCATTCCGGCGGGGATATTCTTGCCGGAATGAAGCTGCAAGGCAGCAGCTGTCCGACCGGGCAGTCCGATCAAGTCGCCCTGCGGATTTCAGGTGCCGCGCGGTTTGGCGCGCAGCGTCGGCGCGGCCTGGCGCGGGTCTTCGGGCCAGGGGTGGCGCGGGTAGCGGCCACGCATGTCGCGGCGGACATCGCCGTAAGACGTGGCCCAGAAGCCGGGCAGATCCATCGTCACCTGCACCGGTTTGCCGCCAGGTGACAAGAGCGTCAGGCGCAGCGGCAGTCGCTTTGGCCCGACCGTCGGATGCGTGGTCACGCCGAACAGTTCCTGCAGGCGCAGCGCGACGCCGGGGGCGGCGCTGTCATAGTCGATCGGCACCCGGCGTCCCAGTGGCGTCTCGAAGGTTTGCGGTGCCAGACGGTCGAGGAGTTGCTGCTGTTCGTGGTTCAGGGCCTGCTGCAGCGGTGCCAGCAGGTCGAGCGCTTTCAGGTCGGCGGCGGAGCGGCGGGTGCCGAGATGCGGCAGCAGCCAGGTCTCGAGCGTCGCCAACAGGGCGGCGTCGGACAGGTCGGGCAGGTCCGAGCCTTCGGCGTGCAGCAGCGCGACCCGGGCGCGGAAGCGGCGGGCGGCATCGCTCCAGCCCAGCGCGTCCAGCCCCAGATCGCGCACCCCGTCCAGGGCGGCGCGGGCGACGGCGTCGGCGGGGGCGTCGGGCCAGGCGCGGTCGGCCAGGATCAGCGCGCCGAAACGTTCCTGTTGCCGGGTCAGCACCTTTGCCTCGCGCCGCGACCAGTCGCAGCGCGCCTGCCAGCCGATGTCGGCGGCGTAGAGCCGACGGAGTGCGGTTTCCGGCAAGGCGACGGCCTGACGGATGCGGGCTTCACGCGGGTCGCCGTCGAGGTCGGTGGCCACGATCAGGGCCTCATTGGCCAGCGGATCGGCGGCATCGAGCAGGGCACCCTTGCCGCCGGACAAGAGAAAGCGCGGCGCCTCGCCGGGGCGGCGCTGGCCGATGCGGTCGGGATAAGCCAGGGCGGCCTGTTCGGCGGCGCTGTAGCCGGCTTGCCCCCCGGTTGCCGGTGCCAGCCGCGCCAGCCGCCCGGCCTCGACCCTGATCCGCTCCACCACCGCCCGGTTCAGGGGATAGGGGCGCTGTGCTTCGAACCGCTTCGGGTCGGCCACCGCTTCGAGCCGCAGGCTCAGGTCTGAGGACTGCGCCCGGATCGGGTCGCGCTCGGCCATGAGTGCCGCCAGTCGCGCGGCGTCCCGGCCCGCCGTCAGCAGCATGTGGCCAAGGCGCGGATGCAGCGGCAGCGCTGCCAGCACCCGGCCGTGCGACGTGATGCGCTGGTCGCGGTCGAGCGCGCCGAGGCCGGTCAACAGGGCGCGGGCTTCGGCCAGTGCGCCGGGGTTCGGCTGGGTCAGCAGCGCCAGACCGGCGGTCTGGCCTGACCCCCACAGCGCCAGTTCCAGCGCCAGGCCGGCCAGATCCGCCGCCTCGATCTCGGCGGGGGGGAACGCGGCCAGCCCGCCGTCCTCGCCCCGGGTCCAGAGCCGGTAGCAGGTGCCCGGGGCCACCCGCCCGGCCCGGCCCCGGCGCTGATCGGCTTCGGCCCTGGTGACGCGCTCGGTGATCAGGCGGGCCATGCCGGAACTGGCATCGAACCGGGCCCGGCGGGCGCGGCCGGCATCGATCACCACCCGGATATCGGCGATGGTCAGCGAGGTTTCGGCGATGGCGGTGGCCAGCACCAGCTTGCGCGCGCCGGGGTCGCGGTCGGCAAGCGGCGCGATGGCGGCGCGCTGATCGGCGAACGGCATCGCGCCGTACAGCGGCCGGATCTCCGTGCCGGGCGGCAGGCGGGGCGACACCAGCGCCTGCACCCGGCGTATTTCGACCTCGCCGGGCAGGAACACCAGCACGCCGCCGCCGGTTTCGGCCAGCGCCGTGCCGATCAGGTCGGCCACCGCCGGTTCCAGCCGGGCCTCGCGCGGCAGCGGCCGGTCCAGCCAGCGGGTCTCGACCGGGTAGGCAATCCCCGCCGAGGTGATGACCGGGCAATCCAGCATCGCCGCCACCGGTTCGGCATCGAGCGTCGCCGACATCACCAGCACGATCAGATCGGGCCGCAGCGCCCCCCGCACCTCCCATGCCAGCGCCAGACCCAGATCGGCGTTCAGCGAGCGTTCGTGGAACTCGTCAAAGATCAGCGCGCCGATGCCGGGCAGCGATGGGTCCGATTGCAGCATCCGGGTCAGGATGCCCTCGGTCACCACCTCGATGCGGGTGGCGGGTGACACCACCGCCTCGCCCCGGATCCGGTAGCCGACGGTCTGTCCGACCGGTTCGCCAAGGGTTTCGGCCATGCGTTCGGCGGCAGCCCGGGCCGCCAGCCGGCGCGGTTCCAGCATCACGATCCGCCCGGCGACCAGCCCGGCGGACAACAGCGCCAGCGGCACGCCTGTGGTTTTGCCGGCACCGGGCGGTGCCTGCAGCACGGCAGAGCCCTTGGCCCGCAACGCCTCGAGCAGCGCCGGCAACGCATCCTGAATGGGCAACAACATGCTGTCTTATCGCCGGGTCAGGGTCGCACGTCCATAAAGCGTATCCATCGTGACCGACACCACCCGGACATGGCCGGGATCGGCAGACGCATAGCTCAGGCGAAAGGCAAAACGCTGCTTCTCTGCCATCTCTTTTTCGGAAAACCCGGCCAGACGGCGGTATTCCCCGGTGCAGGCGATGGTGTCGCCAGCAACTTCGGGGGACGACAGCGTGATCTGGCTGCGCCGTGCCCCATCGAACATCATGAGGCTCAGCCTGCAGGCCTCGGCGGCGGGGACATCGCGCAGCGTAGCATAGAGCGCGGTCATCGGGTCGACCGTGCCCGCCTGCGTCGCCGGGTCGATGTATTGCGGGGTGCCTTCGCGGCTGGCCTTCAGAAGTTCGCGGGGAATGCCGTCGCGGTATTCCAGCAGCGACGCCGACTGGCGCTTGCCGGTATCGGCCTGTTCCTCGTAGCGGGCCGGGGACCATTTGCCCTTGGCCATCCGCCCCGATGCGCTGGCATCATAGCGAACCTTGCGAATTGCCGCGACGATGCCGGTGCTTTCCAGCCTGCCGACTGCGGAATAGCTGGTACCATCATTGCTGCCACTGAATGACAGAACCCCGGCCCGGATGCCGCGAATGGCCAGATCGAACGTGCCCTGATCCTGACGCTCGGCCAGCGCCGGTGTGGCCGCTGCCGCGCCAAGCCACAGCGCCGCCAGCAGACTGCGGTAGGAACCGATCATGAAACGCCACCCGATACTTGCCTGATGCGGTGCACATACACCCTTCCGACCGGGCAAGAAATCCCCTAACCCTTCATCTCAGTTGACAGATTTGTAACCCCGCCGCTCCTGCCGCCCCCCGACCTTCTGATGGCTTTGGAAACCCGACCGTGGATGACGCCGAAATTGCCCAACTGTCCGCGCGCCTGATGTCGGGCGACCGGCGGGCGCTGGCCCGCGCCATCACGCTGGTGGAAAGCCTGCGCGAGGATCACCGTCACGCCGCCCTGACCCTGCTGCAGCAGGTTGGCCGCGCCGGGCGCACCGCGTTGCGCATCGGCCTGTCGGGGACGCCGGGGGTGGGTAAATCGACCTTTATCGAAAGCTTCGGGCTGATGCTGACCGGGCAGGGGTTGCGGGTCGCGGTGCTGGCGGTCGATCCCAGTTCGGCCCGCTCCGGCGGCTCGATTCTGGGTGACAAGACCCGGATGGAGCGGTTGTCGCGCGAACCCGCGGCCTTTATCCGCCCGTCGCCCAGCCAGTTGCATCTGGGCGGTGTCGCCCGGCGCAGCCGCGAGGCAGTAGCGCTGTGCGAAGCGGCGGGGTTCGATCTGGTGCTGGTCGAAACCGTCGGGGTCGGGCAGTCCGAAACCTTGGTGGCGGGGATGGTCGATCTGTTCGTGCTGCTGATCGCCCCGGCAGGCGGCGACGAGTTGCAGGGCGTCAAGCGCGGCATCATGGAAGCGGCGGACCTGATCCTGATCAACAAGGCCGACGGTGACCTGTTGCCCGCCGCGACCCGCACCTGTGCCGACTATGCCGGGGCGCTGCACCTGCTGCGCCGCCGGGTGCAGGACCCGCCGGGGTTCCCGAAGGCCCGCATGGTTTCCGCGCTTGAAAACATCGGGTTGCAGGAAGCCTGGGAGGATATGCGGGCGCTTGCCGACTGGCGCCGCGCGCACGGCCATTGGCAGGCCCGCCGCGCCGAACAGGCCCGGCACTGGTTCGAGGCCGAGGTGCGGCACGGCCTGCTGGCAGCGCTGACGCGCCAACCGGCCGCCGGGGCGATGGCGACGCTTGGCGACGCGGTGGCGCGGGGGGAAAAGTCGCCAGAAGCGGCAGCGGCAGAAATGCTGGCGCTGATGGCGCGCCCTAACGCGTGAAGATCAGCGCCAGCCCCGCCACTGCCACCGCCCCGCCCACAAGGCTGAGCCCGGACGGGCGCTGACCGGTACGCAGCCAGAGAAGCGGCAGGATGATGACCGGCGACGTGGCGGAAAGCGTGGCGATGATGCCGGTCTTCGATCCCTGCAGCGCATACAGAAACAGCGTCATCCCGATCAGAAGCCCGATGATCGCCGTTGCAGCGGTCAGAACAAGCGTTTTGCGGCTGATCGAAACAGGCCGGGCCGGGGCCATCGGGGCGGCAGCCAGCACGCCCATCGTCAGCCCCGACGCACTGACCCGCACCAGCGAGGCCAGATAGGGGTCCAGCCCCGCCGTCATCACCGGGCGGGCGATCAGCGAGCCTGCCGCCTGCCCGAACCCGGCCGCCAGCCCGAACAGCGCGCCCACCACGATCGTGCCGTGCAGCGCCTCCAGCCGGTGCGCATCGGCCCTGGGCCGCCCCAGAATCGCCAAAGCCACCCCGGCCACGGTCACGCCGATGCCAAGAACCGCCTGCCCCGGCAAAGCCTCGCCCAGCCAGGCCCAGCCCATGATCGCGGCCATCGGCGCGTTCAGCGCGAAGATCACCCCGGCCCGGCGCGGGCCGATCCGGCCGACGGCGGCAAAGTGGAAGGTATCGCCGACCAGAATGCCGATCACCCCCGACAGGGCCAGCACGGCCACGACCGGCCAGGTCAGCCCGCCGCCGGTGCCAAGGGCCAGCACGATCACCGCCAGCAACAGGCTGACGAACACCTGCCGGATCAGGTTGAAGTGAAACGCCCCGAGCGCCCGCACTGCGTCTGCCGATATCAGCCCGGTGGTGGCCCAGCAGGTGGCGGTTCCAAGGGCGGCAAGTTCGTGCAGCGGCAGCGTCATCGGCGGTTACCTTTCGTATTCTGCCCCTTATGTCGCATTGCACTGCGCGAATGCTATGGTTATCATCGAACCATGAGCGACAGCCCGGACATTGCCCGCATCGCCGCGCTGATCGGCGATCCTGCCCGCGCCAACATGCTGATGGCGCTGATGCCGGGCAGGGCGCTGACCGTATCGGAACTGGCGCAGGAAGCCGGGGTCGGGCTGGCCACCGCATCCTCGCACATCGCGCAATTGCAGGCCGGTGGCCTGATCAGCGCCCGCAAATCCGGGCGGCACAAATACCTTGAACTTGCCTCGGTCGAGGTGGCGGCGCTGGTCGAGCAGCTGATGGCGCTGTCGATTGCTACCCGGCCGCTGCGGGCCCGGCCCGGGCCAAAGGACGCCGCCCTGCGCCATGCCCGGGTCTGTTACGATCATCTGGCCGGGCAGTGCGGTGTGCAGCTTTATCAAAGCCTTGTGCAGCGGGGGTGTCTGGTCCAGGACGCAGGCGGCCTGGGCCTGTCGGCACGGGGCCATGACTTTGCCCGGCATTTCGGGCTGAGCGCCGAAGACCTTCGCCCCGGCCGGCCAGCGCTGTGCCGCGCCTGTCTGGACTGGAGCCAGCGCCAAAGCCACCTTGGCGGGCGACTGGGCCGTTCGCTGCTGGCGGAAATGCAGCGGCGCGGCTGGCTGGCCCGCAGCCCTGCCGGCCGGGCAATCCGCTTTTCCGCCGCAGGAAGCCGCGCATTCGATCGGGCGTTTCCGCCGGTTTTTGCCGGTGCGGTGCTTGACGCCGCAGCCTTTTCCCCTTAACAGCCGGTCATCCAAATCCGGTGCCGCCCTGCGGGGTGGTGTCTTTGTTGCTTTTGCGAAGGAATACCTGATGTCGCGCGTCTGCGAACTGAGTGGAAAAGGCCCGATGTCTGGCAACACCGTCAGCCATGCCAACAACAAGTCCCGCCGCCGGTTTCTGCCGAACCTGAACGAGGTTTCGCTGATTTCCGACATTCTGGGGGCAACCTACAAGCTGCGCATTTCGGCGCATGCCCTGCGCTCGGTCGATCATCGCGGCGGGCTGGATGCGTTCCTGGCCAAGGCGAAGGACGTCGACCTGTCGCCGAAAGCCGCCCGGATAAAAAAAGAGATTGCCAAGGCGCAGGCGACCGCAACCGCGTCCGTCTGACCTCTGCCAGTTCCCGAATGCCCGGCACTGCCGGATGTTGCGGCCCTGCCTCTGGCGGGGCCGCCGTTTTTTCTGCCCGACTGACAGACATGCATTGCCGTGGTAAGTTGACCGCAAGGGCCATGGCCTGACGGGCATGGCCCTGGCGAAGCCTTGGAAAACAAAGGGGACGGCAATGAAGGCACCGTGGCATCTGTGGGTGGTCGGGATCGCGCTGTTGCTTTGGAACAGCATGGGTGCAGTGGATTATACCCTGACCAAATTTCAGTTCGAACCCTATCTGAAGCCGTTCACCCCGGAACAGCGCGCCTATTTCCTGGGTTTCCCGGCCTGGGTGGTGGCAACCTGGGCCATCGCTGTCTGGGGGTCGGTGTTGGGGACGCTGTTGCTGTTGCTGCGGCGGCGGGCGGCGGTCGCGGTCTATGCGGTGGCCTTCGTCGCGGCCCTGGCGACGATGGTGCAGAACCACACCGTGACCGACACCAAGCCCGCCGACCTGATGGGGCCGGGTGCGATCATCTTTTCCGCCGTCATCGTGATCCTGGCGGTGGCGCAGTGGGAATATGCCCGCCGGATGGCCCGGGCCGGGGTACTGACCTAGAAGGATCGGGGCCAGAAAGCCTGCAACCTCAGGCCGGCGGCGCGCACAGGCTTTCGGCCTGGGTCCCGAAAGCCTTGTAGCGCAGCCAGAACGCCTCGTCCGACGCCCGGTCGGACTGGCGGACCTTTTGCGCCTTGGCCGGGTCGCTGAAGAACTTCGCCCCCCGGCGCTGGTCGCTGCCTGACAACAGCTGATCCGCCACCGACCCGATGCAGTCGCACAGCGCCCGCGTCGCCGCCTGCCGGTCCGACCGCAGACAGGCGGCCTCGATGGCACCTGCATCGGCACCGGTTGTTGCCAATGCGATCATTGTGGCGGCAGCCAAGGTTCTGAACATTCTCGCCTCATCTCATCGGCGCTGCAGTTGGCCCGCAATCGCCGTATGTTGTCGTTCTTAACGCAGCATGGCCAGAATTCGCTCTGTTTTCAATTGTGACAGCGATCACTTTTGTGAAAGAAAACCCAAACCCCGATAGCGCACCCGGGCGCATCCGGGGCCGGCGAGATTCTTGCCCTGTACTTTCCCACGCCACCCCAACCGGCCCCTCAGGCGCTGCGCCGCATCCGCCGCGCTTTCATCGCCTCGTGCGCCTCGGGTGTGCCGTCATGGAACGATCCGAACCAACGATCCAGCGGGACCATCCCATCGGAATAGTTCACCTCGAAATATTTGTGATGCAGGTAATGCGCGTAATAACTGGCCTCAAAGCTGGCTTTTTCCCCCAGCACCACCCGGTCAAACCCGGTATGCCCCTGTGCCGGCGCCACTCCAAGCCGCGAGGCAAGGTTGATCATATGCACCGGATGGCTCGGGATCAGAAAGAACAGCAGGATGGTCGAAAAATAGATCAGATGCTCGACAGGGTGCATCGACAGACCCGACCAGGGCCCCGGATTGATGTTGCGGTGATGCAGCTTGTGGGCGACCTCGTACAGCAGCGAGACATGTAGCAGGCGGTGGCAAAAGTAAAAGCCGACCTCATGGATCAGCGGCACCAGAAAGAACACGGCCACAAAGCCGATCGGATGATCGGCCAGAGTTATCATCGGGGCCCAGCCATTGCTGTACGCCCACAACATCAGCACCTCATAGGCCGTCCAGATCGGAACACCGCTGACCAGCGTGTAAAACATGTTGTCATAAATCTGGCTTCCAAAGGCAAAGCCCGCCGCCTTTTCCCTGGGAAACTGCGGGTTGTATTTGAACGCAGCACCCTGCCTGCGCCAAGAATACAGCCACAAATGCCATGCACCGTAGACCAGTACGGCCAAAATCTCGTTGCGGATCAACAGATAGGCGATCCAACCCGGCGCAAGATCCCTCGTCGCCTCCACCGACGGCGAAAACCATGTCCACAGCCCCACCGCCAAGCCGGCGTAAAACAGGTTCCACGGCAAGAAATACCCCGGAAAGCCAAACAACCACTTGGCCAGCGCCCGGAAATCCGGCGGCCAGTCGAACACCGGCCCATAGCCGATGGGCTTTGCGGGGGCCCAGTTTCCCCGGGCATCGTGTTGTCCGAACTGCCGGTCGTCCATCGCCGTTCCTTTCCGTTTTGGCGCAGAATGCGGCAATTTCCTCCCCCGATCAAGCGCCCGCCAGATTGCCCGGATTTCGCCCCTCACCCCCCCCCCTTTCCGCCCACGCCCCTGCACGCTATACGGCACGCCATGACCCAGCTTGACCTCATCCGAAACTTCTCGATCGTGGCCCATATCGACCACGGCAAATCCACTCTGGCTGACCGGCTGATCCAGTCGACCGGCACCGTCGCCGCGCGCGACATGAAGGAACAGCTGCTCGACAGCATGGACATCGAACGCGAACGCGGCATCACCATCAAGGCCAACACCGTCCGCATCGAGTATCCCGCCAAGGATGGCCATACCTACATCCTGAATCTGATCGACACCCCCGGCCACGTCGATTTCGGCTATGAGGTCAGCCGCTCCATGCGCGCCGTCGAAGGCTCGCTGCTGGTGGTCGATGCCAGCCAGGGGGTCGAGGCGCAAACCCTCGCCAACGTTTATCAGGCCATCGATGCCGGCCACGAAATCGTGCCCGTCCTGAACAAGATCGACCTGCCCGCCGCCGAACCCGAGCAGGTCCGCGCCCAGATCGAGGATGTGATCGGCATCGACGCATCCGACGCCATCCTGATCTCGGCCAAAAGCGGCCTCGGCATCCCCGACGTGCTCGAAGCCATCGTGACCCGGCTGCCCGCGCCAAAGGGCGACCGCGATGCCCCCTTGAAGGCCATGCTGGTCGACAGCTGGTACGATGCCTACCTCGGCGTCGTCGTGCTGGTGCGCATCATCGACGGCACCCTGAAAAAGGGCGACCGCATCCGCATGATGGCCACCAACGCCTTCTACGGCGTCGAGAAACTCGCCGTCCTGCGCCCGGGGATGGAGGATATCGCCGAACTGGGCCCCGGCGAGATCGGCGTGCTGACCGCGTCGATCAAGCAGGTCCGCGACACCCGCGTCGGCGACACCATCACCCACGAACGCCGCCAGTGCCTTGAAGCGCTGCCCGGCTTCAAACCGGCGCAACAGGTGGTGTTCTGCGGCCTCTTTCCCGTCGACGCCTCCGAGTTCGAGGCCCTGCGCGACGCGATTGAAAAGCTGGCGCTGAACGACGCCAGCTTTTCCACCGAAATGGAAACCTCCGCCGCCTTGGGCTTCGGCTTTCGCTGCGGCTTCCTCGGTCTGCTGCATCTGGAGGTGATCCGCGACCGGCTGGAACGTGAATACGATATCGACCTGATCACCACCGCGCCCTCGGTCGTCTATCACCTGCACATGAAATCCGGCGACATCGTGGAACTGCACAACCCCGCCGACATGCCCGACCTGACCTTTGTCGACCATATCGAGGAGCCGCGGATCAAGGCCACCATCCTCGTCCCCGACGAGTACCTCGGCGATGTGCTGAAGCTGTGCCAGGACCGCCGCGGCGTGCAGATCGAACTGACCTATGCCGGGTCGCGCGCCATGGTGGTCTATGACCTGCCGCTGAACGAGGTGGTGTTCGATTTTTACGACCGGCTGAAATCGGTGACCAAGGGCTATGCCAGCTTTGATTACCAGATGTTCGGCTACCGCGAGGATTTCCTGGTCAAGATGTCGGTCTTGGTGAATGACGAACCGGTCGACGCCCTGTCGATGCTGGTCCACCGCGACCGCGCCGAAATGCGCGGCCGGGCGATGGTGGAAAAGCTGAAGGAGCTGATCCCCCGGCACATGTTCAAGATCCCGATTCAGGCGGCAATCGGCGGACGGGTGATCGCGCGCGAGACCCTGTCGGCGATGCGCAAGGACGTGACGGCGAAGTGCTACGGCGGCGACGCGACCCGCAAGCGCAAGCTGCTGGACAAGCAGAAGGCCGGGAAGAAAAAGATGCGCCAGTTCGGCAAGGTGGAGATACCGCAGCAGGCGTTTATTTCGGCGTTGAAGATGGATGGGTGAGGTGCGCCCGGAAAACGCTCCAGTGGAGCGTTTTCAGCGCCGGACGCACGCGCCGTGCGCGGGCCGGGTCGCGATGACGGATACCGGGTCGCTGCAAAACCGCAGCATTGCCACGCTTCGGACGCAAATACTTGACTTTTTCCGGAAAGATTGGCAGCCTCACTGATCCAAGTTTCTGCCATTTGCTGCGAGACCAGTTTCTTCATTGGCAACCGTTGACGACCTGCCCGCGTGATCACGTTTTCCTGATTGCAAGTTCATTGACGATCTGGCTGCGAAATGCCCGGGCAAACAGACTCCCCGACCCGAATGCTTCGGATGGGTTGGCAGGCATAGTGATCCAAGGAGGCCCCGACCATGGCGACCGTCACGCTGGATTTCACCGCGTCCTACCGCGCGATAACAGACGCCGACCTTACCCTGCCGACAGTCCGGGATACCATCGGATTTGGTGGCAACGGCGTGCCTATCCCGGCGATAACCTTCACCAGCCCGTCGGGCAATGTCACCCTGCCGGGCTACGATTACTACGCTGATGAAACCGCATATGTCCGGTCTCACTCCCCATTCGCAGACCACCTGGATCTGATCGATGTTACCTTGCCCAACCAGCCTTATCTGCGGTTCCAAGTCGCCATCAACGTGCCGCCGCGTGCCGTAGACTACGTTCCGGCCACGTGGAGCTTAGCCGCGGCGCAACAGTACTACACACAGCTGAATGTCTTTTACACTGCATTGAGCGCATGGGAAAACTACGTTGATACAGCTTCGTTCATGGTCAGCACCGGATCCTACAGCGACGGCGGCGGTTTTTTGGCGGTATTGACCTCAGCCAGCCCGACACTCCCCGAGGACATCGCGACAAGCTTTCACTTCTTCTCGAACTGCACCGTCATTGGCAGCAACTTCGACGATGCCTTCGGCGCGTCCGCATTCGGCAGCAACCTTTATGGTGGAGGCGGCGACGATACCTTGTCCGGCCAATTGGCCGACGATTTCCTGTCCGGGGGCCTTGGCGCAGACATCTTGGCCGGAGGGCCCGGACTTGACGACATTTTTGGCGGCGTCGGCGACGATACGATGGACGGCGGCGATGGGGATGACGCAATCTTTGGTGGCGCAGGCATTGATTCAATTGAGGGCCGCCTGGGCAATGACAGCCTGTACGGCGGCAGCGGCGCGGACACTTTGTTCGGCGACGCAGGACTTGACGTCATGTCTGGCGGCTTCGACGACGATACGATGGTCGGCGGCGATGGGTCGGACCTGATGAGGGGTGACAGTGGCTTTGATGGGATGTTCGGCGGTCTGGGCAATGACAGTCTGTTCGGGGGCAGCGACTCTGACCACCTTGACGGCGCAGACGGCAATGATTCCCTGAGGGGCGGGGATGATTCCGACGATATCTTTGGCGGCGCTGGCGCGGATACGCTGAGGGGCGATGCCGGCAACGATTTGCTTTATGCCGGCAGCGGCAATGACGTTGTGCGCGGCGATGCTGGCAACGATTCGACTTATGCTGGCAGCGGCAACGACATTGTGCGTGGTGACGTCGGCGATGACTTTCTGCGCGGCGAGGCTGGCAAGGACACTTTGACCGGGGGTGGCGGCAAAGATGGTTTCATATTCAAACATCTTGGCACGGCGAATGCCGACCTGATCGTCGATTTCGTACGTGGCCCGGATTGGATCGGGTTGGAAGCAAGTGCTTTTGCCGCGGTGGGTCCCACACTGGGCCTGCAGGAGTTCCGTCTTGGGACCGCCGCACTGGATGGCAATGATCGCATCCTCTACAATGCCGCAACCGGACGGCTCTATTATGACCCCGATGGAACACTGAACGGCGCACAGGGCGCCGCCGCCGTGCTGTTCGCCATCGTCGCCAACCACGCGGCGCTGTCGCATCTGGATTTTCTGGTGGTTTGAGTGCGCGGCCGGGCGATGGTGGAAAAGCTGAAGGAGCTGATCCCCCGGCACATGTTCAAGATCCCGATTCAGGCGGCGATTGGGGGAAGGGTGATCGCGCGCGAGACCTTGTCGGCGATGCGCAAGGACGTGACGGCGAAGTGCTATGGCGGGGATGCGACCCGCAAGCGCAAGCTGTTGGACAAGCAGAAGGCCGGCAAGAAGAAGATGCGGCAGTTCGGGAAAGTGGAGATACCGCAGCAGGCGTT
Organism: Paracoccaceae bacterium; assembly: GCA_031401675.1. Classification (GTDB taxonomy): domain Bacteria; phylum Pseudomonadota; class Alphaproteobacteria; order Rhodobacterales; family Rhodobacteraceae; genus JANNRR01. The sequence continues at coordinate 18,556 of JANNRR010000038.1, forward strand.
CATCAATGCGTTGAAGATGGACTCCTGACCCCTTTCGCGCTACCTTTTCAGCATGAACCACACCACGCCGACCCCTTTGATACCAGAAGCAGAGCTTCGCATCGCCGAAGCCCGCCTTGCTGATTTCGACAGTGACGGGCTGGGCCACACACTCGACGCCCTGCGCAAATGGTCCGCCCTGCGGGCGAGTGACCCCATCGCCCCATGCCCGCCCCCTATCAGGTTGCGCTGACGCCCGGCGCGCTGGCCGACCTTGACCGCCTCGACCAATTCCTCCGCGCCAAGAACCCCGCTACGGCAGACCGCATGCTGGCGGCGATCCATACGAGCCTGTCCCGCCTGTCGACTATGCCCCTTACCGGCCGCCCCATCCCCCAATCCTCGCTGCGCGCGCTGGTTGTGCGCTTTGGCAAAGGGGGATATGTTTGCCTGTATGAGGTCCGCGAGCAGATGGTGCTTGTGGCGCGTGTGTTTCATGGGCGTGAGGATCGGAAGGCAGGGGAAGAGTGAAAAAGCTGCGCCAGTTCGGCAATGTGGAGATCCCGCAGCAGGCGTTTATAAGTGCGATGAAGATGGATAGGTGAGGGATGGCCAGAAAGGGTAGGTCCCTCGAGCTACTTGTTGCTTCACTTGAATTGCTTTCAAGCAACGACGACTGCTTTTCAGTGGAATCTCCAGCATTTCTGTCCGACAAGCATACGGGCCAGAGGCGAGAGATTGACGTATTATTAACTCACAAAGTCGACAACAAGGTAACCAAGATCGCATTTGAGTGTAAAGATTATAGTCGCCCGATCGATGTGCCAAGGCTTGAAGAGTTCTATGGAAAGTGCTCATCACTGGACGTGGATGTTCCAGTATTCGTTAGTTCAAGCAAATACTACGCCCCATGTATTCCAAAGGCAGCTGCGCTGAACATAATTCTACACAGTATCGAGCAGAGCGTTGAGTTTGACTGGATGCGAGTTGCGGGCCTGCTTGAGGACTTTATTCAATTCAAGAAAGTAGCAATCACTGACTCACTTGGCCGTGCGGTGTCAGATATCAACTTCGTTGATTCAAAAGGTGGATTCGTTGGGCCGTCACAAATATGCACTTCGGTCGCAATGCAAATACTGAGACGTGCTGAATATCTGAAAACGAGAGGTGATGAATCAGATCCAAACTCCCTCCCGGAGAACCAAGCGCAGATCATTTGTACTGGGCTTCGGCGTCCTTTTCCGTCTAGCAATCCGCAAGCTGAACTTCAACTGAATGTTTCAGTCGTATTCGTTTTTAGTAGAATTTTCACCTCATTCGGCTACTTTTCATACAAGAGAACACGTGAGACGTTGAAGTTTGTGAAAGTTGAAAGCGCGCTTAGAGTAGATGATAAGATTGAGACCCTCGTCTATTCTGACGGCATTTCTGAAAAAGTAGCAGTCTTCGGTGGGGTAAATCAAGACCGAACATCTATTCGATCATTCAGAAGATTTGTTTCTTGGGATGCACTTGGGGAAAGGCTATTCGAGTTGTGGGGTCGACATCTGTTCAACATATCTTGCAATTCAGATACGCTCACTTTGTCCGCGTTTACCTTTTCGGCTGATAGTGGGGTTGGAGATTGGGACGGAGTGGATCACTGGCCAGCTTTGAAGGAAGATGGGTGTGCCGGTGTGTCGAACTATGAAGAGCATGATCGCATATCAAAACTGCGGAATGCTCGATTAACGTAGGTGCGAGCACCACTCCTGCGTTCAACGGTGCGTGACATCACGCACCCTACCGAGAGCGCCGAGGGCCCCCTGCCAATGCGCATCCCCCCTCGGTGCCACCCGCACCACACTCACCACCAACCGCCCGTCCTCGATGCGATACACCACCCGCCAGGTCCCGACCCGCACCCGCCATTCATCCTGCCGCCCTTCCAGCTTGCGGCACCCCGGCGGTCTTGGGTCGTCCGCCAGGGCATAGATCGCCGCCCTGATCCGCCTGGCCAATCGCACATCGCGGATCGCATCGAAGTCTTTCCGGCCTTCGCGGGTGAATTCAATCGTCCTGCGGCTCATTCCGCCGCTTCACCCTTGGCGATGTCGGCAAAGACCTCTTCGGCGGAAAAGGTTACGTTCGGGTCATGGCCCGGATCAGCTTCCATTTCCTCCAGCCGACGCCGCCAAAAGGCATCTTCGGCGCTTTCCATGAAGGCGAGGTCCACCATCGGGACAATCGCCGCAATCGGGCGGCCATGTTTGGTAATCATCACAAGTTCGCCGCCATGTTCCACCTGACCCAACAGGTCAGACAGGTTTTCGCGGGCTTCCGTTACGGTTGCGGTGATCATCATCTGTCCAATTCTTACAAAACCCCAGAAACGTAACATTTCTGCGCCCGAAAATTAACCCGCCCCGCCCGCCGCCGAAATTTACCCGCCGTTAACCATATCAGCCGAGGCTGCCTTTGCCGAAACAGGGGGCAAAGATGAAGATCCGGTTAATCGAAAATCGCAATGCATTGAAAAAAAACGCGTTAATAAATGTCCCGCGCCGGGACGCTCTCGCCCTCCTGCTCCTGCTCGCAGCCTGCGACGCCTCGCCCTACCCGAGCTTTTTCGGCGCGACCCAGACCCGCACCACGGTGGAGGGCCGCGACTTCACGGTGTTTCAGAAACTGAACAAGGCCGAGGTCGTCCGCCTCGGCTGGGCCGGGCCTCAGGAACGGCGCGGCATGCGGGAACGGATGATCCTTGCCGCCGAACAGGCGACGGGCTGCACCGTCAACCCCACGAGCTTCGAGGGCGACGACGGCGAGGCCCGCATGAGCCTGCGCTGCCCGAAATGATCCGCGTTTGCCAAGGCGCGGCGGGCGACCCGGCTAGCCGAACCAGGCGCGGACCGACGCCTCGAATTCGCGCGGCCGTTCGGCATGCAGCCAGTGGCCCGCGCCGGGCAGTTTGGCGAAGCGGGCGGCGGGGAACAACGCCTTGATCGCCGCCCGGTGTTCCGGCATGACGTAAGCGGACAGCGCGCCGGACAGGAACAGGGCGGGGCCTGGGAACTGCCCGGCAATCGCGGGCCAGCCGGTGATCTTGCTCATCTCGGTTGCCAGCACGTCCAGGTTCAGCCGCCAGCGCGGCGGTACGGCTTTCAGGTCCAGCGATTGCAACAGAAACGCCCGGATGGCAGCGTCGGGCACGGTTGCGGCCAGACCCGCGTCAGCCTCGGACCGCGAGCGCAGCGGCGCGAGGGGCAGCGCGCGCATCGCGTTGACGTATTGCAGTTGGCTGTGACTGTAGGCAACCGGGGCAATGTCGGCCAAGAGCAGGCTGTTGACCAGATGCGGCGCTGTCAGGGCCAGCATCATCGCGGCCTTGCCGCCCATCGAATGGCCAAGGATGTCCATCGGCGGGTAGGTGGCGGCTACTTCGGCCAGATCAGAGGCGAGGTCGGGGTAGGTATGGGTGGGGGTCCAGGGGCTGTCGCCGTGGTTGCGCATGTCGGCGGCGACGACCAGCCGGCTGTCGGACAGTCGGCGGGCGATGGCACCCCAGTTGCGGGCAGAGCCGAACAGGCCATGCACGATCAAGAGCGGCGGCAGGGCGGACGGTTGGCCAAAAAGGATTGTGTTCAGCATGTCACGGGTCTAGCCCGCGGCGGCTTTGACGGCCAGAGCCGTTGAGAACTGGCGGGGGCGGCGCTATTCTGACCACGCAAATGCGGGGTGACGATGGGCGCGGTTTCGATACGGCAAATGGCTGACCGGGTGGCCGGGCTGATGCAGGAGCGGCTTGGCATCCGGGGAAACGGGTTGGCGGAAAAGTTGCGGCGCGGTGGGCGGATGCTGCCGCGCGGGGTGCGGGGGGCGGCGGCGCGGCTGGCGGAAGCAGCGGAACAGGCACCGAACCCGAAGCTGATGATGCAGCTGGATCAGGCAGCGGTTGCCGAGGCCTATGATGTCTGCGTGCGGCATCTGGGCGGGCTGGGGGCGGGGGCACGGCGCATGGCGGCGCTGATGAACTTTGCGGCGTCACTGGCGCTGATTTCACTGGTGGTCTTTGGGTTGGTGGTCGGGGTGCTGTACTGGCGCGGCTATCTGTGACTGCGTAACACGCGTGTTATGTCGTTCAAGTATCTGTAAAGGATACATGTTACCCGCGCCGGTAAGCTTGCGTTAACCAATTAGGCAGCACGGGGGGCGGCCCCCCCGGTCACTGGTTCACAGCCCCGGGTAGATGGGGAAGCGGGCGCAGAGGCCTGCGACCTTGGCCTTGACGGCGGCTTCGACCATTGTATTGCCATCCTCGCCATGGGCGGCCAGACCGTCGACCACTTCGACAATCCATTGACCGATCAGGCGAAACTCCGGCTCCATGAAGCCGCGGGTGGTGCCGGCCGGGGTGCCGAGGCGGACGCCGGAGGTGACGGTGGGTTTTTCCGGGTCGAACGGAATGCCGTTCTTGTTGCAGGTGATATGGGCCCGGCCGAGCGACTTTTCGGTGGCATTGCCCTTGACCGATTTCGGGCGCAGGTCGACCAACATCAGGTGGGTATCGGTGCCGCCGGTGACGATGGCGAGCCCGCCCTTCATCAGTTCGTCGGCCAGAGTCTGTGCATTGCGGATGACCTGCGCGGCATAGTCCCTGAATTCCGGGCGCAGGGCTTCGCCGAACGCCACCGCCTTGGCGGCGATGACATGCATGAGCGGGCCGCCCTGCAGACCGGGGAAGATCGCGGAATTGACCTTCTTGGCGATAGCCTCGTCGTTGGTCAGGATCATGCCGCCGCGCGGGCCGCGCAGGGTCTTATGCGTGGTGGTGGTGGCAACATGCGCGTGCGGGAAGGGCGATGGGTGGGCACCGCCGGCGACCAGCCCGGCAAAGTGCGCCATGTCGACCAGTAAGTATGCCCCCACGGCATCGGCGATGGCACGGAAACGGGCGAAATCGATCTGACGCGGCACGGCGGAACCGCCGGCGATGATCAGTTTCGGCCGGTGCTCGGCGGCCAGCGCCGCGATCTGATCATAGTCGATCAGATTGTCCTGCGGGCGGACACCGTAATGAATGGCGTTGAACCATTTGCCGGAAACGTTCGGGGCGGCACCGTGGGTCAGATGGCCGCCCGAGGCGAGGTTCATGCCCAGAATGGTATCGCCCGGCTTGATCAGAGCAAGGAACACCGCCTGATTGGCCTGGCTGCCGGAATTGGGCTGCACATTGGCGAAGCCGCAGCCGAAAAGCTTGCAGGCCCGATCGATTGCCAGGGTTTCGGCGATGTCGACATACTGGCAGCCGCCATAATAGCGTTTGCCGGGGTACCCCTCGGCGTATTTGTTGGTCATGACCGAGCCTTGCGCCTGCATGACCGCCGCCGAGACGATATTTTCCGACGCGATCAGTTCGATCTCGTCACGCTGGCGGCCAAGTTCGGATCGGATCGCGGCGAACAGTTCCGGGTCGCGGCTGTCCAGCGGCTCGGTGAAGAAGCCGGTGTCGCGGTGGCTGGCGGTCATGGTGCATCTCCTCAGGCGGACTTTGATCGGTTGACGGCTCTTAGACCAAGATAGCGCGGGTGGTAAGCCGGGAAAGCGACCATTCGGCGGGGGGCAGCGGCTTGTGTTCTGGGGCTGCCCGCGCCAAGGTCGCGGCGGAAACAGGAGAACCGATGGCGTCTGCATTGCCAAGGGTACCGACCCGCATCGCCTTTCGGGCGGGCAGCACCGATTTTGCTCAAGAGGCATTGGCGCGGCTGGTGGCCCGGCACGGCGATACCGGGCTGGAGCAGGCCGAGGTGGTGGTGGCATTGGGCGGAGACGGCTTCATGCTGCAGACGCTGCATGCGACCGAGACAACCGATGTGCCGGTTTATGGGATGAACTGCGGCACGGTCGGGTTTCTGATGAACGAGTTCGGCGAGGCTGGGCTGCTGGAACGGCTGGCGGTGGCGGAGGCCGAGACCATCAATCCGCTGGCGATGCGGGCGATGGATGCCGCCGGGGCCGAGCATCAGGCGCTGGCGATCAACGAGGTGTCGTTGCTGCGGGCCGGACCGCAGGCGGCGAAGCTGCGGATCAGCGTCAATGGCAAGGTGCGGCTGGAGGAGTTGATCTGCGACGGCGCGCTCTTGTGCACGCCAGCCGGATCGACCGCCTACAACTATTCGGCGCACGGGCCGATTCTGCCGATCGGGTCGGACGTGCTGGCGCTGACGGCGATGGCGGCGTTCCGGCCCCGGCGCTGGCGTGGGGCGCTGCTGCCAAAGACCGCCGTGGTGCGGTTCGAGGTGATCGAAGCCGACAAGCGCCCGGTGATGGCCGATGCCGACAGCCGGTCGGTGCGCGACGTGCTGTGGGTCGAGATCAGGTCGGAGCCGCGGGTATCGCACCGCATCCTGTTCGATCCCGGTCACGGGCTGGAAGAGCGGCTGACGCGCGAGCAATTCGTCTGAACGGTGTCCGGTGAGCAGGTTTGCCGGTCCGAGCGTTTCGGCTTGATGCCTCAGGACCTTGCGGGCGGGACAGGCCGGGCCCAGGCTTCGCGCTTGCGGTAGAGCGTGGACGGCGAGACATCAAGTTCGCGCGCGGCTTTCGGCAGCGACCCGCCGTGACGGGCGATGGCGCGTTCGATCGCATACTGCTCGATCTGCGCCAGGGTCTGGCCGTCGAGGCTTTCCATCAGCCCCTGCGCCGCAGCAGGGCCGACCGGTCCGGGGCGCGGCAGGGCTTCGCTGGTGCGCAGATACTCGTCCGGCAGCATCGACCTTGTGACCAGCGGGCCATCATTCAGGACGACGACATTCCACAGGACATTCAACAGTTGCCGCACGTTCCCGGGCCAGGCGTGGCGCTGGAGCAGGGCGACAACATCGGGTTCAAAGCCGGTGAAGGTCCGGCCCTCTTCGGCCGCGAAGCGTTTCAGCGAGGTGGTGGCAATCTCCATGACGTCGGCACCGCGATCGCGCAGCGGCGGCAGGTGTATCGGCACGACATGCAGGCGGTAATACAGGTCCTCGCGGAACTGGCCGCGCCGCACCGCCTCCATCGGGTCGCGGTTGGTGGCGCAGAGGATGCGGACGTTGACCTTGCGCGGACGGGTGGCACCGACCGGCTGGATGGTGGAGGTTTGCAGGAACCGCAGCAGCTTGGTCTGCAGGTTCATGTCCATCTCGCACACTTCGTCCAGAAACAGGGTGCCGCCGTCGGCTGCCGCCGCCGCCCCGATCTTTTCCGAGATGGCACCGGTAAACGACCCCTTGAGGTGGCCGAACACTTCGGATTCCAGGAGGTCGGACGGGATAGCGCCGCAGTTCAGGGCGATGAAGGGGCCGTGGGCGCGGTTGGACAGGTCGTGGACGGCCTGGGCGCACAACTCCTTGCCGGTGCCGCTTTCGCCGGTGATGAAGACGGTGGCCATCGAACGGGCGACCGAGGTGATCTTGGCGTAGACCGCCTGCATGACCGGCGAGGTGCCGATGAAGGCGCCAAGCGGCTGACCGGCGGCTTTCTGGGCAGTGCCGTTGCTGGCGGTGCCGTTGCTGGCGATGCCGTTGCTGGCGATGCCGTGCGCCAACAGGGCATTGTCGACGGCATTCAGGAATTTTTGTTCATCGAACGGCTTGACCAAGAACTCATGTGCGCCGATCCGCATCGCCTTGACCGCCTTGTTGATCGAGCCGTTGGCGGTGATCACGATCACGCAGGTCTGTGGCGACAGCGCCAGCATCTCGGTCATCAGATCAAGCCCGTCGCCGTCGGGCAGCATCAGGTCCAGAAGCACGACCGGCGGGCGCAGTTTGCGGAACGCGGCCAGGCCGGATTGCGCGGTATCCTCGACATGGACCAGATGGCCGGCGGATTTCAGGATGGTTTCATAGACCATCTGCAGGGATGGCGTATCCTCGATCAGCAGGAGCGGCGTCGGCGTCATGTCGTCTGCTGGCGAGCGGCCAGTTCGCTGGAGATGAAGTGGATCAGGCGGTCCAAATGATGCAGCGCCCCGGCCCCCAGCGTTTGCACCAGCGCCGGGTCATTCTGATGCGCCGCGTGATTGGTGCTTTCCGCCAGATGCTGCAGGGCCACGTCGCCGACAGCCCCGGCCAAGGCGATCAGGACATGCGTCTGACCGCGCACCATTGCAAGGTCGGGTTCAGCCAGTCCGGCGACCAGACCGCGTTCCACCTGACGCAGGTCGGTTTGCAGCCGGTTCAGCAACTCCAGTGCCGACACCGGCCCGGCAATGGCCATCAGACTGTCGAACCGCGACTGATCAAAGGAAGCCGCCGCGTTTGCCGCAGTCTCGTGCAGATCGGGCCCGCGACCAATCGCACGCTGGATCGCCCGGCCGAACGCGTCGATGGAAAGGACCGGTTTGGCCAGGATGCCAGTGGCCCCGGCCTGATAGATCGCTTCGCGGTTGGCGCGCAAAACATAGGCGGTGATGGCCAGCACCGGCATCCGCGCCTGATCGCCGCCCTTGGCCCGGATGGCCTGCAGAACCTCGAGCCCCGAAAGGCGTGGCATCTCGATATCCAGGAGCGCCAGATCGAAGCGTTCGCGGTCCAGCCAGTGCATCGCCTCCATTCCGTCCGAGGCAACTTCAAACTCGGCACCCAGCGACGCCAGCATATTGCCGATGACGGCCTGATTGGTCAGGCTGTCGTCGGCCAGAAGCACGCGGATTTTCGACAGATCGGGTAATGCCGACATGTCAACCGCTGCCGGCTGCGCCGGCGTCCACGACGCTGCCGGCAGGGTTATGGTGATGGCGGCACCGGCACCGGGCGAATTGCAGACGTCGATCAACCCGCCAAGCCGGTCGATCATGTCCCGCGTGATGCGCATGCCAAGGCCAAGGCCGGGTTTGCCGCGCCCGTCCTGCCGGGTTCCGACCAGATAAAGCGTGCTGAGCGCCAGGTCGGAGTAGCCGGGCCCGTCATCTTCGACCCGAAAGCGCAAGGTACCGTCATGGGTCAGATCGACGGTAAACCGCACCTCGCCGCTGTCGGTGAACTTGACGGCATTCGACAGGATGTTGGACATCACCCGTTCCAGCGCGATCCGGTCGAGCGAAAGGATCTGCGGCACATCCGGGGCCACCGCAATGCGGAAGCCAAGGCCCTTTTCCTGCGCCCGTCCGGCCCAACGCACCTGCAGGTCATTCAAAAGCCGCGACAGATGCACATTTCCGGAGGCGACGAACGCCGGCTCTCCTTGCAGCAGCGACAGTTCCTGCTCCAACAGCCGGGCCAGCACTTCGCCGGCCGCCCGCACACGTTCCAGTTGCAATCGGGTGTTGCCGTCCAGACCGGACTGGTCGATCAGGCGCAGCCCGCCGATCACGTCGGAGACGGCGGCGCGAAGGTCGTGGCCCAGCAGGGAAACGCTGGCCGGGTCTACCTGTGCGGCAGCCGGGAAGGCGGCACCGCCTGCTGTATCCATCACTGCGCGACTCCTGTTCCACGCGCCACGAAAGGGGGGGCCCTGACAAAGGGGACGTCTTGCATAATGCAAAGAACCTAACCGGGTTTCCGCAAAATTCCAACATGCCAAAAGGGATAGGTTAGCGCACTTGCAAATTGGCAATACCCGGCACGGGGCGCATTGGTTGACAAGGGCGCGCGCGGGGGCACGGACGGGCCGGGCATCGCTGCTGCCCGCACGGGCGCGGGCCGCGGGTCCTGGGGCCCATTGACCGGTTGCATTGCCTGTGCGCCGGACAGGTGCGGCGTCGCAATTCAGGGAACCCGGTCAAGGCACCCGGCGCCGGCGGAGGGCCGCAACCACAGGTTTATCTGGAGCGATCGGGTCAGCGGACCGGACCGGCGGAGTCAGGGGTCGGGCGACCTGCTGGAAATGACGGTCTTGCGTGCCCGCCAGACGGCGGCAGAGAGACGCGCCGGTGGTTCCGGTGTGGCGGGCTGGAAGGGCAGGCAAGGCGCGTGGCGCGCCCTATCCGTATTTTGCCACCGGCATTCCGGCCAGTGCTGCCATGTTCAGAAGGCCCCGCGCAGTGATCGAGGGGGTGGCGATGTGGGCGCGGTTGCCCATGCCCATCAGGATCGGCCCGACCTCCAGCCCGTTGCCGCGCATTTTCAGGATGTTGCGGACGCCGGACGCCGCATCGGTATTGGCAAAGACCAGCACGTTCGCCGGGCCTTCGAAGCGGGCGTTGGGAAAGATGCGGGCGCGCAGGTCCGGGTCGAGCGCCAGATCCAGCCCCATCTCGCCTTCGTAGGCGAAATCGGGCTCGCGCGCGTCAAGCTGCTGCAGTGCCGCCCGCATCCTTTGTGCGGAATCGGTGTCGAGGTTGCCAAAGGAGCTTTGCGAACAGAGCGCGATCTTGGGCTGAATGCCGAAGCGGCGGACGTGGCGGGCGGCTCCGAGGACCACTTGCGTGATCTGATCCGGGGACGGCACCGGATTGACCTGAGTATCGGCGATAAACAGCGGGCCCTCATCCTGAATCATCAGCGACAGCGCACCGATCGGGTGCAGACCGCCGGTCGCCAGCACCTGGCGCACGTAGTTCAGATGCCAGAGATACTGCCCGAAGGTGCCGCAGATCAGGCTTTCAGCCTCGCCGCGATGCACCATGATGGCGGCGATGGCGGTGGTGTTGGTGCGCAGGACGGCGCGGGCGATATCGGGGGTCACGCCGCGCCGTTCCAGAAGGCTGTGATAGGTTTCCCAGTAGTCGCGGTAGCGCGGGTCGTTTTCCGGGTTCACCAGTTGAAAATCGACACCCGGGCGGATCGGCAGACCGGCGCGTTCGCAGCGCCGTTCGACCACTTCCGGCCGGCCGATCAGGATCGGGACGCAGACGTTTTCCTCGATCATCGCATTGGCGGCGCGCAGCACCCGTTCATCCTCGCCTTCGGCGAACACGATGCGGTGGCGGGCGGCGCGGGCCGCCTCGAACACCGGGCGCATGATCAGCGACGAGCGGAACACCGAAGCGTCGAGGTGCTGTTTGTAGGCGTCCAGATCGGCGATCGGGCGTTTTGCGACGCCGGTTGCCATGGCGGCCCTGGCGACGGCGCTGGCCACCACGCCCATCAGGCGGGGGTCGAACGGCTTCGGGATCAGGTAATCGGGCCCGAAGCTCATCTGTTCGCCCTGATAGGCTGCGGCGGCCTCGGCGCTGGTAGTGGCCCGGGCAAGGGCGGCGATGCCGTCAATGCAGGCCAGTTCCATCGCGTCGTTGATCTCGGTCGCGCCGACATCGAGGGCCCCGCGGAAGATGAACGGAAAGCACAGGACGTTGTTGACCTGATTGGGATAGTCCGACCGGCCGGTGGCGATGATCGCATCAGGGGCGGCTTCGCGGGCGGCGGCCGGCTCGATCTCGGGGCTGGGATTGGCAAGCGCAAAGATGATCGGTCTGGCGGCCATCTGCCGGATCATACCTTCGGTCAGCACGCCGGGGCCGGACAGGCCAAGGAACAGATCGGCATCTTCGATCACATCGGTCAGGCTGCGCTTGTCGGTAGCCTGGGCATAGGCGGCCTTTTGCGCCGTCATCTCGACGGTGCGACCCTGCCAGACCAGCCCGCCGAGGTCGCACAGCCAGATGTTTTCGCGCCGGGCCCCGAGTTTCAGCAGCATGTCGAGGCAGGCGATGCCGGCCGCGCCGCCGCCTGTCGACACGATCTTGATATCCTTGAACGATTTGCCGACCACGTGCAGGGCGTTGGTGGCGGCGGCACCGACCACGATGGCGGTGCCGTGCTGATCGTCATGAAACACCGGGATGTTCATCCGTTCCCGGCACAGCTTTTCGACGATGAAGCAATCGGGGGCCTTGATATCCTCCAGATTGATAGCGCCGAACGTCGGTTCCAGCGCGCAGACGATATCGGCCAGCCTGTGCGGGTCGGGCTCGTTCAGTTCGATGTCGAAACAGTCGATGTTGGCGAATTTCTTGAACAGGACCGCCTTGCCCTCCATCACCGGTTTGGAGGCAAGCGCGCCGATATTGCCAAGACCAAGCACGGCGGTGCCGTTGCTGACGACGGCAACAAGATTGCCACGTGCGGTGTAGCGGCTGGCGGTGGCGGGATCGGCCTTGATTTCCAGGCAGGCCTCGGCCACGCCCGGACTGTAGGCACGGGCCAGATCAGAGCCATTGGCCAAGGGTTTGGTGGCACGGATCTCAAGCTTTCCGGGCTTGGGAAATTCATGATAATCCAGCGCGGCCTGACGCCCGCCGTCCTTTCTGCCGCCATCCTGCCGACTGTCCATCGCCATCCCCCTGTCGGATTGATTTAGCCTTAAACTAATTTTTCCCATGCACGAAGCCGCGGCTGCCGGTGCCGTTTCAGACGACACTTGCAAATCGTCGGACCGCCTTACACTAATCCCCTATCACCGGGGAGATGAAAGATGCCTGAAATTCGTGCCGAGGTGCGGCTGCCGACCACGCAACTGCGCGACGATTTGCCGTTTTTCACCAAGGTGCTGCGGATGCGGCTGGACAGCATCTATCCCGCCGACAACCCGGAAGTCGCAGTGTTTTCGGGCCACGGCCTGCGGGTGCGCTTGCAGCAGGGCGCGCAGGAAGCGTCGGGGACGCTGCGGATCCTGACCGACGATCCGCAGGGGTTCGCGGCAGGATCGCGGGTTCTGACCGCCCCGGGCGGGACACGGGTCGAGATCGACGCGTTGTACCCGCCGGTGATCCAGCCGCCGACGGCGCATGCGTTCGTTGTGCGCAGGCTGGCCGATCAGGCGCCGTGGGTGATCGGACGGGCGGGAATGCACTACCGCGATCTGATCCCGAGCCGCCTGGGTGGGTCGATCATTGCCAGCCATATCCGAATTCCGGACGGCGGTCCGGTGCCGGACATGGTGCATTTCCACAAGGTCGGGTTCCAGCTGATCTTTTGCATCAAGGGCTGGGTCGAGGTGATCTATGAGGATCAGGGCGGGCCGATCCGGCTGACGGCGGGCGATTGCTTCATTCAGCCGCCGGAAATCCGCCACCGGGTGTTGACGGCCAGTGACGGAATCGAGGTGATCGAGATCGGGGTGCCGGCCGAGCATGTGACCGAGATCGAGCACGACATGACGCTGCCGACGGCGAACCTGCGCCCGGAGCGGGAGTGGCAGGGCCAGCGCTTTGTGTACAACCAGGGCGCCGGGGGGGCATGGCAGCCGTTCCGGGTTCCCGGCTTTGTCGCCCGCGATACGACGATCAATCTCAACACCAAAGGTGTGGCCTCGGTGCTGGTTGTTCGAAAAGCACAAGGGGAGGCCGCTTGGGTGCGGCATCGGGGTGATATCCTGTTCAATTTTGTTATGCATGGGACCATGCGGCTGGAAGGTGAGGGCAAGGAGCCGTTCCTGCTTTCGGCAGGCGACGCCTTTGTGATCCCGCCGGGGCTGGCGACGCGCTACGCCGAGGCCAGCGACGGCATCGAATTACTGGAGGTGGCGCTGCCGGGCGCGTTCGCGACCGAGGTGGCCGGCTAGGCTTGCATAACCCGCCTGCGCGCCGCACAGTTGTTCTGAAAACGGGGCATGCTGAAGAAGGGGCGTGCTGCATTAGGGAGGCAAGGATGCTGCTTGAAACCGCCAGGGCTGTGCGTGAACAGGCCTATGCCCCCTATTCCGGCTTCAAGGTCGGCGCGGCGGTCCGGGCGGCCTCGGGGGCTGTGTATGCCGGCTGCAATGTCGAGAATGTCGCCTATCCCGAGGGCACCTGTGCCGAGGCCGGGGCGATTGCCGCGATGGTGGCCGCCGGCGACCGGGTGATTGCCGAAGTGCTGGTGATCGCTGACAGCCCGGAACCAGTGCCGCCCTGCGGCGGCTGCCGCCAGAAGATCGCCGAGTTCGCGGCGCAGGATGTTCGGGTGACGCTTTGCACCACCGACGGTCTGACCCGGACCATGACGGTGGCCGACCTGCTGCCCGGTGTGTTCACCGCCCGCCATATGGATCGCAGCTAGGATGGACGCGCGCAGCATCATTGCCGCCGTTCGGGTGCAGCGCCTGCTGACGGCAGAGGAATTGCAGTGGTTCGCCAAGGGTTTGGCGAACGGCGATGTGACCGACGCCCAGGCCGGGGCGTTTGCGATGGCGGTCTGTCTGCGCGGACTGACCGAAGGCGAGCGGGTGGCCCTGACCCGGGCGATGCGCGATTCCGGCGAGGTACTGACCTGGGACATGCCGGGGCCGGTGCTTGACAAGCATTCGACGGGGGGAATCGGCGATTGCGTGTCGCTGTTGCTGGCACCGGCACTGGCCGCGTGCGGAGCCTATGTGCCAATGATTTCGGGCCGCGGTCTGGGCCATACCGGCGGGACGCTGGACAAGCTGGAGGCGATCCCCGGCTACCGCGCCGACATCTCGATCGAGGCGCTGCATTCGGTGGTGCGCGATGTCGGCTGCGCGATTGTCGGGGCCACGGCGGATGTTGCACCGGCGGACCGCCGGCTTTATGCGATCCGCGATGTGACGGCGACGGTGGAAAGCGTCGATCTGATCACCGCGTCGATCCTGTCGAAGAAGCTGGCGGCGGGGCTAGAAGGACTGGTGCTGGATGTCAAGGTCGGCTCTGGCGCCTTTATGAAAACCATGGCCGAGGCCGAAGCCCTGGCCCGGGCGCTGGTGTCGACCGCGCAGGGGGCGGGTTGCATGACCACGGCGCTGATCACCGACATGAGCCAGCCGCTGGCGACGGCGGCGGGCAACGCGCTGGAAGTGATCGAGGTGATGGAGACGCTGACCTGCACCAGCATCAACCATGCCTTGTGGGAACTGACGGCGGCGCTGGGCGGCGAGGCGCTGGCGCTGGGGGGACTGGCTGCCGATGCCGCCGACGGCGCCCGGCGGATTGCCGAAGCGTTGCGGTCTGGACGGGCGGCCGAGGTGTTCGGAGAAATGGTGGCGGCGCTGGGCGGGCCGGGCGATTTCGTCGAGCGCTGGCCGGACCGGCTGCCCTCGGCACCGGTGGTGCGCGAGGTGCCGGCCTTTACCGAAGGCTATGTGACGGCGATCGATGGGCAGGCCTTGGGGATGGCGGTGGTGCATCTGGGCGGCGGGCGGCTGAAACAGGGCGAGCGGATCAACGCCTCGGTCGGGCTGTCGGAAATCGCCGGGATCGGCGAACATGTGTCGCCGGACCTGCCGTTTGCGCTGATCCATGCCGCGTCCGAGGCGGACGCCGACCGGGCCGAACAGGCAGTGCGCGCAGCATTTTCCGTTGGAGATCGTGAGGTTGCCGATCCATCCTTGATCCATAAGAGGATCATCTGATGGCCCGCGCCTTCTTGGTGGTGATGGATTCCGTGGGCTGCGGCGGCGCCCCGGATGCCGCCGCGTTTGGCGATGCCGGAGCCAACACGCTGGGCCATATCGCGCTGGCCTGCGCCGATGGCCGGGCGGATCAGGGGCGCGCCGGGCCGCTGCGGCTGCCGGTACTGGATGAGCTGGGGCTTTGGGCGGCGGTGCGGCTGGCCTCTGGCATTGCGATTGCCACGGGCGCGCCGGGCGGACTGTGGGGGGCAGCGACCGAGGTGTCGAACGGCAAGGATACGCCGTCGGGCCATTGGGAACTGGCCGGGGTGCCGGTGCCATGGGACTGGACCTATTTCCCGACGACGGTTCCGGCCTTTCCGGCCGAACTGGTCGCCGAAGTATGCCGGTTGGCCGGGGTTTCGGGGATTTTGGGCAATTGCCATGCCTCCGGCGTGCCGGTGATCCACGAGTTCGGGGCCGAACATCTGCGGACCGGTTGGCCGATTTGCTATACGTCGGCGGATTCGGTGTTTCAGATCGCGGCGCACGAGCAGGTGTTCGGACTGGAACGACTGCTGACGCTGTGTCAACGGCTTGCGCCATCGCTGCATGAGCAACGCGTCGGCCGGGTGATCGCGCGGCCGTTCGTCGGGTCGGTGGCGGCGGGGTTCACGCGGACATCCAACCGGCACGACTATGCGATTGCGCCGCCGGCGCCGACGCTGTGCGACTGGGTGACGAATGCCGGGCGCGAAGTCATAGCGGTTGGCAAGATCGGCGACATCTTTTCGATGCAGGGGATCGGGCGGTTGCTGAAGGGTAAATCCGATGTCGAGCTTTTCGAACATCTGATGGCATGCGTTTCGGATACTTCAGACGGTTCCTTGACCTTTGCGAACTTTGTCGAGTTTGACAGCCTGTATGGGCACCGCCGCGATGTGGCGGGCTATGCAAGGGCGCTGGAATGGTTTGATGCAGAGGCCGGGCGGTTTCTGGCGGCGCTGCGGCCCGGGGACATGGCGGTTTTCACCGCCGATCACGGCAACGACCCGACCTGGACCGGCACTGACCACACCCGCGAACGGGTGCCCGTGCTGATTGCGGGCAAGGGGGCGGGATCGCTGGGACTGTGCGGGTTCGCCGACGTAGCAGCGTCGATTGCCGCGCATCTGGGGGTGCCGGCTGCGGGGCCGGGGCGGAGTTTCCTTTGAGTTTCAAGGACTTGCCAAAGGTCGAACTGCATCTGCACCTGGAAGGGGCGGCGCCGCCCGCGTTCATCCGGGGGCTGGCAAAGGAAAAGCACATCGACATTGCCGGGATATTCGACGAGGGCGGCGGCTATGCCATCCGTGATTTCTGGCACTTTCTGAAGGTTTATGAAGCGGCAACCAGCACGCTGCAACGGCCAGAGGACTACCATCGCCTGACAAGGGCGGTGCTGGAGGAAAGCGCGGCAAGCGGCGTGATCTATTGCGAGACCTTTCTGAGCCCGGATTTCTGCGGCGGGCGCGAGGTCGGGGCCTGGCGCGAGTATCTGCAGGCCATCCGCGAGGCGGCCGAGGCGGCGGAGCGCGATCTTGGGATCGTGTTGCGCGGGATTGTCACCTGTATCCGGCATTTCGGGCCGGACAAGGCGCGGCAAACGGCGCGCTGTGCTGCGGAAACCGCCGGGGACTGGTTGGTGGGGTTCGGTCTGGCCGGGGACGAAAAAGTAGGCAAACCCAAAGACTTTCGCTATGCGTTTGATGTTGCGCGCGAAGCCGGTTTGCGGCTGACGGCCCATGCCGGTGAGTGGGGCGGACCGGATTCCGTGCGCGATGCCATTGATGATCTGGATGTGGAGCGGATCGGCCACGGGGTGCGGGCGATCGAGGATCTGGCGCTGGTGGACCGGATTGCCGAACAGGGGATCGTGCTGGAAACCTGCCCGGGATCAAATATCGCTCTGGGCATTTATCCGGGCTGGCGGCAACATCCGATTGCCGAACTGCACCGGCGCAGTGTGAAGGTGACGGTTTCGACCGATGATCCACCCTATTTCCACACCACGATGGCGCGGGAATACGACCGCTTGGCCGAGGCGTTCGAATGGGACGAGGCAGAACTGCGCAAGATCACCAGAACGGCGGCAGAGGCGGCGTTCTGTGCCCGGGAAACCCGCGAAAACCTGCTGAAAAGACTGGAGAAAACCTGATGGCAGAACATCTGACGGTGGTGACGCATCCCCTGGTTCAGCACAAGCTGACCATCATGCGCGACAAACACACCTCGACCGCCGGGTTTCGCCAGTTGTTGCGCGAAATCAGCCAGTTGCTGGCCTATGAGATCACCCGGGATCTGGCGATGACCACGCGCCGGATCGAAACGCCGCTGTGTGAAATGGATGCCCCGGCGCTGGACGGCAAGAAACTGGCGCTGATCTCGATCCTGCGGGCGGGGAACGGGCTATTGGACGGCATACTTGAATTGGTGCCATCGGCGCGGGTCGGGTTCATCGGACTGTACCGTGATCCGGCGACGCTGAAGCCGGTGCAGTATTATTGCAAGGTTCCGGACGAGCTGGAGGACCGGCTGGTGATCGTCGTCGATCCGATGCTGGCCACCGGCAACTCCTCGGTTGCGGCGATTGATCTGCTGAAGGCTGCGGGGGCGCGCAACCTGCGGTTCCTGTGCCTGTTGGCGGCACCCGAAGGGATTGCACGGATGACGGCGGCGCACCCGGATGTGGCAATCGTCACAGCGGCTGTGGATGAAAAGCTGAATGACCATGGATATATTGTTCCAGGACTAGGGGATGCGGGTGACCGCATGTTTGGTACAAAATAAGCCACATTTCGCTTTACTCGACCCCTGCGATCCGGCATCTTTACCCGCAGCTACATGGGGGTAGTCATGCGGGGCATGATATTTGCCACGGTTGCGGTTGCCGCAGCCGTGTGGGTGGGCGCTGTTGCCCAAGCGCAGAGTTTGCGCGAGATCAGCGGGCCGAAAGAGCTGCCGCCGGCGGGCTTCAAGTCCGACCAGTATGTCGACAGCCGTGGCTGCGTCTACATTCGCGCCGGTTATGGCGGGACGGTGACCTGGGTGCCAAGGGTCGGCAACAACCGCAAACCGATCTGCGGGCAGCGGTCCAGTGTCGAACCGGTGGCCGTTGCAGAAGCCGCACCGGCAGCGGAAGTGGCGGCACCGGTTGTCGTGGCCCGGCCGGCAGCGCGGGTGGGTGCGCCGATTGAAACAGTTGCTTCGACAACTACACCGCCAAAGATCGGGGCCAAGGCCCGCCCGGCGGCCAGCGGACTGACCGACGCCTTTGTCCCGGCGCGTGTGGCTTCGGCGGCCCCGGCTGTTGAAGTGGCGACTACACAACCCCAGACTGCGCAACCCCAGACCGCACAACCTCAGACCGCACAACCCCAGACCGGAACCCGGACCAGGGTGCGGATCGTGACCCGCGCCGCCGACTGCGACAGCACGCCCGACAGCCGCCAGAACCTGCTGAGCGACGGGCGGACGGTGGTCCGCTGCGGTTCCGCCGCGAACGGGACGCCGATCTATCTGGTGGTGGCGCGCAACGGAGCGGCTGCGCCGGCCCCGTCGGCAATTCCGGCACCGGTTCGGGTGCGAACCCCGGCGGCCCAGCCAGCGCCAGCAGCGCAGCAGCCCCGCGCGGCCGGCAGCCCGCAACTTGCCGGCAACATCGTTCAGCCGGGCTGCGGCACGCTGGCACCGATCAATCAGCTGTATCTGGTCAGTGACGGCCGGCTGGTGGTGCGTTGTGATGCGAAATCCGGAAAAGGCGGGACTTATCTGGTGGTTGGCCGCGCCGATCTGGGAGCGCTTGCAACGAGCCCGGGGACCGGGGCGGACGCTGGGGCAGCGCCGCGACCGATCCCGAAGGGTTACAAGCTGGCCTGGGATGACGGGCGTCTGAGCCCGACCCGGGGCACGCGGGCGGCATCCGGCACGGCGTCAATGCAGCTGATCTGGACCGATGACACGCCGCGCCGACTGGTCGACAAGACCAGCGGCAAGGATGTGACGATGGATTTTGCTTACCTGGTCTATCCCTACACCAACTATGTCACGCAGCAGCAGGCGGCCGGGACGCGGGTGGCGGTGGCCGGACCGGCAGCGCCGGCCAAACGGCTGTCGACCAAGACGGCACCTGAAACGGCTGCAGGGCGCTATGTTCAGGTTGGCAGCTTTGGCAATCCGCAGAACGCGACCGGGGCGGTGGCGCAGTTGCAGGCGGCGGGCCTGCCGGTGCGGGTGGCGAAAACCACGCAAGGCGGAAAGGCGCTGCAGATCGTGCTGGCCGGACCCTTTGCCGGGCAGGATCAGGTGCAGGCGGCGCTGTCGGTGGCGCGCAGATCGGGCTTTGCGGACGCGTTTTCCCGGAATTAAACAATAAAAACAAGAAGTTCAATAGGCAGAGCGCCCCGTCCCTCCCGGCGGGGCGTCTTACTGGGCGCAGATGCCCTGCAAGGTGACCCACGCGCTGTCGTCCATCACCGGAACCGGTGCCGGTGCGGTGGCGAACGGATCGCCCGCGCGCAGGGCCGCGGTGGTGGTGCCGGATGGATCCAGGGCGAGGGCATAGGGTGTTGCGGCGATGCCGCTTGCGGTGAACCGCTGCAGCAGTGCTGCATCGGCCACGGCGCGTCGGCCTTCGGCCAGCACGGCGTCGGCATAAGCGGCGAGCGCTGTGGCGGGCAGGTCGCCGGTGGTCAGCAGGGCGACGGTGGCGCGCAGGCCTGCCGCCTTGAGCAGCGCCACCATCGGGTCGGCCAGATCGGCGCGCAAGGCTTCGGCCAGCACGAAACCGGCGACGATATCGGGATTGTCATGATCCTCGATCAGGGATTCGGCGATCAGGACGACCTGACCGGGCAGGCGGGCCGTGGCGTCGATACCCTTTGGCAGCACCACAAGCTCGCCCTTGCCCATGCCAAGCACCCGGTCGCGCAGGGTGCCAAGCGCCGCCAATCCTTCGGACTGGGCGCAGGGGGGGCCGGTGACGGGGACCATGCGGGCAAGGACCAGCCGGCCGATTTCGGCGCGTTTGCTGACCGGGACCAGGGCTGCGGTATGGCGGACCAGCGCACCGGGCAGCCAGAACACCCCGAGCCCGAGGATCAGGGCCAGGCCTGTGGCCAGGAGCGCCTGACGCAGCCGCCCGGGCCGTTGCTTTTGGGATTCGATGACGCCGTGCACCTTGTCGAGGGCGCCGATCATGGTGCCGTCTTCCAGTTCGAGCGTCTCGATCCCCTCTCTGCCGGGGGTGTAGAGTGCCGGCAATTGCCCGGGGTTCAGCCGCTCGACAGCGGGTAGCGACCAATGGGTCAGGGCGGTATCGGACCTTGTATCGGAAATGACCAGGGAGGCATCGCCAAGCGACACGACCACGTCGCGCCGCCGCCCGTCTGGTCGGTCGCGCCAGAGGCCAAGGCATTCCAGGCGCTGATACTGGGTCAGGGCCGTCATCGGCAGGTCGGGCCTTGCACTTGGGGCTTGCTGATCATGCAGCGACGATAGCGCAGCATCGGGGCGGCGACAATCGGCGAGGCAGCATGGGGTCAGAGTGCCAGTGCCTTGATTTGCCGACTGAAGACGAGCGGGGGGTTGGCTGGCCACGGCCGTCCCCGTCCTGTTGCCGATTGGTGCCCGGATGATTGCCTGTCCGCACCCGGCGTATTGTGTTGCCGCGCGTTCCTTGGGAAGAGGGGCGGGAGCAGGGGGACAGGATGACCGGCAGCATTGGCGACCTGACACCGGAACGTACGCCTACAGCGGCGTTTCTGACAGTGGCGGCAATGGCCTTGATTGGCCTGATCGACAACTATGTGCGGCTGATCGCCGGCGAGGCCGGGCTGTGGCAGTTTCATCTGATGCGGACGGCGGTGGCTCTGCCACTGATCGCGGGGGTGGCCAGGCTGCTGGGCTGGCGGCTGCTGCCGCTGCGACCCCTGCCGGTATTGGGGCGCAGCCTGTTCATTTCCGGCTCGATGCTGTTGTATTTCGGTTGCCTGGCTTTGTTGCCGATCGGGCAGGTGGTGGCGGGGTTGTTCACGGCACCGATCTTTGTGGCGCTGATTTCGGCGATGTTCTACGGGACCCGGATCAGGCCGATGCAGATCGTGGCGGTGGGGCTTGGCTTTGCCGGTATCCTGCTGATCCTGCGGCTGGATGCGGGCAGTCTGAGCCTGTTGTCGCTGATGCCGGTTCTGGCCGGGCTGTTCTACGCCATCGGCAACATCGCGACCCGGCAATGGTGCCGGGGCGAGAATGCGCTGACCCTGCTGTTCGGTTTCTTTGGGTTCATGGGGCTGTGGGGCGGGCTTGGGCTGACCCTGCTTGCTGTTTGGCCGCAAGCGGTGGCCGAAGGGGCTGATGGCTTTATCCTGCGCGGCTGGGTTGCGCCGAGCGGTCTGTTTCTGGGGCTGGTGCTGATGCAGGCGGTGGGGGCGATCATCGGGGTCTGGATGATCGTGCGGGCCTATCAGATCGCCGAAGCGCCACGCGTGGCGGTGTTCGAGAACACATTGCTGGTGTTTGCAGCGGTGTGGGCGTGGCTTTTGTGGGGCGAAACCCTTGATCTGACGGCACTGGCCGGAATGGCGGCGATCGGGCTGGCCGGTGTTCTGATTGCGATGGCACCGGAGGGGCAAGGGTGATTCTGTCGCGCGGCCGGGGCTATCTGTTCGTGCATATTCCCAAAACCGGTGGCACCGCGCTGTCGCTGGCGCTGGAGGGCCGGGCCCTGAAGGATGACATTCTGGTCGGCGACACGCCGAAGGCGCGGGCCCGAAGGCGGCGGCTGACCGGCATCGCGACCCGTGGGCGGTTGTGGAAACACTCGACGCTGGCCGATCTGGACGGGTTGGTGGCGCCGGCTGAACTGGCCGGGCTGATGGTGTTCACGGTGGTGCGCAATCCCTG
Organism: Paracoccaceae bacterium; assembly: GCA_031401675.1. Taxonomy (GTDB): domain Bacteria; phylum Pseudomonadota; class Alphaproteobacteria; order Rhodobacterales; family Rhodobacteraceae; genus JANNRR01. Next base: position 40,705 of record JANNRR010000038.1, read on the forward strand.
GGACCGGCTGGTCAGCTATTATCACTGGCTGCGCGTTCAGCGGTTCAGGCATCGGACGGTTGAATTGGCCAAGCTATTGGATTTCCACGAGTTTCTGAACCACATCGAGACCTGTTCCAGCATTGCCGAATGGCCCTATGGCCGCTATGTGCAGGATGCCGGCGGGCTGGACCGCTGCCGGTTGTGGATCCGGCTGGAGCATCTGGCCGAAGACATTCAGCCGTTGGAGCGCCATCTGGGGTTTGACCTTGGCCCGCTGCCGGTCGTCAACGCCTCGGACCGGGGACCGGACTATCGCAGCTATTACAGCGACGTGGACGCGGCGCTGGTGGCGCGCCTGTGCGCAGAGGATATCGCGCGATTTGGATACGCATTCTCTTGACTTTCCGGCACGGACTGTTTCCCGCATCGCATGAATGCCGCCGTTAAGGTTGCATTCACGGGGCGGGCGAAACTTTGCCGTTTTCCTGTCGCAATCATGGCCAATTTTGGGCAATCGAATCATCCCTGTTGCCGTTGCTGGGTGAAAGTCATCGCTGCCAACGACTTCGACGAGGGACAAGAACATGCTGACGGGATGGACGCGTCGCAGCAAGGGGAATGCTGCGGCACAATATGCCGAACGCAGCGACGCCTGGGGAGGTGCTTCTGCGGAAACGGTTGATATGGGCTATGCCGAAGGCATTGCCAGCGGAACGCTGATCGCCACCGATAAGGGCTGGCGGCCGGTGCAAATGCTGGCAGTCGGGGACATGGTCCTGACCTTTGACAATGGCGGCGAGCGCGTGCTGGAAGTGTCGCGCAAGGTGCTGTGGCGGGGGCAGGGTGTCTGTCCGCGGGCATTGTGGCCGCTTGCGGTTCCGGCCGGGGTGCTTGGCAACCGCCGCGCCATGCTGTTGCTGCCGGATCAGAACGTGATGATCGAGTCCGATCTGGCCGAGGTGCTGTTTGGCGACCCGTTCGCGCTTCTGCCTGCCGCAGCGCTGCAAGGCTACTTCGGGATCACGCGGGTTTGCCCGCATGGCACCATCGAGGTTGTGGCGATCCGGTTTGCCGAGGATCAGGTGGTCTATGCCAACGGCTCGGGCATGCTGCATTGCGGCTCGATCACCGGGCTGGGTCTGACCGTGGATTTTGTGGTCAACGCCGGGAACTACCTGCCGCTGTCGCTTGACCGGGCGCAGAAACTGGTGGCGCTGATGGCCGAAGAAGAGGCCGAGACGCTGCGTCAGCCGGCTTTTTGCTGAGGCACAAAGCGGCCGTAGAAGGTCTGGCCCTTTGCCGCAATGTCGCGCAGGAGCGCCGGTGGGGTGAACCTGGGGCCGTGCGATCTGGTCAGGGCATCGCAAAGCGCTGTCGCCTTTGCCGCCCCGATCATGTCGAGCCAGGAAAATGGCCCGCCTGACCACGGCGCAAAGCCCCAGCCGAGGATCGCGCCGACATCGCCTTCTCGGATATCGGTCAGCACGCCCTGCTCCAGCGCCCGGACCGCCTCCAGCACCTGCGCAAACAGCAGGCGGTGCTGCACTTCGATCAGTTCGGGGGCAGGATCGCGGAGCGGGTAGCGGTCGGTCAATCCCGGCCACAGACCAAGGCGCTGGCCGGTTGGGTCATAGGAATAAAAGCCGGCGTTGGCCTTGCGGCCCAACCGGCCTTGATCGGCCATCCAGAACAGTACCTCGTCGACCGCCTCATCGGGATAGGCGGTCCCCATGGCGGCCTTGGTCGCTTTTGCGATCTTGACGCCCAGATCGATCGAGGTTTCATCGACCAGTTGCAGCGGCCCGAGCGGCATTCCGACCAGTTTGGCGGCGTTTTCGATCAGCGCCGGCGGTGTGCCTTCGGCCAGCAGCCGCATGCCTTCGTTGATGTAGGGAATGATGCAGCGGTTGGCGTAGAAGAAACGGGCGTCGTTGACCACAATCGGGGTCTTGCGAATCTGGCGCACGAAATCGAGCGCCTTTGCCACCGCGCGGTCGCCGGTGCCTTTGCCCCGGATGATCTCGACCAGCATCATCTTGTCGACCGGGCTGAAGAAATGAATGCCGATGAACTGATCGGGCCGGGCCGAGGCCTTCGCCAGTTCGGTGATCGGCAGGGTCGAGGTGTTGGTGGCAAAGATGGTGCCCTTATCGGTGGCGGCATCGGTCTTGCGTGTCACCTCGGCTTTGACGGTGGGATCCTCGAACACCGCTTCGACGATCAGGTCGCAGCCTTGCAGCGCCGCGTAGTCGGTGGTGGCGGTAATGCGGGCCAGCACGTCGGCCTTTTTTTCTGGCGTCACCTTGCGCCGGCCGATGCCCTTGTCGAGGATGGCTTCGGCATGGGCGCGACCCTTGTCGGCGGCCTGTTGCGTCGCGTCGATCAGCACCACTTCGATTCCGGCATTGGCCGAGACATAGGCGATGCCCGCACCCATCATGCCGGCCCCGAGCACCCCGAGTTTCTTCACGCTCTGGTCGGGCTGTGCCGGGCGGACCGCGCCTTTGTCCAGCGCCTCCTTGTTGATGAACAGGCTGCGGATCATTGCTGCCGACGACGGGTTCATCAGCACATGCGTGAACCAGCGCGCCTCGATTTTCAGCGCGGTGTCGAACGGCACCAGCGCGCCTTCATAGACCGCCGACAACAGCGCCCTGGCCGCCGGATAGACGCCTTGCGTCTTGCCGTTGACCATGGCCGAGGCCCCGACGAACATCATGAACCCGGCCGGGTGATAGGGTGCGCCGCCGGGCATCTTGTAGTCTTTCCGGTCCCAGGGTTTGACCAGATCGGCGGGTTTGGCGTTCAGGACCCAGTCCTTGGCGCGGGCCAGCAGTTCGTCGGCGGGCACGACCTCATCAATGATGCCGGCAGCTTTCATCTTGTCGGGGCTGTCGGTCTTGCCTTCGAGCAGCCAGGGCGAAGCCGCCAGTGCGCCCAGTTTGCGGACCAGCCGGGTGGTTCCGCCGGCCCCGGGGAAGATGCCGACCATTATTTCGGGCAGGCCGATCCTCGCGCGGGGATTGTCGGCGGCGATGATCCGGTGACAGGCCAGCGGGATTTCCAGCCCGATGCCCATGGCAGTGCCGGGCAGCGCGGCGACGATGGGTTTGCCGCCTGCCAGCGTTTTCGGGTCCATCCCGGCCCGTTCGATCTTGCGCAGGATGGCATGCATGGCCATCACGCCGTCAAACAGGCCGCGTACCGGGTCGTCTCCGGCGTCGTCGCGCATCGATGCGATGACGTTCAGATCCATGCCGCCGGCGAAATCCTTCTTGCCCGAGGTGATGATGATGCCCTTGACGGCCGCGTTCGCCAGCGCCGTATCGATCAGCGCGTCAAGCTCGGCAAAGGCGGTAAGCGACATCACGTTCATCGACTTTCCGGGCACATCCCAGATAATGGTCGTGACGCCGTCGGCGTCGGTCCTGGCAGTGAAATCTGTCATGGCGGGTCCTTTCAAGGGGCAGAATCAGACGGGGTTGGCAGGGCCGGGCGCGCCCGACAACAGGTGCAGAAAGAAGGAATTGGCGATGGAGACGGTTTGCCAGAAGGGGCCGGCTTGTCGCAGGATCATGTGCGACCGGTATGGCACCACCAGCCGGAGGCCGTTGGCCAGTATGTTCGTCTCGTAATAGCAGGAAATCATTGTCTCTTGCAGCGGGACCGCGCTTTCGGCGAGCCGGATGAGTTCGGTGACATGCCGCAGCCGCAGGGTTTCGCAATAGGCATCGAAATCGCGGCGAAGTTCTGCCTCGGTGGTGACCTGTCGGGTGCCATTCGGCGACAACAGATGGATCGGCAGGAAGATCGAGCGCTTGTAGCGATGGAAATCCCCGGCAAGCAAAGCGCTGTCGACCTCATCCAGATGCGCCTGGCAGATATCAAGCGGCAGCATTCCAGTCCCCTCTGACGGTGACCAAGCGCGGGAATTTTGGCGTAGTGGCTGCCACTTCAGCCATCCGCGACGTCAAGGGGAACATCGGGCACCAGAATCGGCCAGCGATGGTTATGAAGCGAATTGGCGATTGAAGCCGCCTGCCAAACGCCGCGCGCTCGGCGCAGGGTCATCTGGCTGCGAAAAGGCGGCACTACCCGGTGCGCCAAATTCAGCAGATGCGTAACATAGCGCCCCGAGATCAGGTTTTCGTTCACCAGCACGGCACTGTCGGCCAGCCGGATCATGTCGGTCACGTGCTGGACGCGCAGGGTCTGCTGGAAATCGTCGAAACCGGCGCGCAGATCAGCCTCGGTCGCGACCACGAGGCTGGCGGTTTCGGTCAGCAGATGGAACGGCAGGGCGACGCGGGCGGCAAAGGCAGTAAAATCATTGGCCATGACGGTGGCCCCGACCTCGTCCAGATAACCCTGAAAGAGTTCGAGGATTCTCATGCGGGGCCATTCGCGGGCGGGCCAAAAGGCGAGCCGTCGCGTCTGGTGCGCCGGGCCACGCCGTTTTCGCGGACATACAGCTTGTCGATGTCGCTGTAATGCACGGTGTCGCTGGGAAGCCGCGACCCTACAACCAGGTAGCTGCAGGGCAGGTTGGAGCGGTTGACGACATGATGGCCGTTCGTCACCCCGGCGGGCCAGACAGCGGCATCGCCGGGGAGCAGCTGATGCGGGCCGTCGTCTTCGATCACCGTCGCTTCGCCGGTCAGCAGGAACAGGAACTCGTCCTCCTGCTCATGCCAGTGCCGGTCGGACGACCGCGCCCCGGGCTGCAGGGTTTCGACAAAGGCGCCGAACTGGGTCAGCCCGCCGGCGTCGGAATACAGGACACCCTCGAACTCTCCCATGACGGCGTTCTGTTCGGGGGTGCCGGCGTCGATCTGTGCATCCTCTCGGCGCAGAATGCGGGTGCCGGCCGAGGCGGACAGTCGCGGCGGGCGCGGCCGTTCAAGCAGGCCGGTCAGGTGGACCGGCAGCGGTCCCTGTTTCTGGATACTGCCATCCGCGGCCTCGATCCGCCAGGTGCTGCGGTCGTCGATCTGCGTCCGCTTCTGGTCGGGGTAGTGCACCACCTCGTCCGCGCCTCGGGTGCCGACGATGAGATAGGTGCAAGTTGCTTCGGTCCGGTTGGTGACGTGGTGCCCGTTGGGATCGCCTGCGGGCCAGCAGACCACCTGACCGGGCTCGACCTGATGCGGGCCGTTGTCGTCGATCACCGTTGCGGTGCCCCACAGCATCAGCAGGAATTCGTCGTCGACCTCGTGCCAATGCCGTTCAGACGAGGTCGCGCCTGGCATCAGCGTTTCCAGCGCCGCGCCGAACTGGCGCAGAACCGCCCCGGCAGGGTCGGCCACGTCCGAGAAATTGCGGCGCTCGGCGGCCCCCATCGGGTCTGATGCGACGCGGGTTTCGATCGGGGCGGTGCCTTGGCGGACGATCATCGCAAACCGTCCCATGGCGTGCCGTCCTTGGTGGTGAAGCGCGCCCCGCCATGTTCACCGGGGTCCAGTTCGACCATCAGGTCGACGTCGGAGTAGGTCGCCACTTCACGCGGGGCACGGGTGCCGATCACCAGGAACCGGGCTTCTTCATCGGTGTGGTTGACAAACTGGTGGCCGTCGGGGTCGCCAGCCGGGAAGGCGGCGCAGTCGCCGGCGCGCATGATGACCGGCCCGGCATCCTGCACCAGTGTGCAGGCACCCTGCGTCACCATCACGAACTCATCTTCATGCCGGTGCCAGTGCCGCAACGAGGATTTCGCGCCGGGTTGCAGGGTGACGAGGTTTGCGCCGAACTGGGTCAGCCTACCCGCATCGCCAAGGCGCAGCGAGGAGCGTCCGGCCACATAGGCGTCATAGGGCGGCGGGTAGATCGAGCCGGTGCGCGGTTTGATCGTCGTCTGATCGATTTTCGGCATCACAGCCTCTCGATGATGGTGGCAGCTCCCATGCCGGAGGCAACGCAGAGCGTGGCAAGGCCGGTACCCTGGCCGGTACGTTCCAACTCGTCCAAGAGGGTGCCGATGATCATCGCACCGGTTGCGCCAAGCGGGTGGCCCATGGCGATGGCACCGCCGTTGACGTTGACCTTTGCCGCGTCAACGTCGAACGCCTGCATGAAGCGCAACACGACTGCGGCAAACGCCTCGTTGACCTCGAACAGGTCGATATCGGTGATCGACATGCCGGCGTCGGCCAGGATCTTCGTGGTCACCGGAACCGGGCCGGTCAGCATGATGGTCGGGTCGGTGCCGATCTTGGCGGTGGCGCGGATGCGGGCGCGCGGCTTCAGCCCGTATTTCTCGCCGAACTCCTTGTTGCCGATCAGGATGGCGGCGGCGCCGTCGACAATTCCCGACGAGTTTCCGGCATGGTGAATATGCTCGATCCGCTCCAGATGCGGGTATTTCATCAGGGCCACCTTGTCGAAACCGGGCATGGTTTCACCCATGTCCTTGAACGCCGGTTTCAGCGCCCCCAGACTTTGCATGTCGGTTGCTGGCCGCATGTATTCGTCACGGTCGAGGATCGGCAGGCCATTGATATCGCGCACAGTGATGACGGATTTGCCAAAGCGGTTTTCGCTCCAGGCGCGGGCGGCGCGCTTCTGGCTTTCCACGGCCAGCGCATCGGCATCATCGCGGCTGAAGCCGTACTCGGTGGCGATGATGTCGGCCGAGATGCCCTGCGGCACGAAACACGTGCCCATCGCCAGACTTGGGTCAACCGCGATCGCAGCACCGTCGCTGCCCATCGCCACCCGGCCCATCATCTCGACCCCGCCGGCAACGTAGGCCATGCCGGCGCCGCCGCGCACCTGATTGGCGGCGATGTTCACCGCCTCCATGCCGCTGGCGCAGAAGCGGTTGATCGACAGTCCGGGCACGCGCTGGTCGAAGTCGCTGGCCAGAACCGCCGAACGGGCCAGACAGCCGCCCTGTTCACCCACCTGGGTGACATTGCCCCAGATCAGATCCTCGATGGCGGTGGTGTCCAGACCGCTGCGCGCCTTCAGAGCGTTCAGCACGACCGCCGACAGGCGCACCGCCGTCACTTCGTGAAGGGCACCGTCCGGGCGACCCTTGCCGCGCGGAGTGCGGATCGCGTCAAAGATGAAGGCTTCGGTCATCATATCCTCACTTGGCCATGGCTTTGGCGGCGCGTTCGGTCGGGTTGCCGGGCATCAGGTCATAGGGATGCTTCCAGCCGGGCAGCGCCGATAGACGGCCGAGCCAGGCATCGATGTGCGGCCAGTCGGACCTGACGAAGCCGAAGGGTTCCGGATAGTAAAGGTAGCCGCAACAGGCGGTGTCGGCGATGGTGGGGCCGTCGCCGACCATCCATTTGCGAGCCTCGAGATGCGTGTTCAGCACGGCATAGGCTGATTTCAGGCGCGCCTGCTGGAAGGCGATCACCTCGGCCGAGCGTTTTTCGGCCGGCAGGAAGATCATCTGAAAGCGGGTCGATCCGGCCTGCCCGGACAGTTTGTGATTGTCCCAGAACACCCAGCGCAGCACCTCCCGCCGCTCGGCCGCCGAGCGGCCGCCAAGCTTGCCGGTCTTGGAACTGGCATAGTCCTGGATCACGCCGGACTGGCTCAGCGTCACCTCGCCATCGACCATGACCGGCACCTCGCCCATCGGGTTCATTGCGCGGAACGCCGGGGTGCGGGTTTCGCCGTTGAAGAAATCGACGAAGACCGGTTCCCACTCCATCCCGGACAACTCCATCGTCAGCGCCGCCTTGTAGGCATTGCCGCTTTCACCGAAGCAGTAGAGTCTTGCAGTCACACCAATGCACTCCGTTGCTGGGGCGGCAGCAGGGGATTCACACCCCCGCACCCCCGTGGGGTATTTCGACCAAAAAGAAACACACTCCTTTAACCATGACTCCCTGCGGTGGACACTGAGGTACAGGCTGGGGAGCCGATGACCGCCCAAGGAGAAGCCGCCCCGGCCTTGCGTAGCGCACCCATATGGATGGAACCCATCCCCTGGCAGGGGCGCACCCTAGTGGGGATATTCTTGGCAAGAATCCCCACTCTTTCTTTGCCGTCCAGCGCCGCAATCACTTTTTTCGCGCCTCCAGATCGGAATTGAACAGGCGCAGGCGATGGGTCAGGTTGCCCTCGTCCATCACGCTGTCAAAGTTC
>JANNRR010000039.1:0-15016 GCA_031401675.1 Paracoccaceae bacterium
GGGCTAGTGGGCGCCCGGGTTTGGCGCGGCGGGGCGGCGGGGGGGGGGGGGCCCGCCGGGATTGTGGTTATATCCCGCCCGGGCCGCCGCGCTTTTCGGGGCCCCGGACGCCCCAACCTGACAGGAAAGACCCGGCATGGCGAGCATGCAGTCCGACCCCATGCCGCCAACCGGCATCAAACTGCAGTCCGCCCCTGTCGTGCGCCGCAGGCGCGCCGCGTCAAAGACGGCCCGCAAGTACGGCCATCTGTGGTTTGTTTTGCCGGGCCTGATGTTTTTCGGAGCGGTGATGATCTTCCCGATCCTGTTCGCGCTGGTCATAAGCATGACCGACTGGACCGGCCTTGGCACCGATTACAATTTTGTCGGGCTGCAGAACTTTCAGAAGGCCCTGACCAGTTGGCCGTTCTACCGCGCCGCCATCAACAACGGCTGGATCTTCATCTCGATCCTGATCTTTCAGCATACCGTCGGTCTTTTCATTGCGGTTCAGTTGAACGAAAAGCCGCGCTTTATGGAGTTTTACCGGACGGTCCTGTTCCTGCCGGTCATCATTTCGCTGGTGTCGACCGGCTTTATCTGGACCCTGATGCTCAGTTCGAACATCGGCTTCATCAATCCGGTCTTGCGCGACCTTGGGCTCGGGTTTCTGGCGAAACCCTGGCTGAGCGACGTTATGACCGCATTGCCGACGGTGATTGCGGTCACCGCGTGGAACAGCCTTGGCTGGGCCGTCGTGCTGTATCTGGCGGGTCTGCAGAATGTGCCCGAGGAACTGAAGCAGGCGGCGCAGATCGACGGCGCGAACGACCGGCAGATCTTCTGGCGCGTGATCTTTCCGCTGTTGTCGCCTTCGTTCACGTCGCTGACGGTGCTGACGTTCATCGGAACATTCAGGACATTTGACCTGGTCTATGTTCTGACCGGCCCGCTGGGCTCGCCAAACTACCGCACCGATGTTCTGGGCACGCTGATCTATCGCAGCGCCTTTGGCGGCTCGGGATTCTCGAACTCGGATATCCGGATGAGCTATGCCATTGCGATGTCGCTGATCCTGTTTCTGGTGATGGTGCTGGTCTGCTGGGGTCTGATCACGGTTTTGCGCAAACGGGAGATCCAGACATGACGACGGCAATTCCGAGCCTTGCCCGACATCGCGCGAATACGTCGCGCCGCCGCAAAAGGCTGATTGCAACCGGGCGGAGCGTGTTTCTGGCGCTGGTGTCTCTTGTCGTCATCATCCCGATCGCGGTCATGGTCCTGGCATCGTTCAAGACCGTTCCAGACTTTTTCGGCAATCCCTACGGCCTTCCCAGCACCTGGGCCTGGGACAATTACAGCCGCGCCTGGCGCGATGCCCATATCTCGATCACGCTGCCCAACACGATCTTCGTCACGACCCTTTCCGTGTTGGGCAGCACCTTTCTGGCCGCCTTGATCGCCTATGGCATCAGCCGGAAAGAGCGCCCCTTTGCCATGGGACTTTACACGTTGTTCGTCGCGGGGCTGCTGGTGCCAGTCAACATGATTGTTCTGCCGCTGTTCATCCTGATCAAATGGCTTGGGCTGTTCGGGACGCTTTGGGCGCTTATCTTCCCGTACATTGCATTGGGGCTGCCGCTAGGGGTGCTGATCCTCGGGCCAGTGGCCGCGACCCTGCCGCGCGATCTGGTGAGTGCGGCGCAGGTCGACGGCGCGACCGAATGGCAGATTTTCCGGCGGGTGATCCTGCCGCTGATGAAGCCGGGCCTGATCTCGGTTGCGATCCTGAACGGGGTCTGGATGTGGAACGAATTCTTCATTCCCCTTATCATCTCGTTCAAGCCGGAAAGCCAGACCATGCCGGTCGGCATCGTTTCGTTCATCGGTGCCTATTCGACGGAATGGGGGCTGGTCTTTGCCAGCGTCGTCGTGTCGACGGCACCGGTCGTCTTTGCCTATCTGTTGATGACGCGTCAGTTCCAGTCCGGTTTGACCGCAGGTGCCCTGAAAGGCTGAGTTCGGGTATTCCAGAAGAATTTCAGCGCCGGGAATGAATTTGACCGTTTGCAACGGGATATCCGCGTTCGGTCAGCCCAGCCGTTCGGCCAGCAGATGCCAGTGCCACGAGCCCGGACTGTCATGTTCGCGGTCGGCCAGCGACCAGACCTCGAACCCCGGCAACAGCGCCAGCAGGTCGCGGGCATTGCAGAAGTAGTGCGGGTGCATCTTGTCGCCGTCACCTTCGAAAACCCAGGTGTTGCGCGAAATCTCCCGCCCTGGTGCCTTCGCCTGTTCGACCGGCAGGCGGCGGGCCGACAGCATCGTGGCCATGAAACTGCCGCCGGGTTTCAACACCCGGGCGACTTCAGCCACGGACTGCGCGACCACGGCTTGGTCGCCGTGATAGATCACGTTCCACGCCAGGACATGATCGAATTGCGCATCGGCAAAGGGCAGCGCCGTCATCCGGCCAAGGTGCAGATCGATGCCGAGGCCTGCCGCCTGCGCCGCCGCCCGGATACTGGCCAGGGACTCCGGGGCGGCATCCAGTGCTGCCACCTCGAACCCCAATCGGGCAAATTCCAGTGCATGCCGCCCGATTCCGGCCCCGAGATCCAGCACCCGCGCCGCTTTGGCCAGGCTTTCGGCATGGGCAAGCACTTCGGGTTCGGGCTGTGCCCATTTCGAACCGGCCCCGGATCTGGCCCATTCTGCATTCCAGTAGGTGTGTGCGCTGTCGGTTGTCACTGCGTCCCCCGTCGTCAGATCAGTTTCGAACGTATCCAGCTGCTGCCTTGTTCGACTGCCACGACAAGCGCCAGCAGCATCAGGATGATCGTCAGCGCTTCGTCGTAATTGAACAGATCAAAGGCCACTTTCAGGTCGACCCCGATGCCGCCGGCCCCGACCAGCCCCAAAGCCGCCGAGCCGCGCACCGACTTTTCCAGTGCGAACATCGACGTAGCGGTGAAGGATGGCAGACAGGCCGGGAACACGGCTGAAAAGATGATGCCCATCCGGCTGGCCCCGATGGCGCGCAAGGCGTCTTGCGGGCCGGTATCGGCTTCCTCCATCGCTTCGGCAAAGAAGCGACCGGCAAAGCCGATCTTGTCGACCATGATCGCCAGCACCCCGGCGGCAGGGCCGAGGCCGACAACGATGATGAAGAAAATTGCCCAGACCAGATCGGGCACGGTGCGAAACAGGGCGATGATTCCGCGTGCGACGATCCGGACCAATGGATGCGGTGACAGCCTGTTGGTCGCCAGAATTGCGAATGGCACGGCAAAGACCAGTCCGAGTGCCGCACCGGCAATGGCCATCTGCAGCGTCTCCAGCAGCTTCAGCGCAATGCGGTCGACCCTGGAAAGATCAGGCGGAAACATCTGCATGAGCAAGCCCGAGGGGGCAAACAGCCGGGTGATGCCGCGCCCGAGCGCGTCGACATTCGGGGCGGTGTTGGCAAGGCTGGTCACCACCAGCGCCAGAACCACGACCATGCCGAAATATTCGACCAACGGGCGGTGCTGGAACCGCGGTGGAGCCGGGATCGGGAGTGCCTGAATCAGCGGTGCCTGAATCAGGGGTTCATGGATCGGGGGAGAAGGATGCATGTCCTTGCCTTACTCGGGGGACTTGTCAAAGAACCGGCGCAGTTTGCCGGCATCAGCTTCGGCCGTCGGCACATCCAGCGTGATGCGGCCGCCGGCCAGCCCGATGATCCGGTCGGAAAATTCCATCGTGTGCTCCAGCCGGTGTGAAATGACGATCAGCGTCAGCCCGTCCTGCCTTGCCAGATCGCTGAGCAGGCGCATCACATCCTCGCCCGATTGCGGATCGAGGCTGGCGTCCGGCTCATCGGCAAGCACGATTTCCGGGCGCTGCATCAGCATCCGGGCGATGGCGACGCGCTGTTGCTGGCCGCCGGACAGGCTGTCGACCCGTTGCCGGGACTTGTCGGCGAGACCGACCCGGGCCAGGCAGGCCATCGCTTCGGCCCGAACCGGAGCCGGGGCCAGCCACTGCCACCAGCTTTGCGGCCCGCTCATCCGCGATTGCACGCCGTGCAAGACATTCGACAGCGCCGGGATGCGGGGCACAAGGTTGTGCTTTTGCCAAACCACGCCGATCCTGGCCCGGAAGCGGCGCAAGGCGCGCGGGTTGAGCGCGACCACATCCTGACCCAGCATCTCGATCCGGCCCGAGGTCGGATCGGTCAGCCGGATCAGGCATTTCAGCAGCGTCGTTTTGCCCGAACCGTTTGCCCCGATCACGGCCAGCGACGCGCCGGCGCTGGCCGTGAACGACAGGCCGTTCAAGATGTTCGGGCCACCATAGGATTTTACCAGGCCGGACACATGCAGAACAGGCCCCACCGGGGTGGAGCCTGTCGTGATCGTTCCCGCCATTGGCGGGGTGTTCATGCGCCGGTCACTCTATGAAGACCGAAAACTCGGTGATGCCGACATTTTCGTACATCTTGCGGACCGTGTCGTAGTTGGAATCGGTCACGTCGGCGGTGAAGCCGCCACCGATGAACTTGGCGTTTTCCTCCATCGAAGTGACGGCAGCCAGCAGCGCGTCGCTGTGATCGGCGAAGGTCTTGCGGACGGCAACGACGACCTCGGGTTTCACGGTGGGAGAGGCCAGCAGCACATCGTTCGGCAGTTCCTTGCCCTTGACCAGTACCCGGAACTTCTGGTCGGGGAATTTGGCGGAGATCTGATCGATGTGGGTACGGTTCAGGCCGACCGCGCCAATCTCGCCGGCAATCAGGGCTTCGACGGCGACGTTGCGGTTCAGAAACACCGGCTCGTAGTCGGTGCCATAGACCAGACCGCCTTCGGCCAGCAGCGTCGCCGGCGACAGGTGCTGCGAGGTTGACCCGATTTCGCCGAACGAGATTTTCATCCCCTTCAGATCCGCCACCGACTGCGCCGGCGACGCGTCGAGCACGACGATGTTGGAATAATAGTCCGGGCGGTTCCAGGTGACCACCGGCTGGGCTTTCAGCCGGGCGTTGAACACCACGTATTCCGCCGGGCCGGTCAGCACGAAATCGACCTGATCCGCCGCCATGGCTTCTACCGCTATGGTGCGGCCGGACACCGGGAAGAACTCGACCTTGAGGCCCGAGGCCGCTTCGAAAGCGTCCTTGAACGGCCCCATTTCTTTCTGGAGCGATTCCATTCCGTCGATGTCGGTCACGGCAAAGCGAATGGTTTCCTGCGCGGAAACCGCCGGTGCAACGATCGCGCCGGCAATAACGGATGCGGCAACGAAGCCGGCCCTGAGCAAGTTCTTCATGGTATCTGGCCCCCTTTTGGCATGATGTACCTGCGGTAAGGGGCTGGCGTGACATTCTTGTGAAAGTTGGGCCGCGAGCACTCGCTGTCACCAAATCTTCATCAGACGGCGGCTTGCGAACAAGGGTCAGGCGGGTTGCACTGTAGCTCGTTTGTGCCGGCATGGCTTTTCCATGATCTGCTTGGCATAGTGTCACCTGGCCCCGCCCAAAGGACGGCAGATGGAGGGCGAACCGATGGAAGGACTGCCCGGCTGAGCGCCGGGGACTTGGGTTTGCCGTTTCCGGGAAGGCCCGGGCGATGGAATGCAATCACGGATGTGCCGGGGGTTACGGCTGGTTACTGCACAATGACCGACCCGACGCGACAGATGCGGACGGGCGTCACCGCGATCCTGCCGCGCCGAGACGAGAGGGCGCCGCGACCGGTGCGGGCTTAGGCTGTGTGGAAACTGTGGTGCTGGACTGACCATGTGAGCGTTGAGCACCGCTGAGAGCGATGCTCGTCCGGCGGCCCGGTTGTGCCATGGCTTTGTTGCCATTTCAGTGGTGTATCGCAGCCATGAGGCCGGGAGCCCCGATCAGTGAGATCATCCGCTTGATGTTGTAGGCCAGAACATTTAGCGCCATTTCCGTTTTCACGTGTCGCAGCCCTCGGGTCAGGAAATGGGTCGCGCCCATCCAGGACTTGATCGTTCCGAACGGATGCTCGACGGTGGAACGGCGAACCGTCATCGGGTCCGATGGTCCCTGCAGCCTGGCCTGCATTGCCTCGATCAGGTGCTCATGTTCCCACCTTGTGATCCGGCGTTCCTTGCCGGTGGTGCAACCTGACCGCAGGGGGCACGCTTGGCATTCGCTGGTCCAGTAGCGCCGGAGCTGAAGGCCGTCTTCGTCGGTCGTGTAGCGGTAGCTCAGCGCCTCGCCAGCCGGGCAGCGATAGACATCGGCCCCGGCCTCGTAGGTGAATCGGCCCTCACATACATGCCCTTGAGCCGGTTGCCCGAGGTCTCAGGGCGCGGCACGGTCGTCGTGACGTCGGCCTCGTGGCAGGCAAGGATCTCGCGCCCACTGAAGTAGCCCTTGTCGGCCAGCACATGCAGATAATCCCGACCGAGGGCATGCTTTGCGGCCATCGCCATCGGTGCCGGAAGGTCGCGGTCATGCCCCTGGTTGGTCACCTCATGCGCCACGATCAGATGGGTCTCTGCATCGACTGCGGTCTGCGCATTGTAGCCGACCATCCCGCTGTTGCGCGCTCTGGTTGCCATGGCGCGGGCATCGGGATCGGTCAGCGATATCTGGGCGTCCGGCACATCAGCCAGTGCCTTGTCCATCGCTTTCAGCCGTTCGATCTCTTGCTGGATGCGCCCATACCGGCGGGCTAGCCAGAACATGACGATGGCGGCAAGGGCGCAGGCTGAGAGGAAGAGGTCGGCGCATCGGTCGTAGCGGGTTGCGATTCTGCGCCAATCCTTGATGCGGGCGAAGGTGTTCTCGATCTTGTGGCGCTTTTTGTAGAGTTCGGCATCGTGTTCGATAACAACTTTCCGGTTCTTGCGCGAGGGGATACACGGCTGAATACCCATATCCGTCAATGCGTTGCGGAACCAATTGGCGTCATATCCGCGATCTGCCAGCAGAACCCCTGCCTTCGGCAGCGAGCGCACAAGGGCCGCAGCACCGGTATAGTCGCTGGTCTGTCCGGCACTCAGATACATCCGGATCGGGCGGCCCTTGGCGTCGGTCACGGCGTGCAGCTTGGAGTTCAACCCGCCCTTGGTGCGCCCAATCAGCCGTTTGGACCCCCTTTTTTACCCCGCAGGCTGGAGGCGGTGCGGTGGGCCTTGAGATGCCCTCGCCATTGGTTCTCGGACCACTGGCGAACCACTGGCTCGACATCCATCATCAGCATCGCGGTGTCCTGGCCTTCATTGGCCAACAGGGTCAGGATGCGGGCAAAGACCCCCAGCCGGCTCCAGCGCACCCAGCGATTGTAAAGCGTCTTGGGCGGACCATAAGCCGCGTTCGGGCATCACCTCGGACCAATGGCGGTGATGCCCTCACCATCACGCCAACGCAACCCATTGCGATTGATGAAGATAATCCCGCTTAGGACACGCTTGTCATCGACACGCGGAACCCCATGCGACAGCGGAAAGAACGGCTTGATCCGTTCCATTTGCGCGTCCGTCAGCCAGAACAAATCACTCATGCGGCACCCCCTTGGTGCCAACAATGAATCAAACCACCATAGCGCGCGCAAGCAGTTTAACGGGTCCTGACCCTAGCCCGCCTTCTGGCCGATTGCTTATGGCCTCGCGACCCAGGGAGGATCGCGGAATGAATCCCAGGTCGCCCCGACCCCGGCGTCCACCGGAAGCGCTATGCCGGTAATGCCGCGCGCCGCTGGCGATGTGATGAAGGCGATGGCCGATGCAATGTCACGCGGGGTCAGCACGCGCCCCAGCGGATGCCGCGCGGCGTAGGCGGCAAGCACAGCTTCTCCATCGGGCAGCGTAGCCAGCCTTCCGCGCAGCAACGGTGTGTCAGTCACGCTTGGGCAGACACAATTCACCGTCACCCCATCGCGCGCAAGATCAAGTGCCGCCGCCCTGGCCATGTTCAGAAGCGCCCCTTTCGAAACGCAGTAGCTGAACATGCCCCACTCGGCCTGCAGACCGTCGAGTGAGGACAGAAGAACGATAGCGCCGCGTTTTCGTGGGCGCATGCTGCGCGCGGCTTCGCGGATCAGTAGGAAAGACCCACGCACGTTCACGGCCATCACGCTTTCGAAATCCGTCACGCTCGTCTCGAAGACCGGCCCGCCTTCGCCGAGGATACCGGCACAGGCTACGGCGACATCCACTTCGCCCAACTCGGTCCTTGTCCGGGCGAATGCGGCGGTGACTACAGCCTCGTCGCCGGCATCGCCGAAAAGGGCAAGGGCGCGGCGCCCGATTGCGCGGATTTCCCCGGACACTGCTTCCGCGGCTCCGGGCGTTCTGTCGAGAAGGGCGACGTCGGCACCGAGTTCCGCCAGGACAAGTGCCGTTTCGCGCCCGATACCCGACCCGCCGCCAGTGACAAGCGCCACATGGCCCGAATGGCTAAGGGCGGCGAGGGAATCCGGGCCGGTCATTCTGTTCCTCTCACGCGGATGCTGCCCTTGCTGACTGGCGCGCCACCGCCTGGGTAGTGCAATTTCCACAACTTGCCGTAGTAGGTGGCCTCGGACGATGCTGCCAGCACGGAGGCATCGGTGACCCAAAGAGTTTCGCCGTCAAAGGCGAGGTTGGTCGGCGCTCCGCCGACGGGAATGAAGTCGATGATCCGCCCATCCGGCGCGACGACGTGAATGCCCTTGCCCACCAGATCGGTGACCAGAAGCGATCCGTCGGCGGCGATGGCCATGCCGTCGAGGATCGGATTGTCGCCCGGCATCCTGCCCAGATCCTCAACTCTGCCATCCGGGCGCTGACGTTTCACATGGCCGGTGTAGCTTTCGTCCCAGACGATCGAGCCATCCGCCTCGACGACCACGCCGTTGGGAAAGGTCGGTCGGTCGAACCGGATCTGCACCCGCGTCGTACCGTCGGGTGCCATCCGGAAGATATAGGACGGGTCGGGGCTGGCCGGATTGTAGGTTCCCGGGTCCGTCCACACCAGACTGCCGTCGGGCGCGAAACTGAGGTCGTTCGGGCCATTGAGGACAATGCCTTCAACCTGCGTAACCAGCGTTTCGGGCGCACCGCCTTCCCGGATGCGCTGGATCGACGGGGACGTTATCTCGGCGGCGCGCCACGGGCCGACAGTTCCACCGTTCTGGCAGACATAAATTGCACCATCCGCTCCCAGAACGGACGAGTTGGGTGCGCCCTGTGTATAGGCGAAACGCGTTGCGATTCCATCGGCCCTGACGCGGGTGAGCTGGCTTCGGTAGCTTTCGACGAAGACCAAGCTGCCATCCGGCAACACCGTCGGTCCTTCCGGCCAGCCAAGGTTTTCGGCAACAAGTTGCGGTTTCAATATGTCGTTCATTTCACGGCTCCTGCGGTTAGACCTCGCACGATGTAGCGCTGCACAAAAAGTGAGAAGATCAAGATCGGGATCACGGTCACCACGCCCACAGCGGCGGCAATGTTCCAGTCGATCGGGCGTTGTGCGCTGACCAGGGTCGCTGCTCCGAGAGAGATGGTCTGAAGAGAGCGCGAATTGACAACATAGAGAGCAACGAGAAACTCGTTCCAGACGAACAGAGCACCAAACAGGGCTGAAGTCATGATGCCTGGCCATACCACAGGCAGATGCACTCGCGTCAGAATACGCCAATGCGAAGCGCCGTCGATCGCGGCAGCCTCGTCAATTTCGCGCGGAACCTCGTCGAAGAACCCGATCATGATCCACACGACCAGTGGCAGAGAAAAGGCGACATAGGGCAGGATCAGGCCAGAATAGGTATCCTGAAGTCCTGTCGACTTGATCATGATGAAGATCGGAATCGCCACCGCGATCGGTGGCATGAAACGCATTGACAGGATGAACGACGCAAGCCCCTCGGACCCGCGGAAGGTCAGTCGCGAAAAGGCGTAGGCTGCGGGCACTCCGATCAGAATCGCAAGGAAAGTGGCGACCGAGACCACCAAAAGCGAGTTCATCGTGAAACTCGCCATGCCCTGATCCCAAAGCACTTCATTGTAGTTCTTGGCGATCTGGGCCCATTTGAATTCGAGCGTCGGCGGCACCTGCGCTGCGATCTCGATCCGCCGCTTGGTCGACAGCACTGCAAGGTAGAGAAAGGGCGCAATGCCGCCAATTCCGATGAGGATCAGCGCTGTGTAGGCAATGACCCTACCCGGCGTGACACCCTTGCGGAGCCGGTTCATGGCATTCCCTTGCGCAAAGGCATGTAGCGGAACAAGACTGTGGTACCGACCGCAAGGATGATGAGCATGGCATAGGCCACTGCAGCGGCGTAGCCGTAGTTCTGGAACTGGAACCCGTTCTGGAAGGCAAAGAACGCAAGCGTCGTGGTACCGCGGGCCGGCCCGCCATAGCTGAGCCCATAGATCAGGTCGAAGGCCCGAAACGCATCCACGGCGCGAAACGTCGCCGCGAAGATGATGGCGGGCATCAACATCGGCAGGGTAATCCGGCGAAAGGTCGTGAGGGGCCTGGCGCCGTCCATTTCGGCCGCTTCGAATACGTCCAGTGGCAGGGTCTGCAGGCGGGCGAAAACAATCATGAAAACGAAGGGCGTCCACTGCCAGGTGTCAACCAGAACCAGCGTCACTATGGCCATCCAGACCGATCCCAGCCAGTCGGGAGGCGTCAGGCCGATGGAGCGGATCGACCAGTCCACCAACCCCCAGTCTGGATTGAGAAGTGCCCGCCACATCACGCCGACGACGATCGGCGTCATCAGCATCGGCAGCAGCAGGATCCCCCGCACAATCCAGGCGCCGCGAAGATGGAGGTTGAAGAACATCGCGAGCGCAACACCTGCGACGACCTGAATCGTCACGCCAAGCGAAACCATGATGGCACTGTTAAGAGCCGCATTCCAGAACAGCGGGTCCGACAGAAGGAACGCGTAGTTTTCAAAGCCGACGAACCGCCCGGTGCCGGCCGCCGCAGTAAGGTCCGTAAAGGAAAGGCGCAGCGAATGGATCAGCGGATAGATTGCGAAGATCAACAGGTACACGACACACGGCCCGAGAAACAGCAGCAGGGTTCGCCGCGGATTCTCGGGTCGTCCGAATGGCGAAGAGTGGGCGGCAGGCCGCGATGCCATGCGCCCGCGCCCCGGATCTCAGGCCAGATGCCCGGACTTGCGCAGCAGGTCCTCCCACTGTTTCTGGACTTTTGCACAGGCCGTCGCAGCATCTTGCGTCCCCAGAAGTGCGGCGTTGAACTCGACGTTCATGATGTCGTTAAGCTGGAAGAACTCGGGGATGCGCGAGGTCGGGATAACTTCGGCGGTCATTGACGCTGCCAGCGAGTCCGGCAGATAGGGGAAGCTTGCCACCAAATCGGGATTCTCGTAGGTGGAAATCCGGCTCGCATCGATCTGATAGGTTTCCATCGCGAATTCGTTGAAACGTTTGGACGTGATCCACATCAGGGCAAGCCAGGCGGCATCCTTTTTGGCCGGATCGGCGTTGGCTGGAATGCCGACGCCCCAGCCGCCCTGAATGGCCCGCGGTGTCTGCCCTGCGGCAGCCGGCACCTTGCCAGTGCCCGTCACATCGGCGACCATCGAGTTTTCGGCATTGAAGATCGGCCCGGCGATGGTCGACCAAAACACCATCTGGGCAATCTTCCCGGTAGAGAAGCCGTCCACATTCTCGGCGAAGCCGTACTTGGTGACGTTCTTCGGTGCGAAGGGAAGCAGGTCGATCATCATCTGGAGCGCAGCGACAGACTCGGTCGACGTCACGCGGGGCATAAAGGTCTTTTCGCGCGGATCGCCATCCATCAGCGTGCCGCCGATCGTGATGAAGCGCGTGTACCAGTCCACGGTGGCCAGGGAGAAATCGTTGGCGCCGATGAACGAGCAGCCTGCCACCTCGTCGGTGTGCAACTTCTCGGCGGCAGCGCGGAACTCTTCCCAGTTCGTTGCGGGAGCAAGACCGGCCGCATCGAACAGGTCCTTACGGTAGAAATAGATGACCGAACCCGAATGCAGACCGGGGATGCCATACACATCCTTGCCCTTGCCGACAGAGCCGCTTGCCATGTCGAAAATGCCGACGTTGGCCATGGCAGGCGGAAGGAAATCGGCGAAATCCCAATCCGCAGGCGTGTGTGCCGGGTCTTCAATCCACTTGTTGAGTTGGTCGTAATACCCGGCCCCGACCTGCTGTGTCGTCAGGAAGCCCAGATACATGATCAGTTCGAATGACGACTGCGGCGCCTGGAGGTTCTGCAGCGTCTTTTCGATCAGCGGCCCAAGCGCGGGGGATGTTACTTCAAGCTCGATCCCGGTCTGTTCCAGGAATTCCGGCATCAGATCTGCCAAGGCACGGTGGTCGTTCTCGTCGCCGGTCACGAGGATGCCAAGCTTGGTGCCGGCATACTTCTTCCAGTCAAAGTCCTGCGCCCATGCGGCGCGCGGGCCGACGCCGCCGGCCATGCCGACGCCTACGCCTACGCCGAGAGCCGCCAGACCACGCAGCAAATCACGGCGCGAGGCGCCAAGGTTCAAATGCCGGAGACCGGCTGCTGTTCCATCTTCCATGTTTCCCCCCGTGCCAGTTTCTTCGACCGAAGGCTCCTTGGCCCCCTCGACAAAGAAATCGTAGCACAGGGAATCGTCTCAAGTCAAACGATTGATTATTTCGACAGTTGTGTTAGTCAATCCTTTGTGTTGTGGCCGGAGCGCGAAACGGCAGGTAGTCTATGTCACACCGGTCAATCTGACCATGAAGGGGGAATGCGATGTCGGAAGTTGCTCATGGGCGAAGCGTGGTAGTGACGGGTGCAGGGTCCGGGATCGGGCGCGCAATCGCTCTACGATTGGCAACCGACGGCTGGCGGGTTGCTGCGGTCGAGATCGACAAAGCGAGTGCCGCCGATCTGAGCGCCGTTCTCGGCCCGGGACACAGTGTCCTGACGGGCGATGCCGCCGACCGCACGGTGTTGGCGAATACACGCTTTGCTGCCGAAGCCCTCGCGCCGCTTCGGGGTTGGGTGAACAATGTTGGCATCGCGCTGATGGGGAACCTGCACGAGCCGTGCGAGGAGGATGTGGACCGGGTGATCCGTGTCAATCTGATGTCCCAATTCTGGGGTGCGTCCGAGGCAATCCGGGCGTGGGTGGCAGGGCGGACCAAAGGTGCCATTGTCAACATCGGTTCGGTTCACGGGCGCGTGGGGTTCAACATGTGGGCCGCCTATGACGTTGCGAAGGGCGGTGTCGACGCGCTGACACGCTATGTGGCCGTCGAATACGGCCCTGTCGGGATACGCTGCAATACCATCGCACCGGGCGCGATCCGCACACCCTTGGTCGAGCGGGTGATCCGTGATAGCCCCGATAGTGCCATGGCGGAACGGGAAATGTCGATTCAGCATCCACTTGAGCGCATCGGCGAACCCAGCGAGGTTGCTGCCGCGACGGCGTGGCTGCTCTCGGATGAATCTTCCTTCGTCACGGGCGAATCGATTGCGGTCGACGGGGGCCTGACGGCGCGCTGCTATCGCTATGCCCCGGATGCCGGTCTTGTAGCGCGCTACGCATCAGCGATTGCGCCGGTCGGACACTGAGCGATGCCTCAGGATCGCAGTGGCCGGGTTCGACCTGCAACGCTGAAGGATATTGCGGCGGCGTTGGGCGTCGATGTCTCGACTGTGTCGAAGGTCATCTCGGGCCATGGCATTTCGGTGCGACCCGAAACCCGCGCAGCGATCCTCAAGACGGCGTCGCAGCTTAACTACCGGCCCAATGCGCTGGCCCGCAACTTGCGGACGCAACAGACCGGTGCGCTCGGGATCATGCTGCCGAACCTGGTCAACCCGGTCTACGCATCGATTGTGCGCGGTGCCGTACGCCGGGCCGAGGAAAAAGGCTATGTGATGCTTGTCGCGGACGTCGAAGACGAGGCAGCTTCTACCAGCATCTACCTGAAACTAGTCGCCGAACGTCGCATCGACGGGCTTGTCCTTGCGGTTTCCGCAGCACCGCAGCTTATCGAAGCGCTTACGGCGTATCCATTGCCGCATGTGTTCGTCAACCGGCGCACGCAGATCGGTCGTTCGGTCACGGTGGATGATTTCGGCGCGGGTCTTCTTGCTGCGCAAACCCTTGTGCGGGTGGGCCACCGCCGTTTGGCGTTCATCGGACAAAATGACGAGCTTGACACCGCGCGCCGTCGGCGCGCGGGCTTCCGCGCCGGCTGCGACGCGGCCGGTTTGTCGGGTTTCAGCGACGCGACGTTTCCCTATTCGCGGAGCGGCGGATACGAAGCGATGACCTGGCTAATGGCACAGCCCGCTCCGCCGACGGCCGTTTTTGCGTCGAATCTGTTGGTCGGCGTCGGGGCGGTTGCTGCTGCGAACCGGCTGGGTATCGCGGTGCCGGGGCAGGTGTCAATTCTGACGATGGAGGCCGAGGATGCAATGTATACCTCGCCTGCACTTTCCTCTATCGCGCTGCCGCTGGACGAGATGGGATCTCGCGCCGTCGACGAGGTCGATGCCATCCTGCAAGGGCGCGAACCTCAGGACGTCGTGGTGGAGCGTGCACCGAAACTGATCCAGCGTGACAGTCTCGGCCCCCCTGCCGCCTAGTGTCTCTATGGTGATGACAGAATTGCCCGACCGACACTAACCTCATTCTTTTGCCCGTGTCAGGCGACGACACCGGTATCCACTTCTATCTTGTCCGCTTTTCGCGAGTCGAAGGTGAGCGGTACGCCCTCGTTCTGTTTCATGAGCTACGGCGGGAAGCGCAAGGGCGCTGGACGGAGGCCGAAGCGGCACGCGGATGGGTCGCGCGTCGAGCCGTCCCACACCAAGCGCCCGCGCTTCACGAAGAGTCGGCCGCTGCACGTCACGGTCGAGATGGCTGAGGACGTGCCGAACCTCCGCGCCGCGAACTTGGCCCCGCTCGTGAGCCCGAGTCGAACGGATCGAACGGAACGCAAATGCGATGGAACTGAGCTCTGCGAAGGCCAGTGTTGGCATTCTCGAACCAGAAGTGCTCGATGCGGCCAACTCTTGGGCGAG
>JANNRR010000040.1:0-8554 GCA_031401675.1 Paracoccaceae bacterium
TTTGCGAAAATTCTTCCAGGAATTTTCCGGCCCGCCCGCCACCGCACCAGCCGTTGCCCCCGCCCGCGCCCCGGCGTAAAAGCCCCCGAACCCGCAGGAGCCCGGCCCATGCCCCACCCCAGACCCGTCGTGCTCTGCATCCTCGATGGCTGGGGCCACCGCGAAGACACCTCGGCCAATGCCGTGGCGCTGGCCGACACCCCGACGTTCGACCACATCCTGGCCACCTGCCCGCACAACCTTCTGATCACCCACGGCCCCGATGTCGGCCTGCCGACCGGCCAGATGGGCAATTCCGAGGTCGGCCACACCAACATCGGTGCCGGCCGGGTGGTGGCGATGGACCTTGGTCAGATCGATCTGGCGGTCGAGGACGGCAGCTTCGCGCAAAACCCCGAGCTTCTCGCCTTCGTCAACAGCCTCAAGGCCACCGGCGGCACCGCACATCTGATGGGTGTGGTGTCTGATGGCGGCGTCCATGCCCACATCACCCACCTGCGCGCCGCTGTCGCGGCCATCGCCGCCAACGGCGTGCCGGTGGTGATCCACGCCATTACCGACGGGCGTGATGTGCCGCCGTCGTCTGCCGCCGGTTTCATCGCCACGCTGGCCGAAACGCTGCCGGCGGGTGCCCGCATCGGCACCGTGATCGGGCGCTACTGGGCGATGGACCGCGACACCCGCTGGGACCGGGTCGAACGCGCCTACAACGCCATGATCCACGCCCGGGGCGAGGCCGCCGCCGACGCGCCCGCCGCCGTGGCGCTGGCCTAT
Organism: Paracoccaceae bacterium; assembly: GCA_031401675.1. GTDB lineage: Bacteria > Pseudomonadota > Alphaproteobacteria > Rhodobacterales > Rhodobacteraceae > JANNRR01. Next base: position 775 of record JANNRR010000040.1, read on the forward strand.
TTCCGCGGCGAAACCGATGAATTCATCCCGCCGACCGTCATCGGCCCCTACGCCGGGGCCCGAGACGGCGACGGCTTCTTCTGCCTGAACTTCCGCGCCGACCGCGCCCGCGAGATCCTCGCCGCCATCGGCGACCCCGCATTCCTGCCGTTTCCAACCGCTCCGCGCCCGGCTTGGGCCGCCCTGCTCGGCATGGTCGAGTATTCAGATGTCCATATGGCCTGGTTCCGGACCGCCTACCCCAAACGCGTGATCGTCAACGCCCTGGGCGAATGGGTCGCCAAACACCGCCTGAAACAGTTCCGCCTGGCCGAAACCGAGAAGTACCCGCACGTCACCTTCTTTCTCAATGGCGGCCGCGAAGCCCCCGAAGCGGGCGAAGACCGCACCATGGCCCCCAGCCCCAAGGTCGCCACCTATGACCTGCAACCCGAAATGTCCTCGGTCGAGGTGACCGACCATCTGGTTGCAGCGATAGGTGCCGGTTACGACCTGATCGTGGTCAATTATGCCAACCCCGACATGGTCGGCCATACCGGCGATCTCGCAGCTGCCATCCGCGCCGTGGAATCGGTCGATCGCGGCCTTGCCCGCATCCTTCCTGCGCTGCTGCAGGCGGGCGGTGCCATGATCCTGACCGCCGACCACGGCAATTGCGAAACCATGGTCGATCCCGTCACCGGCCAGCCGCACACCGCCCACACCACCAACCCGGTCCCGGTCGCGCTGATCGGCGGGCCGCCGGGCATTGCCTTGCGCCCGGGCCGCCTTGCCGATCTGGCACCGACGCTTCTGGAACTGATGGGCCTGCCGCAGCCGCCGGAAATGACCGGCCGATCCCTGATCACCCGATGATCCTGCGGCTCTTTCTGCTGCTTCTGGCCCTGTCGGTCCCGGCCCGCGCCGAAGCCGACGCCGCCGCCGATGCCCGCGCCGCAGCCGACGCCCTGCGCGCGGCCATCACCGCCCTCGATCAGGCAAGCGAGGCCCGCGATCAGATCACCGCCCTGACCCAGACGATCCGGGCGTACGAGGCCGGGCTCGGTGCCCTCCGCGACGGCTTGCGCCACGTCACCATCCGCCAGAAGGCCCTGCAGGGTCAGTTCGCCGCCAAGCGCGAACGCATTGCGCAACTGCTCGGCGTGATGACCGCGATGCAGAACACCCCCGGCCCGATGCTGCTTCTGCATCCCTCGGGCCCGCTCGGCACCGCCCGCTCTGGCATGATCCTGTCAGCCATCACCCCGGCCCTGCAGGCCGAGGCCGAACACCTGCGCGCCGAACTGACAGAAGTGGCGCTGCTGCGCCAGTTGCAGCAAGGCGCCGCCGACACTCTGGCCGACGGCCTCCGCGCCATTCAGAACGCCCGCACCCGCCTCAGCCAGGCCATCGCCAACCGCACCGACCTGCCGCAGCGGCTGGCCGAAAGCCCGGGCGAGCTTACCGCCCTGCTGCAATCGGTCGACACGCTCGACAGCTTTGCCGACCTGTTGTCCGACACTCAAACCGCGCCCGGAACCGCCGCTCAGGATTTCGCCGCCGCCAAGGGCACGCTGGCCTATCCCGCACTGGGTGTCCCGGTGCGCGCCTATGGTCAGCCCGACGCCGCCGGGATCAGCCGCCCCGGCCTTCTGATCGCCACCCGCCCGCGCGCGCTTGTCACCACGCCCTGGCCCGCCACCATCCGCTACCTTGGCCCGCTGCTCGACTACGGAAATGTGATGATTCTTGAACCCGGCGGCGGCTATCTCCTGGTATTGGCCGGGCTCGACCTCGTGTATGGCGCAGTGGGTGACGTGCTGCCATCCGGGACGCCGGTCGGCCTGATGGGCGGAAGCGACGGCACAGCTGGCGAGTTTCTGGCCGCCGCCGCAGAAGGCGGTGGTCAAGACCGGACGGAAACGCTTTACTTGGAACTGAGGCAGGGTGCAGAACCCGTCGATCCGACCGAATGGTTCGCCGACACCAGACCGTAATCAGGGGAACAGGACAAGATGAGGAAATTCGTACTGGCCGCGGCAGGCGGCACGCTGGCGGGGGCGCTGTTGACCACCCAGATCGCCGGACCGCTGGTGGCACAGGAAGCCGCGTCCGAAACCTCGGTCTATCAGCAGCTTGACCTGTTCGGCGACATCTTCGAACGCATCCGCGCCCAGTATGTCGAAGAGGTGAAACCCGAAGACCTGATCGAGGCCGCGATCAACGGCATGCTGACCTCGCTCGACCCGCATTCCAGCTACATGCCGCCCGCCGATTTCGCCGAAATGCGCGAACAGACCAAGGGCGAGTTCGGCGGCCTCGGCATCGAGGTGACGCAGGAAGAGGGCTTTGTGAAAGTGGTGTCGCCGATCGACGGCACCCCCGCCGCCGAAGCCGGGATGCAGGCCGGCGACTTCATCACCCACGTCAACGGCGAATCGGTGCTTGGCCTGACGCTGGATGCCGCCGTCGACATGATGCGCGGCGAGGTCGGGTCGGAAATCCTGATCACCGTGGTGCGCGAAGGCGTTGATGAGCCATTCGACGTATCGATCATCCGCGATGTGATCAAGCTGACGGCGGTCAAGGGTCGTCTGCTGGGCCACACCGCCGTGATGCGCGTCACCACATTCAACGAACAGACCTTCTCCAACCTCGAGGAAAGCCTGAACACCGCCATCAAGGACGCAGGCGGCATCGACAAGCTCGACGGCGTGGTGCTCGACTTGCGCAACAATCCCGGCGGTCTGCTGACCCAGGCCATCCAGGTCTCCGACGCGTTTCTGGAAAGCGGCGAGATCGTCTCGACCCGGGGCCGCAGCCCCGAGGACGGCGAACGCTTCAACGCCACCGCCGGTGATCTGACCAGTGGCAAACCGCTGGTCGTGCTGATCAACGGCGGCTCGGCGTCCGCGTCCGAAATCGTCGCCGGCGCGCTCAAGGATCACCGCCGCGCCGTCGTCATCGGCACCAAAAGCTTCGGCAAGGGCTCGGTGCAGACCGTGATGCCGCTGAAAGGCGACGGCGCCATGCGCCTGACCACCGCCCGCTACTACACCCCGTCAGGCCGCTCGATTCAGGCGCTTGGCGTCGCCCCCGACATCGTCGTGCAGCAACCGCCCGTCAAGCCGCCCGAGGAAGTGCCCGAGGAACCGGCAACCGCCGTGCCGCAAACCCGGTCCGAGGCGGATCTGCGCGGCAACCTCAGCAACGATTCGATGACCGACGAAGAACGCGCCCAGGCCGAAGCCGAGCTTCTGGCAGCGGAAGAGGCTGCCAAGCTGCGCGACGAGGATTACCAGCTGGCCTACGCCATCGACATCCTGCGCGGCCTGTCGGCCCTCGATACCGATCAATGATGACCCGGGGCCGGTCGCAACCGGCCCCGCCGCCGCAATGCCGATGACAACAGACGAAATTGCCGCCCTGCCCTATCGCCCCTGCGTCGGCGTCATGCTGATCAATGCGCAGTCGCAGATCTTCGCCGGTCAGCGCCGCGACAACGACAGCCCGGCCTGGCAGATGCCGCAGGGCGGCATCGATCCCGGCGAAACACCCCTTGCAGCCGCCCTGCGCGAACTTCGCGAAGAAACCGGCGTCACTGCCGGGCTGGTCGAACGGCTGGCCGAAGCGCCCGACTGGATCAGCTACGACCTGCCCGCCGACATCGTCCCGAAGATATGGAAGGGGCGCTACCGCGGCCAGACCCAGCGCTGGTTCGCCTTTCGCTATCTGGGCACCGACGACCAGATCGACATTGCCACCGAACACCCCGAATTCTCGCGCTGGCGCTGGATCGGGCCGGACGACATGCTGGCCAGCATCGTCCCGTTCAAACGCGCGGTCTACACCCAGGTAATCGCTGCTTTCCGGCCGTATCTTTAGCGCGGGGTGATGGGCCTTGTCGGTTTGAGCCTCAAGAACTTGGTCTGGTTGACGCAGGTATTTTGGGCTGCCGGGGAGCCGGGGAGCCGGTCAGAGTCTGATTTTGTTTCTTGCCCGATTTGATTTCAATCAAATCGGGGCGCGCCTGCCACCCGGCCCGGCCACGGGCCGGGCGTTCTTCGCGGAAATCCCCCACTGGGGGATTTCTGATCTCTCATCACCCCGTTGGCAGGCGCGGGTAGAGCGGCCGCCCAGGCAGTCGCGCCCCGATTTCCCGACCAGCGCACCCGGCCCAATCCCCCTTGCCCTCCGGCTTGCGCCTCCGGGCAACGGGCCGGGCGTCCGTCCACTGGACGGCCACCTGATCGGCCCGGGCTCACACATCGACCGGCAAGGCATCGGGCAAAGACAAGTGCTGCCCCATCACTGTTCGTTTCGCCCTGACAGGACATGCTTCGCGGCAAGCCATCCGACAATCCGCTCCTGCCATTCCCGCACCCGGTCCGGCGATTTGCCGATTGACGCTGGCGGCTGCCGGTCCCAGACTGCTACGCAACCGGCCGCAATTCGTCATAGCCCCCAACATGCCCCGCATCCTTACCCTCGTCGCCCTGTGTCTGCTGCCGGTCACGGCCCAGGCGCTGCCGTGCCGCGCGCCCGATGCCGTGCGGTCCTGGCAGATCGCCTCGGCCTCGCCGCTGCGCTATGTTGCCGTATACGGCAGCTTCGCGGCAGCCCCGCCGGGTCACCGGTTCACCGGCAACCGCCTGACCATCAGCGGCTTCACCCAGCCGTTTTCCGAACCCGTGACCTATGTCTATACCTGCCCCAGCGGGCTGGATGGCTGCCAGACCTTAATCCGCGCCCCGGACCCGCCCGCTGGCCCGATCCTGACATTTCTGGAAATCACCGACAGCGGCTATGTGCTGACCGAACAGGGTTGCTGGTCCGAAACCGTCGTGCCCGAACCGACGCGAAAGGACCTTGCCGACGTTGCGCGCTGCGCCCGGGGTGGCCGCTGTCGTCCCGCCAACCCCTGAGCCGCCCGCCCCGCGACCCGCACCCAGAGCGCACCCGAAAAGGTATCAGCTTGCGGCTCAGGCAAGCTCAGGCAGAAACAGCCGCAGCCGGTCCTGCAGATGTGCAATCGCCCGGCCCTCGGCCAGAAACGCGGCCAACGGCAGCATCCGCCAATATTGCCCCTCGCTGCCGAACCGCACCCCGGCAATCTCGGCTTCGGAAATCACCCCGCCGAACAACCAGGCCCGGCTGCCCGGCGGGCTCACCGATGCATAGTCCCGGCCCCAGATCAGCCGTGCGGGCGGCAGCACCAGCCCGAACTCCTCGTGCAGTTCGCGCAGCGCACAGTCCTGCGGGCTCTCGTCCGCCTCGCGCCCGCCGCCCGGCAGGTCCCACAGCCCGGCAAAGACCAGGCCCGGCACGTCATCGCGCAAATAGCACAAGACCGCGCCATCCCGGATCAGCGCGACATTGGCCCCGACAAAGGCCACCCATTCCTGCCACGCCTGCACCGCCATCCCGACCGCTCCCCACCTGCCGCGCCAGACCCTCAGGTGCCCGCCAGAAGCGCCTGACATTCGGCCCAAAGCCGCAGGGTCAGCGCCGCTGCCGGTTCAACCGCCGCCACACTCCCTACCCCGGTCCCGGCATACAGACATGCCGCCAGCGGATCGCCAACCGCCGTCTGCACCGGTGACGTGTCCGCATAGCGCAGCACCGGCACATCATCGACCAGCAGCACGCTGTCGCCCTCGCCGGGACGGTTTGGTGCCTGCGGGCAGCCGGCAGCCTCCCATGCCGCGAACGTCGAATTGCGCAACACCCGGTGCATGGCATAGGGCCAGCCGCCGTCAAAGCAGTTGGTCAGCACGGTATCCGCCGCCCCGGCCTGCACCAGCGCCTGCTTGTAGTGCGGGTGTGCCGCACTTTCGCGCGTCGCCAGATAGCGCGTGCCCATCACCACCGCCTGCGCCCCCTGCCGCAGCGCATCCGCCATGGCGCCGGCATCGGCGATACCCCCGGCCGCGACCACCGGCACTTTGCCGGCCGCCTGCACCGCCGCCGCCAGATATCCGCCCAGCGGCGTGGTGGATTGCACATGCCCGCCCGCCTCCATCCCCTGCGCGATCAGGAAATCCGCCCCCGCCTGCAGCGCAACCTGCACTCCGGCCAGCGACCCGACCTGAATGCCGACGGCCACCCCGTGCGCCTTGATCTGCCGCACCAGCCCCGCTTCCACCCCAAACGACAGCGTCACCGCCGTCGGACCGGCCTCGGCCGCGGCAACGATCCCCTCGGTGCCGAAATGCAGGATGAAGTTCACGAAGAACGGTACACCCATCGCCCGAACCTCGGCAATCCGCGCCAAAGCCGCCGCCTGCGGCTGGCCGGTCAGCCCGATCGAGCCCATGCCACCCGCCTGCCCCACAGCCCGGATCAGGTCATTCGTCGCCGGCGCGTTGATCGGTGCCAGCAGGATCGGCACCCGCAACCCGAACTCCCGCATGAATGCCGTGGCTTGCATCGCTCCCCCCTGAACACCGCAGCATCTGGAGCGGGATCAGGATTGGTGGAACCACCGCACCAGACCCGCTCTACACAATTTGACTAAAATTCCGCTTCGCTTTGGCACAAATATCCTGCGGGCGCTTCCGCCGGTGCGCCACCGGTCCGAGTACCGGTGGACGCGGGAGGTGCAAAACCCCCACCGGCCCCGAAGCTGCAAGCGGACGCATCCACCTGATTTCACCCTGCTTCAAGATCAGGCCCCAACAGGCCACGCCCTGACCGGACGAACACGGGCAGGCCACCCCCGGGACTCGCCTCAGTTGTCGTTGATATCCTTCTGCCAGACCTTGACCTGGCTCTTGCCGGCGCCAAACACCCAGCGCAGCCCCAGCCAGGCGACCAGCGACAGCACGGCGAACAGCAGCAGATGATTGACCATCGACCCGGCCATCCAGCCGGCGGGCCCGCCGCCAAGCCAGATCAGCGCCCCGGTCAGCACCGCGCCGATCGCGAACCCCAGGAACACAAAGGCCGGGGCCACCACTTCCAGGATCGCCAGCACCAGCCCCGCCACCATCCAGATCCACCAGGCGTCAAACCATCCCATTGGCAATTCCACCGGCATCACCCCCGCCCTTTCAGCATCCTGAACGCATCGCCGAATGCCTCCAGCGCCTGCGCCGGCACGATGATCGTCTGTTTGCCCGCACCCTGACCGACGGCGGTCAAGGCCTCCACCTGCTTCAGCGCCACCTGATACTGCGCCGCTTCCAGCCCGTTTTCCTTGATCGCCACGGCAATCACCCCGGTGGCATAGGCCTCGGCATCCGCCAGCACCCGCCGCGCCTTGGCACTCTGCTCGGCCGCGTACAACTCGGCATCGGCGTTCAACTCGACCGCCCGCTTCTTGCCCTCGGCTTCGGTCACCTGCGCCCGCCGCGCGCGTTCCGCGTTCAGCTGCTGCAACATCGCCGTCCGCGTCGCCTCATCCAGGTTCACATCCAGAATCTCCGCCCGCGTCACCTCAATCCCCCAGTCATCGACCAGAAGCCGCACCTGTTCGCGGATGTTCGCCGCCACTTCCGCCCGGTTCGATTGCACCTGATCCAGCTCCATCTTGCCGATCTGCCCGCGCACAATCCCCGCCACCGTCGTCGCAATCGCCGCATCCACGTCCCTGATCCGGTACACCGTCTTTTCTGGCTCGGTGATGCGGTAAAACACGCTCGTCTCCACCTTTACCAGCACGTTATCGGTGGTAATCGCGTCCTGCTGCGCCGTCGGCAACTGCCGTTCCAGCACCGAAACCTTATGCGCAATCCGGTCGAGGAAAGGCACCACAAAGTTGATCCCCGGCCCCAAAACCGACCGCAGCCGCCCAAACCGC
>JANNRR010000041.1:0-23117 GCA_031401675.1 Paracoccaceae bacterium
GAGCCATGCCGCGCCGTCGGAGATCACCGTGACTAGAGCGGCGCGCCGGTAGACGAATCGTTCCAGTCGTCGAAGGCAAGCGCCGGGTTGCAGGCGATCCCGAAGGACCTTTATGAAGCCGCCGAGATGGACGGCACCAGGCCTGCCCGGGTATTCTGGCGCATCACCCTGCCGCTCTTGATGCCCAATCTGGCCGTGGTAATCGTGCTGTCGCTGATCCGGGCGGTGCAGGTGTTCGACGAGGCGTTCGTGCTTACGGGGGGCGGGCCCGGCACCGCCACGCTGTTCCTGACGCAATATATCTATGAAGTCGGCTTTGCATCGCTGTTGAAGAACCCCGGACTGGCGGCGGCGGCGTCGATCCTGATGGGGGCGGTGCTGGTGGCGCTGACGCTGGTGCAACTGGCAATCACCCGGCGCAACGAACGGAAGGCGAAACTGAAATGACCAGCGCCCTGGCCTTCCTGACCCGCCGCGCCGGGGGCAAGGGCTGGCATTGGACCGATATCGTGACGTTCGGCTGGCTGGCCGCCGGGGTGATCGTGATGTTCGGCCCGGCGCTTTGGCTGGTGATGTCGTCGCTGAAATCCCCGGCCCAGTTGTCGGAGTTTCCGCCGTCATTTCTGCCCTATGAAGCGCGGACGGCGGTGGTGGCAGGCTACGACAAGCCGCTGCCGCTGTTCGTGGTGACCGATGACGCCGGCACCCGGACGCTGGCCGAGGTGCGCCGGGTCGGTACCGTGGCGCAGATGGTCGACCCCGCCAATCCGGGCGCGGTGCAGAAGATCAACATTGCCAACCGCACCCCCGACCGTTCGGTCGGTTTCGCCTGGGAAAACTATACCGAGCCGTTCCTGCATTTCGACTTTCTCTTGTACCTGCGCAATTCGGTGTTCGTCACCGGGGTCGCCACCGCGATCACCCTGCTGACCAACTCGATGGCGGCGTTCGCGCTGTCGAAATACCAGTTCCGGGGCCGCAACGCGGTGATGCTGGTGGTGCTGGCTACCCTGATGATCCCGCTGTCGGTCATTCTGGTGCCGCTTTATTCGATCATCTCGGCGGCGGGTCTCTTCAACTCGCTCTGGGGGGTGATCCTGCCCACGGTGGCGACGCCGACCGGGGTATTCCTGCTGCGCCAGTACATGCTGACCATCCCCGATGAACTGCTGGAAGCCGCCCGGATGGATCATGCATCGGAATGGCAGATCTACTGGCGGATCGTGCTGCCGCTGACCGCGCCGGCACTGGCGGTGCTGGGCATATTCTCGGTGGTCTGGCGCTGGAACGACTTTCTTTGGCCGCTGATCGTGCTGAGCCGGAAAGAGGTTTATACCCTGCAGGTCGGCCTCAACACCTATGCCGGCGAGTTGAACGTGCAGTGGCATTTCATTCTGGCGATGACGGTGATCACCATGATCCCGGTCGTGGTGGTGTTCCTATTCCTGCAGCGGTTCATCACCACCGGCATTGCCGGTTCCGGTCTGAAATAGGGGGCAAGATGGGGCAGATCACGCTGCACGGCATCCGCAAATCCTACGGCGCGGTGGATGTGCTGAAGGGTATCGACCTGAGCATCGGCGAAGGCGAGCTTGTGGTGTTCGTAGGGCCCTCGGGCTGCGGAAAAAGCACGCTTCTGCGGATGATCGCGGGCCTCGATCAGCCGACCGGCGGCACCATCGAGATCAACGGGGTGGATGTGACACCGCGATCTGCCGCCGACCGCGGGCTGGCAATGGTGTTTCAGTCCTATGCGCTGTATCCGCACATGTCGGTGCGGCAGAACATGGCGTTCGGGCTGCAGAACACAAGAATGCCGAAAGCCGAGATCGAGGCCCGCATCGCCGACGCCGCGCGGCTTCTGGAAATCGAGCCGCTGCTGGAACGCCGGCCCGGCCAGTTGTCGGGCGGTCAGCGCCAGCGCGTCGCCATCGGGCGGGCGATCGTGCGGCGCCCCACCGCATTTCTGCTGGACGAGCCGCTGTCGAACCTTGATGCCGAACTTCGGGTCAGCATGCGCGCCGAACTGTCGGCGCTGCATGCCCGGCTGGGGGCCACTATGGTGCATGTGACCCACGATCAGGTCGAGGCGATGACCATGGCCGACCGCATCGTGGTGCTGCGCGCCGGACAGATCGAGCAGGTCGATACGCCGCTGAACCTCTATAACCGCCCGGCCAATCTGTTCGTCGCGGGCTTCATCGGCGCGCCGGGGATGAACTTGATCGCGGCCGAGATGCTGGGGCAGGGTCGGGCGCGGCTGGCGAGCGGGCCGGTAGTCAGTCTGGCCGGGCTGCCGCTGCCCGATATCGGCGCGGTGACACTGGGCCTACGGCCGCAGCATCTGGAACTGGCCGCCGTCGGGCGGGCCAGCCTGACCGCCAGGGTGGTGCTGATCGAGGCATTGGGGGCCGAAACCGTGGTGCATGCCGATCTGGGCGAGGGCGCGCGGGTGTTGGCGGTGCTGCCCGGGCAACCGGCACTGGCACGCGGCGACGCGGTGGGATTCGGCTTCGATCCGGCCCGCTTGCACGCATTCGGGCGTGACGGACAGCGGTTGCCCGGGTTCTGAGGCCGGATGCCTCCGGCGGGATATTTGCGCCGGAATGAACGCGGACCTTTCAGCAGAGGTGGCGGCTGAAAAACTCCAGGACGGCGGCGCGCATCGCCGGGGTTTCGCTGTGGCCGCTGGCGGGCTCGCGGTGCAGGATCAGGCTGCCGCCGACGGAATTATAGGCGGCGCGCGTAACCGCAAATGCCTTGTCCACCGCGCCGGGCGGGGTCAGCGGGTCCAGATCGCCGATGCCGATGAACTGCGGGCGCGGCGCGACCAGTCCGGCGATGCTGCCGTTGTCGGCCAGATCAAGCAGGCCGGGGATCGTCAGATAGATGCCGTGCAGGTCATGGGCGCCGCTGTCGATCAGGCTGGCGAAATCGGCAAAGCAGCATTCCTGCGCCAGTGCGGCGACTCGCGGATCCACCGCCGCCAGCCAATAGCCCAGCGTCGCCCCCATCGAGATGCCGAACACGCCGATGCGGTCGGCGCGCACCAGCGGCTGCACCGCCAGCCAGTCCAGCGCCGCATGGCACTCGCCCAGCATCTGCCCGGCAAGGCTGCGGCCCTGCCACAGCGCGGCCTTGGCGGCGGCGCTTTCGCCGACGCTGGCGCGGGCGCCGAAACAGGGCATGTCAAGGCACAGCGACTGGATACCCGAGGCGGCCAGCGCCGGGCCCATCGGCCCTTGCAGCGCCGGACGACCGCGCAGCAACTCCAGGCAGCCGATGCCATACTGGTTGCCATGCGCGTGGATGTTCAGCACCGCCGGCAGCGGGCCGGACGCCCCGGCCGGGCGGCAGAACAGGCCGCGCACCGGTTCGCCGGCTCTGGTACGGAAGCTGAGGCGGGTGACCTCCAGCCCCTCATGATCTTCGCGCGAGGCCCCGGTCTGGGTCAGGGGATGGCTTTCGCGTTCGAACCGCCGGGCCAGACTGTCTCGCAGGCTAGTCATCGCGCCAGCCAGCCGCCATCGACCGGCAGGACCGCGCCATGCACATAGCGTGCGGCGTCCGAGGCCAGGAATACCGCCGCCCCGGCGATGTCATCCGGTTCGCCCCACCGCCCCGCCGGAATCCGGTCCAGAATCGACTGATAGCGCAGCGGGTCGGCCCGCAGCGCCTTGGTATTGTTGCTGGCGACATAGCCGGGCGCGATGGCGTTGACCCTTATACCCCGCCCGGCCCATTCGCAGGCCAGTGCCCGGGTCAGCCCGGCGACGCCGTGTTTTGACGCGGTGTAGGCGGGCACCCTGATGCCGCCCTGAAACGACAACAGCGAGGCGACGTTGATGATCGATCCGCCGGTGGCGCGGGCGAAAACGGCGCGGGCAAAGGATTGCGACAGGAAGAACAGCGCCTTGAGGTTCACATCCGTCACCGCATCCCAGTCGGCCTCGGACACATCGACTGCATCGGCACGGCGGATGATCCCGGCGTTGTTCACCAGAATGTCGACGGGCCCGATCCCGAGCGCCCCACCCGGCCCGCCGTCCGCCGAACCCTTGTCGCCGAACACGTCCAGTGCCGCCACCGGCCCGGCAAGGTCAAGCCGCAACTCGCGCGCCGTGCCGCCCGCCGCCGCAATCTCAGCCACGGTCGTCGCCGACGAGGAACGCCCGGCACAGATCACCTCGGCCCCCGCTGCCGCCAGCGCCCGCGCGATGGCTTGCCCGATGCCGGTGTTCGCGCCGGTGACCAGCGCCGCCCGCCCGTGCAAAGAGAATGCAGCGTTCATGCCCGCGTCCGCCCCCTTGTTCCCGGCCCTCTGTTCCCAGCCTGGCGCACCAGCCAAGCGGCCTCAGCCACATTGCCCCGCATCCAAGCCTAACGACCCGGCGGCGGGCCGGGAAGGGCGAACCGGCCCGACCCCGAAGCTTGCTGTTGCAAAGAACCGCCCCCATGCCCTACTTTCACAGATGAAACTGAAAGGATGCCGCTTGGCCGAGGACAACCCGCCGAAATACTCTGCCCCGGCGCTGGAAAAGGGGCTGGACATACTGGAGGCGCTGTCGCTGACCGAGACCGGCCTGTCGCAGTCCGAGATCGCGCGCCAGCTTGACCGCTCGGTTTCCGAGATCTTCCGGATGCTGGTGGTGCTGCAGGATCGCGGCTACGTGCGGCAGGACCCCGCCACCGACCGCTACGAACTGACGACGCTGTTGTTCGAGGTGGCGCACCGCACCCCCCTGATCCGCCGTCTGACCACGATGGCGGCACCGCTGATGCGCGATCTGGCCCGCGATATCAACCAATCGATCCACCTTGCGATCCTGAACGACGATTCGGTTCTAGTGGTGGGGCAGGCCGATCCGCCGGCCCGGCACGTGATGAGCGTGCGGCTGGGCACGCGGGTCGATCTGTGGCGCGCCTCGTCGGGCCGGGTGATGCTGGCGTTTCAATCCGAGGCGGAACTGGCCCGCGCCTTTGCCACGGTGCCGTTGCCCGAAGGCATGACAGAGCCACGGGTGCGCGACGACCTGGCCGTGATCCGGCAGCGCGGGCACGAGATCGTGGACAGTTTCATCGTGCGCGGCATCGTGAACATCTCGGCAGCCATCATCGACCATTCCGGGCAGGCGATTGCCGCGCTGACCGTCCCGCATATCGAGCGGCTTGGTGACCGGGTCAGCTTTGCCGATTGTTGCCGCGCCACCATCGATGCCGCCGCCCGCTTGTCGCGCAGCCTTGGCGGCGGCGTCGCGGCTGTCGATGGGGCCGAAGTGTTCGTGCGGGGGTAGGGCAGGATACCCTTGCCGTCAAACGGGCGGTCAGGTTGATCCGGGCTCAGTCCGTCTGAACGGGCTCGGAAGGTTGTGCCATCGACGCAAAGCAGGCCTCGACCAGCGCCATGGTGGCAAAGGCATCCTCGACCCCTGAAAACAGCGCAGCATCCTCGCCGGCGTCAAAGCGCTGCAGGTTGCGCATCGGGCCCATGAAGGCGTCGATGAACCAGCCGCCCTGCAACGGCACCTGCCGCCAGTCGCCGCCGGCGGCCGCGAACCACAAATCGTCCGGTTCGCCGCGCGGGTAATCGTAGCAGACCCCCAGCTTGATGATCATCGCGCCGGCAGTGCCCTCGATGCGGAACTGCGCCGACTGGAATTTGCGGCCATGCGGATGGTTGTGATTGATGCTCATCAGCCCGCGCCGGTGGTCGCCGTAGTCGAGGATGACCGACGTGCGGGTTTGGGCCAGACCGGGTGCGCGCGGATCGGGAAGCGACCGCGCCAGCACGCCCTTTGGCGTGCCGAACAGTGCCCGGATGCTATCGAGGTAGTGGACCGAATGCACCAGAATCTCTACCCGTTGCATCGGCAGCAGGAACGGAAACAGCGACCAGGGGGTGAAGATGTTCAGATGCACCTCCACCTCCAGCGGATCGCCGATCAGCCCGGCCTCGATCGCCTGACGTGCCGCCATCATCATCGGCGAAAAGCGCAACTGGAAGTTCACGGCGGCTTTCAGCGCATGCGCGCGGCACAGGCTGCGGATGGCGCGGGCCTGTTCCAGGTTTGCGCCCATTGGTTTCTGGATCAGCACTGCGGCACCCGGCGGCAGGGCCGGCAGGATGTCGGTGATGGCATGCGGTGGGACGGCGATATCATAGACCACCGTCGTGCCGTGCACCGCCACCGCCGCGGCGACCGAGGCATGGACCTGCGGGATCGCGAAATCCCTTGCCAGTGCCTGCGCCCGCGAAGGGTCAAGGTCGGTGACCCCGGCGACGGTCAGACCTGCCTTGGCATAGGCGGGCAGATGCGCGTCGCGCACGATGCCGCCGGCACCGATGATCAGGATGGGTTTGGGGTTGGCGGGGGCGGGCCAGTGCTGGGCAAAGCTTTCGATCATGCCGGGGCCTTTCGTTCGACCAGCAGGACATGCTCGCAATACATCACGGTCTTGCCATGCTGGTTGCGGGTCTCGCAGATTTCGACCACCTGACCGTGGCCCGGGCGTTTCGGGTCATCCGCCTTGCGCCCGATGGTGACGGTGGTGCGGATGGTGTCTCCGGCAAAGACCGGCGCGGGAAAACGCAGCCGTTCGTAGCCATAGGTCATGGCGCGCGGGTTGATCACCGTAGCGGTCAGGCCGATGCCGATGGCAAAGGTCATGGTGCCATGCGCGATCCGTTCCTTGAACGGCTGGCCCCGGCAGAACTCGGCATCCATGTGATGCGGGAAAAAGTCGCCCGAATGCCCGGCATGAAACACGATGTCGGTTTCGGTGATGGTGCGCCCCAGCGTCTGGCGCGCGCTGCCGACCACATAATCCTCGTAGAACTGTTCGATCTGCATGCGTCACCCCTGCCAAAGACAAGTTTCGTGGATGGAATAGAGTTTGACAAGTAAAAAGTCTCGGGACATGCTGTCGGCGCGGGGTTCAGGGGGGATCAATGGCCGAGATCGGGGTACATGCGCGCGGCTTGCCCGGCCTGCCTGCCGACCATGCCGCGATTCCGGTCTGGAACTCCGAAGACTGGTATTACGAGGATTTTGCCGTCGGCGACAGGATCCGTTCGATCCGGCGCACCATCAGCGAAGGCGAATCGATGGCCTTCAACTCCCTGGTCATGGACCATCACCCCTATGTCTCGGATGAGCGGTTCGCGGTCGAGGAGGGCCTGTTCGGCCGCCGTCTGGTCGCCGGGGCCTTCGTGTTCTCGCTCGGGCTCGGGCTGGCCGCCACCAACTGCCTGAACTCGTTTTCCTACGGCTACGACCGGCTGCGGTTCATCAAGCCGGTGTTCATCGGCGACACCATCTACACCATCCGCGAGAATCTGGGCAAAGAGGTGTTCAACCTGACGATGGGGAAACTGCGGGTCAGCTACTCTGTCTACAAGGACGACGGCGCGCAGGTGTTGTATGCCGAGCATCTGCTGACCGCGCTGTACCGCGTTCCGGCCGCGTTTGCCGGTGCCGCTGCCGCCGCGATGGCGGAAAAGGCGGCGCGGAATGGCTGAATTGCGCGGCATGACCTGGGATCATCCGCGCGGCTTTGACCCGATGGTGGCCACGTCGGCGGCCTATGCCGCTGCCCATCCCGGCGTGACCATCACCTGGGAAAAGCGATCATTGCAGGCCTTTGCCGACCGCCCGATCGGCGAAATGGCGCAAACCTACGATCTGATGGTGATCGATCATCCGCACGTCGGCGAGGTGGCAGAGGCGGGCAACCTGTTGGCGCTCGACGGATTGCGCGACGACGCGATGGCGGCGCTGGCGGCAGGTTCGGTCGGCCTGTCACACCCGTCCTACGAATTCGCCGGGCGGCAATGGGCGCTGGCGATCGACACTGCCACCCCGGTTGCCGCCCTGCGCCCCGATCTGCTGGGCCATGTCCCGACGCAATGGGGCGACGTGCTGGCCCTGGCGCGGGCGGGCCGCGTCGGGTTCGCGCTGATCCCGATCAACGCGCTGATGACGTTCTTTGGCATGGCCCGCAATCTGGGCTACCCGGTGGCGGTCGACCCCGACCAACTGCTGCAGCCGGACCATGCCGCCACCGTGCTGGGACTGCTGCGCGAAATCGCCGGTCTTGTCGACCCGCGGTGCCTGACCCTCGATCCGATCGGGATTTACGAATGGATGGGTCGCACCGCCGCAGCGCCTGCCTATTCGCCGTTCGGATATGGCTATACCAACTATTCGCGCGCCGGTTTCTGCCGCTTTCCGCTCGGCTTTCACGACGCGCCCGGCATCGCCGCGCCGACCCCGCGCGGCACCGTGCTCGGCGGCACCGGGATCGCGGTGTCGGCGTTCACCAGGCATCCCGAGGTCGCGGTGGACTATGCCTTCTGGATTGCCGGGGCCGAATGCCAGCGCAGCCTCTACACGCAAAGCGGCGGCCAGCCGGCACATGCGGCGGCGTGGGACGATGCCGCCTGCAACGAACTGACCGGGAATTTCTTTCGCCAGACCCGCGCCACGCTGGACAGCGCCTGGTTGCGCCCGCGCTATCCCGGCTACATGGGCCTGCAGGACCGGGCGGGCGAGATCGTGCACGCCTGTCTGCGCGGCGAAGCGACCGCAGCGGCAACGCTCAAAGCCCTTGACCAGGCCTACCGAAAGAGCCGGTCATGAACCGCCCGCTTGATGGTCTGCTGGTGGTCGATTTCAGCCAGTTTCTGTCCGGCCCGCTGTGCGCGCTGAAACTCGCCGATCTGGGGGCGCGGGTGATCAAGATCGAGCGGCCGGGCACCGGCGATCTGTGCCGGACGCTCTATCTGTCCGACACCGAAATTGGCGGGTCAAACAGCTTGTTCCACGCCATCAACCGCAACAAGGAAAGCTTCACCGCCGACCTGCGCGACGAGGCTGACCGCGCATTGCTGCGCGATCTTCTGGCGCAGGCCGATGTGATGATGCAGAATTTCCGCCCCGGCGTGATCCAGCGGCAGGGCTTTGGCTACAGCGATGTGGCGGCGCTGAACCCCGGCATCGTCTATGGCTCAATCTCGGGCTACGGCGAGGATGGGCCGTGGGTCGATCTGCCCGGTCAGGACCTGCTGGCGCAGGCCCGCTCTGGCCTGTTGTGGCTGACCGGCAGCCGCGATGATCCGCCAATGCCGATGGGTCTGGCGGTGGCAGACATGATGGCGGGCAACGCCCTGGTGCAGGGGATCCTGGCGGCACTGGTCGGGCGCGGGCGGACCGGCAAGGGCGCGCTGGTGGAAACCAGCCTGCTGGAAGCGCTGCTGGATTTTCAGTTCGAGGTGCTGACCACGCATCTGAACGACGGGCACCGAATACCCGAACGATCGGTTGTAAACGGCGCGCACGCCTATCTGGGTGCCCCCTACGGCGTGTACCGGACCAGTGACGGCTGGCTGGCCCTGGCGATGACGCCCTCGCTCGAGGTGCTGGCCGATCTGATGGGCATCAGCGGGCTGGAGGGTTTCTACGGCGATCCCACCGCCTTGCTGCAGGCGCGCGACCTGATCAAGGCGACGCTGGCCGCAGCCATCGCCCGCCAGCCGACCGCACACTGGCTGCAGGCGCTGCAACCGGCCGATATCTGGTGCGCCGAGGTGCTGGATTGGCCGGCGCTGATGGATCACGCCGCGTTCCGGCGGCTGGCGATGGTGCAGCACATCACCGGCCCCGGCGTGTCGCTTGACACGTTGCGCGGCCCGCTCAGGATCAATGGGGCAGGTCTGACCAGCCCGCGCGCCGCGCCGGCGCTCGGGGCGCACCGGGCGGCGATCATCGAGGAGTTCGGACTTGGGGCCAGGGCCCCCAAATCGGCACACAAGGCGCGGTGAAACGCGTTCAACGGAACCGGCCCGGGGTTTCCCCGGCCATCACACGGGAGCAAGACCATGACCAGACGAATGACCAGGCTGGTGCTCGGCACCGCCATCGCGGCACTGGCCGCGGGCGGGGCACTGGCGCAGGACTACGGCAGCTTTGCCGGCTACACGCTTCGGGTCAAGCTGATCGGCGGCGCACAGTACGAACCGTTGTACGCCGAGATCGGCAAGTGGGAGGCGGCGACCGGCGCCAAGGTTGAAATCCTCAGCCGCAAGAACCACTTCGAACTTGACCGCGAGATCAAGCAGGATATCGCCGCCGGTACGCTCGACTGGTGCGTCGGCTCGAACCACACCAGTTTCGCCCCGCAGTACGGCGACATCTATGCCGATCTGACCGGGCTGATCGCGCCGGAAGTGATTGCCGATTTCGTGCCGCTGGTGATCGGACATTCGACGGTGAACGGCCGCCTGGTGCAGTTGCCGCGCCATTCCGATGTCTCGAACCTGTTCTATCAGAAATCGCTCTATGCCGATGCCGCCAATCAGGCGGCGTTCAAGGAAAAGTACGGCTATGACCTGACCCCGCCGGAAACCTGGGCGCAGGTCAGCGATCAGGCGATGTTCTTTGCCAGGGCCCCGGACTTCTACGGCTTCCAGTATGTCGGCAAGGACGAGGCGGTGAACGGCCGGTTCTATGAAATGCTGGTGGCCAACGGCGGTGCGATGTTCGACGACACCTGGAAGCCCACGTTCAACTCGGATGCCGGGGTGGCGGCGTTGCAGTTCTTTGTCGACCTCTATGAGGCAAAGGCAGTGCCTGCCGGCGTGCCGAACTATCTGTGGGATGATACGGGCCTCGGCTTTGCCTCGGGCACGGTGGCAATGGATCTGGACTGGGGTGGCTGGTCGGCATTCTTCAACGATCCGGCCAACTCAAAGGTGGCCGGCAACATCGGCATCGTCCGCGCGCCCAAGGGCACGGCGGGCATCCGCACCGGCTGGTCGGGCAGCCACACGTTCTCGGTCACCGAAACCTGCGACAACAAGCCGGCGGCGGCCAGTTTCATCACCTTCCTGACCAACTACGACAATCAGATGATCGAAGCGTCCAAGGGTCTGCTGCCGACCCGTGGCAAGGTCTGGGACGACGCCACTGCGGCGTTCGAGGCCAAGGGCGACGCCTTCATGGTCGAGGTGTTCTCGACCTTCCGCACCTCGATGGCCGAGGATGCCTTTACCCCGCCGCTGATCCCGGAATGGATCGAAGTGTCGAACGTGATGTGGCCGAAGATTCAGGCCGCCATCGTCGGCGACATGACGGCCAAGGACGCGCTGGACGCGGCGGCGTCCGAAGCAGCGGTGATCATGCAGGACGCGGGCTACAACTGAGGCGGCTCCCGGCCGGACCTTTCTCCCGCCCCGCGGGGGAAGGAACCGCCGGGTGTCCCCGGCGGCCTGCCTGACAAACGCCCCGTCGCCGCATCCGTGCGGCGGCGGGTGACCGCAAGGACCAAGCATGATCCGAACTTTGCGCACGAACCGGGCGGCGATGGTACCGCTGCTGTTGCTGGCACCGGCCATCGTCACCATGTTGTTCGTGGTGGCGTTGCCGCTGGCGTTTTCGCTTTACACCAGCCTGACGCCCTACCGGCTGACCAAGCCCGAGTCGCTTTACACCTTTGTCGGCCTGCGCAACTACGCCCGGCTGTTTGCCGACTGGGATTTCTGGATTCCGTTCGGGCGGACCATCCTGTTCCTGACCATCGCGCTGAATGTCGAGTTCGCGCTGGGCCTTGGCATCGCATTGCTGATCAACCGCATCACCCGGGGCCAACGGGTGCTACGCACCATCATGATGTTTCCCATGATGTTTTCGCCGATTCTCGTCGGCTTTCAGTTCAAGTTCATCTTCAACGACAACATCGGCATCCTGAACAACGCCCTGCAATCGCTGGGCCTGACCGATCAGGCGATCCCCTGGCTGGTCGACCGGACGCTGGCGATGTTTTCCATCATCTTCGCCGAGGTCTGGATGAGCACCTCGGTGTTCGCCATCCTGCTGCTGGCCGGCCTGTTCGCCATGCCGCGCGACCCGCTGGAGGCGGCGAAGGTCGATGGCTGCAACCCCTGGCAGGTGTTCCGCCACATCACCCTGCCGTTCCTGATGCCGTTTGCCTACATCGCCATGACCATCCGCAGCCTGGATGTGGCGCGCGCCTATGACATCGTGCAGGTGATGACCGGCGGCGGCCCCGCCGGGCGGACCGAACTCCTGTGGACGCTGATCGCACGCGTTGCCTACAATGACGCCCGCATGGGGCAGGCCAATGCCATGGCCTATCTGTCCACGCTGCTGTCGATCGCCTTTACCTGGTATTTCTACCGCAAGCTGCTGGCCGCCCGCCGCTACATGGGGGGGGCGGAATGACCCCGAAAAAGCGCCTGAACGCCGTGGCCCTGTGGCTGACGACCTTTCTCTTGATGATCATCATGTGTGTGCCCGGCCTTTGGGTGGTGCTGTCGGCCTTTCGCCCGAACCGCGAGATTCTGGCCAAGCCGCCGGTCTGGGTGCCGACCGAACTGACGCTGAACAATTTCGCCAAGATCGTCGGTCTGGGGCAGGAACAGGTGGCGATTCCGGTGGTGGCCTATTTCACCAATTCGATGGTGATCGCGCTGACCTCGACCGTGCTGGCCCTGATGATCGGCACCGCAGGCGGCTATGCCTTCGCCCGATTCCGGTTCCGCTTCAAGGGCGCGTGGTTTCTGGGGCTGATGCTGTTTCGCGCCGTGCCCGGCATCGCGCTGTCGCTGCCGATCTTCATGATGTGGTCGAAGCTGGGGCTGATCGACGCCAAGCTGGGCCTGATCATCGTCTACATCTCGCTGAACGTACCGTTCACCATCTGGCTGATCGACGGGTTTTTCCGCCAGATCCCGATGAGCCTGTCGGAAGCGGCACAGGTCGACGGCTGCACCCGCTGGCAGGCGTTCTGGCGGATCGAGTTTCCGCTGGCCCGCAGCGGCATCGCCGCCGCCGGGGTGTTCGCGTTCCTGACCAGCTGGAACGAATACGCACTGGCCAGCCAGCTGACCCGTTCGACCGACAGCAAGACGCTGCCGGTCGGGCTGATGGATTTCACCGCGCAGTTCACCATAGACTGGGCAGGAATGTGCGCCATGGCGGTGATCATCATCGTGCCGGCGCTGATCCTGACCTTTCTGGTGCAGAAACACCTGATCGCCGGGCTGACCTTTGGCGGGGTGAAAGGATAAGATGTCAAGCATTACCCTGACGGACGTTTCGAAATCCTATGGCCGCACCAAGGTGGTGCATGCCATCAACCTGACCATTGCACATGACGAGTTCGTGGTGCTGGTCGGCCCGTCGGGCTGCGGCAAATCCACCACGCTGCGGATGATCGCGGGGCTTGAAGACATTTCGGGCGGCACCGTCCGGATCGGCGACCGGGTGGTGAACGATCTGCCACCGCGCAAGCGCAACATCAGCATGGTGTTCCAGAATTACGCGCTTTACCCGCATATGTCGGTGCGGCAAAACCTTGGTTTCGGGCTGAAGATCGCCGGGCAGCCCGAAGCGGTGGTGGCGGCACGGGTCGCCGAGGCGGCCGGGATACTGGGGCTGAGCGATCTGCTGGACCGGATTCCGGGCGAACTTTCCGGCGGCCAGCGCCAGCGCGTCGCCATGGGCCGCGCCATTGTCCGCCACCCCGAGGCGTTCCTGTTCGACGAGCCGCTGTCGAACCTCGACGCCAAGCTGCGCGGCCAGATGCGGGCCGAAATCAAGAAGCTGCATCAGACGGTCAAGACCACCGTGGTCTACGTGACGCATGATCAGGTCGAGGCGATGACGCTGGCCGACCGCATCGTGGTGATGCGCGATGGCCATATCGAACAGACCGGCACCCCGATGCAGGTGTTCAACCATCCGGTGAATACCTTTGTGGCCGGCTTCATCGGATCGCCGCCGATGAACCAGTTGCCGGGGGTGATCCGGGCCGGGCAGGTGGTTCTGGCCGACGGAACCCTGGTACCGATACCTGAACGTCTGGTCGGAAACGCCGCCGAAGGCCAGCCGGTCATCCTCGGCATCCGCCCGGATGATCTGTCGCCGGTGGGCCACGGCCTTGGCGAAACCGGGCAAGGGGCTGATCTGGTGCTGACCGTTACGCTGGCCGAACCGCTGGGCATGGAAAGCCTGATCTACACCCGGATCGCCGGGCAGGAGGTGCTGGCCAAGCTTTATGGCCCGCGCATCGTGCAGCCCGGCGACTCTCTGCCGTTCCGGTTGTCGCTTGACCGCGCACATCTGTTCGATGCCGCAACCCTGAAATCGCTGGAGGTGGCGTGATGGCGAAAATCGTCAGGGTCGAGCTGCGGATGGTCGATCTGCTGCCGCTGGTCAGACGCACCGACGCCATCCAGTCGTTCGTCAGTCAGGAAACGCCGCTGGTCACGATGACCGACAGCGACGGCGCGACCGGAACCGGCTACAGCTACACCATCGGCACCGGCGGGCGGGCGGTCATGAGCCTGCTGGCCGACACGCTTGCCCCCCGGCTGATCGGGCGCGAGGCCGAGGAGATCGAGGGCATCTGGCGCGACCTGATGTTCGCCACGCATGCCACGGCGGTCGGGGCGATCACCTCGCTGGCTCTGGCCGCCATTGACACGGCCTTGTGGGACCTGCGCTGCGTCCGCGCCAAGCTGCCGCTCTGGCGGATGGCCGGCGGCGCGAAACCCTCGGTCCCGGTCTATTCCACTGAAGGCGGCTGGCTGCATATAGAAACCGCCGATCTGGTGGCCGACGCCGTAGCGATGCAGGCCGCGGGCTTTGCCGGGGCCAAGGTCAAGATCGGCAAGCCACACCTGTCGCAGGACCGCGCCCGGCTGGCCGCCGTGCGGGCGGCGGTCGGCGACGAGTTCCGCCTGATGGTCGATGCCAATCAGGCCTTTACCCTGTCCGAGGCCCTGCAGCGCGCCGACATGCTGGCCGAAACCGGCGTGACCTGGTTCGAAGAACCGATGCCCGCCGACGACATTGCCGCCCATGCAAGGCTCGCCGCCACCTCGCGCGTGCCCATAGCCGTCGGCGAAAGCCTGTATTCGATCAGCCAGTTCAAGGATTACCTGCACGCCGGTGCCGCCCACATCATTCAGGTCGATGCCGCCCGGATCGGCGGCATCACCCCCTGGCTGAAGGTGGCGCATCTGGCCGAGGCGCACAACATCGCTGTCTGCCCGCATTTCCTGATGGAACTGCACGTTTCGCTGGCCTGCGCCGCCCCGGCGGGCTGGATGCTGGAATACATCCCGCAGCTTGATCCCATCACCACCTCGCGGCTCGACCTGCGGCAGGGTCGAGCGTATCCTTCGCAGGAACCGGGGCTTGGCATCGCGTGGGACAGAGCCGCGATCCTGGCTCAGACCGTGCCGGGCAGCCATTCGGTGATCACAGGGGGGGCAGGATGAAACGCTATGCAATGGTTCTGGGGCTGAAGCCGGAAAAGGTCGCCGAATACGTGGCCCTGCATGCCGCTGTCTGGCCCGAGATACTGGCCAAGATCAGCGACTGCAACATCCGGAACTATTCGATCTACCTGCGGCAGCCGGAAAACCTGCTGTTCAGCTATTTTGAATACCACGGCAGCGATTTCGAAGGCGACATGGCTGGCATGGCGGCCGACCCGCGCACCCAGGACTGGTGGGCGGTGTGCATGCCCTGCCAGCAGCCGCTCGACAGCCGCAAGCCCGGCGAATGGTGGGCGGGGCTGGAAGAAGTGTTCCATCATGACTGACGGTCCGGTTCCCGGGCCGGGAACTGACCCGCAGCCCGACCCGCGCATCGCGGTCCTGCAGACCTGCTATACCTCGGTGATCCACGACACATTGCGCGCCATGGGCTTGCGCGACTTCACGCTGCCACCGCGCATCACGCCGCTGCAACCCGACAGGGTCCTGACCGGCCCGGCCTTCACCATCGAAGGCCGGATCGATACAACGGCCGACGCGCACGCCACCCTGCTGGCCTGGACCGGCCTGTTGTCGCAAGCCCCGGCCGGTCACGTCTGGACCGCGCAGCCGCACAACCACACGGTCGCACAGATGGGCGAGTTGAGCGCCGAAACTCTGCACCGCAAGGGGGTTCTGGGGGCGGTGCTGGATGGCGGTCTGCGCGACGCCAGTTTCATCCTGACGCTGGGGTTCACCTGTTGGCGGGTGTTCCACACGCCGCGCGACGTGGTCGGCATGTGGCTGCCCACCGCCGCCAACATCCCGATCCGGATCGACGAGGTGCTGATCCGCCCCGGCGACTGGCTGCACGGCGACCGCGACGGGATGGTCTGCATTCCGGCCGAGCATCTGGACGCGGTGATCGACAGGTCGCTGACCGCAATGGAAACCGAAAGCGCGGTGCGCCGGGCGATCCTGAACGGGATGGACCCGCAACAGGCCTATCTGCGCTATGGAAAGTTCTGACCCCCTGCAGATCGCGGCGCTTGACATCCGGTGTTGCCGGGCACCGGTCGGCAGCCTTGGCGACGGGCTCCGGGGTGGGCACTCCGGGCAGGGGCTGGAATTTCTGGTCTATACGCTGACCACCACCAGCGGCAGAAGCGCTTCGATGTTCGGCTTTGCCGGGCGCTCGGCGCTTGGATCAGGGCATCTGGCCGCCGCCTCGCTGCGCCCGTTCCTGATCGGGCGCAACGCGCTGGACCGCGAGGCTATGTGGCACGACTGGCGGCGGGCCGACCGCTGGTGGCACCATCTGCCGGCATACAGCTACGGCCCCCTGGACTGCTGCCTGTGGCTCTTGGCTGCCGAAGCGGCGGGCGTGGCGCTCTGGCGTCAGATCGGCGGGGCCCGGACCACGGTTCCGGTCTATGCCTCGTCGCTGGTGCTGGAGAGTGCTGATGCCTATGCCGCCGAAGCGCTGGCAGTACAGGCGGCCGGCCTGCGCGGCTACAAGATCCATCCGCCCGGCCGGACCCTGGCCGAAGATATCGGTATCCACCGGGCAGTGCGCGCCGCCGTGGGTCCGGACTTTGCGCTGATGTCGGACCCGGTGCGCCCCTACACCTACGACGAGGCGCTGCGTCTGGGGCGGGAACTGGAACGGCTGGATTTCCTGTGGCTGGAGGAACCTCTGCCCGATGAAAACCTGGCGGCCCTGCGCGAACTGACCCGCACCTTGGACATCGCGGTGATTGGCACCGAGGTGCTGGCCCGTCCGCCCTATTCCGTGGCGGAATGCGTGGCGACCCGGGTGGTCGACCCGGGTGGTCGACGGCGTGCGCGCCGATGTGTCGTGGAGCGGCGGCGTGACCGGCGTGCTGAAAACCGCCCGACTGGCCGAAGCGTTCCATATGCAATGCGAAGTGCATACCGCGATCTTTCATCCGCTGGAACTGGTGAACCTGCATGTCATCGGGTCGATCCGCAACTGCGGCTGGTTCGAGGTGCTGTGGCCGATGCAGGATTTCGCCTTCGGTCTGGCCGGAAGCCTGCCGATTTCGGATGGGCTGGCGCGGATGCCGGAAGGCCCGGGGTTGGGAATGCGCCTTGATTGGGCGATGATCGAGGCGGCAACTTATGCCCGGGTCTGATATGCTGCAGCTTGCTTGACCTTGCTGATTCCATGAAGGGGCGCGAGATGGACCTGATCGATACCCACCAGCACCTGATCTATCGCCGCCATCTCGGCTACGACTGGACAGCCGGCATCCCGGCGCTGGCCACCGGCGATTTCACCGTCACCGATTACCGCGACCTGACCCGCGGGCTGGGGGTGGCGGGTACCATCTTCATGGAATGCGGCGTCGACGATGCCGACTACCGGGCCGAGGCGCGGCTGATCGCCGGGCTGGTGGCTGATCCGGGAAACGGCATGCTGGGCCAGATCGCCTCGATCCGGCCGGAAGAGGACGGGGTCGAGGACTGGCTGGATGAATGCGCCGGGCTGTCGGTGGTCGGCTTCCGCCGCATTCTGCATGTGATGCCGGACAGTCTGTCGCAGGCCTCGGGCTTCCGGCGCAATCTGGCCCGGATCGGTGCGCGCGGCCTGCCGTTCGACATGTGCTATCTGGCCCGGCAGTTGCCGCTGGCCCGCGATCTGGCGATGGAATGCGATGACATGACGCTGGTGCTGGATCACTGTGGCGTGCCCGACATCGCCGGCGGTTCGTTCGATGAATGGGCCGCCGGGATCACCGCACTGGCCGCGCTCAGCCATGTCAGTTGCAAACTTTCGGGCATCGTCGCCTATTGCGCGCCCGGCACCGCCACGCTGGAAACCTTGCGCCCCTGGGTCGACCATGTGCTTCAGTCGTTCGGGCCGGGCCGAGTGGTGTGGGGCGGCGACTGGCCGGTGGTCAATCTGGGCACTGGCCTGCCGGCCTGGATCGCCCTGACGCATCAGCTGCTGGCCGGCCTGTCACCGGCAGAGATGCAGGCAATTGCCGGCGGCAACGCCCGCCGGATCTACGGGCTGGGATAGCGGCGTCGTGCATCTGCTGGTCACCGGCGGCATGGGCTTTGCCATGGCCCATGTCGTGCGGCAGTGGCTTCTGGCCGACCCGTCCCACGTCGTCACCGTCGTCGACCTGTCGCCGCCCGATGCGGTTGCCGGGCGGTTCTTCGCGGCAGTCTCGGACCGGATGCGGGTCATCACCGGCGACCTGCGCCGCGCTGACCTGTATGACCGGCTGCCTGCCTCGATCGATGCCGTGGTGCACGGGGCCGCCGCCACGCCGTCGCCCTACATCGATGCCGATGGCCGGCAGCGTTCACCCGAAGCCGACACCCCGCTGGAGGTGCTGGACATCAACATCATGGCAACCGCCCGGCTCTTGGACTGGTGGCGAAAGCGGCCGGGGTCCGGTTGGTTCGTCAACCTGTCGTCCGGCGCCGTCTACGCGCGGTCGCTGCCAATGGATGCACCGGGCGCGCTGTTTGTGGCCGAGGATCAGCATGTAGCCCCGGACGGGCTCTATGGCGTGTCCAAGCTGGCCGGGGAACAGATCGCCCGCCGGTTCGGCGTGATCCACAGGTTGCCGGTCGTGTCCTTGCGCCTGTCGGGCGTGTTCGGGGCGATGGACCGGATCACCGCGCTGCGCCGGGTGCGCTGCATTCCGCAAGTTCTCGCCGTCAACGCGTTGGCCGGGCGGACCACCCGCGTCGCCTCTTTGCAGGCGGCCGGGGATTTCGTCGCGGCCGCCGACGTGGCGCGGGCGGTCGTGATGATCCTGCAGACGCCGCCTGTGGCGCTGCGGCATCCGGTCTACAACATCGCGGCTGGCGCGCTGACCTCGGTGGCGGAACTGGCGGCGCTGATCGGCAACCATGTCGGCGAGTGCAGGCTGGAGGTGGCTTCGGACCCGGAAATCAGCCAGTTGCCCAACCAGCGTACGGGGCGCTTTGCCGCCTATGACATCGCCCGGGCTGCCGCCGATTTCGGCTGGACCCCCCGCCCGCTGGCAGAAACTCTGGCCGACTATGTCGGCTGGGTCAAAGCAGAAGCGGCGGCAGGGACCGGGCGTTAATCATTCCTGACAATTTGTGAACTCCTTAAGTAAAATGTCACGAAATCAACTGGTTGTCCGGATTATCACGCGTGATAATCCGGACATGGCACCTGCCCGAAATCTCGCCCGGCGCCTGCGCTTCCGGATCAGTAGATCGGGGCTGACGGCAGCGGCACCTTGTCCTGCCCCGGATTGATGCCGTGCAGATGATCGCGGAAATGCGTCAGAAAGTTCTGCTTTGCATGCAGCACATGCGCCCGCATCAGATCGCGCGCCGTCCGTTCCGATCGGTCGACGATGGCATCCCGGATTGCCAGATGTTCGTCGATGTACAGCACCTTCTGCGCTTCGGGTCGGGCCAGCATGTGGCTGCAGAAATCGCCCTGATACTTCGCCTCCAGCCCGTGCACGGTCCGGGCCAGATGCCGGTTGCCGGCGCGGTCCAGGATCATCCCGTGAAAGTCGCGGATGCGCGTGGCGACATTGGTGTTGTGGGCGGCATTGAACGCCTGATCCGGGCCGTGGGTTTGCACCGCCAGATCGATCTTTCCCAAAGCCGCATCCAGGTCGGCATCAAACCCGGCATCGGCGTTGCGGGTGGCAAGCTCGGCGGCGTAGCCTTCCAGCTCTGCCCGCAGGTCGAACACCTCCTCGATATCCTGCTGCGTCAGTGCGCGGACCGTAGCCCCGCGGTTTGGCACCAGGTCAACTAGCCCAAGCGCCTGCATCTTTCGCAAGGCTTCCCGGACAGGCGTCCGCGAGACCAGAAAACGGTCGCAGATATCGCGCTGGCCAAGGTGCGCACCCGGCCGGACCGCCCCGGTCAGGATCGACCGTTCCAGCTCGTAGGCAATACGGTCGGCCAGCTCTGCCGTCCGCATTTCCGGGTCGCCGGCTTGTTCGGTGGTCAGGCGCATTCTACGGCCCGCTTCAGGTTCGATTTGTGGAATTATACCCAAAATCGGCCCCTGCGGCAACAAGCCGGCGCAAACAACGGCGATGTGCTGTTGCTGGTTGGTTGCGGTTCCTGTCGCGACCGGCACCACGCGCGCAGCCCGGCCGTGCGGATCATCCGGCCTGCGCCGGCCAGCTGCGGGTTGAGAATGCAACGACACTGCGCGACCGGGACAAGGCTGATCCAATCTCGACCGCGGGGCCGGGGTTGTGCTAACCAGTTGCAGCACCATCGGAGTTTGCCATGCCCGCCCCAGCCATCCGCCTGAACGCCCGCGACACGGTTGCCATTGCCCTGCAGGATCTGGCTGCGGGTGCAGGACTGTCCGATCTGGGAGTGACCCTGACCGAGCCGGTCAAGCGCGGCCACAAGATCGCGCTGGTCGATCTGGCCGAGGGGCAGGTGCTGTACCGTTACGGCCAGATCATCGGGCAGGCGCTGGTGCCGATCGCGGCCGGGGCGCATGTCCACACCCACAACCTCGGGATGGGCCCGCATGAGCTGGATTACGCGATTGCCGAAGAAAACACGCCGTTGCCGATCCTGAACGATGGGCGGACATTTCAGGGCTTTCACCGGGCCGACGGCAAGGTCGGCACCCGCAACTACCTTGGCATCATCACCACCGTGAACTGTTCCGGTTCGGTGGCAAAGCTGGTGGCCGAGGCGGCGGAGCGGGATCCCTATTTTCGGGGGTTGGCGAATGTCGATGGCGTGGTGCCGATCGTGCACGGCACCGGTTGCGCAATGGACATGAAGGGCGAGGGCTACGAGACGCTGTTCCGCACGCTGGCGGGCTATGCCCAGCATGCCAATTTCGGCGGCATCCTTTTGCTGGGATTAGGCTGTGAAGCCATGCAGGTGCCAGCGCTGGTCGGCAAGGGGCGGCTGCGGCTCGACAACAATTTCCGCTACATGACGATCCAGCAGGAAGGCGGCACCCGGCGGACCATCGCGGCGGCGCTGACCCAACTGCGCGAAATGGGCGAAATTGCCAACCGGGTGGCGCGGGCCCCCGCGCCGATTTCAAAGATCGTGGTCGGGATGCAGTGCGGTGGCTCGGACGGCTATTCCGGCATCACCGCCAACCCGGCCCTGGGGGCGGCGTCGGATCTGCTGGTGCAGCATGGCGGCACCACCATCCTGTCGGAAACTCCCGAGATCTACGGGGCCGAGCATCTGCTGACCCGGCGTGCCGCGACGCCGGAAATTGCCCATGCCATGATCGACCGGATCAAGTGGTGGGAGGATTACACCGCCCGCAATGGTGGCGAGATGGACAACAACCCCAGCCCCGGCAACAAGCGTGGCGGGCTGACCACCATCCTGGAGAAGTCACTGGGCGCGGTGGCCAAGGGCGGCACTGCACCCCTGTCGGGGTTTTATCTGTTTGCCGAGCCGATCACCGCGCCGGGTTTCGTCTACATGGACAGCCCCGGCTACGATCCGGCCTCGGTCACCGGTCAGATCGCCTCCGGTGCCAACCTGATCGCCTTCACCACCGGGCGCGGTTCGGTGTCGGGCTACAAGCCTTCGCCCTGCCTGAAGCTGGCCACCAACACCGAAATGTACAATCACATGTCGGAAGACATGGACATCAACTGCGGCGACATCATCAGCGCAGGCGTGACGATCGAGGCCAAGGGCCGCGAGATCTTCGAGGCGTTCATCGCCGCCGCCTCGGGCAAGCCGACCAAATCGGAAGACCTGGGGTTCGGTGCGGTGGAATTCGTGCCGTGGCAGATCGGTGCAGTGATGTAGCGCCGTGCTGCAGGCGCTGGGGCCGGGGCAGGCCAACGTACGGACCGCCATCCTGCTGACCCTGGCGGGGATGCTGCTGTTTGCCTTGAACGACGTGATGGGCAAATGGCTGGTCGGGCAGTTCTCGGTCGGTCAGGTGGTGCTGATCCGGTCGCTGGCCGCGCTGGCGGTGATGGTGCCGGTGCTGTACCGGGGCGGGTTGCGGCCGCTCCTGGCGGTGGACCGTCCCGGGTTGCATTTCTTGCGGGCGGTTCTGATGGCGTGCGAGGGGTTCGCCTTTTATGCCGCCGTGGCCTACCTGCCGCTGGCCGATACCGTCACCTACTGGATGGCCGGGCCGATCTATGTGGCGGCGCTGGCGTCGGTGTTCCTGGGCGAGCGGGTGGACTGGCGGGGCTGGGCCGCGATCCTGGTGGGGTTCGTTGGCGTGTTGATCGCGCTGCGCCCCTCGACCGCCAGTCTCGGCGGACCGGCCTTGATTGCGCTGGCCGGCAGCCTGGCGTTCTCGGTGTCGATGGTGCTGGGGCGAAAGCTTCGCGCGACGGCGGACAGCACGATCGTGGTCTGGCAGATGCTGGCGTCGGTTGTCGCGGGCGGGATCGGGGTTTGGCTGTTGCCCCCCGGGACCGGACCTGCCGGATGGCGGGGCATGACGCTGGCAGAGTTGGCGATGCTGGCCTTGCTGGGGGTGGTGGCGATGGTTGCGCATATTCTGATGAACCGGGCGTTCAAGCATGCCGATGCCGGGACGGTGATGCCGTTCCAGTATTCGATTCTGCTGTGGGCGGTGATTTTCGGGGCGCTGTTCTTTGGCGACATTCCCGGCCCCGGGATGATGATCGGGGCCGGGCTGATCGTGGCAGCAGGGCTTTACATCGCGCTTCGGTCACGCGAGCCATGAGTAATACCAATGGCCTTCGTTGGTGACTCTTTTGGGATTCCCTTGGCTCTCGAAGTCTGAATCAATGCGACCTCAAAGTGGGGAGGTTGCCATGGCAGGGATCGCGGTCACGCGGAAGGAGTTGACGGCGCCGGAGCTTCGTTC
>JANNRR010000042.1:0-53640 GCA_031401675.1 Paracoccaceae bacterium
CGGCGGCGACGGTGAGATCGGGCGGGTCGCAGTTGCACCTGCGGATCAGGCGACCGAGTATCTGATGATGTCGCTTCGTCTGAGCGAAGGCGCCGAATTGTCGCGATTTCAGGCGCTGGCTGGTCGATCGGTGGACGTAAATAGAATCAATGCCTTAGAGGGTATCGGCATGGTTCGGTCTGATGGGATCAGACTGCAGGTAACGCCACAAGGTCGCATGCTGCTGAACGCTGTTCTTCGCGAACTGCTGGTGATGTGATGCGTTTGGTCTGGGCTGGGCTTGGGCTGATTGCGCTTGTTCTTGGGATCATCGGCATCCCGGCCCCGTTCCTGCCCTCGGTGCCGTTCCTGCTGCTGGCCGCTTTTTGCTTTGCCAGATCGTCGGATCGTCTGCACCGCTGGCTGATCACTCACCCGATCCTTGGCCCACCGATTTCGGACTGGCAACGCTCGGGTGCCATAGGTCGAAAAGCGAAAGTGTTGGCAACAGTCTCGATTCTGGCCGGATTCAGCGTGTCGCTTGCGCTCGGTCTGGGCTGGCAAATACTGCTGGCTCAGGCAATCGTCCTTTTGGTTGTGGCAGTGTTCATATGGTCCCGGCCAGAGCCCCTGTGCTGAGAACGCGGCACAGATCGTCCAGCGCCTCCAGCGTGCCATATTTGATGGTCAGGGTTCCGCCTGCTGCGCCCGGCCGGTGATTGATACTGACTTTCATCCCCAGGTTTGTCGACAGGTCTTGTTCCAGTGCCGTGGTGTCGGCATCTTTTCGTGTCGGGCGTACCGCCTTTGGCCCCTTCGGGCCAGGGACCATCCGCGCCAATGCCTCGGTTTCTCGCACCGAGAGGCCTTTGGTCATCACCTGCCTGGCCAATCCCACCGGGTCGGTTGTCGTGATCAGCGCCCGGGCGTGGCCCGATGTCAGCTTGCCTTCGCGCAACCAGGCCAGAACTTCTGCCGGCAAGGTCAACAGCCGCAACAGGTTAGCGATATGACTGCGGCTTTTGCTCAGTGCTTCCGCCACCCGCTCCTGTGTGTGGCCGAAGCGGTCCATCAGCTGGCGATAACCCATCGCCTCTTCCACAGGGTTCAGGTCGGCGCGCTGGATGTTTTCGATGATGGCGATTTCCAGAACTTCGTTGTCCGTCAGGGTGCGAACCAGCACCGGCACCTCGTGCAATTGCGCGCGCTGCGCCGCACGCCAGCGCCGTTCACCGGCGACAATCTCATAAGTCCCTGTTTCGGCTGGCCTTTCCCGAACAATCAGCGGCTGGATCACGCCTTTTTCGCGAATCGACGCCGTCAGTTCTTCCAGAGCAGCCTCGGGAAAGTCGCGGCGCGGCTGCTGCGGATTCGCGAACAGCTTTTCAATCGGCATCATCTGATCGCGCCGTGGCCGGGCCTCGTCTTTCTGCGCGGCGTCAAGATTGACATCTGCCATCAGGGCCGACAGCCCGCGCCCCAACCCGCGTCTTTCTTGCTTCTTGTCCATCTTGCCCCCCTAAACCAGGTGCCGTGCCAACATTTCCTGAGCCAGCGCCCGATACGCCAGACTGCCCTTAGACAGCGTATCATAGGCAAGTACCGGCAGCGCAAAAGATGGTGCCTCGCTGATTCGCACGTTGCGCGGCACCACCGTGCGGAACACCAATTCGCCCAGATTTTCCCGCGCGTCAGCTTCTACCTGTTGCGACAGGCGGTTGCGGCCATCATACATGGTGAGGACTACCCCTTCGATCCGCAGATCCGGATTCGCGGTTTGCCGGACTTCGCGAATGGTCAGCATCAGCTGGCTGAGCCCTTCCAGCGCGAAAAACTCGCTTTGCAGTGGCACCAGCACCGACTGTGCCCCAACCATCGCGTTTACCGTCAGCAGACTGAGCGAGGGCGGGCAGTCGATCAGGATATAGTCAAATCCGAACGCCTCAACCTCAGGTTGGCGCAGCGCGTCATAGAGCAGGAAGCTGCGCTTTTCGTTCGACACCAGTTCGATATCCGCCGAAGACAGATCGGTTGTCGCCGGGCACAGATACACCCCCTTGATCGCGGTTTCCACCACCACATCCTGTAGGGGGGCATCGGCGATCAACAAATCATAGGTGGTCAGCTTGCGATCTGCCTGACCGACGCCCAGCCCGGTTGAGGCGTTTCCCTGCGGGTCCAGATCAATCAGCAGCACGCGCCGCCCGGTTTCGGCAAGCGCGGCCGCCAGGTTTATGGCTGTCGTGGTCTTCCCAACGCCACCCTTCTGATTGGCGATGGCGATGATTCTCGGAGGCTTATTC
This sequence comes from Paracoccaceae bacterium, assembly GCA_031401675.1. Lineage (GTDB taxonomy): Bacteria > Pseudomonadota > Alphaproteobacteria > Rhodobacterales > Rhodobacteraceae > JANNRR01. The sequence continues at coordinate 2,283 of JANNRR010000042.1, forward strand.
TCAGGCACGGCCAAGGTCTCCGATCGTCAGGATGACCGCCTGTGAATCGGTCTTGCTGGGGGTTTTCTGGACCGCGAAGCGCCAGGTTGCAAGCGCTTCCGACAGCTCGGCCTCCGCCGCGGCGCCTTTCAGCAAAAGTGCGATACCGCCGGGCTTCAGATGTCGGTGTGCGTGCTCCAAAAGCAGCGGCAGAGGTGCGAACGCCCGTGCCGACAGCACATCGGCCGCCTGTGGCGACAGATCTTCAGACCGGACGTTCTGGATAGTTACGGTAACTCCGGTTTCCCTAGCTACTGTGCGCAGAAACTCAGCCTTGCGCTGATCGCTTTCTACCAATGTCGCCTGCAGGCCCGGCAGCATCTCCGCAGCGATGATCGCCACAACCAATCCGGGAAAACCGCCGCCACTGCCGAGATCGACCCAGTGAGCCGCGTCCCGCGGACAGAGATCAAGCAATTGCGCCGAATCGAGGATGTGTCGGCTCCAGACATCCGCCAAGGTGGATTTTGCCACCAGGTTGATTGCAGGGTTCCACTTCTTCAGCAGCGCCACATAGGCTTCCAGCCGTGCTGTTGTTTCACGTGAAACATTCATTGCGCCGCCCGACGCATGCCCATGGCCTTGATCCGAGACAACAGCAGAGTCAGCGCCGCCGGCGTCATCCCTTCGACTCGGCCGGCCTGTGCCAGCGTTTCCGGCCGGACGCGGGCCAGTTTAGCCTGGAGTTCATTCGACAGGCCTTGCAAGCCAACATACTGGAAATCCATTGGAATCGCGTGGCCTTCATCCCGTCGCATGGCCTTGACGCCCTCGGCCTCCCGTTCGAGATAGGGCGCATAGAGCGCATCGCGCGCAATCTGGTCCCTGATCCCAGACTCCAGGCCGGCCAGATCGGGCATCAGTGCAATCACCTGATCCATGCCAACTTCCGGGAATGACAGCAACTCGAAGCCGTTTCGGCGGATTCCGTCCTGATTCATCCTGATTCCCTCGGCCGCCAGGTCGCGCGGCGTAAAGGATGCAGCATAAAGCACGGCGCGGACAGACGCCAAGGCCTGCATCTTCGCACCGAACGCAGCTCTCCGCCCCTCGCTGACGCAGCCCAGCGACTCGGCCAATGGCGTCAGGCGCTGATCGGCATTGTCCGCTCGCAGGCTGAGCCGATACTCGGCGCGCGAAGTGAACATGCGATAGGGCTCCGTCACCCCACGCGTAACCAGATCATCTATCATTACGCCGATGTAGCTTTCAGACCGGCTGAAAATCACCCGGTCCCGCCCCTGCGCACCCAGCGCCGCGTTCAACCCGGCAACCAGCCCTTGCGCCGCCGCTTCCTCATACCCCGTCGTTCCGTTGATTTGTCCGGCGAGGAACAGGCCCGGCACGCTCTTCAACTCCAGCGTCGGTCGCAGCGCTTGTGGATCGACATAGTCGTATTCGATAGCATAGCCTGGTTGCAGAATGACCGCAGCCTCCAGTCCTGTGATTGAATGCACATAATCGCGCTGCACGTCTTCTGGCAGGCTGGTCGAAATGCCGTTGGGATAGACTGTCGGGTCGTCCAGCCCCTCGGGCTCCAGGAACACCTGATGCGCTGCCTTGTCGGCAAAGCGCACAACCTTGTCCTCTATGCTCGGGCAGTAGCGCGGACCGACCCCTTCGATATGCCCGCCATACATCGCTGACCGCGCAAGGTTTTCCCGGATGATCTCGTGAGTGCGCTGGTTGGTGTGCGTGATCCCGCACGCAACCTGACGCACTGTCGGCCTTTTCGACAGAAAGGAAAACATCACCGGATCTACGTCGCCTGGCTGTGATTCAAGCATCGCCCAGTCGATCGACCGGCCGTCCAGCCGAGGCGGTGTGCCGGTTTTCAACCGACCAAGCGGCAGTCCGAAGTCGTCAATCCTTTCAGCCAGAGCAATTGATGCGCGATCACCCATCCGCCCGCCAGATCGACTTACATCGCCAATATGTATGATGCCGCGCAGAAACGTCCCCGTGGTCAGCACAACGGCGGCGGCCGCGATCTCCGAGCCATCCACCAGCACGATGCCCGCGACGCGGTCGCGGTCCATTAGGAAATCAGCCGCTTCGCCCTCCACAATTGTCAGCAACGGGCGGGCAGCGGTTTCGGCCTGCATCGCTAGCCGATACAATTTTCGGTCAGCCTGCGCCCGCGGCCCTTGCACTGCCGGGCCTTTGCTGCGGTTCAGAAGCCGGAACTGGATGCCTGCCACATCGGCCACCCGGCCCATCACCCCGTCCATCGCATCGATCTCGCGAACCAGATGGCCTTTGCCAAGGCCGCCAATCGCCGGATTGCAGGACATCACGCCAATTGCATCGCGCCGCACCGTCACCAGCGCCGTTGTTGCCCCCAACCGGGCCGCAGCGTGTGCAGCCTCTGCCCCGGCGTGCCCGCCGCCGATCACCACGACGTCAAAATGTTTCACGTGAAACACTCCCTACTTTCCGATACAGAAGCTGGCGAATATCTCTCCGAGGACCTGCTCCACATCCACCCGGCCGACCAGAACATCGAGTGCCCTGATGGCATGGCGCAGAGACTCCGCCGCGACCTCCGTCCGCCCTGCCGGCAATACCTCAGACCGTGCCGATTCCAAAGCCTCAATTCCCGCCAGCACCGCCAACCTGTGCCTTTCGCGCGTCAACGTCCCGGACGAAGCCGCGCGCCGCGCCAGGACTGCGGCAATCCGCGCCACCAGTTCGGTAAGTCCGGCCCCGGTCTTTCCCGAAACCCCACCGCCGTCATCTGCCTTGCCCCGAACCACGATGTCCTCTGACATCGGCTCGAGCTCACTAGGCAAACCGTTGATATCCTGAAGAAACACCCGCAAATCCGCCGCTCGTGCCCGCTTGATCGCCCGGTCAATTCCGATGCTTTCGACTACATCCTGGCTTTCCCGCAAACCGGCGGTGTCCAGTAACGTCACGGCCAACCCCGCCAGGTCCATCCGGACTTCGATTACGTCGCGCGTGGTGCCGGCAAACTCCGAAACGATCGCCGCCTCTCGCCCGGCCAACGCATTGAGTAGGGTAGATTTTCCGGCATTCGGCAGGCCGATGATGGCCACCTCGAAGCCATCCCGTACTCGTTCCGCCGCCAAGACACCAACCGCCTCTGCCCGGAACTCGGCGATCAGCCCGTCCAACAGCCCCAGAACCTCCGGCGACACATCCACCGGCACGTCCTCATCGGCAAAATCAATCGTCACTTCCAGCAGCGCTGCCGCCCGGATCAGCCGCGCCCGCCAACCTTCAGCCCGAACACCCACAGCACCCGACAGCACACGCAAGGCCTGGCACCGTTGCGCTTCGGTCTCAGCTTCGATCAGGTCACCCAGCCCTTCGACCTGCGTCAGATCAAGACAGCCGTTTTCCAGCGCCCGCCGCGTAAATTCGCCCGGTTCTGCCAACCGCAGCCCGGCAATAGTGCTCAAGGCCCGCAAGACTGCCGCCACAACCGCCACCGATCCATGCAGGTGCAGTTCCGCCACTGCCTCGCCTGTGAAGCTGGCGCCTGCCGGGAACCCGACAACCAGTGCCCGGTCCAGTTCAATGTCGTCAATCCTGAGAGTACGCAGCGCGAGCCGTCGTGGTTCCGCTAGGGGCCCGGCGAGCTCCTCGACTGCTGCCCAGGCCATGGGTCCGGAAAGCCGGACAATTGACACCCCTGCCTTGCCGCGCGCCGAGGTCAGGGCATAGATGGTATCCACTATTAACTCATTGATACCAGGCAGAAATCAGGAGTTCATGGAGTCGAAGAACTCGGCGTTGCTCTTGGTTTGCTTCAACTTCGAAATCAGGAATTCCATGGCATCTGTCGTGCCCATCGGGTTCAGGATGCGTCGAAGAACATAGGTTTTCTGCAAGTCGCCCTTTTCGATCAGCAACTCTTCCTTGCGGGTGCCGGACTTCAGAATGTCCATCGCCGGGAACACCCGCTTGTCGGCTATCTTGCGGTCCAACACGATCTCACTGTTGCCCGTACCCTTGAATTCCTCAAAGATCACTTCATCCATCCGGCTGCCGGTATCGATCAGCGCTGTGGCGATTATGGTCAGCGAGCCGCCTTCTTCGATGTTCCGCGCCGCGCCAAAGAACCGCTTGGGCCGCTGCAGTGCATTGGCATCGACACCGCCAGTCAGAACCTTGCCGGACGACGGAACGACCGTATTGAAAGCCCGTCCCAGACGAGTGATCGAATCCAGCAGGATCACCACGTCGCGCTTGTGTTCGACCAGCCGCTTGGCCTTTTCGATCACCATTTCCGCCACCGCCACATGCCGCGTTGCCGGTTCGTCGAAGGTGGACGAAACCACTTCGCCGCGAACGCTCCGCTGCATGTCGGTGACTTCCTCGGGCCGCTCGTCGATCAGCAGCACTATCAGGTAGCATTCCGGGTGGTTGGTTGCGATCGAATGCGCGATGTTCTGCAACAGCACGGTCTTGCCGGTTCTCGGTGGCGCCACGATCAACGCACGCTGACCCTTGCCGAGGGGTGCCACCAGATCGATGATCCGGGCAGAGCGGTCCTTGACCGTCGGATCCTCGATTTCCATCTTGAACCGCTCATCCGGGTAGAGCGGCGTCAGGTTGTCGAAATGGACCTTGTGCCGCGCCTTTTCCGGGTCGGTGAAATTGATCTGGCTGACCTTGGTCAGGCAGAAATAGCGCTCTTCCTGCCGCGGGGCCTGCATCACACCCTCGATCGTATCGCCAGTCCGCAACGAAAACTGTCGGATGGTGTCGGGCGAGACATAGATATCATCCGGACCGGGCAAATAGTTGGCAGAAGGCGAGCGCAGAAACCCGAACCCATCCTGCAACACTTCCAGCACGCCGTCCCCGGATATCTCCCAGCCTTCCTCTGCCCGCTCTTTCAGGATCGAGAACATCATCTCGCCCTTCCGCATGGAGGGCGCATTCTCGATTTCCAGATCTTCGGCCATCGCCAAAAGATCAGCGGGGGTTTGGGCTTTGAGTTCAGCCAGGTTCAGGCGTTCTATCGTCATGAATGTTCGGATTCTTGGAGGCGCGCCAAAATGCAGCGCGCGTCGGGGATGAAGGGAGGAAAGACGGACCGGACGGCCCGTCGGCTGGTTCGTTACACCCAGAGGGTGCCCGAGTCAACGCCGGTCAGAACCGCACGACGACCGACAATACGATCACCAGCATCAACACCGTCGGCACTTCGTTCATCATCCGGTATTGTCGGCTGGTGACCTGATTGCGTCCACCCACAAAATCCCTGCGCCTGCGCCCCAGCCAATGATGAAACCATGTCATCCCCAGCACCGCGATCGCCTTGGTCCAGGGCCAGACCTCTGACCAGTCCACGCCGGCTTGTGGCGTTAGGACTAGAGCCAGTCCAAATACCCAGGTGGCGATCATTGCCGGGTTCATGATGGCACGCAGCAACCGAAGTTCCATGGTCTGGAACATCATGTCGGTCTCGCCCGCCATGCCTCTTTCCACGTGGTAGACAAACAGCCTTGGCAGATAGAACAAACCCGCCATCCAGGCGATCACTGCCATGATGTGCAGTGCCTTGGTCCATGGATAAAGGTTCACCAGAATATCCGTCATGCCCGCCCCGTGCCCCGATCAGGGCATTTTCCTTCTATCTTCTGAAGAAGAAGATTAAAGAGATATAGATGATGTAGGGGCTGTGGATAGTGGGGATTCATTGGTAGGCCCCCGGCTTATCCCGGACCGACGGTCCTGTGGAAAAGTCTGTGTGAAACATTTGGGCTTCGGCAAAGGCTGCATATATACGCTAAGAATCAATGTCTTGCCGGAAGAACCCTCGCATGTACACTGTGTATCGAATTAACAATCACCCGCAGAAGGCGAGCTACCCACAGGACGGCGAAAGCACTTGCCCACCGTGGAAAACCGTCCGGCATTGACCGCCAACCCGGTGACTGGTGTAACGGCCACTTGAGCCCCACAGGCTACGCAGCAGAACCAAAACCGAACATTCACTCGGAAATACCGGAGTTGTCCACATGGCCCTGTCCCGGGTAATCCTCGCTTCGGCCTCACCCGTCCGGGCGCGGCTGCTTCGCGATGCTGGCGTGACTGTTGAAACTCGGCCGGCGCGCATCGATGAAGCTGCAATCCGGGCGGCGCTGGAAGCTGAATCTGCCGGGTCGCGCGATGTCGCCGACGCACTGGCAGAGTTCAAGGCCCGAAAAATCGCCGAACGCATGCCGGACGAACTGGTGATCGGCTGCGATCAGGTACTGGAACATCGCGGAAGGATTCTCGCCAAACCGCAATCCTTGGATGATGCCCACACGCAACTGCTCGCGCTTAGGGCTTCGACGCACAGCCTGCTGTCGGCTGCGGTGATCTATCACGGCGGTGAACCGGTCTGGCGTCACGTTGGCGAAGTCCGGATGACGATGCGCCCGTTCAGCCCGGTCTATCTTGACGACTATCTGTCACGGAATTGGCACAGCATCCGCGACTCCGTCGGTTGCTACAAGCTGGAGGAAGAGGGTATCCGTCTCATTTCCGCAATAGAGGGCGATTATTTCAATGTCCTGGGCCTGCCGCTGATGCAGATTCTGAACTATCTCTCGGCCCGGGGGGACATCGCGTCATGAGTCAGGATCGCATTCCGCTGGCTGGCGTCATCGGCTCGCCGATCGCGCACAGCAAATCGCCGGCCCTGCACGGGCACTGGCTGAAAACCTATGGCATCCGGGGTTTCTATATCCCGATGGATGTCGGCCAGGCCGATCTGGCCGAGGTTTTGCGCGCCCTGCCAAAACTGGGGTTCGTCGGCGTGAATGTGACGATCCCGCACAAGGAAACCGTGTTGGGGTTGGCCGATATCGTCACCGACCGCGCCGCGCTGATCGGTGCAGCCAACACCCTGATCTTTCGCAAGGACGGCCGAATTCATGCCGATAATACAGACGGTTACGGATTCATTGCAAACCTGAAGCAAAACGTGCCGGACTGGCAGCCCACGTCTGCACCGGCCGCGGTTTTCGGTGCCGGTGGTGCCGCCCGCGCCGTTGTGGCTTCGTTGATCGAAGTTGGCGTACCGGAAATCAGGATTGCAAACCGCACCCGCCAGCGGGCCGATGCGCTGCGGCAGGAGTTTGGGGCAAAGCTGGTGGTCTATGACTGGGTGCAGGCGGCGAACATGCTGGATGAAGCCATGACTGTCGTCAACACCACTGCGCTTGGCATGACGGGAAAGCCCGATTTCCGGGTCCCGCTGGACGGCCTCTCGCCAAAGGCTCTGGTTACCGATCTGGTCTATTCGCCGCTGCGCACGCACCTGCTTGAACATGCCGCCGCGCAGGGCTGCACGACAGTGGATGGCCTGGGAATGCTGTTGCATCAGGCCGCCCCCGCCTTCGAGCGGTGGTTTGGCCATCGCCCCGAAGTCAATGCCGCCACGCGCGCTGCCGTCCTGCCGAAATGAGACCGTTTCTGCTAGGCTTGACCGGTTCGATCGGCATGGGGAAGTCAACGACGGCAGCAATGTTCGCCGACGCTTCTATCCCGGTGTGGAGCGCTGATGATGCCGTTCACCGGTTGTACCGAATTGGCGGCGCGGCCGTTCCCATAATTGCCGACCTGTACCCGCCGGCCATCGCCGACGGCGCTGTCGATCGTGGCATACTCAAGCGCTGGATCGCCAGCGACCCGTCGGCGCTGGCGCGGCTGGAGCAAGCGGTGCATCCGCTGGTTGCGGCTGATCGAGCGGCGTTTGTGGCGGCACAGAACGCCGATATCGTGGTGCTGGATGTACCGTTGCTGTTTGAAACCGGTGCTGATGCCGAAATGGATGCCACCTTGACCGTCACCGCCCCCGCCGAAGTTCAGCGCGCCAGGGTCCTCGCCCGTCCCGGCATGTCGCAGGCGCAGTTTCAATCGATCCTGGCCCGGCAGATGCCCGATGCCGAAAAATGCGCACGATCCAACTACGTCATTGAAACACCGACCCTTGAGTCCGCACGCGCTGCGGTGAATGATCTGATCAAAACCATCAGGGCGCGCCATGCGTGAGATTGTGCTGGATACTGAGACCACCGGCCTTGACCCGGCGACCGGCGACCGCATCGTTGAAATCGGTGCGGTTGAGTTGTTCAACCATCTCCCTACCGGGCGCAACTATCATCAGTACATCAACCCCGAACGGTCAATGCCTGCCGACGCCTTTGCGGTGCACGGCCTTGGCGATGACTTTCTGCGCGACAAGCCGAAATTCGCCGGCATCGTAGCGGATTTCCTCGTATTCATAGCCGATGCGCCGCTGATCATTCACAACGCTTCCTTCGACATGAAGTTCCTGAACACTGAACTGATGGCCACCGGCCAGCCACAACTGCCGCCCAGCCGCGCCACCGATACGCTGATGATTGCCCGCAAGAAATTTCCCGGATCGCCCGCGTCGCTTGATGCCTTGTGTCGGCGCTTCGGCATCGACAATTCGGCCCGCGAAAAGCACGGCGCACTGCTGGACGCAGAGATCCTGGCCGAAGTCTATCTGGAGTTGATCGGCGGCAGGCAGCCGGATTTCGCGCTTGGCACTCAGACGTCTGGCGGCACTTTCGGTTCCAGCGACGTCTGGCGCCCGCGTCCCCGGCCACAGCCGCTTCCATCCGGGCTGACAGAAGCGGAGGCCGCAGCCCACGAAGCCTTTGTCAACGAACTTGGTGACGGCGCACTGTGGCGCAGGTGACAGGCCGTTAGACGAGACCGCCGACAAACCTCAGGTGATCTGGGCCTGTTGCGCCTGTGCTTGGGCTTCGGCCCGCCGCGCAAGTTCCTGACGGTACAGCGCCAGGAAGTCGACACTGTCCAGATTCAACATCGGGAACCCGCCATCGCGAGTCATGTCCGACACGATCCGGCGGGCAAACGGGAACAGCATGCGCGGGCATTCGATCAGAAGGAATGGATGTAGCTGATCCTCAGGAACGCCTTCGATCATAAAGATCCCGGCATACTCCAGTTCCATCAGGAACAGCGCCTCGCCGCTGCTTTTGTTGCGCGATGTGATCTTGAACTTGATGATGACTTCGTACTGATGTTCCACGGTCCGCTTGCGGCCATCAAGGCTGACCTGAACCTGAATGTCAGGCTGCACCTCGCCGCCCTGAAGCCCGCGTTGCGCCACCGCGTTTTCAAATGACAGGTCACGGACATACTGGGCAAGGACCTGCATCTTTACCTGCGGGGCCGCAGGTTGCGCGGGCGGTTGTGCCGCGCCATTAGATGTCTCGGCCATCGTCTACTCCTGAAAAAGCGTTTCGCACCGCTTCTAGCAGGTCATCCGGCCCATCTCAATGCCGTGTCCAGCCGGAGGTAGGATGGGTCGGCTGCTTCGGCGGCTCGATTTCCTCGAACTCGCCGTCGATCACCTGGCCCCGCCCTGAACGATCCGCGGCCGAACCGTCGCGCGTTTGAATGGTATGAAAAAGCCCGGCCCTGGACTGCTGGACGCGCGCCAGCAGGCGTTGCGCCAAAAACCCCTGGACCGGTGGCACAAGCAGGATCAGGCCCAGACCATCGGTCAAGAACCCCGGCAATATCAGCAAGAGCGCCGCCAGCATCGTCAGAACGCTGCGGGCGATCGGCTGGTGCATCTGCACCCCCGCCACGCTGCTGCGAACTTCTGCCACCGTCCGCAGACCGCTGCCGCGCAGGATCGAAACACCCAGCATTCCGGTTCCCAGCACAAGCGCCAGCGTTGGCCACAGTCCGATCCAACCGCCCAACGTCACGAACAGCCCGATCTCGATCAATGGCCACGCGATGAACAGCGCAAAAAGCCACATGCAACTTTCATTATCTTCTTGTCCGCACGGTGGACTTGGCCGACCACACACCTTACATAGGGTTGGTCAGTGCCAGATACCAACCCCGGGGGCCAGCGCCTGTCGTGTCACCCCCAGACCTGCCGAGGATCGGATGAGTAATGCGGTTATACAGCTAGTAGTCTTGGCCGGGATCGCAATCTTTCTGATTCTGCGCCTGCGCAACGTCCTTGGTACGCGCCAAGGCTATGAGAAGCCTGCAGTGCCAATAGCGCCCGACAGCGAAATGCAAGTGCGGTCCCGCCGCGGGCTGGAAGTGATCGAGGGCGGTCCCGACGCCGATATCACAGACCACGTTGCCGAAGGCTCGTCGTCGGCAAAGGCGCTGGCGGCGATGAAGACGGCCGAATCCAAATTCAACGTTACCGAATTCTTGCGCGGTGCCCGCGGCGCGTACGAGATGATTCTGACCGCCTTCGACAAGGGTGCGCTGGATACCATCCTGCCGTTCCTGTCGCGCGACGTTTACGACAGCTTCGTCAAGGTGGTCGAAGACCGCGAACTGCGCGGACTGACAGTCCAGACCAGCTTTGTCGGGATTCGCGAACTGACGCTTGCCAGCGCCGAATTCAGTCGCGACACCAGCGAGGCTGAAATCACCATTCGGTTCGTGGCGGAACTGACGACGGCAACCCGCGACAAGGCGGGCCAGATCGTCGATGGCAACCCCAACGAAATCAAGCGCCAGAAGGACGTCTGGACCTTTGCCCGACGGATGGCGTCCGACAATCCGAACTGGCAACTGGTGGCCACCGGGGAATGATGCGTGGGCTTCTGGCAGCCCTTGTGCTGGGTGCCTGGATCATGACCCCGGCATCCGCCGCCGATCTGCTGCAGTTCTCGGAACTGGACGGCTGGGATCAGGATGATCACCTAGCAGCGCTGACGACATTTGTCGAAACTTGCGACCTGATCCGCGATCCGGAATGGGCCGGCCCGTGCGCCCTGGCTGCGGATCAACCCAAATCTGCGGCAGCCGCCCGCACGTTTTTCGAACTGTTCTTTCGTCCGGTGGTCATCGGCACCCCGCCGGCACTCTTCACCGGCTACTATGAGCCCGAACTCAATGGCGCCTTGCGCCGCGACAGCCACTATGTCTGGCCGATCTACCGTCGGCCACCCGGCTTTACCCCCGGCGAGCTTTGGCACAGCCGGGCCGAAATCGAACAGCGCGGCCTGTTGCGTGGACGCGGGCTGGAAATAGCCTGGCTGGAGGATCCGGTCGAGGTGTTCTTCTTGCAGATTCAAGGCTCTGGCCGTATCCGACTGCCCGATGGCAGCACCCTGCGTGTCGGATTTGATGGCAAGAACGGCCACCCCTACAAATCCGTGGGTGGCGAGCTTGTCCGCCGGGGACTGTACAAGGCGCATCAGCTTTCGGCGCAGACCATCAAGGACTGGGTGCGTCGTAACCCCGGCAAAGGCCAGGCGCTGCTGCAACAGAACCCCTCGTTCGTATTCTTCCGCCCGATGAACGAGGTGCCGGCGGACAAGGGTCCGCTTGGGGCGATGGGACGATCGGTGACCGAAAACCGGTCAATCGCGGTGGACCCCGATCATGTCCTGATGGGCGCGCCGGTCTGGGTCGAAAAGACCGGCGACCAGCCGTTCCGCCGTCTGATGGTGGCGCAGGATACCGGATCAGCGATCAAGGGTGCGCAGCGCGCCGATATCTTCTATGGCACCGGCCGTCAGGCGGGCGAGGCGGCAGGCCGCATACGCGACGGTGGCCGCATGGTCGTGCTGCTGCCGATCCAGCGCGCCTTAGCCAAGCTGGATGAGGGCTGACGTGTCGCGCCGGACCCGCAGCCTGCGCCCGGAAGACGCAGAGCTTTGGCACCGCGTCGCCCGGTCGGTAACGCCTCTGCACCCGGTCCGCCCAACCTTTATGCCCGACGAAATGTCAGAGCGTCCGAAAAAGCCGGCCTCTCGCCCGACCCCGGTCGAGCCCTTCCGTATCGGCGGAACTACCCCGATGACCAGATCGCATGTTTTGGTGCCCGCATTGGCCGATCAGCTGGCCAACCCGCCAGTTCAGATGGACAAAAAGACCTTTGACCGGATGTCGCGGGGCAAGCTGCTGCCCGAGGCGCGAATTGATCTGCATGGCATGACTTTGGGGCAGGCGCATCCGGCGCTGAACAGGTTCGTGATCGAAACCCACGCTGCCGGGCGCAGGCTGGTGCTGGTGATCACCGGCAAGGGCCGGCGTGGCGACGATTTCGGCCCGATCCCGCAGCGTCACGGCATCCTGAAACATCAGGTGCCGCAATGGCTAATGATGCCGCCGCTGGGCCCGCTGGTTCTGCAAGTGGCCGAAGCGCATCTGAAACATGGCGGCACCGGTGCCTACTACGTCTATCTACGCCGCCAAAAATAGGGTCCGCCGCAGCCGCGCCATAGCAAACCTGGTCAGCGCCGAGGTCAGCGCGAACCAAAGGGCGATCCAGAGCATTTGCTGGCCGAAATCCATGCCTCGGTCGATCAGCCAGCCACTTAGCCCTGGCCCCAAAGCGGCACCGAACACCATGAAGGCCCCGGCCAGCGCCTTGATCGCACCCAAATGCCGGTTGCCGTAAGCCTCGGCCAGAAACACCGGCGGCACCGCCGCATGAGCCCCGGACCCGAACCCCAACAGCGCCAGCCCAACCGCGGCCGCCCACAGACTGTGGCTCAATCCCATGACCACGAAGCCGGCCAGATATCCGGCCTGATAAGAGGGCATCAGCCGCACCGCCCCGTACCGATCCACCAGCCAGCCTGTCGCCACGATCGAAGCAATCCAGCTGACCGTATAAAGAGGGAACAGGGCCACAAATCCGGCATGGCTCCAGCCGCGAACCTCTGCCAGGTGCGCCTGATGGAAAAACAGCGCGGTCCCCGCCAACCACGGCGCAATCAATGCCGGCAGGACTGCCCAGAACAGCCAGTGCTGCAAGACCTCACGCCGCAGCCAGTGCCGCCCGGCCAACCCGAGCACCGGCGTTTCCTGAGCGATGGACCGGGGCGTACGTTCGGTTTTCAGAAGCGCGACCAGCAGCGGCACCACCGCCAGCACCAGCCCGGCTGCAACCAGCCAGACCACGCGCCAACCGGTAACTTCCTTCATCGCCACGATACTTATCGGCAACACCGCCTCTCCGACCGCGAATCCCAGCGTGGATATCGCCAGCGCCCGCCCGCGCTGTGCGACGAACCAGCGCGTCATCGCAACAGCGGCGATATGCGTCGCCATGCCGATGCCGAAGAACCGCAGACAGAACACCGCGAACACCAACGCCCACAAGGAATTTGTTGTCGCCATGAAAAGGCACGAACCGGCCAGACCGACCAGCACCACTGCCCCCAACACCCGAACCCGGAAATGATCCGCCAGCGCCCCGGCCCAGATGGCAACGACCGAACAGGCGATGGTGGCCCCAGTGAACACCGCCGCCCACTCGCCATCGCTTAATCCGAACTCTGCCCGTATGTCAGCACCGACCACTGCCAGCACGAAGGTTTGCCCGAAGCACGACGCAAAGGACAACAACACCCCGGCCAGAAGCCAGCGGGCATTCGCGCGCAGAAAGATCAGGTAGGATTGCATGGCACCCCTGATCAACCGCCAGGTCGGAAAAGAAAAGGGGGGAAGCCCGAAAGTCCGTCCGATCTGGCCTGCTATTCGTTCGCAAGGGCAGTGACAGGCGACAGAACGATCCGCGTTGCCTGTTGCAGGGTCAGAACGGTTCCGGAGAACAGGTCGGTCCGGCCCGTGCGGTCCAGATCGAACGACGCATCCACTTCGGCCAATCGACCCAGCAACCGGATCAGAACAGCGCTGTCACCGGGGGTGAAATGCCCGGACCCGGTGGAAAAGGCCCCGACCTCGAACAGCGTCACTTCCAGATCCGCCACCCGCGAAACATCCTCCAGCGTCCCCAGCCTGTCCTTCTGCCCGGTCAGCCGCGCCGACAACGCCAGCGCCCGGTCCCGCTGCGACGTGAAAATCAGGAACGGCTGCGGCAGTTCGCCGACTCGCAGCGCCTGGCTGCGAAACACATCCACGTCGATATCCGGCGAAATCAGAATGACGCCTTTCAGCCGGTTCAGGGTCGCAGAATCCTGCTGGATCGCGATCTGGCGCAGCGTTTCCATGATCAGGGCACAACCCATCGAGTGGCCCACCAGCACGATCCGGTCAGCCCCGGCCCCGGCCACTTCTTGCAGCAGTGCCTGCAGTCCGTCGCGCGCGAAAAGCGCCGAGTCGCGGTCATAGACATAGGCCAGCGGTTTGCCCAGCGAAGGCCAGGAATAGTGCACCGCAACCCCCGGCATTTCCAGATCATGGCTCAACTGCGCAATGCGGTAGACCCCTTCGGTAAAGGTGTTGTTGAAGCCGTGCACATACACCACGGCCTCGCGCTGGCCGCGCCGGTCGACGGACAGCGCCGCCGAAAGCGCGCCGCGAAACTCTGGCCCGGTCGCGTAAAACCGCTGAAACAGGGTCACAAACTGCGTTTCTGGATCGGCCACATGCCCCGGTTTCGGCCAAGAAATCTCGCCCGACTTTCGGTCGGGCGGGATCGAGATATCCAGCCGGGCAAAGCGATTCGCCGGCTGCCGATCGCCAGTGAACTGGCCGGTTTGCAGATCCATTCCGCGGGTGGTCGCCACAAACACGCCGCGGGTCACGCCGACACCGCGTGCTTCGGGCATCATCGTTAGTTCGCCGCGCGGTGCACAGGCGGCCAACACGGCACCAAGCACCAGGATGACCCACGCAATCGTTCGTGCCTTGACCAGACTTGAGCCCGTGTCCGCCACCAACTGCAAGCGCGCCCTAAAGGACATAGCGGCTCAGATCGGCCGACCGTGCCAGAGCACCCAGATTTTTCTCGACAAATCCGGCATCCACCACCACAGCCTCACCTCCTCGGTCCGGTGCTGTAAACGAAAGCTCTTCGAATACCCGCTCCATCACTGTATAAAGTCGCCGGGCACCGATGTTTTCGACCGCCTGATTGACCTCTGCCGCGATCCGTGCCAGCGCTGCAATCCCGTCCGGCGTAAAGCTGACCGCCACCGTCTCTGTTGCAAGAAGCGCTGAATATTGCAGCGTCAGGGCATTGTCGGTGTCGGTCAGAATCCGCACAAAGTCCGCCTCGGTCAGCGCCCGCAACTCGACACGGATCGGCAGCCGGCCCTGCAGTTCCGGCAGCAAATCCGACGGCTTGGCAATATGAAACGCCCCGCTGGCGATGAACAGGATGTGATCGGTTCGGACCGGGCCGTACTTGGTGGACACCGTAGTGCCCTCGATCAGCGGCAGCAGATCGCGCTGAACCCCCTCGCGGCTTACATCCGCGCCCCGGGTGTCTGACCGGGCACACACCTTGTCGATCTCGTCGATGAACACGATCCCGCTTTCTTGCACCGCCTCCAGAGCGGCCCGGGTCACGGCCTCATCGTCCAGAAGCTTGTCCGCCTCTTCTCCGATCAACAGCTCATAGCTTTCGGCAACCGTCATCTTGCGCCGGACCTTGCGCTGCCCGAAGGCCTTGCCGAAAATATCGCCCAGATTCATCATTCCGGGCATTTGCCCCGGCGGCTGACCCGGCATCTCGAACGGCATCGGGCTGGAGGTATCGGTCATCTCCAGCTCGATGATCGTGGCATCAAGCTCGCCGCGTTTCAGCTTGCCCCGGAACAGATCGCGGGTCTGCCCGCGCGCGCCGTCCCCGGCTAGCGCAGCCAGCACCCGCTCTTCGGCAGCTGCGTGTGCCCGCGCCCGTACGTCTTCGCGCATTGTCGCCCGGGTCATGGCGACGGCGCTGTCCATCAGATCGCGGATGATGCTGTCGACATCGCGCCCGACGTAGCCAACTTCGGTGAACTTTGTCGCCTCGACCTTCAGGAAGGGCGCCCGCGCCAGCTTGGCCAGCCGCCTCGATATTTCGGTCTTGCCGACCCCGGTGGGGCCGATCATCAGAATGTTCTTCGGATATACCTCATCCCGCAGATCATCCGCCAGCTGCCTGCGCCGCCAGCGGTTGCGCAGCGCCACCGCCACCGCCCGCTTGGCCTCGGCCTGCCCGATGATATAGCGATCCAGTTCCGAGACGATTTCGCGCGGGGTCAGGTTGGTCATGCGGCGCTCATGGTGTGGGGTCTTGCATAGGGCGGCAACCGGTCCTTGCCGGGGAAGTCGGGCAGGGCCTCCATCAGCCAGCCGCGCAACGGCACCCACCAGGTGCCAAGCGCCGTGATCGATCCGCCCAGGAGCAGCAGCAGCGTGACGGGCGAGGCATTGCCGGTACCGGAGCTGACCGCCCAGGCGATCAGCAGGGCCAGATAGCCGATGCCCGCCGTCAGAAAGCTGCGCCGGTCGATCACCAGGGCCAGCACGGCAATCGCCAGCAACGCCACTGCCGTCAGCAGATATCCGGCCGTGCCGCCAAAATTGAAAAGCGTCATAACAACGGTGTTGACCAGCGCCGGTGCCGCCAGAAGATGCAGCCAGAACCCCGAGGCCGACCACCGTCCCAACCGGTGCGGGTCGCGCATGTCGAACCACATGCCACCCAGAAACGCCAATGCGCCAAATATCAGGGTGCCGATCGCCAGCCCTGATCCCTGCCGCAGATCCAGGAAATTGTCGATCTGCATGTTGTTCAGGCTGTCCGGCACCAGACTGTCAGTCACCACCAGAACAACGATCAACCCGGTGACTCCGACCAGAAACAGCGTGAACGGCACCTTGAACCGGCGATAATAGATCAGCAGCGCTGCAATCATCAGACCGCCGACCACCAGCGCCGCCACCGGTCCGTCATTCTGACGAGTGACCATCGACCAGACCAACCCGATCGCCAGCCCGGCCCCCATTGCAAACCCGGTCACCAAAACGATGCTAGGCAGCGTCATCCACCGGCGCAAGGTGAAAAAAAGCGCAAACCCCCAGCACAGCGCTGCCGCAAAAGCCGGTATGAACGGACTGTCCGACAGGACGCGCGCCAGGCCAAGCACGCCTGACAGCAACAGGATCAGCCCGACCGAAACGAAAATGTCGGCAAAGCCGCGAAAAAGCTCGAACGGCTCGTCTTCGCCGGCCATGTTGGCCCGCAAACCCGCCCGCGAATCGCCATGCGCGATGACCCCCGCCGCCTGCGCCTCGGTCAACAGACCGGCCGCAACCGCAGACCGCAGATCATCCTTGGAATAAAGTTGCCCGGCCATTCAGCCCCCGATCCGTTCAACCGTCAGATTGCCGTTGGTATAGACACAGATATCCGCCGCAATCGCCATCGCCTTGCGAACGATCTCCTCCGCCGTCCAGTTGGTGGCCATCAGGCCCCTGGCCGCTGCTAGCGCGAAATTCCCGCCCGACCCGATCGCCGCCACATCATGCTCCGGCTCCAGCACGTCACCTGCGCCGGTGATCACGAACATGTCGCGCCCGTCCGTCACGATCAGCATCGCTTCCAGATTGCGCAGATATTTATCCATCCGCCAGTCTTTGGCCAGCTCGACAGAGGCCCGGGCCAACTGGCCCGGCGCCGCCTCCAGCTTCTTTTCCAGCCGCTCCAGCAGGGTGAAAGCATCGGCGGTCGATCCGGCAAAGCCGCAAACAACATCGTGGCCACCGGGACTTAGCCGACGCAATTTGCGCGCTGACCCCTTGATCACCGTGGCCCCCAGGCTCACCTGACCGTCGCCCGCCACCACCACCTGCCCGCCACGCCGAACCGCCAGGATCGTGGTTCCGTGCCAGCCTGGAAACCTGTCGTCTGCCATCCTTGGCCTCCTTGCCACGGCCTCTATATGCGCCCGCCGCGCCGGGCCGACAACCCCGGCTTGCCGGCACGGCAATGACGCCTTACCAAAGGCAAATGCCAAAACTCCACCTGTACCTGCCCGCAGGCTATGCCCTTGATGTCGGCAGTGGCGCGCCAACAATCTACTCCCGTCTGGCGGTCGCCTTTACTCAGGCGGGCTACTCCGTGATCACCCGCGCCGACAGTGATGCCGCCCGGCATACGGCAATACTTGATCCGGGCCACGCCATCTTCACCATGGTCGAGCCGCCCAACAAGCGCGCGCTTTGCCTGCGCCGTGCATACCAATACCCGTTCTGGCGGCTGGAGAACACCAACGAGCGCTGGCGCTTCGATGTTGCCCTTGCCCGGTTCGATCCGCGTGATATCGACCCTGTTCCTGCCCGAACCTTCGCCTCCAGCTGGCGCAGGAAACTGGCGCGGGCGACAGCGACACAGGAAGGTTTTATCTATTTGCCCTTGCAGGGGCGGTTGACCGAACAGCGCAGTTTTCAATTCCAAAGCCCCTTGGCAATGATTGAAACCGCGTTGGCACAAGACCCGCACCGCAAGCTGATTGCTTCGCTCCACCCCAAGGAAATCTACTCAATAGCGGAGCATCAGGCCCTGCATCGCCTTGCCTCCCGCCATCCCCGCTTGACCATCGCAGAAACCAGTGCCGGGCTGCTGGAAGCCTGCGACTATGTCGTGACGCAGAACTCGTCCGTGGCCTTCACCGGCTACCTGTTCGGCAAACAGCCGGTGCTGTTCGCCGGCGCCGATTTTCATCATATCGCCGCCTCGGTACCCCGGATCGGCATCGACAACGCCTTCCGTCAGGCGCAGGAACCACTGCGCGACGTGGATCGCTATCTTTACTGGTTCTGGCAAAACCAATCGATCAATGCCGGCCGCGACGACGTAACCGACCAGATTCTGGCCCGCGCGGCGCGTCATGGCTGGCCGCTACCCAAGCCCCAGCAGATCACGCCCCGATAGCACCGCCGTCGCCGCCGTGAGGGCCCGGTCGATGTGGACCCTGACAAGTGGATGGTCGGGCGGCAGCCGCGGCATGGTCCACCCGACCGAAGCCAGCGTGCGAAGCAGCACGAAAACCGGCAGCATCGCCCGGTCCTCCGCGCTAAAGGTCCGCACCCCGGAATAGCC
Organism: Paracoccaceae bacterium; assembly: GCA_031401675.1. Lineage (GTDB taxonomy): Bacteria > Pseudomonadota > Alphaproteobacteria > Rhodobacterales > Rhodobacteraceae > JANNRR01. Next base: position 21,118 of record JANNRR010000042.1, read on the forward strand.
GTCGATCAATGCTGCGGTGATCGCCGGCAATAGCGGCTCGTGCAAACTGTCCCGCAGCGCGGTGCCAAGGTCATACAGCCGGTAGCCAAATCCGGAATCGTCGAAATCGATAAGGGTCAACTGCCCGGGATGTGCAAGCACATTCTCGCGGATCACATCGGCATGGATCAGTCCCTGCGATCCGCGATATTCTGCCAACCGCAGCCTGCCGCACTCCCGCGCCGCCTGCAGTACCGCCGCATCTGCCGCCGACAGCGCCGGGTGTTCCCAGAACCGCCCCCAGAGCGGTGATTCGCCCAACAGCCCTTCAATTCCCCAATCCGGCCGCACGAAATCGGACGGCAAGGTCAACGAGTCTGTGGCCGTATGCATTTGCGCCAACAACCGCCCGAGTCCGTGATGCAAAGCCAACTGCTCGGCCGGGGATTGGCGCAGTAGCGCCCCGCCCTCGCCAAGCGCCTGGCCCGGCACCCAGGCAATCGCCGAGGCGATGTTGCCGCCGCCCAGATCAGCCAGCAGGTCCTGCGACAGCGTCATCAGCGGCACCGGCACCGGCAATCCGACCCGCGCCAGTTGCGATACCCACCAAAGCTCGGAACGGATCGCGGCCGGGCTTTGGTACCCCGGCCGGTGCAGCCGCAATGCCGCCCGAGTGCCCGGTAACATCATTTCAAACACCGCATTCTCGCGGTTCTTGATCAGACGCAACTCGGCACAGCCACCCCAGTGCTCCGACGCCCGGACGGCAATTGCCAAGGCTTCGGCATCCGTCATGCCACAGGCGTCTCGCGCAGCGCCTGTTCCAGCGCGTCCATCACCCGGTCGGCATCCAGACGCGAAAACGGCATGGGCGGGCGCATTTTCAGCGTGTTCATATGCCGCCCGATCCGGTTCATCAGAACGCCCTTCTGCACCATGCGCTCGACCACGTCGGCAGCAAATGCCGTCGCCGGGGTCATGCCATCGTCCAGCACGAACTCTGCCCCGAAAAACAGCCCCTTGCCCCGGATCTCGGCAAGCAGCGGATGGCGAAGGGCTTCCAGCCGGTCGATCATATAGGCACCAACCCGCCCCGCGTTCGCCATCAGCCCTTCGTCCTCGATCACCTCCAGCGTGGCGATACAGGCGGCGGCCGCCACTGGATTGCCGCCAAAGGTGTTGAAGTAACCGAAAGCGCTGCGAAAGGCCGCCATCACGTCGGGGCGCGCCAGCACGGCGGCCACCGGATAACCATTGCCCATCGGCTTGCCAACCGTCACCACATCCGGCGCAAAACCCTGCCAATCATGTCCCCAGAAATGCGAACCCAGCCGCCCGAATCCCGGCTGCACCTCGTCGGCGATCAGCAGGCCGCCGGCCTTGCGCACCTCGGCCGCCGTCGCATCCAGAAACCCCGTTTCCCGCACCGGAAAGCCCTCATTGGCGAAATACGGGCAAAGCATCATTCCCGAAAACCCGTGCCCAGACGCCTCAAGCTCGACGATCGCCCGCGCCACGTTTTCCGCAAACGCCTGCGCCTGCCCGGCCTGCGTACCACCCACCGGGCGCAGACTGTCCGGCGCTGGTACCAGCCGGACGTGGTCCGGATAGCCGCCGATCGGCGGACGCCTCGTCGACAGAACAGATGTAGCCGTCGTATTGCCATGATAGGTATTGTCGGTCGCGATGATCCCGGTCTTGCCTGTGACTGCCTGCGCCATACGTAAGGCGACATCGTTCGCCTCGGAGCCGGTGCAGACCAATATCGCCTGCGAAATCCCATGCCCCAGCCGCGCGGTCAGCCGTTCGATATAGTCCAGCACCCCGTCGTGCAGATAGCGCGTATGTGTGTTAAGCGTGGCTGATTGTCGGGCAATCGCCTCGACCACCTTCGGGTGGCAGTGCCCGACGTGCGGCACGCTGTTGTAGCAGTCGATGTATTGGCGCCCCTCTGCGTCCCAGACCGAAACGCCTTGCCCCCGCACCAGATGCACCGGCTTTGCATAGAATGTTGGTACATTCGGCCCCATCAGCCGCGCGCGCCGTTCGACAATCGTCTCTGCCGGATCGTGTGTCATTCTTCGGTCACCTTGCCCCGCAGTTCCTTGACGCCGCCCCGCAGCACCTTGCCCTCTACCCGCCGCAGCTTGCTGGCAAAGGTCGGCTTGGTCGCCACCCGCCGCTTTGGCGCAACCAGCGCTTCGCGAATCATTTCGACCAGTCGCTCCTGTGCCAGTTCCCGGTTGCGTGCCTGACTGCGGGTTTCTTCTGCCCGGATCACGATTGCCCCTTCCAGCGTCCAGCGCCGCCCGGCCAGCCGCTTCAGCCGCGCCTTCACTGCCGGGCTCAGGGACGGGCTCCGCTCGGCCTCGAATCGCAGTTCGACTGCCGTCTCCACCTTGTTGACATTCTGTCCGCCCGGCCCGGACGAGCGCGAAAAGCTTTCGCTTAACTCCCAATCCTGCAGGGAAATCTGATCGGTGATCCGCAACATCGCACCTCAGTCCCGGCAGCGTCTTTCTGGCCCAAACATCCCCGCAGGAGGCAACCCACCCTACCACCGTCCCGGCACAACCGGAATAAGGCCGCCGCGCCAAAAGAGAAAGGGCCGCCATGACAGCGACCCTTCCCGAGTTCGTAGGAGATGGGCGTAGTTAGGTATCTGCCCAATCGGAATTCGCATGGCCTTCAGGGCTGCCCTCAGGCGGCGACACCTCCAACTGTCCCAACGCCGCATTCCACTATCACTCTAGACACTGGACCACCTCCTTTCATTGGTTGCTCTTATGCACAGGTTGCCACAGATTTTGTGTTTGTCAAAAACTATTATGCTATCCGTGCGATCAATTTCGCAACAATCAGACGGAATGGCAGCAATGCCACAACGGCCAGCAACAGCTTCACCCCCCAGTCCGCCACCGCCAACGACACCCACAGCGGTGCCATCGGACCGAGCCCCAGCAGCGGCAGCACTTCAGCCGCCCAGGTTACGTCATTGCCAGGTTCCAGGACGGTCAGCGCCGCCGAAAACGCGACAATGAAGAAGATCGTGGTATCAATCGTCGATCCGATCAGTGACGAGAAGAACGGCGCCTGCCACCAGATCAGCCGCCGCATCCGGTCGAACAGAACGACATCCAGCAGGTTGGCCGTCAGAAACGCCAGTCCGGACCCGATCGCCACGCGCAAGGTGACCAACGGGCCGAATGTCCCGCTGATCTGCGTGCCGATCAGCGAGCAGACCACGCCAACCGCAAATCCTGCCAACACCACCCTGCGGGCGGCGCTGGCCCCGTAGACCCGGTTGGTGACATCGGTGACCAGAAACGCGAACGGATAAGTGAAAGCCCCCCACGTCAGCCACGGCCCGGCCAGGAACTGCACGAGGATGTTCGACGCGACGACAATGATCGCCATCGCCAGAACGGCGACAAACGGGACAGGCTGCATGATCAATTCCGTTTTGACAAGGTGGCGGACACTTGGCCCCGGCCTCCCGGGAACGCCGCCCGAATACCAAGGCCGGACTGCGGGATCAAGTCATTCCGCCAGACGATAGTCCACGATCTGGGTCTGCTGCAGGAACCGAAAATTGTCATCGGATATCATCGTCAGCCGGACCCTGCCGCTTGCATCCCGCCAGACGGCGATGCTTTCCAGATTGTCATGCTGCGCCGGTCGCGTCGTAAACAGCACTTCTCCCTGCTGAGGTGCGTCCTCGGTCAGATCGAACCGCCGCACCCGGTTCAGAAAACCGCGCAGCCCCTTGAAGTCCCGTTCCAACAGATACAGCCGCCCGTCCGGGCCGATATCCGCCCCGACCACCAGCCAGGTGCCCTCGGCCCGCACTTCGATCCGCCGGTCCCATGTTCCATTGCGGTAACGATAGACCGGAAATCCCGGCAGCCGCAGCATCGCATGTTCCGGCACCGTATAGATCGTGCCGTCGGCATCCACCGCCAGCGCTTCCAGCCCCTCGTTCCCTGGAAAGGCACTGAAATCCCTGGGTCCTTCGATCAGCCGCCCCGGCCCGCCAAACTTCTGAGTGTGAATCACCCGCGCCACGCCCTCGAACGACACATAGAACCCGCCGTGTCCGTCCAGGGCCAACCCTTCTGAATCGATCCTGCGCCCGGCCAGCCTTTGGCCATCGGGACTGCGCAACCAGTCGGCCGCCCGGATTTCCACGCCTGTCACCACGCCCGCCGGATCGCGCAACAATTGACCCTGCATCACCAGAGTCCGGTCCGAAATTACGATCATCGATTGCCCGTCCGCCGCCAGATCGAACCCGGAAAACCCGCCGAACGCCCGACCCTTGCCGGTCCAGACATAGGTGCCCAGATACACCGCCTCCCCAGCCGGGTCCGTCGGTTGCACAGCGTCCGCTGGCAGGGCAGGGCCGGCCAACAGGGCCAGCGCCAGACCTAGCGAGAGGCCAGAACGTCGGCGCATTGTGCAGGCAGATCGGCCATGGTGAACTCGCGCGGCGTCTTGGGCCGGGGCTTTGTGGGCTCTTTTGGCACGTCTTTGGGTGGGTTCAGGTAATCAGTGACCCACCACATCAGTGTGTCGTCGCAACCGTTGCCGCCATTGGACAGTTCGGCCACCGTCGGCGTCTGCGTCTTGCAGGCGCTGGCCCCCGCCGGGCATTTAAGCCGCACATGAAAGTGCGTGTCGTGCCCGGCAATCGGGCGGATCTTCTGCAGCCAGGGCTTGTCTTTGCGCTTGGCCGTCTTGCACATCTCGATCTTCACCGCCGCCGCAACAAATATCCGGTCAACCCGCGGGTCCGATGCCGCAGCCTTCATCAGCGCGCGGTGCGCCGGGGTCCAGTTTTCCGTCACCGATCGCTGATCCGCCGAGCGAACCGGGATCGAGCTGATTTCTTCGCGCTGTGCCCGGGTCAGGTCCATCCGGCGCGGCGGCAGCATCCAGACATCGGCATCCAGTCCGATCTGGTGGCTGGCATGGCCCGAGGTCATCGGCCCGCCGCGTGGCTGGCTGATATCGCCGACATAAAGCCCGGCCCAGCCAACCTGCGTTGCGGCCACGCTCAGTTCCGTCAGGAACCGGATCATTTCCGGTTGCCCGAAATTGCGGCCCCGGCTCAGCCGCATCGCTTGCCAGGTCGGACCGGATTCGGGCAATTCCATCATGCCCGCGCCGCAACCCCGGGCATATGAACCAACCGGCATCGCCGATTGCTGCGACGGCTGGTCCTTGGCCCCGAACAACTGGTTTGCCAGCTGTTGCGCCGGGGCGGGAGAGCCAAGCGACAGGATCAGGCCAAGCAACACTGAAAGGCGGATCATGGGACGCGATCTCCCTGGGGTTTGACCCAGAATAGCAGGATCAGGCCCACGGAAAAAAGCACGATCAGCGGTACGATGCCAAGTTGCTGACTGCCGGTCAGCTGCGTGACCAACCCGATCAGCAGCGGTGCCATGAAAGATGTGGCCTTGCCCGACAGCGCATAGAGCCCGAACGCCTCGGTGATGTGCGCCGGGTCAGATTGCCGGACCATCATGGTGCGACTGGCAGATTGCAGCGACCCGGCCCCCGCGCCGATCAGGCCACCCAGAACATAGAACGCCACGTCGGGCAGTCGCGACTCTGGCCCCACCGCCATGCCGAACACCGCCTCCCGCGACACGAACACCACGGCAACCGCAACGGCTGTCAGCAACAGCACGTTGGCCACGATCACCGGCATCGGTCCGAACCGGGCGTCGGCCCGTCCGCCCAGCCAGGCAAACACTGCACCGGTCACGGCAGCCAGAATGCCAAAGATACCAACATCGACGACGCTCCACCCCAGCACCCCGGCCGCGTAGATCCCGCCAAAGGCAAACATACCGTTCAGTGCGTCACGATAGAACATCGATGACGCCAGATATGCAAACAGGCTGCGGCGTTGCGGCAACGTCCGGATGGTTTGCATTGTCGCGGGTCCCGCCTCGCGCAGTGCTGTCCAGACGCTAGTCCTGGCCGGCCTGCGCGGCTCGCGCACCCACAGGAAAAACGGCACCATGAAGACGATGTACCAGATTGCGGTAAACGGCCCGACTGCCCGGGTCCCTTCTCGGGCAGCCGCGTCCAGCCCGAACAGCGGGCTGATGCCGATCAGGGTCTTGCCAGCCGCATTCTCGGCCAGGAGCGTCAGCATCAGGATCAGCGCGATCACCCCGCCGACATAACCGAATGCCCAGCCTGTCCCAGAGATTCGCCCGATGTCGTCCCAATGTCCAAGATCGGGCAGCATCGCATTGGTAAAGGTCGTGGCAAATTCCATCCCGATCAGACCGATCCCGAACGACAGCAGGATCAGGACCAGACTGAAATTCCCCGGCTCCGCATACCAAAGCCCCCAGGCCCCGGCGACATACATCAGCGAGAACAGCCAGATGAACACCATCCTGCCCCCTGCCCGGTCCGCAACCGCCCCCAGCAGTGGCGAGCCAAGTGCGATCACCACCCCGGCGATACCGACCCCATACCCCCATGCGGATTGAGCGGCAGAGCCATCCCCAAGCAAGTCGTTGATGTAAGGACCGAAAATGAAGGTCAGCAGCAGCGTGTTGTAAGGTTGGCTGGCGAAGTCAAAGAAGTACCAGCCCCAAATCCGGCGCTGCGGGGAAATCTCGGCCATCCGGTCCTCCGTTTGTCGACGAATAGACATTCATTCCGCGGCGCTGGCAAGGCTCAAGCCCCCGACACCGGCGGCCAGGGCCGCTTCGCATCGGCCGCGATCCAGGCCAGCACCCAGTCCGGCAGCACCGGGCTTTCAATCGCCAACCCCATGGCGGCGATCAGGCGCGCCGGGGCAACGATGCCGTCACGGCTGGTCACGGCCGACCGCAGCAGGATCTGGTTGGCACATTCCGCACCCCGCCACATCGACTGCTCCATGTAGACAAATCGCGCGTCCCAACCGATGCATCGTGTCCGCATTTCGAACCGGTCGAACATCGCGATCCGCCGCCGATAGCGAACCGAAACGCCCGCCACCGTCATCCCCCAGCCCTTTGCAGCAAGCGCCCGGTTCAATCCGGCGCGCTGCCCCGCCGGCAACCGCCCCAGATCATAGAGCGTCAGCGTCCGGCCATTGTTCAGTTCGGCCCAGGGGTCAAGATCCCACGGCCAGCAGATATGGTGCGACACGTGGGTGCCAAGCAACGGCAGGGCCGGAGCATTGCTGCTGGCGATCATTCCCAAGGCAAGTCGGACAAACGGGTACATTTCGGCTCTCCCTGCGCTTCGGTGCCGCGCTGCGGCGCAAAGGTCAACCCCGGTGACACAGTACGCAAGGGTTGCAAGCCTCTGGGTCGCGCGATACCTCTGGCGCTGCCCGGCAAAGGAACCCGCCCATGCTCTCGCTCTACAAGATCCTGATGCTGCTCCTTGACATCGTGTGGTTCATCCTTCTTGCCCATATCATCATGAGTTGGTTGATCAATTTTCAGGTGCTGAACCTGCGCCAGCCGTTGGTCCATCAATTGTGGGACGGGCTGAACCGGCTATTGAACCCGGTCTATTCCCGGATCCGCGCCTTTTTGCCGAACACCGGGTCGCTTGATTTGGCGCCGCTCGTGGTCCTGATCGCGGTTTATGCCTTGCGGATCGTGCTGCAGACCAACGCCGCGGCATTCCAATAGGGTCGGCGTCGCGCCGGAATTCGCCCGGCTAAGCCTAAACCGCCCGTCAATGTCCGCCCCGGAACTCAGGCCCATGCACCAAGCCAAGGAACTGCTTCACACTGTCTTTGGCTTTCCCGGCTTCCGCCCCGGGCAGGCCGAGATTGTCGAGGCTGTTCTGGCCGGGCGCAACACCTTGGCCATCATGCCGACCGGCGGCGGCAAGTCGCTTTGTTTTCAGTTGCCCGCCCTCTGTCGTGACGGGGTCACCGTGGTAATCTCGCCCCTTATCGCGCTGATGCGCGATCAGGTCCGCGCTCTGCGCGAGGCGGGGGTAGAGGCCGGGGCCCTGACCTCGGGCAACACCGATGATGAGACCGAACAGGTGTACGCCGCCCTCGATTCAGGCGAACTGAAGCTGCTCTACATGGCCCCGGAACGCCTTGCCGCCGCCGCCACCATCGGCATGCTGCGACGGATAAACACCACCTGCATCGCGGTGGACGAGGCGCACTGCGTCAGTCAATGGGGCCATGATTTCCGCCCCGACTATCTGCGGATCGGGGCGTTGCGTCAGGCCTTGGGTGTGCCACTCGCAGCATTTACCGCAACGGCGGATGCCGAAACCCGCGCAGAGATTGTTACCCGGCTGTTCGGCGGTATCCAGCCGCAGATCTTTCTGCGTGGCTTTGACCGGCCGAACATCCATCTGGCGTTTCAGGTGAAAGACGCGCCACGAACCCAGATTCTGCACTTTGCCTCGGCGCGCAAGGGTCAGTCGGGCATCGTCTATTGCGGCACCCGTGCCAAGACAGAAACCCTGTCACAGGGCCTGCGGGAGGCGGGCCATTTTTCCTGCCCCTACCATGCCGGGATGGAGGCCGAGGATCGTCGGATCGCCGAAGCCCGCTTTCAGCGCGAGGACGGGTTGATCGTCGTGGCCACCGTCGCCTTTGGCATGGGCATCGACAAGCCGGATATCCGCTGGGTCGCCCACGCCGATCTGCCAAAATCCATTGAAAGCTATTATCAGGAAATCGGCCGGGCCGGGCGCGACGGGGCTGCCGCCGAAACCCTGACCCTTTACGGCCCTGAGGACATCCGCCTGCGCCGTTCGCAGATTGACGAGGGCGCAGCCCCGGCCGACCGCAAGGCTGCGGACCATGCCCGGCTAAACGCCTTGCTTGGTCTGGCCGAGGCGACGCGCTGCCGCCGCCAGACATTGCTCGGCTACTTTGGCGAAACCACCGAACCCTGCGGCAATTGCGACCTTTGCGACCGCCCGGTCGAACTGTTCGATGCCACCGACGCGGTACGCAAGGCGCTGTCGGCCATCCTGCGGACCGGCGAGTATTTCGGAGCCGGCCATCTGATCGATATCCTGACCGGAACCGCGACCGAAAAGGTCAAACAGCGCGGCCACGACCGGCTGCCCACCTTTGCCGTCGGGCGCGATTTGCCGAAATCGATCTGGCAGGCAGTGTTCCGCCAGATGATGGGCCGCGATCTGGTCCGCCCCGATGCCGAACGCCACGGAGCGTTGCGCATGACAGAAGCGGCCCGCCCGATCTTGCGCGGCGAAGCGCAGGTGACACTGCGCCGTGACACCTTGACCGCCAGCCCCGACCGCCCTGCGGCCAAGGCGCTTGTCAGCGCCGAGGACGAGCCGTTGCTGTCGATGTTAAAAGCCAAACGCCGGGCCCTGGCCGAGGCGGCACGGGTTCCGGCCTACGTGATCTTTGCTGACCGCACCCTGATCGAAATGGCCGAACGCCGGCCCCGGACGCTGGACCAGATGGCGGGCATCACCGGCGTCGGCACCAAGAAACTGCAAAGCTTCGGCGCGACGTTTCTGGCGGTGATCACCGGCGAACCGGCGGAACCCATGCATCCAAATCGCCGGAAGCTCGCCGGGCAAGATGGTGCGGTGCTCTATGACCGGTTGCTGCAGGCGCAGGCGGACCTGATGCGCGGCACCGGCGGCATCGACAAACCGATGACATGTTCTGCCGGTTTGCTGACGAAGCTTGTCGAAGTCCGTCCGCGCGACCTTGCCGACATCGAGCGGGTGCTCGGCGACCGGCGAACCGAACGGTTCGGGGCGGCCTTCCTGTCTGTCCTGACCGAAAACTAGGCCTGGACCGGGCTCAGCCTTTGAGAGCGGGATCATAGGCCACCAGTTCTACGCTGTTGCCATCGGGATCAGTGGTGAAGATGCCCTGCCAGCCAATCCAGCCAAAGGTTTCCACCCGGTACGGCTGCCCGATCCGCTGAAAGAATGCGATGACCGCCGCCTGTTCCGCCACCGGCAGCGACAGGGCCAGATGATGCAGAGACGACCGGGCACCCGCCTCGGGCGCACGATCCTGAAACAGCGCAAGAACCGTCGTATGGCCGGCGATCCCGTCGCCGATCCGAAAGAACACGATGTTCGGCAGGTATGCCCCCGGTAGCACCGCAAGCCCGATCACGTCGCGGTAGAACGCCAGCATCTTAGGCAGTTGCGCCGTGCGGATCGCAATCTCGCCGAGCGCGCGCGGGCGGAACGGATGGGTGTCGGGCACGCTCATCGGCACAGGATGGCAGGGCAGGGTCAAATTCGCAAGCCACGGTCATCCATCCCGCTGTCCGGAAATGGCGGCGCGGAACCGTCCCGGATCAGCCTGCCTCGGCCAGATCCTCGTCGACGTCGGACGAACGGGGTTTTCGCGCGTCGGGCGGGCACAGCGCCACGATCCGTTCACAGATCAGGGCCTTTCGTAGTGGCTTGGTCAGATAGAAATCCAGACCCGCCGCCAGAATTCCGTCGGCATCGCCATCCATCGCATGCGCGGTCAGCGCCACCACCGGCACCCGCGGGCTGCCGCTTTCAGCCTCGATCGCCCGGATCGCCCGTGTGGCATCCCGCCCATCCATTTCCGGCATCGAGATATCCATGAAGATCATGTCGGGACAAAAGCTCTGGTAAAGTTCGACCGCTTCAACGCCGTTGTTGGCGATCAGCAATTCGATATCCAGTTCTTTCACCATCTTGCGGAACACCAGTTGATTGGTCCGGTTGTCCTCGGCTGCCAACACCCGCATGGTCCGCACCCCGACTGGCGCAGCCTCGACCACAACCGGGGCAGGGACCGCCAACGCCTTCAACCGCCGAACCAGATCACTGCGCAGGATCGGTTTTTGCAAGAACCCGGCAATGCAGGCCAGATCAGCTTCAGCCATCGCGGCGCGGATCTCGCCGGGGTTGGGGGCAAACAGCAGGATCGGCACGCCGGGCGCAATCGACGCGATCCGGACGGCAAGGACGATGCCGTCCATATCGGGCAACTGACAGTCGGTCAGCACGACATCGATGGCAGGCGTTGTGCCCAGCGCCGCCAGCGCTTCCGCCCCCGAACGGCAGGCCACCACGTCCAGTCCGTAGGTCTTCAGCTGCCGTTCCAGAACCGAGCGGTTGATGATCTGATCGTCGACGATCAAGGCGCTGCGCGGCAGAATCGGTGCCGCCTCCATCTCGTCGGTATCCTCGGCCACCGGCAGCGACAGCTTGAAGCCAAAGCTGGAACCGGCGCCTTCCTCGCTGTCGACCCAGACCTCGCCCTCCATCAGGTCGATCAACTGCTTGGTAATGGCCAGCCCAAGCCCGGTCCCCTCGAACTTGCGGTTGGACTGATCCTCTACCTGATTGAATTCGCCAAAGATATGTTCCAGATACTTCCCGGGAATGCCGATCCCGGTGTCTTCCACCGTCACCCGCAGATCGCGCATGCCCGGCGCCATCTCGAACCCGACGACCCGGATCAACACGTGGCCCTTTTCGGTGAACTTCACCGCGTTGCCGATCAGGTTGGTCAGAACCTGCCGGATGCGGCCGGGGTCACCGACGAACCGGGTGGGCAGGAAAATGTCGAAATCGATCAGCAGTTCGATGCCTTTGGCGTGCGCCCTTGGCTGCAGCAGCATGGTCACTTCATGGATGCAACGCTCCAGATCGAACGGCTCGGGATACAGAACCAGTTTCTGTGCCTCGATCTTTGAGTAGTCCAGAACGTCATTGATGATCACCAGAAGCGCCTCGCCCGATGACCGGATGGTTTCGGCATAGAGCTTCTGTTCTTCGGTCAGCGGGGTTTCACACAGCAATTCGGCCATCCCGACCACGCCGTTCATCGGGGTGCGGATCTCGTGGCTCATGTTGGCCAGAAACGCCGATTTGGCCCGGTTCGCCGCCTCAGCCGTGGCTTGCGCCTCCTGCAGTTCGGCCTCGCGCATGATGGTTTCGGTGATGTTGTAGGCCAGACAAACCGTATCGCCATCGCGGGCGCGGCGGTCGATCAGCTTGACATACTCGCCGTTGTAAAGCTGAACCACCCGGCTTTCGATCGGGTTGACTAGCCAGCGTTTCAGCATGTCCAGACACCATTCCTCGGCGGACAGCGGCGCGATCTCGATCAATCCCTCCTCGGCGGCCAGGCGCAGAATGGTCTGGTAACCTACCCCCGGTCGCACCTCTGGCAGCCCGTCGAACAGCGACAGATAGGACCGGTTGGCGGCCACCAGGTTAAGGTTCGGGTCGAACACCGCGAACCCGTCCTTAATTGTTTCAAACGAATCCCAAAGCCGCCGCTCGGCCATCACCGCCGCACTGTGCGCCCGCTCCAGATCTGACTGGAATCGGGTGTTTTCGCCTTTCAGTGCCGCTGCTTCGGAGCGGACCACCTGCACCACCTGCCGCTGTTCAACGATCTGATCGGAAAGCGATCGGGCATGCAACGCAAGCTTCTGATTTGCCGCGAAAAGCTCGCGCTGCTTTTGATCCAGCATCCGTTCGGCAGCCAGGCGCGCGCGGCGTTCCATTACCAGCTTTTCCGCCAGATTCATCCGCGCCCTCCAACCGGTGTGCCTGTGACGGGTCCCGCCGTGCGGCAATTCTTCGCCCAACGGGGTGAAGAGCCGGTTAAGCGGCCTGTTGTTGGCGGACAAACCGGTAGCCGCGCTTGCCACAGGCCGCTGTGCGCTTGCCAATCCGGGCACCGCCGTGCGACGATACAGCGATTGCCGCAGGGAGGATTTACGATGCGCCTGACTGGTTTCGCCGTCGCGGGTTTGCTGGCCCTGTCGTCCCTGCCGCTGATGGCACAGCAATCGCCGATCCCCGACCGGCGGGTGATCGTGTCGCAGGATGTCGACTTCCTGGGGTCCGACTTGCAGACACTGCTCGATATCCCCTACGACGCCTGCGAACGCGCTTGCTTGGCATCCGAGCAATGCGTGGCCTTTACCTACAACACGCGGTCCAGCAGCTGTTTTCCGAAAAGTGCGGTTGACGGAACCGCCCCCTATGCCGGCGCGTTTTCGGCAGAGGTGATCAACGCTGATCCCGCCGTCGTCGCCCTGGCCGAAACCAGGATGGCCGATCTTGGCTTTCTCGGGCCCTATGATTTCGACGGTGCCCGCGATCTGGCGCAGCGGCTCGGCGATCTGCACGTGACCGGCGAATGGACGGCCGAGGATCATCTGGCCAGCGCAGCCGCGTCGCGTGAAAGCGGCGATTTCCTGACGGCAAGCAAGTTTGTCGGCGCAGCGCTGAACCTGACCGATGCCTCCGACCAATGGCTGGAATATGCCCGCCTGTTGCTGGATTCCCGGCCTCAGGTCGGCGAAGGCGACCGGTCAGAGTTGCAGCTACGCGCCCTGAATGCCGCCCTTAACGCCTATCTGCGCGCCGGGTCGGACCCGCTGCGGGTGTCAGCGCTGGTCATGCTGGCCGAAAGCTTCGAAGCGAACGGACGCGGCCGCGACATGATCCCGGCGCTGCGTCTTGCCCAGTCGATCCGGCCCCGCGACGATGCGTCGGCGATGCTGACTGATGCCATCGGCAAGTACGGCTTTCGTATCACCGAAACCACGGTGGAAAACAACCTGGCCCGGCCCCGCATCTGTGCCGTGTTCAACGAACAACTGGTTTCAGCCGGGGTCGATTACTCTAGCTTTGTCCAGCTGGACGCCAAGGGCCTTTCGGTGTCGGTCGACTATAGCCAGCTTTGCCTCGAAGGTGTCGAACACGGTGCGCGCTATTCGGTAATCTTCCGCGAGGGTCTGCCTGCCGCCAATGGCGAAGCTTTGGCTCAGGACACGGAAGTCAGCCTTTACGTTCGCGACCGCGCCCCTGCCGTCCGCTTTCCGGGCCGCGCCTATGTGCTGCCGAAAGGTGCCGGTTCGGCTATTCCGGTGGAAACGGTCAACGCCACCACTCTGGACCTGAAACTGCGCCGGGTCAGCGACCGCAACATCCTGCGCGCCATCCAGAACGACTATTTCGGCAAGCCGCTAATCTATTATCAAGAGGAATCCTTTGCCAGCGATGTTGCCGAGGAAATCTGGACAGGTGCCGGCGATGTGGCGATCGACGTCAACAAGGATGTGACTACCCGCCTGCCGATGGACGATGTGCTGGCCGGTCTGCCTGCCGGGATCTATGCCTTGTCAGCCTCGATCCCAGGGGCGGACCCCTATGAAAACCCCGGTGCCACGCAGTGGTTCGTGATCTCGGATCTTGGCGTCACCTCACTGAGCGGCGTCGACGGGCTGCATGTGTTCGTGCGCTCGCTTGGAACCGCCACAGCAAAGGCGGGCGTGACCGTCTCGCTACTGTCGCGGGCCAATTCGGTTCTGGCTACGGCCAGCACCGACGACATGGGATATGCCAGGTTCGAGCCGGGCCTGACGCGTGGCAAATCCGGGGCGGAACCAGCGCTTATCACCGTGACCGAGGGCGACACCGACATCTCGTTCCTGTCGCTGACCGACCCCGAGTTCGATCTTTCGGATCGCGGCGTCGAGGGCCGCGAAGCTGCACCGCCGGTGGATGTGTTCCTGACGACGGATCGCGGGGCCTACCGGGCCGGGGAAACCGTCTTTGCCACCGCGCTGACCCGCGACCCGCAAACCAGCGCCATCGAAGGCCTGCCGCTGACCGCCCGCCTGACCCGCCCGGATGGCGTCGAGTATTCCCGCGCACTGGCGCAGGATGGTGGGGCGGGCGGGCACGTGTTTGCCCTGCCCATCGCCGGGACCGCCCCGCGCGGGCCGTGGCGGCTGGATATCCTGGCGGAAGCGGACGGACCTTCACTGGCGTCAACCACCGTGCTGGTCGAGGATTTTCTGCCCGAACGCATCGATTTCACCCTGACCCTTCCCGAAGGCACGGTTTCGCTGGCCGACACACCCGATCTGACCATCAATGCCCGCTATCTGTTCGGTGCCAAAGGTGCCGATCTGCCGATCGAAGGCGAAGTGTCGATTCGGGCCACCGAAGCCCTGCCGGGCTATCCCGACTATCGGTTCGGTCGCCATACCGAATCGTTCTTCGCCCGCGTGGAATCCCTGCCGTTTGGCGAGGTGACTGATGCCGAAGGCATGGCCATCCTGCCCATCACCTTCCCCGCTATCGATACGCCCGACCGGCCGTTTGAAATGCTTGTGACTGCTCGGTTGTCTGAAGGATCGGGGCGCCCGGTTGAACGGCAGGTGGCAAAACTTCTGGCCCCGTCATCCCCTGTGATCGGCATGAAGCCCGGCTTTGACGATGTGGTGCCCGAAGGTACTGATGCCACCTTTGATCTGATCGCGATCGGCCCGGACATGACGTCGGTACCGCTGTCGGTGAACTGGACCGTAAACCGCGTCGAAACCCACTATCAATGGTATCAACAGTACGGCAACTGGAACTGGGAGCCGATCACCACACGCAGCCGGATCGCCGAAGGCGCGGAAGAACTGACCGCCGAAGGCGCGGTCCGAATCGCCGCACCGACCGAATGGGGCGAGTACGAGTTGCGGGTGGAATCCGCGTCCGGTGCGTTTGTGGCAAGCTCGATGTCGTTCTATGCCGGCTGGTATGCGCCGGCCGACGCTTCCGAAACCCCGGATACGCTGGAGTTGTCGCTGGACAAACCGGCCTATCAGCCCGGCGAAACTGCTGTTCTGCGGCTGGTCCCGCGTACCGCAGGTACCGCCCTGATCACCGTCATGTCGAACCGCCTGATCAACATGGAGGCGGTCGAGGTAACCGAAGGCGAAAACCTGTTCGGGATTCCGGTTACCGACGAATGGGGCGCAGGGGCCTATGTCACCGTGTCGCTGCTGCGCCCGATGGACGTTGCCGCTGGGCGCAATCCGGCCCGCGCGCTTGGCCTGAGCTATGCGGCCGTCGATCCCGGCACCCGCAAGCTGTCCGCCATGATCGAGGCGGTGGCCGAGGCTGAACCCCGCGGGCCGCTGGATGTGGCGATCCGGGTCGATGGTGTAAAGGACGGTGAAACCGCCTATGTCACCCTGGCCGCCGTAGATCAGGGTATCCTGAACCTGACCGCCTTTCAGCCGCCGGACCCGGTCGGCCACTATTTCGGCCAGCAGAAACTCGGCATCGGTATCCGCGATATCTATGGCCGCCTGATCGACGGGCTGAACGGAAACTTGGGGACAATCCGGTCCGGCGGTGACGCCGCCGGCCCGGGCCTGAAAGCCCCGCCGCCGACCGAGGAACTGGTGGCCTATTTTGCCGGCCCGTTGCCGGTTGGGGCTGACGGCTATGCCCGGACCAGCTTCGATCTGCCCAGTTTCAACGGCACCGTCAAACTGATGGCCGTGGTCTGGAGCGCATCAGGTGTCGGTCAGGCCAGTGCCGACGTTCTGGTCCGCGATCCGGTCGTGGTCACGGCGTCCGTGCCGCGCTTCATGGCACCCGGCGACGAAAGCCGGCTGTTGCTCGAAGTGGTCCACGCCAAGGGCCCGTCGGGCCGCATGGGTCTGGACGTCACGGCGGAAGGCCTGACGCTTGGGGCCATGCCGTCGGGCTTCGATCTGGCGGCTGGCGCAAAGCAGGTCATCTCGATCCCGGTCACTGCCGGCGATCCCGGCACCCATACCCTGCGCGTGGCCCTGACGACGCCGGACGGCAAACAACTGGTCAAGGTCCTGACGCTGCCGGTTCAGCAGAACGACCCTGCGGTTTCGCGCACCAGCCGGTTCGATCTGGCGGCGGGTGATACCTTTACCTTTGACGCCAACGTTTTCGACGGTCTGCAATCCGGCACCGGCACTGCCACGCTTGCTGTCGGGCCGATCGCCCGCTTTGACGCGCCGGGCCTTCTGGCCAGCCTCGACCGCTATCCCTACGGCTGCACCGAGCAGATCACGTCGAAAGCGCTGCCGCTGTTGTATCTGTCGGATGTGGCGCAGGCGATGGACCTGGCCCAGGCCGCCGGCATCGATGAGCGCATCACGCAGGCGATTGCCGAGGTGTTGACCAATCAGGATGCAAACGGTGCCTTTGGCCTGTGGCAGCCCGGTTCGGGCGATTTCTGGCTGGATGCATTCGTGACAGACTTCCTCAGCCGCGCCAAGGCTCAGGGCTTTGCCGTACCCGACACGGCCTTCCGCTCGGCGATGGACAATCTGCGCAATCAGGTGAATTACGCCCCCGACTTCGACGCGGGCGGCGGCGATCTGGCCTATGCGCTGATGGTCCTCGCCCGTGAAGGCGCTGCAGCGGTCGGCGATCTGCGCTATTACGCCGATGTCAAAGGCGGCGCGTTCGACACGCCGATTGCCGCAGCGCAACTCGGGGCCGCGCTGGCCTCCTATGGCGATCAGACCCGTGCCGATGCCATGTTCAGCCGCGCCTCGCGCCTGATGGCCACCCGCTTCAGTTCCCCCGAGGCACAGCTTTATCGTGCCGACTATGGCACCAACCGCCGAGACGCTGCCGCTGTTCTGGCGCTTGCAACCGAAGCGGGCAGCACGGTTGTCGACACCGACGCGCTGACCAATGCAATGGCATCCGGCAGCGTCTATGGCCTGTCCACACAAGAGGCAACATGGTCACTTCTGGCGACGCACGCGCTGATCGACCGCGCCGGGGCAGCGGGTTTCACTGTCAACGGCGCACCTGTTAATGGCCCGCTTGTCAAGGTGCTGCAGGACCAGACCGCCGGCGGCACAGCCCTTGCCATCGCCAACGGCTCCAAATCCGGCACCTTCGTGACGCTGACCACCTACGGCATCCCGACCGTCCCCGAACCGGCCGGCGGCACCGGCTACGGCATTACGCGCACCTGGTACACGCTCGACGGTGACAAGGTGTCGCCCGACGCCGTTGCCCAGGGCACGCGTCTGGTCACGGTGATCGAGGTGACGCCGTTTGGCGGCGGCGAGGCCCGGCTGATGGTCAATGACCCGCTTCCCGCCGGGTTCGAAATCGACAACCCGAACCTGATGACCTCGGGTGACGTGGCCGCCCTCGACTGGCTGGACCTGAACGCCGAGGCGGGCCATGCCGAGTTTAGGCAGGAACGGTTCCTGGCTGCTGTCGACTGGTATGGCTCAGAGTCGTTCCGGCTGGCCTACATCGTCCGCGCCGTCTCGCCGGGCAGTTTCCATCTGCCCGCCGCCAGCGTCGAGGATATGTACCGCCCCGACTACCGCGCCCGGACCGATGCGGGCCAGGTGACGATCACCGAATAGGAGCGAACGCCCGGCCTGTGGACAGATATCCATCCTCTTCGACCCGGCAACGGCGTGCAGCCCGAATCTGCGCGTCCCGGCGGGGGCTTGCCGTCCTTGCGCCAATTTCGGCCGGAAGCCGGTGATGCGGGTCCGCTGGCTGTTCTCAGCCGCTGCGGTCCTCTGGCTTGCCGCCGCCACCCGCGACGGTCTGGCGGACTGGATCGGCACCACCGATCTGCCGCCGCTGGTTGCCGAGACCTCGGTCGAGATTCTGGCGCGCGACGGCAGCCTGCTGCGGGCCTTTCCCGTCACCGGCGACCGCTGGCGGCTGGCAGTCAGCCCGGATGCGGTGGACCGCGACTACATCGCCATGCTGGTCGCCTATGAGGACAAGCGGTTCTATCGCCATGCCGGGGTCGATCCGCTGGCCCTGCTGCGCGCGGCGGTTCAGGCCGGATTGAATGGTGGTGTGGTTTCAGGGGGGTCGACGCTGACCATGCAGGTTGCCCGGCTGCTGGAAAACAGCGGCATCGGGCGCTGGCGGGGCAAGCTGCGGCAGATCCGCGTGGCACTGGCATTGGAACAGCGGCTGACCAAGAATCAGATTCTGGGGCTCTACCTGCTGCACGCCCCGTTCGGCGGCAATATCGAGGGCGTTCGCGCTGCCAGCCTTGCCTATTTCGGCAAGGAACCGGGCCGCCTGACCCCGGCCCAGTCCGCCTTGCTGGTGGCGCTGCCGCAGTCGCCCGAAACCCGCCGCCCCGACCGTTACCCCGAGGCTGCGCGCCTGGCTCGGCAACGGGTGCTGACCCGGCTGGCCGGTGATCATCTGCTGGATGCCGACCGGGTCAGCGCTGCCCTGACCGAACCGGTGCCGACCGTCCGCCGCGCTGTTCCCGCCCTGGCCCCGCATCTGGCCGAACGGGTGCGGCGCGACAACCCGCTGGCCGGGCAATACCGGCTGACCATCGACGCCACCCTGCAGACCCAACTGGAAAAGCTGGCGCGGGATGCGGTGGCGGCGCGGGGCGACCGCCTGTCGGTGGCGCTCTTGGTGGCCGATCACCGCACCGGCGAAATTCTGGCGTCGGTTGGCTCGGCGGCCTATGCCGAGGATCAGCGGCAGGGCTTTGTCGACATGACCCGGGCCCTGCGTTCGCCCGGATCGACGCTGAAACCGCTGGTCTACGGGCTGGCCTTCGACGAAGGTCTGGCCCACCCCGAGACCCTGATCGATGACGCGCCGGTGGCGTTCGGCAGCTATCGGCCGCAGAACTTCGACAAGACCTTTCACGGCACCTTGCGGTTGCGGCAGGCGCTGCAGTTGTCGCTGAACATTCCGGTTGTGATGCTGCTGGATGGGCTTGGTCCAGCCAAACTGATCGGCGCGATCGAGCGGGCCGGGGTTACCCCGGTGATACAGGGTGGCCAGCCCGGGCTGGCGGTCGGGCTTGGCGGCGTCGGCATCAGCCTTCAGGATCTGGTGCAGATCTATGCCGGGCTGGCGCAGCGCGGGCGTTCCGTGATCCTGACGGTGACGGCGGCAGGCCCGGTGAGCGAGCAGCGCATGATGACGGCGGTGGCGGCGTGGCAGGTCGGCGACATTCTGCAGGGCATGGCCCCGCCACCCGGCGCCCCGGCGAACCGGCTGGCCTACAAGACCGGCACCTCTTACGGCCACCGCGACGCCTGGGCAGTTGGCTTTGACGGCGGCCACGTCATCGGTGTCTGGATGGGACGTGCCGACGGCACGCCGGTGCCGGGGGCGTTTGGCGGCGACCTGCCGGCGCCGATCCTGTTCGAAGCCTTTGCCCGGCTGAAACCGGCACTGGAACCGCTGGGCCCGCCGCCACGCGCCGCGCTGATCGTCTCGAACGCGCAGTTGCCGCGGCCACTGCAGCGGTTCCGGCCCCGTGACGCGGTGTTTGCCGGCGATCCGGATGCGCCGGTGCTGACCTTTCCGCCCGACGGAGCCGAGGTCGAGGCGCTGGGGGGCGTGCTGGTGGCCAAGGTCCGCGCCGGGATGCCGCCGTTCACCTGGCTGGCCGACGGTGTTCCGGTGGCGCTGGCAAGCCGAGAGCGGGAACTGCTGCTGACCCTGCCGGGCCCGGGATTCGTGACCCTGTCGGTGATCGATGCCAAAGGCCGCTCGGCCCGGGCCAGCATCACGCTACACTAGTCCGGCACGGTGTTCCGGACCGTACGGATTGGCAGTGTCCGGATCTGGACAACCTCTCAAGTCATTGATAATACATACTTCCATGAATTTTCGCAATTGATTCTTAACCAACTCAAGCGCTGTCAGTCACTTCCGGGGCGGGCTCTTTTTCGAGCGGTGCGACTATGCCTCGGTCTCTGCCGGGACGGGTCGGTCAGACCCGGTCGCGCCTTTCGGCTGATAGCGTTTGGCGGAAACGCGATGCCGCACTTGGGTTTTGTGCAGCCGGTCGGCATTGAAGACCGGAGCCGATCAGACGACCGTCCAGTGGACGGGCGTCCGGCCCGTTGCCCAGAGGCGCAAGCCGTCGGGCAAGGGAGGTTGGGCCGGGTGCAGTGTTCGGGAAATCGTGGCGCGCCTGGCTGGGCGGGCGCGCACTATAGCGCCTGCCGAGCGGCAGGCAGGCGCGCCACGATTTGTTGAAATCAAATCGGGCAAAAAAACAGGAAACGGACCGGCTTCCAAGCCAACAGTATCCAGCTTCAAACGGATCAAATCCTTGCGGGCGATGCGATCAAGCGTCATCAACCCCGTCGCTGGCGTGCCCGCCCACATCAGCCTTACAGCCGCTCGATCGCCAGCGCGATGCCTTGGCCGCCGCCGATGCACATGGTGATCAGGGCCAGCCTTGCTCCGGTCCGTTCCAGTTCATGCAAGGCCTTCAGGGTCAGGATAACCCCCGTCGCCCCGACCGGATGGCCCAACGCGATGGCCCCGCCATTCGGATTGACCCGCGCGGGATCAATCCCCAGCCCGGCAGTCACGGCCAGCGCCTGCGCCGCAAAAGCCTCGTTCGACTCGATCACGTCGAAGTCGGCGACGCGCAACCCGGTGCGGGCCAACAGGGCCTGCACCGCTGGCACCGGCCCGATTCCCATCACCTCTGGCCGCACCCCGGCATGGGCGTAACCCAGAACCCGCGCCCGGGCCCGCAGCCCGGTCCGCGCCGCCGCAGTTTCCGTGGCCAGTACCAGTGCCGCCGCACCGTCATTGATGCCCGAAGCATTGCCGGCCGTCACCGTCCCGTCTTTCTGAAAGGCGGGCCGCAGCCCGGCCAGCGCCGCCGCATCGGTCAGTCTTGGATGTTCGTCCACCGCGAACCGGACCAAGCCCTTGCGGGTCTGCACTTCAACCGGCACGATCTGATCGACGAACCGCCCCTCGGCTATCGCCCGCGCGGCGCGGGTCTGACTGGCCAGCGCGAAATCATCCTGCGCCGCCCGTGAAACTCCGTGCTCGCGCGCCACATTTTCGGCCGTCACCCCCATGTGACCGGTGCCGAACGGGCAGTTCAGCGCCCCCAGCATCATGTCCTGCGCGCCTGCGTCCCCCATCTTCTGCCCCCAGCGGGCAGCGGGCAGGATGTAGGGCGAGCGGCTCATGCATTCGGCCCCGCCAGCCACCGCGAAATCGGCATCCCCCAGTTGCAACGCCTGCACCACCGACACGATCGCCTGCGCCCCGGACCCGCACAGTCGGTTTACATTCATCGCCGGAACCGTGTCGGGGATGCCGGCCTCGATCGCCGCGACCCGGGCCAGATACATGTCGCGCGGTTCGGTGTTGATGACATGGCCGAACACCACATGCCCGATCTGGCCACCGGTCACACCCGACCGCTCCAGTGCCGCCCGTATCACGATGGTGCCAAGCGCGATCGGTGCGACGGCGGCCAGGCTGCCGCCAAAGCTGCCGATGGCGGTACGCGCGCCGGCCAGAATGACGATGTCAGGTTGGCTTTGCATCCGTTCCTCCGGCTTTGGTCCGGCGTGCGGGCGACCGCGTGCCCCAGTGCCCCTCTGCCGCCGCCAGCTTGCGCAATCCAGCCCGATTGCGCAAGCCTGCCGCCGCCAGCCTGATCCGAGACTGCGGGCATGGCTGCGATTGATGGTGCACGGCGCATTGGTCCTGACGCGGCCCGCATCGGTGATCCGGCCGGAAAGTGGCTTCAATGATCGGAACAGCAATCTGCGGGCCGCCGGTCGCATCGGCTTTGCGGCCATCGGTGTTTTGCGGGCCCCCCTTGTCTGATGATCCCGATCCGAATGCGCGAAACCGCCCGGTTGCAGACGGATACAGGGCTGCCGCTCAAGCCGCGTCTGGTGCGGGCTGGCCGGCGGCAAGCTTGGGTGTAATCTGGTGCCAGCAACCCGGAAAGGACGCCGCCATGCCCTATGTCGAATGTTACATCTTGCCCGTCATCGCCGCCCGGATGGCAGAGTATGAGGACATCGCGCGGAAATCTGCCGCGCTCTGGCTGGAGCATGGCGCGCTGACCGTGATCGAGGCGGTGGCCGACCATGCGCCGGTGGGCGAGCTGACGTCGTTCCCAAGGTCGGTGATACTGGCGGAGGGTGAAGTGGTGGTGCTGAGCTATCTGACCTTTCGTGACCGGGCGCACCGCGATGCCGTGATCAATCGGGCGACCGAGGATCAGCGGATGACCGACATGATGCAGGCGGCCCCGGTGGACGGAAAGCGGATGATCTGGGGCGGGTTCAGCACGTTCGTGAACGAGTGATCGGTTTCGGTCCGGCAATTTGTGCCGCATGACGTCGCACCTGACGCAACTGGCACGGAACAATGCTTGGGCTAACGACCGGCTGCTGGCGGCTTGTGTGCGTTTGACACCCGTCGAGTATGCGGCGCACCGCACCAGCTTCTTCCCCTCGATCCGCTCGACGCTGAACCATATCCATGCCGTTGACCGTTACTACATCGATGCGCTGACCCGGGGCGGGCTGGGGGCGCATGCGTTCTATGATGCTCCGGATTTCACTACCGCCGAGGCGCTTCGCCCGGCACAGGCGTTGCTGGACCAGCGCTTGATCGGCTTTTGCCGGAGCCTGCTGCCCGGCACCGAAACGGGCGACGTCATCACCGATCGTGGCGCCAAGGGGCGGGTCAGCGAACGCATCGACCTGGTGCTGCTGCATCTTTTCCAACATCAGATTCACCATCGCGGCCAGGCTCATGCCATGCTGGCCGGCACCTCGGTGCCGCCGCCGCAACTGGACGAGTACTTTCTGGCGTTTGACGGCAATCTGTCCGGCCAGGGTGACGGCTCCTAGCAGTCACCAGGTTTACAACCGGACATTCATATACGCCCGGTTACGGCAGCAGCGCGGTCCGTCCGTTCGGCCCCAACAGCCAGCTGTCGCGCCCTTCGATCACCACGGTACTCAGCGGCCCGC
This sequence comes from Paracoccaceae bacterium, assembly GCA_031401675.1. Taxonomy (GTDB): domain Bacteria; phylum Pseudomonadota; class Alphaproteobacteria; order Rhodobacterales; family Rhodobacteraceae; genus JANNRR01. The sequence continues at coordinate 44,655 of JANNRR010000042.1, forward strand.
CGTACGCTGCCCCGGAATCCAGGTTCAGGCGGTTGCCGTGGTGCGTGGCCTGATCCAGCGCGGTATGGCCATGCACCACCAGCACGCCGTGATCGCGCGCATCTTCCAGGAACGGCGCGCGAATCCAGACCAGATCGTCCTCGGTCTGATGGCGCAGGTCGACGCCGGGCCGGATGCCGGCATGAACGAACAACACTTCGCCGCGCAGATACCAGGTCGGGCGGGTTTCCAGAAACCGCCGGTGTGCCGCCGGAACTGCCGCCACCGCCTCGGCATGAACCGGGGCCAGGGGCCGGTCCGCCGGATGCCGCACCCCGTAAGAGGCCAGCGTGGCCGCGCCGCCCAGTCGCGGATGCAGCCAGGACAACTCGTGCCACAGCTTCGGGTCATGATAGGTGACGTCGTTCAGGAAGCCGCTGAACATCCGGTCATGATTGCCCTTGATCACCACCCAGGGCTGGCCGGCCGCGATCCCGGTCAGCAGATACGCGACGACCCCCGCACAATCGGGCCCCCGGTCCACCAGATCACCGACATGCACGACCGGGGCCTCGGCATCGCCCGTCAGGACACGGTCGGCCGCAATCAGATCATGGGCGGCCTGCAGCAGCGTCAGGTGGCCGTGAATGTCGCCGATGGCATAGCTGCGCACAGAAGCCCCCAGTCTCGCAGGTCAGGTTCCCAGCATGCGCCGCGCAGGCGGTAGCGGCGAAAGCCGGCGGGCAGCGCATTGCGGTGCCTGCCAGCGCCAGTCAATGTGCCGCGGCTTCGGGCATGGCGCAGAACCCATTGCCGGGCGAAAATTCGCAGCCGCCATGATACATCATGTTCAGCGCAACATAGAGGATGATGGCCAGACCCACATAGGCGATCCAGCGATGCTTCTCCAGCAGGCGGGCAATGAAGCTGGCCGCCAGCCCCATCAGCGCAATCGACAGGATCAGCCCGATGATCAGCACCGTCGGATGATCGCGTGCCGCCCCGGCCACCGCCAGAACATTGTCCAGCGACATCGACACATCAGCAATCACGATCTGCCATGTGGCCTGCCGCAGCGTCTTGCGCGGCGCGCCCGCCGCCACGGTACCGTCGGCATTCAGATCCAGCCCGCTGAGCGATTCCGTCGCAATCTGCTGATCCTGCCCATGCCCGGCACGCAGTTCGCGCCACATCTTCCAGCACACCCACAGCAACAGGATGCCGCCGGCAAGCAACAGCCCGGTTATCGCCAGCAACTGCGTGGTCATCAGCGCGAACACCACCCGCAGGACCGTGGCCGCCAGAATGCCGATCAGGATCGCCTTTGTTCGCTGATCCTTCGGCAGTCCGGCGGCAGCCAACCCGATCACCACAGCATTGTCGCCAGCCAGAACCAGATCGATCCCGATCACCTGAAGCAGTGCGGCAAAACCCGCTGCGGTAAAGATTTCCATCTATGCGTCCTGTATCCATGCACCGGGTCCGAGGCTGCACTTATTCGGGGTACTGCGCCGATTCAACTGCAAACTCGTCAACAACTCGGCACTGGGGCTCGGTGCCTTCATCCCGGCGCGGGCAATCCTAGGCCGACCCCTGATCCAGTTCGTGGTAACCCGCTGTCACTACTGCCGCGTCCCATTCCGCAACGATGTCGAAATCCACATCGGCGCGCGGCACCACGCCGTGCAGGACCAACGCCGCGCGCTGGTCCGGGTGCATCCCGGCCAGCGCCGCAGTCAGCGCGTCAAACAGGGCGTCGGCAGGTCCGTCCAGCGCGGTGATCAACGGCAGACCGGGGGTTGGCGGTGTGCTGGCAATCACTGTCAGCCCGCCCGCTTCCGGCAGATGCCGCAGCGCCAGCTCCCAGGTCACGGCATCGACTGCCGCAACATCGGCCCGGTCATCTGCCACCGCCCGGATCGACCCGGCATGGCTGCCGGTTGCAAGTGCCGCACCGAAAAACCGGCCCCCGACGGTCATCGGCAGGATCACATGCCGCAACGCCCCGGCCCCTGACTGCGAGTCAGCCGAGTTGTAGGCCACCCGGCGCCCGCGAAATGACGACAGCGGCCCGGCATCGCCGCGCCGCGCCACGACCCGGCTGCAATACATCCCCGCTGCCAGGCCGGGCAGACCATGGTCCATCGCGCCGACCAGCCGCACTTTGCCGCGAAGCCTGCGCACATAGGGCATGCCGCAGGTCTGCGACAGCAAGAGATCGGGCCGCAGCCAGGACTGGTACAGCATGCCGCCCCGGTCCAATGCAGGCGGCGCGGCGATCCCGACCGACCGCAGCCCCTGCGCCGCCCGGTCCCACAACTCATCCGTCGTGGCCCGCAACGCCGGCCAGTCGTACATCGGCAAGGAGGCGTACATGCCACAGCCTTTCTGGAAAGGCGCATCCCGTCAGGACGTCGCCCCCTTCATGTCCCGGCATGGCGGCCAATTCAACCTGTCGAACAACAAATAATTCGAGGGGTTAAGCCGGACTTTACCCAGATGACCTACTTCGGGGACGCGACAACAGACAGGTGGGGCGATGGCAGGGCAGGGAAACGTCGCGCCGATCATAATCAAGCGCAAGAAGATCATCGCCGGAGGTGGCCACCATGGCGGTGCATGGAAGGTGGCTTACGCCGACTTCGTGACCGCGATGATGGCGTTCTTCATGCTGATGTGGCTGCTGAATGCGACCACAGAGAAACAGCGCAAGGGCATTGCCGACTATTTCAGCCCATCCATACCGATCAACCGCATTTCTGGTGGCGGCGATGGGGCGTTTGGCGGCAACTCGGTGTTTTCCGAGGAAACCCAGTCGCAGAACGGCACCGGCGCCTCCAGTGCCAACCCGACCGAAGGTCGGCAGGCCCGTGGCCAGACCGGCACCGATCAGGGCGAAGACAGCAACTCGAACGACACCAGTGCCGAAACCCTGCGCGACATCGAGGCACAGCTGATGGGCAAGGGCGGCGAAAGCCCGACCATGGAACGCGCCCTGCAGCATGTGGTGACGCGGGTGACCGACGAAGGGCTGATCGTCGAAATCTTCGATCTGCCGGACGAACCCCTGTTCGCCGAAGGCACCGATCAGCCGATGCCGATCATGCAGGACATCACGGCAATGCTGTCCGAAGTGTTCGGCCTTGTGACCAACGGCATCGCGGTTCAGGGCCATGTCCGCAGCTATCCGATCACCCTGCGCAACAGCCCGGTCTGGGATCTGTCGACAGGCCGGGCGCAAAGGATGCGGGCACTGCTGCAACAGGCGGGACTGCCTGCCGGGCGGTTCCAGAGGGTCGCCGGAATGGCCGACCGGCAGCTGGCGGTCCGCAATCCGATGGCTGGCCGCAACAACCGGATCGAGCTGATCCTGCTCAGAACCGATCTGTAATCCGGGACGCTGCTCGCCGGACCCGCCTTCGGCCGCTTCGCCGACGCAACCAGACTGGCGATGTTTCTTACTGGCCATGTTTCTGACTGGCCATGTTTCATTTGAAATCTGTCGGATTGTAGCTGTTAGCCCGATCTTAAGTCAGGACGGGCATTTCTTGGCGTGAACCCACGGGTTGATGCAGCAGAAAGGCGCACCATGACAATTTCCTCCTCGCTGAATGCGGGTGTATCTGGACTGAACGCCAACGCGACGCGGCTTGCCACGATTTCGGACAATATCGCCAACTCCGCGACCTACGGCTACAAACGGTCGACCGCCGACTTCAATGCCATCGTGTTGTCGGGCCAGTCGGGCGGAACCTACGCGGCCGGCGGCGTCCGGACCACGACATTTCGGCTGATCGATCAGCGCGGGTCGCTGATCTCTACCAGCAACTCGACCGATCTTGCCATCGGCGGGCGCGGCATGTTGCCGGTAACCAACATGATCGACGTGCAGCGGGGCGGCACCCTGCCGCTTCGGCTGATGACCACCGGGTCGTTCCGCGCCGATGACGCCGGCATCCTGAAGAACGAAAGCGACATGGTGCTGATGGGCTGGCCCGCCAACGTTGACGGGACCATTCCCAGCTATCCGCGCGACAGCGTTGCCGGTCTGGAACCGGTACGGATCAACCTGAACCAGTTCGCGGGCGATGCCACGACGCAGATGCAGCTTGGCGTCAATCTGCCGGCCACCGCGACCGATGCCGGGGCTGCTGGAACGCCGCTGGACATGTCGATCGAATATTTTGACAACCTTGGCGCCTCGAAAAGCCTGGATGTCACCTTTGCCCCGACAGTTCCCGCCACCGGTTCGTCCAATACCTGGACGATGACCCTGCGCGATTCGGCCTCGGGCGGTGCAATCGTCGGCGAATACACGCTGGTGTTCGATACCCAGCGCGGCACTGCCGGCACCCTGGCCAGCCTGACCAACATCTCGGGCGGCCCCTACAACGCCGCAGCCGGCACCCTGGCGCTGACGGTTGCGGGTGGCCCGATTTCGCTGACCATCGGCAAGATCGGCGATCCCGCCGGGCTGACCCAGCTGTCGGGAGCCTTTGCCCCGGTGTCGATTTCCAAGAACGGCTCGCCCGTCGGCAACCTGACCGGGGTCGAGGTTGACGAGTCCGGGCGGATGAGCGCGATCTATGACAGCGGCTTTTCGCGGGTGATCTATCAGATACCGGTTGTCGATGTCGCCAACCCCAACGGCTTGATCGCATTGAACAATCAGACCTACGAAGTGTCATCGGAAAGCGGCGGCTTCTACATGTGGGATGCCGGCGACGGCCCCACCGGTGGCGTGATCGGCTTCAGCCGCGAGGAATCGGCCACCGATGTCGCCTCGGAACTGACCCAGTTGATCCAGACCCAGCGCGCCTACTCGTCGAATGCCAAGATCATCCAGACCGTGGATGAGATGTGGCAGGAAACCACCAACATCAAGCGCTGACCGGGCGCGGCCCCGGTAACATGGTGCGACCGACAACGGCGGCCCCGTCACCGGGCGCCGCACAACCGGCCAGAGATCTACCGGCCGCCGCACTCTCGGGCCCCACGCATCCAGGCCCCGCACTCCCGGGCCCCACACTTCCGGGCCCCACACCAAAGGGCTCAGCACCTCGGGGTTCCGCGCCACAGACCGACCGCGCACCGAACCTGCGCTTTTCCAGAAAGGATGCCGATTATGAGCATGTCGACCTCGCTGTCCAACGCCCTGTCCGGCCTCAACGCCGCCGCCCGTGCCGCCGACCTGGTGTCGTCCAACGTCGCCAACGCCCTGACCGCAGGTTACGCCCGGCGAACGCTGCAACTGTCGTCGAAGTCGCTGGCCGGCAACGGTGCCGGTGTGCAGGTCGACGGGGTGATCCGCCAGGTCGATCAGGCCGTCCTTGCCGAGCGCCGCACGGCTGATGCCGCCCTGTCCGGCCGGGCGGTGATCTCGGGCTTTCTGACCGGATACGAGGCCGCGATCGGCACCCCTGATCAGGCAAACTCCCTCAGCGGCCGCATCGCCGGCTTTGAACAGGCGCTGTTGACCGCCGCCAGCCGCCCCGACATCGATCAGCGCCTGACCGGCGTGCTGCGCGCCGCCCAGGACCTGACCGGACAGCTAGGCGCCATGTCCGGCGCGCTGCAGTCCGCCCGCGGCGAAGCCGACCGCCAGATCGCCCGCGACGTGGCCACCGTCAACGACGCGCTGGTCCGGATCGAGGATCTGAATACCCAGATCACCGTAAGCCTGGCCCGGGGTGCCGATGCCACCGCCCTGATGGACCAGCGGCAACTGCAGGTCGACCGCATCTCGCCCCTGGTGCCGATCCGCGAAGTGGCGCGCGACCGCGGCCAGATCGCGCTGTACACCGCCAACGGCGCGTCCCTGATCGATGGCAAGGCCGCCGTCCTCGGCTTCATCGCCACCAACGCCGTCACCCCGGACATGACGCAGGCCTCTGGCGCGTTGTCCGGCCTGACCCTCAATGGCCGCGCCATTCCGACCATCGGCGACGACAGCCAGATTGCCGGGGGTGCCATCGCCGCCAACTTTGCCGTGCGTGACACCCTGGCGGTGAATGCCCAGACCGAACTGGACGCGCTGGCCCGCGACCTGGTCGAACGCTTCGAAAGCCCGGCCGCCGATGCCACGCTGACCCCGGGCCTGCCCGGCCTGTTCACCAATGCCGGTGCCGTCTTTGATCCGCTGGTCGAGGTTGGCCTGTCCGCCAGGCTTGGCATCAACGAGCTTGTCGACCCCGATCGGGGCGGCGCACTGCGGCTGTTGCGCGACGGTCTTGGCGGCTTTACCGCCGGGCCGGTCGGCGATGCCACCCAGCTGAATGCGCTGACGGCGGTGCTGCAAAGCCTGCGCCCGCCCGCCTCGGGCCTGCTTTTCGGGCAGCCGCACAGCTTTTCCGGCCTTGGGGCGGCGCTGCTGACCGCCGTCGGCAGTGACCGTCAGGTGGCGTTGGCCGATGAAAGCTACGACGCCGCCCGCCACGATGCCATCACCCGTTCGGAACTGGAAAATGGCGTCGACAGCGATCAGGAACTGCAAAGCCTGCTGCTGATCGAACAGGCCTATACCGCCAATGCCCGCGTCATCCAGACCGTGGATGACATGATTCAAACGATTTTGGGGATTTGAACCATGACCATGCTGTCCGTCGGCGATCTTGCCCGCGTCTTCACCCTGCGCCGCCAGACCACGGAACTGAAATCCGCGCTGGAACGATTCGCCGTCGAAACCACCAGTGGCCGTACCGCCGACCTGGCCCGCGCCGTCCGGGGCGACTTTTCGCCGGTTGCCGGGCTGGAACGCGCGCTGACCGTGCTGGACGGCTACCGCACCGCCACCAACGAGGCGTCGGCGTTTGCGGCTGCGCTGCAGGAAACGCTGGAAACCGTCGGGTCGCTGGCGTCGGACGGCGCGAACGGGCTGCTGCAATCCTCGATGTCGTCGAACCCGCACCTGATCATTTCGGCCGGGCTGGATATCAAGGGGCGCTTTGCCTCGGCGGTTGCCGCGCTGAATACCCGTGTGGCCGACCGCACCCTGTTGGCCGGTGCGGCCACCAATGGCCCGGCCCTGGCCCCGGCCGAGGATATTCTGGCGGCACTGCGGGTGGCCACCGCCGGGCTGACCTCTGCCGCCAGCTTCACTGCGGCGGTGTCGGCCTGGTTCGACGATCCCGCCGGTTTTGCCGCCGTGGCCTACCTTGGCTCTGCCATACCCTTGGCACCGTTCCAGATTGCCGAAGGCGAGGATGTGCAACTGACCGCCACCGCCAATGACCCCATCCTGCGCGACATGCTGGAGGGATTGGCGCTGGGCGCAATGGTTGGCGAAGGCGTATTCCTGACCAGCCGCGTCGAACAGATGGCGCTGGCCCGCGCGGCGGGCGAACACATGATCACGTCCGAAAGCGGGCTGGCCCATGTCCGCGCCGACATCGGCACGGTCGAGGCGCGGATCGACCAGACCGCCACCCGCAATTCCGCCGAGCAGGCATCGCTGCAGCTGGCGCTGGCGGCGATCGTGGCGGTGGACCCGTACGAGGTGGCGACCGCCCTGCAGGAAACCCAAACCCAGCTGGAAACCGTCTATACCATCACGGCGCGCCTGTCCCGGCTGAACCTGTCGGATTTCCTGCGTTGATCCGGGCGCTGGCCTTTGCGCTGTTGCTGCCGGTTGCATCCCTTGTGCCCGCCCCTCTGCAGGCCAGCGAGATCCGGATCAAGGATCTGGTCGAGTTCGACGGGGTGCGCGGCAACGATCTGGTCGGTTACGGGCTGGTGGTCGGCCTGAACGGCACCGGCGACGGGCTGCGCAATGCGCCCTTTACCGAAGATATCATGTCGAACATTCTGGAACGGCTTGGCGTCAACGTCACCGGCGAGCAGTTTCGGCCAAAGAACGTCGCCGCCGTGTTCGTCACCGCCAGCCTGCCGCCGTTTTCGCGGGCCGGTGGCCGGATCGATGTGACGGTTTCCGCCATTGGCGATGCGAAAAGCCTGCTGGGCGGGACGCTGGTGATGACGCCGATGAACGGCGCCGACGGCCAGATCTATGCCGTGGCGCAGGGCACCATCATCGCGGGCGGGGTCTCGGCGCAGGGCGATGCCGGCGGCGTTGTCGAGGGCGTGCCCACCGCCGGGGTGATCCCGACCGGTGCAAGGGTCGAGCGCGAGATCGAGTTTGATTTCACCAGCCTGCAGTCGCTGCGCCTTGGCCTGCGCGCGCCCGACTTCACCACCGCCGGTCGGATCGAGCAGGTGATCAACCGCGAGTTCGGGCGCGAGGTGGCGGCGATGCTGGACAGTGGCACCGTGCTGCTGGATATCGGCGCAACCCGGATGGCCTCGCCCGCGCATGTGCTGGGCCGGATCGAGAATCTGCTGGTCGAGCCGGAACAGCGCGCCCGGGTGGTGGTGGATCAGGCCTCGGGCACCATTGTCATCGGTGCCGATGTCCGTATTTCCAACGTTGCTGTGGCGCAGGGCAACCTGACCCTGCGGGTCGAGGAAAACCCGCTGGTGGTACAGCCGAACCCGTTCAGCGAAGGCGAAACTATCGTGGTGCCGCGCACGTCGGCCTCGATCCAGGATCAGCCCGGGATCGGGCTGGCCGAAATTTCGGAAACCACCTCGCTGTCGGATGTGGTGGCCGGTTTGAACGCGCTGGGTGTGGCCCCGCGCGACATGATCGACATCCTGAAAAGCATCAGCGCCGCCGGGGCGCTGCATGCCGAGTTTCTGGTGCGGTAGCGTTGACCCGTGCCGCCACCCGCCAACCCCGGGTCCCGGTTCGCGCCGGGCGATGGAACCGGAGTCGGCTTCTGTTTGACGCGCGCCGGGCATTCCGGCGTTGCCCGGCACCGCCGGAATCGGACTTCGGCGAACGAACCGGGCGAAAAGCGTGAAGATTTTCCTAAAGCGTGTCGCCAGTGTTCCGATTCAGGATTCCCAGATTGGGCGGATTGTGATTCGGTAGCCCTGCAAGATGCAGGGGGGTCGAAATGGGCAAGCCACATCCTATGGAGCTTCGGAGCCGGGTCATCGCGTTTGTCGA
>JANNRR010000043.1:0-2328 GCA_031401675.1 Paracoccaceae bacterium
TGTCTTGGCCCCTGTTGCCGCAGTGTCCTCGGACGTTGACAATGCGGAGGGCGTTGACGAGCCGGGGCTTGCTGTCATGGTTGACGACCTTGCGCGGGCTGGACGAGGGCTGGTCATGGTGATGGGCAAGGGAGGGGTCGGCAAGACCACTGTGGCCGCTGCCATTGCCATAGGTCTTGTCAAGCGCGGCCATGCCGTTCACCTGACGACCACCGATCCCGCCGCGCATGTGTCCCTGGTGGTGGACGGGACTCTGCCGGGCTTGACGGTCGACCGGATCGACCCGATTGCAGAGACCGCCCGCTATGTCGAAAAGATCATGGCCACCAAGGGCCGGGATCTGGATGACGCCGACCGCGCCCTGATGCGCGAAGATCTTTCATCGCCCTGCACCGAAGAAGTGGCAGTTTTCCATGCCTTTTCCCGGACAGTCGCCGAAGCGCGTGCCGCTTTTGTGGTCATGGATACCGCGCCGACTGGTCACACCCTGCTGTTGCTGGATGCCACGGGGGCCTATCACCGGCAAATGACGCATGACATGGGGCAGACGACCTCCGGCCGGATCGTAACCCCGTTGATGCGTCTGCAAGATCCCGACTACACCCGCGTCATTCTCGTCACCCTGCCGGAAACAACACCCGTCTCTGAGGCGGCCAGTCTGCAAGACGACCTGCGTCGCGCCAGGATCGAGCCCTGGGCCTGGGTGGTTAACCGCGCCATGGCGCGGACCGGCACGATAGACACCTTGTTGCAAAAGCGGATCGTGTCGGAACATCGCCAACTTTCCCGCCTTCATGACGGGCTGGCCGCCAGACTCTTCCTTTTGCCATTCTCCCCGGTCCCTCCGGTCGGAGTTTCGCTGTTGTCTGACTTGACATCAGATGCACCGATAACGTCCAGGCCGCGAGCACGCATTGAGATTTGACGGCAGAGAGCTGGCCTCACCCTGTGTCACGTCGTCCAGGCCTTTTGGCCTCTGCCAGTTTCACAGACAGCAATCTTGGCTAGCGTCGCACAGGCGTTCCTGATCGCGGACAGATTGAGGCGTTGCTGTGAGTCTGAACAATGGACTAGCCTTCCTACTAGGGGAGGGCCATATCGATGCACTGCACACGGCGCGTGTTTCTTGCTGGTTCGTGCGTTCTGGCGGCACCGTTCGTGCATGCGCAATCGCCCTCCGCCGTCAGGTTCGCGCTTACTCCAGTTTTTCTGGACAATGATGCCGACGTCATATCCGCCCTTCAATCAGCCCTTTCCGAAGGAATGGGACGCGACGTCGACCTTGTACAACGCCGGACTTATCAGGAAATCACCGGGGCCCTGCTGGACGGGTCCGTCGATGCGGCGTGGACCTGCGGCTACCCGTTTCTGCAACACGAGTCCGAGCTGTCCTTGCTTGGCGTGCCGGTCTGGAACGGGCAACCGCTGTATCAATCCTACCTTATCGCCGCGGCAGGCGACCCGGCGCAGGATCTAGGCGGCCTGCGTGGCGGCACGCATGCCTTTTCCGATCCCGACAGCAATTCCGGCTTTCTGGTCATTGCCTCTGACCTCGCAGGTCTTGGCGAGAGCCCGGAGGCGTTCTTTTCCCGCACGATCTTCACCTTCGGTCACCGCAACGTCGTGCGCGCGGTGGCCGGTGGGTTGACGCGATCCGGCAGCGTCGATGGCTATGTCTGGGAGGTGCTGAGCAAGGTCGAACCCGAATTGACGGCGCGCACCCGGATTGTCGCCCGGTCGGAATGGCTGGGATTTCCCCCGTTCGTCGCCCGCGCCGATCGGAGCGGCGATCCAGTCGTAGAGGCTTGCGCGTCCGCGCTGCTTGGCCTTTCGGAAACACAATCTGGTCGCGCTGCCCTCGCCCTGCTGTTCCTTGATGGAGTCGTGCGCGCAGTACCATCGCTTTTCGACGGGATCGCAGAACGCATGGCGATCCTTAGGGGCAACCCATGAGCCCCGCCTGGTTCCAGAATCTTCCGGTCACATTGCGCGTTCCGGTCGTGACCGCCACCCTGATGATCGTGCTTGGCCTTGTCGCAAGTCAGGGCGTTCTGACCGCCCTGCGGCGGGTCCAGGATGCCCGTCTGGTCGAAACCGCGCAGTTGCATGTCGAAGGGCTGTCGGTTGCCCTGGGGCCGTTCGTGCTGCGGCAGGATGTTTGGGAAGTCTACGACATCCTCGAGCGGGCACAGGCGGCATCGGGCGGGCAGCGTCTGCTGCAAACGGTCGTCGCCGACGAACGCGGGCGCGTGCTTGCCGCAAGCGATCCGAAACGTGCCCCGGTTGGCAGCGAGATCGGAACTTATGAGACAGGTGCGGTGGGGCCGG
>JANNRR010000044.1:0-21232 GCA_031401675.1 Paracoccaceae bacterium
GAACGAAGCTCCGGCGCCGTCAACTCCTTCCGCGTGACCGCGATCCCTGCCATGGCAACCTCCCCACTTTGAGGTCGCATTGATTCAGACTTCGAGAGCCAAGGGAATCCCAAAAGAGTCACCAACGAAGGCCATTGGTATGAGATCATCCGCCTGGCGGTGATGCTCTACATCCGGTTCCCGCTGTAGCTGCGCAGCGTCGAGGATTTGCTGCACGAGCGTGGCATCAAGATCAGCCATGCGACGGCGCGGTACTGGTGGAACGGGTGTCACGCCATCACTTTTTCCGCCCCGTCGAAATCATCCTATGGGGGGCACGTGACGCGACGGCATCTTGCACGAAATGAAATCCGCCTGATCATCGCGTTAGCAGGTTTCGGTCGTCGCGCCATCCAGCCCCAACTCGCCCGGTTCGCCGATCCAGACCCTGCGTCGCGATTCGGCAATGCGCTTCTGTTCGGGGCACGACCTGCCTGCCGGGCCGCCAAAGCGCCCGACAATACAACCGGGACAGGAATCTTTCATCCATCCAGACGATGCGGCGGGGACGGTGGCGGTGCAATCTGGTCAGGAGCCGCGAGGGTGCACTTCCGGTTCGCGCAACCCGCCGGACCGTATCGGTCCATGATTATCAACCGTACGAAGGAGAATTGAAATGAATGACGCACTCTTGAAGCTCTGGATCCGCTTCCGTCACGACGACGAGGGCGTGACGCTGGTTGAATACGGCATTGCCATCGCATTGGCTGTCGCCGTTGGCACTGGTGCATTGCTCACCCTCGGCGGGCAGATCAACACGTCGCTCGGGGTTGCCGGCGCGGCAATGCCGTAAGAAGGAGGACGCCTTCGAAAGTCATGTTCCCTCTCGCTACTAGTGTTGCGGGAGGGAGCGTAGCCGCAGGAAACGTATCTCCGCTCACATCTTGGAAGGGCCAAACATGGGCATCCGTTCAATCCTCGTCGCTCTGCTCGGCGTCGCGGTCGCCGGCGGATCGGCGTTTGCGACGCGGGAGTACATGCATATTCAGACCGCCAATGCCGCCGTCGATCCACAGTCGACGCTGGTGACCGTGGTGGTCGCGGGCACCGACATTCCCTACGGTCAGCCGATCTTGCAGCAATCGCTGCAGATCATTCCCTGGCCACGCGATGCACTGCCTGCCGGGGCGTTCACGGATCTGTCGCTGGTGATTGCGCCACCTGGCCAGCCGCCGCGCCGTGCGATCAAGGGAATGGCGCAGGGCGACCTGCTGCTGGCCTCGAAGCTCTCGGCGTTTGGCGAAAAAGTGACTCTGGTGCAAAGCCTCGGGCCGAACACCCGCGCGATGGCGATCAAGGTTGATGCCGAAACCGGCGTCGGTGGTTTTGTCACCCCCGGAGACACCGTCGATATCTTGCTTACCCAAGGCAAGGATGCCGCTATGAGCGCACTCACGATCTTGCAGAACATCCGTGTCGTCGGCGTCGACCAGGAGGCTGACGAGGGCATGGACCAGCCCGAGATTGCCCGCACCGTCACGGTTGAGGTCAGTCCCGAACAAGGTCAGGTGCTGGCTCTGGCGCAAAAGGCCGGAACGCTCGCGTTGACTTTGCGCTCGCTCGACTCGTTGCCCGACGAACCGCTGGCCTCGCTGAAACTCAGCGACATCCTGCGCACCGAATCCCCCGTCGAAGACAAGCAGGAGGCACGTCCGACGATCCGTGTGCGGCGCGGCAGTGCGCTGGAACTGGTCGAAGTTCAGTAAGCCACCGCTTCTTGGCGGATGCCTGTTGCCGGTCCGATTGGACCGGACCCCCCAGCTTTGCCCCGTGCCCCGAACCAAAGGCCGAACATGCCACCCTTGCGCGTCCTCATCCGTTTAGCCAAAGCCGACGACGGGGCGATCCTCGTCTTCTGGGCGATGTCGCTGGCCGTGATCTGCGGGATCGTGGCGCTGTCGTTCGATTTCGGGCAGATGGCGTCCACCAAATCCGAATTGCAAAGCTATGCCGATCATGTCGCTCTGGCGGCGGCGGGCGAGCTGGATGGCAGGAATGACGCGATCACGCGCGCCACTGCCGCAGCAGCCAATCTGATCGTCGACAGTCAGACCTTCGGCAGCGGGTCGCAGACGCTGGGCGCTGGAGACTATGCGCTGACCTTTTACGCAGTCCTGCCAGGCAGTGACCTGTCGGCCCTGCCCGCCCCGACAGTCAACGCGAATGCCGCCGCTTACGTGATGGTATCGGTAGCCCCCCGGAACGTCGGGTGGAAATTCGGCAACGCCTTTTATGTCTTGCGCGGCACCACCCCTGCGCCAACGACGTTCGGCGCAACCGCCATTGCCGGCTTTACCCAGTTTGCCTGCGACATTACCCCGATGATGTTCTGCATCCCGAGCCCGAGTTTCGATGCCTCCAACCCCGCGACCATCGGCGACATGATCCGCCTGCGCTCGGGTGGCCAGGGTGCGGCATGGGGGCCGGGAAACTTCGGTTTTCTGGAGCCGTCGACCTTGGCGCTCGATTCGACCGGCAACTGCGCCGGAATCACTGGCGCCGGCCCAATGCTGCGCTGCGTCCTGGGCGCGGTCGGCAGCATCACCCAGTGCTTTGCCGTGCGCGGTGTCAACACCGAGCCCGGCCAGAAGGTGGGCATCACCAATGCGGCGCTGAACACCCGCTTCGACATGTGGTCCGGGGCGATGTCGAGTGAAAAGGACAACCCGATCTTCGCGCCTGCCCCGAACGTCATCAAGGGCATCCAACCGAACAACGGGGCCTGCAACTGGAACAATTCGCAGGCGACGGGCGACACGGCAGCCTTGCCGCGCGACGATTGCTACCCCGGCTGCGCGCCCTATGGCAACGGAACCTGGAGCGCGGGGCGCACGACCGCCGTGACGGGCTATGTGGCGAAGAACTACGGCGGCACCGATCCGCATTCGTCGGCCGTTACTCGCTATCAATATTACCTGGCCGAGATCGCCGCTGCCGGGGGCGCGGCTTCCACCGCGCCGATCCTGACAGGGCGATCAGAGACTGGTCGGCGTATGTGTTCGGTGAATCAGAGCATCGACCCCGAGCGCCGGGTGATCATCGTCGCCGGTATCGACTGCGCCGCCAATTCGGTCCAGGGCAGTTCGACGGGCCTGCCGGTTCACCAGTTCGTCAAGATGTTCATCACCGAACCTGTCCTCGACAATGGACAATCCAATGGCCTCGACATTTACGCCGAGATTATCGGTTCGGCGGATGGCAATGGCGGCTCGAACGGGTCGGCCGGCATCATCCACGATGTCGTCCAGTTGTACCGGTGAAGTGATGGAACAACTGTCCCGTCGCCACCCTCTTCAAAACCCTCCGGGCCACGCCCTGCGCCGCCTCCGCCGGTCCGAAGAGGGCGCGGTCCTTGTGGAATTCGCTCTGGTTCTGCCGATGATGCTGCTGGTGTTTGCCGTCATCATCGAAGGCAGCCGGCTGTTCTATTCCTATCAGACAACGATAAGCGGTGTCCGCGATGCCGCCCGCTACCTTGCGCGCGTGGTGCCCGCCAATATCTGCATTGCGGGCGGCACCGTCACCGCCCACACCGGCAAGCTGACGACGATTGTGACGCAAAGCGTGTCCGGCAGCAGCATGCTTCCTTCGGGCGTCACCGTAACGTCGGTTACGCCCAGCTTTTCTTGCTTTCCCGGTACGTATCGCGGTGGCGGCAACGCGGCGGTGGCACAGGTCACGGCCACCATCACCGTCACCTTCCCGTTCGGCGCCGTCTTTTCGTTGTTCAGCGGTACCCTTCCCACGCTGACCACCACCGTCACCGACCAATCAAGGATATTCGGCGCATGATCCGGGCCGTTCAGCCATCTTTCCGGGTACGTCCCCTGCTTCGCGACGACAGTGGCGCGGCGCTGGTGGAACTTGCCATCGTCATGCCGCTGTTCCTGCTTCTGTTCTTCGGGCTGATCGATTTCGGTCGGCTTGGCTTCGAGACGGTGATGGCGGAAAAGGCGATGGACCGCGCAGCGCGGATTGCCGCCACCCGGCCTGCGGCCTGCCCCGGGGTTCCGAACTTCAATGTCCGCGGCACAGTCCCCCTCAACACGGTCCCGCCCCGGTTCGGCACCAGTTGTGGTTCGGGCGCGACTGTCTGCGCCAATCCCGGAACCATTTCTTGCACTGCGGCAGTCAGCAATCCGACGGCGTCCGAAATCTGGACCGGGATCGCGCCTCTGATGCCGCATGGTGCGACCGTGGCCAACATCCGGCTCAGCTACACTTTCGACAGCAATCTCGGTTTTCTCGGCGGCCCCTACGTTCCGGTCGTGACGGTCGAACTGCAGAATCTCGGCTTTCAGTTCCTGACACCGCTCGGCGGTCTTTCCGCTCTGGTCGATGCGAACGGCACGCGCGCCCTCGCAGTAAGCCGGCCGTTTCCGTCGATGAGCGTGTCATTGCCCGCCGAAGACCTGGCCCAGGGGAACAACGGGTGATCGCAATGATGAATGACCAAGGGAACCCGACATGACCGCCCCGACCCGATCCATCCTGGTGATCTCGCCCGATCGCAGCGTCACCGATGCCATCACCGCGTCTGTCGCCGGTCTGCCCAACCTGCGGATAATGGCCGAAACCAACCAGCTTTCCGCGATGAACGGCTACGCCTCGAAATTCGTGCGCGGGCATGACGTGGTGGTGTTCCAGACCGATCCGGGCAACCCCGAGGAAATGGCCGCAATCACCGCACTGGCCGCCAACCGCTCTGTCGGGGCGGTGTTCGTGGCGCTGGCCGACAGTTCGATCTCGCTGGCCCAGGTGCGTGCCTTGACTGACGCCGGCGTGGATGAGGTGCTTCCGATCCCGGTCGGGGGCGACGATCTGGGGGCAAGGCTTGCAAGGATCGGCCACACTGCCGTTCCTGGCCGCATGAATTCCGGCGCAGCGTCGGCCGCCGGGCGCGTCATCGCGTTGGCACAGTCGCGGGGCGGCATTGGAGCCACGACAATTGCCGTAAATCTCGCAGATCAACTGACCGGCGTTCGCCGGTTTCTCCACCGCTCCCGCCCGCGGCGGCGTGTGGCGCTGGTGGACCTCGATATCCAGTTCGGCACTGTCGGTACGATGCTCGACTTGCCAGAGCAGGACACGTTGCTGCAGCTGGCGCTCGACGGCACGATCCCCGACGCGACATTTCTGGAACAGTCGATGACGACGCTGCCGTCGGGCCTGTCGGTGCTGGCCGCGCCGGCAAGATTCGCGCCGCTGGAAGCGCTGCGCGCAGATCAGGTTGCGGCAATCCTTGATGCCTTGCGCCAGACCCATGATTACATCGTCGTCGATCTGCCCCGCGCTCTGGTCGGATGGATCGAGCCGGTGCTGAACCGCGCCGATACGGTGATCGTCGTCACCGACACCGCCGTGCCGTCGATCCGCCATTGCCGGCGGTTGATCGATTTCTACACCAACGACCACATAACGCTGCCGGTGCAGGTGATCGTCAATCACCAGGCGCGCCCGCTGTTTCGCAGTGCCGCACAGCGCGAGGCGGCCAACGCGCTGGACCGCAAGATCGGCCATTGGCTTCCGCATGATCCGCGCCCGGCCCGCGCCGCGATCGACCATGGCAAGCCCCTGTCGGCCGTGGCCGCGCGGGCACCACTGACCCGGGCGATTGCCCGCCTCGCCGCGTCCGTCCAGACGGCGTTTCCCGCCGCGCATCACGTCAATCCGCCCAAGTAGGAGTTCGCGCCGTGTTCAATCAGTTCAAGAAATCCGGTGGGGCCACAGGCTCGAACGTCATCGACCTTGGTGCCAAGGTTGCCGAGGTCTCGCCCCAGAACCGGCCTGAACCGTCCGCGCAGGATATTGAACTGCTAGCGCGACTGGAGTTGAAAAGCCGAATGCACGACGTTCTGCTTGACCGCCTGAACCTGGCCGTCATCGACAAGGTCCAGCCCGAGGAGTTGCGCCGAGAGGTTGCGCAACTGGTGTCGCAGGTGCTGACCGAAGAAAAGAACCCGATGCGGTCAGAGGAATTCAAGAAACTGATCGACGAACTTCTGGACGAGGTGTTGGGCTTCGGTCCGCTGGAGCCGCTGCTGGCCGACCCGACGATCAACGACATTCTGGTGAATTCGCACCACTCGGTCTTCGTCGAGCGCTTCGGTGTGCTCGAAAAAAGCAAGGTGCGGTTTCGCGATGAACGCCACTTGTTGCGGATCATCGACAAGATCGTTTCACGCGTCGGCCGCCGTGTCGATGAAAGCCAGCCCTGGGTCGATGCGCGGCTGGAGGATGGCAGTCGCGTCAACGCGATCATCCGCCCCTGCGCAATAGACGGCCCGTCTGTCTCGATCCGCAAATTCTCGCGCAAACCGCTGACGATGGAGCGTCTGCACGAACTCGGGGCACTGTCGCGGCAAGCAGCAATGCTGCTGCAGGCCCTCGTTCAGGCCCGGCTCAACGTACTTATTTCGGGCGGGACCGGGTCGGGCAAAACGACGATGCTGAACGCTATGTCGTCACATATCGGCGAACGCGAGCGCATCGTGACCATCGAGGACGCGGCGGAACTGCAACTGCAACAGGAACATGTCGTCCGGCTCGAAACGCGCCCTGCCAGTCCCGGCGGCACCGGGGCCGTCACGCAGCGTGATCTGGTCCGCAACGCGCTGCGGATGCGGCCAGACAGGATCATCATCGGCGAGGTGCGCGGTGCCGAGACCTTTGACATGCTGCAGGCGATGAATACCGGGCATGACGGGTCGATGACAACCGTGCACGCCAATACTGCTCGCGATGCGCTGGCTCGTCTGGAACAGATGGTGACGATGATCGGCATAGACTTCCCGCTTTCGGCGATCCGCTCGCAGATCGCGGCGGGCCTGCACGTCGTGGTGCAGCTCAATCGCCTCAGCGACGGCAAGCGCCGCGTGATGAGCATTTCGGAAATCACCGGGATGGAAGGCAGTGTTGTGACAATGCAGGACATATTTATCTTCCGAAAGACCGGCAGGTCAGAAACAGGTGACGTGCTTGGTGAATTTATCGCAACCGGCATCCGACCCAAATGCGCCGAACAGCTGGCTTCGTCGGGATTTGAACTTCCGCCAGATTTATTCCTGCGCGAAGGTCCACGCACGTGAGCCTCCTGCCGATGTTCGAACTCGACCTATTGGCCTCCGTCGGCAGTTTCCTCGGTGCTCTTCTGATTTACGAAGGGTTGCGGCAGCTACTGTCGCGCCGCGAAACCGGAACCCAGGCCCGCAGCCGCCGAATGCGCTTGGTCGCAGCGGGCACTTCGACGGAACAGCTCTTGCTGTTGCTGAAGCCAGAGACCGGGACTTGGGGGTTGGCGCGGTTTCCCTTTATCGGCACGTTGCCGGTTGATATGCGCAAGGCCGGACTGACAATGAAACCGGGCATCTTCCTGTCGCTCTGCCTCGGGGCCGCCGCTACCCTCGCCTCGGCCGGGTCGGTAATGGTGCCGCCTTCAGCGGCGATCCCCGCGGCTCTACTCCTGTGCCTGATCGCACCGGTCTGCGTCGTCCGCGCCGTGCGTACCAAGCGGATGAACGCGATGATGCGTCAGTTGCCGGATGCGCTGGAACTGATGGCGCGCGGTCTGAAAGTCGGGCATCCGCTGAACGCGACCATAGCATCAGTCGCGCGCGAAATGCCCGATCCGATCGGGACCGAGTTCGGCATCATCGTCGATCAGGTCAGTTATGGCGACGATCTGGTCGAGGCGTTCAGCGAACTCGCCGACCGCGTCGAAACCGAAGACGCACGCTATCTTTCGGTCAGTGTGGCGATTCAGTACGGCACCGGCGGCGACCTTGCGGCAGTCCTCGGAACACTGGCACGGGTGATCCGCGACCGCATCCGGATGCGCAAGAAGATCAAGGCGATCTCGGCCGAGGGCCGGCTGTCAGCCTGGTTCCTCTCGTTCATTCCATTGGTGATCCTTGCCGCGACGTCCATCACCGCACCCGACTATTACCGCGGCGTGTTCGACGATCCAGCATTCCGGCCGCTTGCTGCCGTCGTGATCGGCTTGCTGGTTGTCAATGCACTGGTGCTGCGGCGTCTCGTAAACTTCCGGCTCTGAAAGGGTTCCTGATGTTACTCACGGTCCAGTCCCTGCTTGCCGATTACGGGATCAGCCCGGCGTCACTTTTGATTTTTGGCGTCGGCTTTGGGGCGATTCTGGCGTTCCTCGGTCTGTCCGGGGCTTTCTCTGGAACAGATCCGGTGCTTCGGCGGCTCGCGGCACAGGGTGGGGCCGCTCGCAGCAACGCTGCCGATCGCGGCCTCTTGCACAACGCGAATCCCGATCCGAAGGGCTTGCTCCGGTCGCTGATCCCGTCTGACCGCAAGGAACGGACGCTCGTTCACCGGCAACTGGTCCAGGCTGGCCTGACCGGGCCGAACAGCCTGCGGAACTATTATCTGGTGCGGGTCGGGTTTGGTCTTCTGTTGCCACTGCTTCTTCTCGGCGCAATTGCTTCCTCGCGAGCCGGGCTGGTACCACTGCCCGCCTCCACGGCGACGTTAATCAACGGCCTCAGCCGAACGGTGTTGATGCAGGGGCTGGCCATTCTGGTCGCAATTGGCTTTTTCGGCCCGATTTACTGGCTCCGGGGCCGGTCCGGCGCCCGGCGGCGGGATATCGAGGAAGCATTTCCAAACGCGCTCGACCTGATCCAGATCTCGGTCGAATCCGGACTTGGTTTCGACGCCGCGATGATCCGGGTCGGCAATGAACTTACCGCCGTAGCGCCGGCTATTTCCCAGGAGCTGCTGATTGCCCAGCGCGAGATCCAAGCCGGTCGCAGCCGAGACCGCGCCCTGACCGATATGGCGCAACGCACCCAGGTTGAAGAAGTGACGTCGTTCGTCAGTGTTGTTCTGCAATCGATGCAGTTCGGCACCAGCATCTCGGAAGTGTTGAATAACCACGCGCAACACATGCGCGGTGACCGCGAATTGCGCGCGCAGGAACAGGCCAACAAACTGCCGGTGAAGATGTCGGCGGTAATGGCATCGCTCATGCTTCCGGCGCTGCTGCTGCTGTCGCTGGGCCCGGTTGCAATCCGATACGTCCAGTATTTTGCGAACTGATCGCACGACCGAATCGCGCGCCATGATCACCCCAAGGCTGCAACCAGCTACAATCTGGGCGATTCGCGCGGAATTCTCTGTGCGGTCGTTAGATTATTCCCCGCCAAGTTGTAATTTTGTTCAATGACTCACAGAATTGCGGCAATTCGTTGACAAGACCGTGGCTTAATTGGACGCTGGGAACGGGGAAGGGACAAGTCTGGATTTCCGGCTTTTAGAAACGACCGAGACGGATCGAGCAGCGGTTCATCGCTGGTGCAACTCACCAGTGGTCTTGGGGGTGCATGTTGAAAGATTTGATAGATAGCGCCGCGAGTACGGCGGATTACGCCGACTCGGCGATTCAAATGAAATTGGTCGGGGCGATCGCAAGCTGGTGCGACGCACTGCACGGAACCACTTCGTTGCAGATCGCGCTGTCCAACCTGATCGATGGGCTGGGTGCCGAGGCAGGCATGATCGTCCGCACCCATCTGCACAATGGGCAACCGATCCGGGTTGCGGTGCACGACCATATTCTTTCCAACCGCCCGCTACGGACGAGCTTTGCCGACGGCATGTTCGGCCACCGGATCGAGCGGCCTCGCGCCGCCAGCATCTGGCTCGGCTCGGCCTGTGCCGATGTCGTGGACCCGGTTCTCGCCGAATTTCAGGTGGCCCGCCGGTTACGCGAATTCTGCGTGCTGGTGCTGTCCGCAAGCCCAGGTGTGCGCGACCATGTGGAACTGCATTTCCGCGCCGGACTGTCCGCCGAGGTGCAGATGACCCTGGCCGCAGTGATGCCGACGATGGCGCGCACTTGGGCCGGCCGTCAGGTCGGCCTTGTCACGCGCGCCGTGGTCAATCAGCGCGTATCTCGGATCTCGCGGGAACCGCGGGCGGTCGGCGCTGTTCTCAGCATTGCGAACCCCGCTGGGTTAAGCCGGGCGGAATCCCGGGTCTGCGTTCTGCTCGGGCGCGGTCTGTCGGTGCGTGGCGTCTGCGCAGAACTGACCCTTGCCGAGGCGACCGTGCGGACGCATCTGCGCAATATCTACGCCAAGACTGGCTGCAGCAGCCTGGCAGAACTGGTATTTCGGCTGATGACCAAACCGCAGACCCCGGCCATGGCTCTGGTCAGCCGCGTTCGCTGCGCCTGACGGGAGCACCAGATGATTGCGGCATTCGCCCCCCTTTTCGTCATTGCGCCGCTGCTGGCAGCCGTTGCCTATTTCGACCTGCGTTACATGCGCATTCCGAATGCAATCAGCTTGCTTGCGCTTGCCGTATTTGCGCTCTGGGCGGCGGCATTCCCGCCCGTCGACCTGACGCTTCGCCTGCTATGCGCGGGGTTGGTCTTTGCCGCAGGGTTCCTCGCCTTCAGTTTTCGGCTGCTCGGCGGTGGCGACGTCAAGATTTTGGGCGTACTGATGCTGTTCGTACCGGTGGGCAGTCTGCCGGTGTTCTCCTATGTGTTCTCGGCCGCGATGATCGCAGGGATCGTGCTGATCGTCGGCCTGCGCCAACTCGCCGTCATCCGACGCAGCAGCTGGAAGGCGCTGGGCGGAAGCACCCGGTTTCCGATGGGGATTTCGATCGCGCTGGCTGGGCTTTGGCACCCGTTCGCGACGATGGCGCTGGCGGGCGGCTGACTGCAGCCTTGCCGGCTCTGCCCCCGATTGGCAAGGCGCGTGGTGTCGTCCAGAATTGCCATCAGCGCCGCACCTTCCTCCCGGGCAAGGCAAAGTTGCAAAGTTCATACCAGCGGCTGTTTGAGCCAGAATGCGCTGGAAGATCAGTATTGAAGGGTCCGATGAGATTACTCGTGGACAGCATTGCGAATTTGAAATCGAGAAGAGTTTCGATGATCTGACCGACGGTAGCGTTGGCCTATCGATTGAGGATGGCAAGACGATCCTGGCATCGCTTCAGCGCTTCCTCGTCGAGCAGCAGTGCGCCCTTTATGTTCTGTTTCGACGTCATTGCCAGGGATGTGGCGGAACCCGGCCGATCAAGGATTATTCGACGAGAACAGTCCAGACAGTTTACGGCGCTGTCACTGTTCAGAGCCCTCGGTTGTACCCATGCCGCCGCTGCGTACCTGTGGTTGACTTCACAATCACCCCGGTCTCCGAGCTCTGCCCAGATCGTGCGACTGCAGAGTTGATGGCACTGACAGCCAAGCTTGGCGCCCTATTGCCATACCGAGCGGCGGCGGAAGTTCTGGCTGATTTTCTGCCCGGGCAGTCGCCAACGCGGCACACGACCCTGCGACATCGCACTTTGGCAATTGGCAAGCGACTGGAAGAAAAAGAAGAATAGCGCATGTCCTTTGAAAAAGCTGACACGCAAGAACGACGTCAACGCGAGCTGCCGCTGTCTGGAGACCTTGAACGGGAATTTGTCCTCAGCATCGATACTGCTCACATACCGCAAGTCCGCGGCCGTGAGACGCGAAGTTTCGAAGCGGTCATTTGCCATGCAAGTCGTGGCGGGGTCAGATCCGAACGAGGAGTCTTGTTCGCCTTTTCTGGCACCTCGCGAAAGAGAATGCGCGCAGAAGCGCTGCTGGCCCTCAAACGCCTCGGGTATCAGGGCAAGGGGGACATGACTGTGATTTCGGACGGAGGGGATTGCCTGAAACGCTTGAAGTCAGCACTTCCGCAGCCTGCGGAGCACATCCTCGACTGGTTTCACATCGCCATGAAGCTGCGCCCCATCGAACAGACCGCCGACTGGTTGGCAAGGCGTCTTCCGCTGGACGAGGCGAAGGAAATTGTGGAGGACGTAGCCGCGGTGAGGTGGCGCCTGTGGAATGGCCAGACAGACAGGGCACTCGATCTGACCGGTCACCTGTTTCACGACAACAAGTCAGCTGAAAGGGGCCGCGCCGCCATCCTCCAGCTACGAAGCGGGTTGTTGAACTTGCGCACCTACTTCGAGCAGAACCGACGTTCGATAGCCAACTACGGGGCGAGATATCGCGAAGGGAAGCGGATCGCCTCGACCGCTGCCGAAGCGGGCGTCAACAATCTCGTTGCGAGGCGCATGGTCAAGAAGCAACAGATGCGCTGGTCGGAACGAGGGGCAAACCTGCTCCTTCAGGTTCGCGTCTTCCTTGCCAACGGAGATCTTGCAGAGCGTCTCGCGTACCAACCGCCCAAGCAACCACTGCAGGCCATCATCTCGCCTTTCGTGCCAATACCACTCTTTCAGCGCGCCGCATGACCCCAGAGAGTTGAACGGCCCCAAAAAATTTTATCCCTGTGTCGAATTACAGGGGTGGCTTGCGACTATGGCCGACAGTCTGGTTTTGAACCCGGCCTGTCGCAACGCCGCTTCAACCGAAAGGGCCCGACCATGCCAAGAAACTTGATCCTGCTGACACTCACCACAGCTGCAGCACTTTGCACTGCACCGGCCATCCTGGCCCAAACTAGCACCACGGAGGGAACCCAGACCATGTCTGACACACCTCTTACCCGCACTGTTGAGGTGCCAGGTGCCAGTATTTACGTTGAACAGCGCGGCAGTGGGCCGGTCCTGTTGCTGATCCCCGGAGGACCGCAGGATGCAGGCGTCTTCGCCGCCCTTGCCCGCGCCCTGTCGGATCGGTTTACTGTGATCGCCTTTGATCCGCGCTGCAATTCGCGCAGCCCCTGCGAAGATCGGACCACCGACCTGAACGTCGACCAGCACGCCGATGATGCGGCAGCGGTGATTGCGACGCAGGGGGGTGGTCCGATCTTCGTGTTCGGCACCAGCGGCGGGGCTCAGGTCGGGCTGAACCTCGCGGCGCGGCATCCGACGCCGGTCCGTGCCCTCATCGCGCACGAGCCGCCGTCGATGATGCTGATGGACGATCCGTCCCCGCATCTGGCCGCCGATCAGGCGCTGTATGACACCTATCAGCGTGACGGTGTCGAAGCGGCGATGGCGCAGTTCTTTGCCGAGAACGGGCTGGACATCGGCGAGGATGCGCCCGCGTTCGAGATGTCGACCGAGGATGCGGAAACCTTTGGCCGCATCAGCGGCAATTTCGAGTACTGGCTGGCGCTTGGCATGCTGCCGCTGTCACAGTACCGCGCCAACGTTGACGCGCTGAAAAGCGGTGCGCCAAAGATCGTCGTGGCCCTGGGGGCCGGGTCCGTCGGCCAGCCCGTCCAAGAGATGGGCATGGCGCTGGCGGTGGCACTCGGGGTGCAGCCAGTGACATTTCCGGGCGATCACATGGGGTTCGGAATGGACCCGGCGGGATTTGCCGCGGCCCTCGGGGATGCCCTGATGCACGAGTACGCGGAATGATCCAGATCACACAGTAGGGTTGACGCTGCGACCTGCATGACTGTCAGCTTTCACTGCCGCACTATGTCAAACGCCGATGCCGCTGAATGGCGGCAACGGGTCGACACCGTCGCGTCGCAATTAATCCAACAAGGGGGTCCCGGTACCCCAGACTCCAAGGTGGTGTAGCGCCATGCCGTCAGGTCACTTTGACATTCGCCACGGCCGGATGGCCGTCGTGACCATTCGGGACGATGGCGGTGTCGCCTGGCAGCCTTGGCGCCTTTACAATCGGTGGTGCGAACACCTCCGCCGGGATGTCGACTCCCGCGGCGGGATTTGTTGACCCGTCAATTTTATGCTTGATCCTGTCCCAAAGCTGGCGCAGGCGGTAGACATGAAGGTCGTCGAGCATGACATGCGTCAACTGGATCACGGCCGGTGCGGCAAATGAGCCCGCTGTGAAAGATACCGGCGCCGCGTCGGCGATATCTTTGCGCATTTCCTTGTCGCGGCGGCAGTCGTACAGAATGATCGCGCCCACTGCCTTCACGATATCGGGGTCGGCTGCCTTGTCCAGAACCGCCCTTTCAAGGTCAAAGATCGTGCGGATGTTCAAGGTTTTGAGCAACAGGAACCGATCCGGACCAGCAACCGTGCACAATTGCGCCTGTGCGGTCCAGTCCACCGTCTGATAAATGCCATAGGGGCTTTCGATATGCAGCATGATCGGGTTGAACGTAGCCAGGTTCTGCACGTCAAAGATATTGGCCTCTTTCAAGCGGTACTCAACGTCAAGGTCGATCCCGTCAAGAACCGTCAACGGCACCTGCGGCGAATGTTTTTCGACCACCGTATAGCGCCGCTTGAAGGGGTAATCGACCAGCCGCATCAAACGGTCCAATGCGAAGTCCGGAAAGAAACCCATGGCAAATGCAACCACGAACCACTGCGGCCCAAGGCCGTTTGTCGGGTCAAACGCGCTCGTGCCAGTTCCACCTGTAATCTCTGCCACCATATTTTCAATTCCGGCGTACGAGGGCGCTGCACGGTACAGCACTACCGCAAGCGTCACCGACAGGACCATATGCGCGAACGCACGCAGGAACGTCAGCGGTGACAGATCGAATGTCGCAACCGCACTCAGAAACAAGCGCAATGAATGGAAATAGGCACCCGCATAGGCCAGCGATGTCACTGTCAGAACGTTGATGTGAAAAGCGTTCATCGCGGTATCGGTCAAACCGCTTTGCGCGCCCCCTGCGCTCAGGATGCTTGGCACAAGCCAACCGCCCATCGCGCCGCCACTGACCTGATCTAACGGTGAGAACAGCACGAAAATACCGAAGCCGGAAAAGATCATATACGGCACGGCGCAGAACAGCAGCATCCAGTCGGCATGCAGCATCATCGGAAAGCGGGGCATATCGCCGACACTCAGTTTCTTACTGTCCTTTACCTTGTGATCAAGGTCGGCGAAATACTTGCCGCGGACAAATTCAAACGCTGCAAGGTCCGGACCTCTACTGGTGCAATCAGTCTTGAGATCGAAACTGTCGGAAAAAAGCTCGATGAGCTTGATACGGTTACGGCGCACCTGATGCCGGATCGTGATGATCGCAAAGGGCGTCACAAACGCAAGAAAGACGCAGGCCCAGATCGGCACTGCAAACGCCTCACGGTTAGGTATGGCCCAATGCAGGAGGGCGGCCCCTGCCAGAACAGCGCCCAACAAGACCAGCGACGCGATGGAAGCGAGTTTACTTCCCATGATAATCACCTTTCCTGGAATAATGCGGCCGCCGCGCCCGGAATGGGAGGGTCAGCCGGTCCGGGCGCGCGCCGGGGCATAACCCCGGCGCGGCAATTGACGTCAGGCTTGTTTCAGCAGTGCCAGCACGCGCGCTGACCCGGTGCCGCTTAGAGGCAGTCCATTGCGCCGCTGAAACTCGATCAATGCGGCACGCGTATCCCTGCCAAAGACACCGTCTACCGTGATGGCGATGGGTGCCAGGGCCCGGTTCAGTGCCAGTTGCAACTGCTCAACCTGCACTCCACGGTCACCGATGGTCATGGCTGTCGGGACCGCGCGCGAAAGCGCGCCGAACTCGCCATCGTCCGCCCATTTGCGGATCAACTGCTCCGAGGCTTCGAAATGCATCGCATCCTCGGTTTGAAACGCAGCACCCCAAAAGAAGCCGTGACGGTTAAAGATCGGGTGGATGTCGAGCAGCGCGCGCAACGTGTGACCGTCGCCTCGCGGATCAAGAATGCCATCGATCTTGAGGTCGATGGCCGTGCCCCAGGAATGGTTCGAAATCGCTGTGGCCGACCCACGGACAAGGCGGCAGCACAGCATTCCGGCGGTGGACATGCTGTCATGGATTGCGCGCTGTTCGCTGCGGATGTCAGTCATGATCGCGGTCAGCACGCGGATGGCGGGCCGGAGCCCGGTCGCCCGGAATGGGCCAAAGTCAGCCGTTTCAAGCAGCGCGGCGATCTGCGGGTTTTCGACGGGCCGGCATTCCGCGTCATAGCTGCCGCGCGGCGCGCCGATCAGGTTGAGCATGGTGGTATTGCCCGCGCCGCGCAGAGCGCCATTGATCGTGCGACGGTCTATTCCTGAAAGCGTCGCGAAATCGAGGCTGTCGGTTGGTCTGTTCATGGTAAGGGTCCTTTGATTGCGTGGTCAGTACAATCGACTCAAAACCCTCACCGTGATCGCAGCGTGATTTTCCCTTTTCACGAATCCGGATGAGAATCGCGCAATCTGTGGTAGATTGCGGTTCGCGGGCCGGGGCGTGCTGAACCCGGCGAATGGGGGACATCATGGCAACGACCAACACGTCGAATACGTCCAATACGTCGAACACCTCAAACACGTCGAACACTTCCGCCCTCAATCAGGCCGAATTGGCGCTGCTGGGTCAGGAGTCGTCCTTGGCATTAAGCGAGGCGTTGCAGACGGGGCTATTGGCCATTCAACATTCTGGCGGGGAAGTAAACGCAACCTTGTTGGCAAGCCCGAGCATTGAGCTTCGATTCCGGCGGATGAATGCGCGGCACCGGCAGCATCTGCTGGTCAAAGAGTTGATGGCGGGATTGGAGGTAAAGCCCGTACCGACAACAACGGACGAGGCGACATTATTGCTCAACGCGGCAGAAATACTCAAATTCAAGCTCAACCGCGGTGATCTTGCGTTCTGGAACAAGCAGATCGCCGCTCTACGGGCGCAGAAATGGCACCGCAACGACCGGATGACCGAAATCGTCATTCAACAGACAGATATTCTCAGCTTTCTTGCGCAGGCCGTCCCAATCGGCCCGCAAACCCATCCCTGGTCACTTGTCCTGCTGGATGCTGTTCTCGATGTCGCGTTTCGCGTTTCTGCCGAATTGAAGCATGTTTTCAGCCTGCCGCGCCCGAACGTGCTGGCCCTCGATATCGCGCCGATCATCCAGACCCCGGCGCATGGATCATTCCCCAGTGGCCATGCAACCGAGGCGTTTGCGGTTGCAGCCGTGCTGAGTTGCCTTTTCCCTGATACAGACCTAGTACAGAACCCCCGCAGACAGAACCTGCGCGGCATTGCAGCCCGCATCGCAGTGAACCGTGGCTATGCCGGGCTGCATTATCCGGTCGATCACCATGCCGGAGCGGTTCTGGGTGATGTGCTGGGGGGGATACTCGCGAAAAAATTGGGTGCAACTTTTACTTTCCCGACCCAAAACTATGAGTTTGAAACCTCGGACAACAATGCAGCCAATGGTTTTTTCAGCGGCGTTGATCAATATGCACAGCAGGACACCGTTCTGCCGAAGCTGCAATCGCCCATTCAGCCCATCGCGTTCCCAACTGGCGCAAGTCTTCTACCTTACTTGATCAACGAAGTCCTGAAAGAACTGGGCTGAGAGGACAAGCGATGACCTGTGATTTTAAAATTGGCGAAAGCTTCAAAGTCCCCGGCCTGCCGCTGAACTACATGCCCGCCGCCTTGTCCGCACGCCGGAGCGAACACGACGCTCCGAACCGCGTCGTAATGGAACTGCGCAATTGGATTGACGGCCATGAGCGCGACGAGTCTATGCCAGTGACGTTTTTCGTGGCTTCGTCCGAGGTACAGGCCAATCTGGACGCGATGGCACTGCTTCCGCCCCTTGCGGAAAGATCTGAGAACTCCGCCTTTTATCTCGGTCCGCCATCAAGACTGGCGCCTCGACAGAATGCCTACTCCATGAACTTTGAGAAAACACTTGCACGAACTGCTATAGAGTTGCCAAACCCAAGCCCGAAGTCCATCGCGATCATTGATCTTGGCATTGCATTCTGGAACCCTGCCTTCCGCGACGCGACATCGCAGCCCTTGTTCCGCAGCGTGACGCAGATTGATTTTGATGCGCAGGGAAATTCGACTGTGGGCCGCCTTCCGGTCGGCACCAGTATTAGTTCGCTTTGTCAGGACGCCGACAAACTTTTCGGGCAGACACTGGTCATCCAGAAACTTGCCGCCACCTTCAAAGGCGGCCTGTTTGCCGCAGAACCTGACCCCGACGCCTTTCGGCATGGCACGGCGGTCGCTGACATCGCCTCTGGACCGGGTATCAAGACCGACGACATGTTCGCCATCGAATTGCCTTATGTGGCACTCACCGATTATGGCGGCGATACGTTGCAACTGGTGCTGCATGTTGCGTTGTCAGTTGCTGTCTTTCAAGCGTTGCACGACCAATCTACACCCTTGGTGATCGCCCTGCCCTTCGGTTTTCCGGGCGGGCCGCAAGACGGCAGTCACCCGATTGCGGAAGTCACCGGCGCGATCATGGCTTTTGCTAACCTGATTTTCAGCAAAGGCGTTCATCTGATCCTGCCTGCGGGCAATCATCTGCAGGACCGCTGCCATGCAGTGCTGACGCCTGCGGCACCTGACATAATCTGGCGCATCGCACCGGATGATTTTTCAACCAACTGCGTCGAGTTCTGTCTTTATAAAAGCGACAAACCAACGGTAACCCTGACCTCGCCGGACGGCAAATCCTGCACAATCTGTCTGAACGCCGATCAGTACACAGACATCCTGTGCGGCACCACTATCATCGGCGGCGTTCATCGCTGGCCCGACCGGCGCGGCTGGACGAAGCTGCGGATCGCCTTAGCCCCGACCGCGTGGCGCCCCAACTGCCCGGCGCCAGCGCCATTTGGTGACTGGAAACTGGGTGTCGTCGCAGATGTCGATGCGCAGCTCTGGATCCTTCGCGATGATGCCGACCGGGTGGCCCAGCAGGGCTCGCCGCACCGACCTTCGGTCTTTTTCGATCCCGCCTACCGCGAGCGCGACACCAATGGCAGTTATTGTCTGGACGATAGCACGACCGGGAAACTGCGCCGGTCGGGAACCGCGTCAGTGTTAACCACTGCCCAGCACCAGACAACCGCGCAGGCCAACGAACGCATTGGAGGCACAGATCGGCAAGCGTTTTATTCCGGTCGCGCCAGTGCTGGCGAGATATTCCAATCCGCACTGGTAGATGACGGCTGGGAATCGCGAGGCGTCGCAGCACTGGGTAACGGCACCCCGCGTATCTTCAGCGTCTCGGGCACTTCGGCTGCTGCAGCAATTCTCGCGAGGGACAAGGTATAAGCTTAATCAAGCATTGGTCGCAGTCCTTCAACCAAACCCAGAGACCGGAAGGTCTCGATCGGATAATCTGCCTCCACCAAGAGCCGCAGCGCAAAGTCCGGTTCCAGCAGTCGCAGCCGCCCGGCATAATGCTCTGCCTCGGCGCGCCGTCCGGTCAAGAGGTAAATCGCCACCAGATAACGCAGCGCTGGCCGGTAGAAGGGCATCTTCCGGTGGCTGGACAGCGCCTGTTCCAACGCCGTGTCGATCATCCCGAGGCCAAGCGCGGAAAAGCAGCACTGCATGTCCCAGCTGAAACTGTTCGACAGCCCATCGGCGGCTTGGCGCGCCGCATCAGCGACTGCATAGCCGCGCTCACGGTCGCCGCGAAACACCATAGCGTGGCTTAAAGCATTGAGCGCATAGGGATTCTGATCACTGGCCTCGGTCGCCCGTTGTGCAAGATAAAGGCCATGGTCATAGTCGCCGCAGAGCTTCATTTTCACCTGCGCCGATAGCGCCATGACAACCGGATGGTTGAAAGCCCGCGCCATCGCCGCATCGCAGAACGAAACCGCCTCGTCGCGCAATTCCGTGGTGACGTTTCGAAACTCCAGTGCCAGGGTCAGACGGACAAATCCGCGCCATGCCATCGCCAGACCCGACAAGTCACCGTCCTGCGCGCCCATCAGCAACCTGTCCGCCGTTTCGAGCCCGAACCGGTCAAAATCATGAATGCGTCGCACGGCGCGCTGGACTGCCGCAAACGGACCGGCCCTGCCTGAAAGCGCCAAAAGGTCGGAAACCGAGCCGACCGCCCGATTGACGATCTGGGTCGCTTCCTGCGAGGTCCAGATTGCGGACTTAATGGCTGGCAAATGGAGCCGGCCAGTCCAGACACAGCGGTCGTGCGGTCGCCCCAGTGTCCGCAACAGCAAGTAAGTCTGCTGATCTGCGGACAGCGCTTCGATGACGATTTCTACATCCCCGAGCTCATCCATCTGGACCAATCTGGTGTCACTGGCTATGCGAATGTCAATTTCGCCCACTAGAGTCAGCTCTCCGGCGATGCGCTGTGCGATCCACTGAGCTGTGAACCGTTCGTTGGGTTCGGACGAGGCCGCTTGCTCACGAATGATCACCAACGGCCGATTCAACGCGACCGGCCGCCTTAGAGCCGGGCTGGCATGGCCATCAATGCTGTGCCGATGACGCAGGTCGCGCAACCAGCTTTCGAACTCCGCGTCAGGCACGTCAATGTCGTCCAAAAGTTCGTCAACGTCGTTGCCCAGTGACGACGGATCCACCACGACCTTCGGTTCGACCCAGACGGCGCTCCGATCCGCATGCAGCCTGCGGGCAAGCGGGCCAAGTGCCTTGCGGATATGCGATAGCGCCTGCCGGAAGCTGACCGACGCGCGCTCAGGGCTGCGGTCGCTCCACAGCTTGTCCTGAAGCCAAGCCCGGCTTCGTCTTTGGCCCGGCGACAGCAGAAGAATTGCCAGCAGCGCCCGTTCGCGCATGCCTTTCGGCGTGCGGTTGGTGCCTGCCTCATCTGACACCCGGAATGGTCCGCGGACTTCGACTTTCACGGTGACATCCCCCTCTTAAGATCACCTGCCTTTGTTGCGGGCAAGTTACCACAAATTATGCACTCATGAGACTAACAACCTTAAGCGCGACACCGAGATCGCGCCGTTTCGTGGCAAACTGCGCATCCTCAGCCGCGAGTTGAAGGACATGACCGAACTGGGGTTGCTTTCCCGCAAGGACTATCCGGTCGTGCCGAAAAAGGTGGAGTACTCCCTCGCGCCGCGTGGTAGGGCTCTGCTTCCAATCCTGTCGGAGATCGTCAGATGGGGTGCGACCGGGGCACACGAAAACATTCTGGGAGTTTCCGAGCAGACTACATCAGCCGCGCTTTAGAAAGTCTGACAGTATGGGCTCAGGAAGGTCATGCTGCAATGAAGGGTGGCCAGTGATATTCTCGGACGGGGAGGCGGCGCAGGCGGCCCTCTGCGGTCATTCGTACCAATTGTAGTTGCTGCAAGGCAGTACGCGTGAGCGGCCATTGAGCCCGATCTGTGTTATTCATAATCATCAGCATAAGGCTTATCCCTCTGAAGCCGGTTCCTCTACATGTTGATTTGGCCGGGCAGCCTGTGAAGCCCGCTTTTGGGACGTAGTCGGGGTGAAAATGCTGCGACTGGTCGGTGGCGGCGGGTGCGTGGAGCCGGTTTCTGGCT
>JANNRR010000045.1:0-78449 GCA_031401675.1 Paracoccaceae bacterium
TGTTCAAGCCCTATGATGAAAAGCTGGCGATGATTTGCGGGCTGGCGGTACCGATCACGGTCGAGATGGTGGTGCAGGAAATCAACCGCTACGCCGACAGCGAATTCCGCTATGCCGACAAGTCGGACGAAGTGGCGATTACGAATGCAGTGCGCGACATGCAGCGGATGGAAGAAGCGAAGCGGCGGTATCTGGAGGGGAAGGGGTGAGTCGTTCTCTCGTTAGGAACTGGCTGATCGTTCTTGGCACCTTGTGTGTAGTTTCATTGTTGGCTGGCGTTGCAGGCGTATTGATGGCTTGCTACCCATCGGCATTGCTGCCGATAAACTTTTTCGAATACGGGCATTGTTTTGCTACCGACACCCCGAAGGAAGTGTTTGGTTCGTTTGCAATGATTGGATTGATCTTCATTGGCCCAGTGTTGGCCATCTTCGTTGTAACCTGGACCATGAAGAAGCGAGATCACTCGAAATGACCGGCATCCACCCGATCACCCGGCAACGGGCGCGGAAGTTGCGGGCTGAAATGACGCCGCAGGAGCGGAAAGTCTGGGCGAAGTTGCGTGAGTTGAACCGGATGCTGGCGCTGCATTTCCGGCGGCAGGCGCCGATCGGGCCGTTCATTGCGGATTTCGCCGATCTGGGGCGGCGGTTGGTGATTGAGGTTGATGGGGGCGGGCATGGTGGGCCTAGGGACGCTGCAAGGGATGAGTGGTTGGGCGCACAGGGGTTTCAGGTGTTGCGGTTCTGGAACCCGGAGGTGTCGGGGAATCTGGAGGGGGTGATGCAGATGGTGCTGGACGCGGTTGAGCCTTTGACGGGTGCCCCCCCACCCCAGCCCTCCCCCACAGTGGGGGAGGGAGGCTCTGAGCGCCGACCCGCAGCTCGAGGCGGGGAGCGGGGCACCTCCCCTCCCCCTTGTGGGGAGGGGCTGGGGGTGGGGGGCACGTTGCGGAACAAGAGCACCCGTCCAGAAGGAAGCCCGCCATGAAACGCCTCATCGAACGCCGCCTGATGTTCGGCAACCTGATCGAGGTCGCCTCCCCCGCCCTCGTCGAGCGCTACAACCGCGCGCTGATGCACCTGACTGCCAAGTCCACAGCCTTGACCGATTTCCACATCGACATCTCTGGCTACTCGCCCGAAATCGGCGACGAACTGAGCGACACCCACTACCTCAACCCCAACGGTGCCAACCGGCAGTTCATCCTCCTGACCACCGACCAAAAGACCGCCCCCCTGCTCAACGTCACCTTTTCCACCGACTGGGGCATCCTGACCCAGTTCATCGCCGCCAACGAGCCGCAACTGTTCGCGCTGACGGCGCGCGATGCGGTGGCGGGCGAACTGCTCGACTCGGTCTACGACGTCGCGACGCCCGACAAGCTCCTGGATTTCCGCAAAGTGACGGTCGAGGCGGATACCATTGGCAACCATGTGGCGGATGCGGCGCGGCTGACCCAGCTGATCGGGCGGTTCCGGGCAGAGGAATCCGGCTGGTACGACGATGTGCTGATTGCCGAGATGATCGGGCTGGCCAAGAAAACCGGCGATGTGACCCGGGTGCCGGTCGCCCTGGACAGGCCGACGTTCGATCAGCCGGATTTCTGGACCAGCCATTTCGGCGGGGTCTACGTGTTCCGCTCGGTCAAGTCGGCGGCGGTGATTTCGGTAGCCCCGCGCGCGACGCTGGGCGAATTGCCGGTGCCGGTGCAACTTGACCTCGCCAACCGCAACCAGATCGCGCATTTTCTGGAGGTGAACGGGCTGGTGGAACCGATTGTCACTGCCAGGGGCACGGATGCCGCAGCGATCCTGCGGCAAAAGATGGATTTCGTGCTGGTGGATGCGGCGGCAACGCTGGGGCTGGCCCCGGGCAGCGCTTCGGGCTTTGCGGCTGAACCGACCCGGCGCGATCTGCGCGGCGTGGCGCAGCGGCTTGGCGCCTCGGTGCCGGACGAGTTCACCGGGCTGGCGGCGCTGCTGCGCTGGGTCGAGGGTGCAGGCGACTGGCCGCGGCTGACTTCGGAACATCCCGCCTACTTCTACACGCTCAGGGCGCAAGCCGGGCCCTGCCGCGATCTGGTGAACATGCTCCTGTGCCAGTTGAGTCCGCTGGACGTGCGGCAGTTGTTCATCTGTCACAAGGAACTGTTCTACGCGACCTACCAGACCTGGGCAGAGCCAAAGCGCGCCTACGTTGCGGAATACCTCGCCCGTGAATACATGGTGGACAGGGCCGGGGCGCGGGCGGCCCTGTTCGGGCCGGAACCGGGGATGGACTCCGGCAGGGAGCCGCAACGGGCCAAGCCCGATCTGATGGATCTGGTCGGGCCCTGGGGCGTGCTGCGCGGAGGGCGGGAATGATCGGGCTGGTGCGGCTGGCAGTCTTTGGTTTTGTAGCGTTGACGGTGATCTATCTTCTGGTATCGCTCTACTCGCGCTCGGTTCGCAGGGAAAAGCTTGAAAAGGCCTGGGATACCGATCCGGCCCGCGAGGGCGCACCTGCGGACGCGCGGGCGGCATTCATCGACCAGGGCATGGCGGACTATCGCCAATCGCTGCGGCGCAGGCTGATCGTGCTGGTCTATATCCTGCCGATCGCGACCATCGCGATCACCATCTATCTGGTCGATGTACAATGAGGGCAAAGCATGTGGCGTAGGATCAAATGGGGCTTTCTGGGGCTGGCAGCGCTGATCGTGGTGGCGTTCCTGCACTACACGCTGTTGCAGCACGATATCGTCCGGGTGACCAACACCTACAGCCGGCTGACCACGGTGGGGGCGAACTGGCTGTTCTATGCCACCGGCGATGTCGGTTCGGGCGAGGCCGACACCCGCGACATCAGGTTCATCGAGACGGTGCGCCCGAACGGCAAGGTCATCGTCTACCGCAACGAGGATACCGGCTGGATCTGGCCGCCCTATTTCAAATACGACAGTTCCAACCTGCAGGCCGAGGCGTCGAATCTGAAAAGCACCGAGGACGCGCCGAAATGGGTTTCGGTGACCCACTACGGCTGGCGGGCCCCGTGGTTCTCGATCTATGCCAACGCGATTGCGGTGCGGCAGGTTGCGGGGCCGGATGTCACGATCGTGCCCTGGGTCAACCTGATCATCCTGGCGGTGCTGGCGTTCCTGATCTTCATGGCGCGGCGGATGTGGCTGCAATTCCGCGAACGGACGGTGGACCCGCTGCTGGTCGACGCCGCCGAAACATTGGACGGGGCGGAGGACCGGGCCCGGGGATTCTGGTCGCGGCTGACGGGGCGGGGACGGAAGTAGCGGGGTGTCCCGAGTCGAGACATTTTCGGGGTGAGGGATTTCAAGGGGTTAGCGAGGCGATTTAGGGAAGTTTTAAGGATTGGGTAGAGTGAGCCGGATTTCGGGACGTGGCGGGTTTCGCCCAGCCCACGGCTTGCTCGCTCGAGTGCGCTATGGCTGACGACGCATGAATTCCGCAAACAAGGGAACGGTAAAGTCGAGAAAACCGTGATCGGGGCTGTACATCATCCCCTTCGAGATGATGTTCGCGCGAACCGGCCCGAGCGAAGACAGCTTTTTACCCAGAACCTTCGCAATTTCGCTCATGGCATAGGGGCCATTCCCCAAGGATGCCACGGCCTTGACAAACTCGATTTCCTTTGGGGTCAGCCTGTCAATGCGCACCCGAAAGAAGCCGTTGTCGAGGGACGCGAGGGTCTCGGCATAGGCACCTTCCATGTCTTGTTTCGTGATCTCTGGCCCTTCGGCATTGTTCCATGCGGTAGATGACCATTCTTGCAGAAAAAACGGATAGCCCTGTGTCCGGGTGGCGATCTCTGCCAGCGCGTCAGGCGTAATCGAGGCACCTTCCTCCAGGATTGGCTTTTTCACCGCCTGCTCTGCGGACGCCTGGTCAAGCGCGTCGACACCGGGATAGAGAAACAGCCGTTCCGAGTAGGATTTTGCCTCTCCAGCCAGGCGTGCAATCTGCGGAAGCCCCGCACCGACCATGAAGATGGGCAGACCCTCTTGCGACATTTTGTGAATTGCCACGATCAGAGCGGACAGGTCAGGTTCCGACAGGTACTGCACTTCGTCGATCAGCAGAATCCAACCTTTGCCCCCGGCTTGCGCCGCTTTGCCGATTGCCATGAAGAGATCCGGCAGATCAAATTGAATGTCGCCGCTGTCCGCGAGGCCAGGTTCGGGTTCGATGCCGAACTCTGCGCCCGCTACATCGATCTTGAAGATCGACGCGAAACCGCGCAGTCCTTTGAGCGCGCGCGCTGCGAGTTGCTTTGCCGCTTCGATGGTGGAGAGAGCACGCAGTACTTTGCGCATCTCTGGATAAAGGAGGCGTGCAAGGCTTTCGTGTTCAGGGGCCTCGATTTTTGAGGCAAAGTGCCCCTGGCTTTCGGCGATCCGGCCAATTTCGTTCAACAGGACCGTCTTGCCGGTTCCCCGCAATCCGAGAAGCATCATTGATCTGGCATTTCGACCGAGCAGGGCACGGCCACAGGCGATCCTTGCGCTTTCCAGGATCGTATCGCGCCCGGCAAGTTCAGGGGGTCGGCTTCCTGCCCCAGGGGCAAAAGGATTGCGATAGGGGTCCATTGCATCTGACCAGTGTGTAGCCAACTCTAAGGAGGTATAAGGAAAGATATCCCGAGATGCTATACTTAATTATACTTTGCTAGATGTGCTTTCGAGCGGCTACCGAGTTCATGGACGCTGGCTTCGACGTGGCTGCGGCATTCGACTTCGGTGAAGAGACCACGGGCGGCCCCAACGGCTCTTCGCGAGCGAACCGCAGGAAGGCGCAAACCATCGTTCGCCATCATAACCCAACTGAGCGGCGGGGTGAAACCCCGCCCTATTCCCCATACGGCACCCAGACGGTCTTGACCTCGGTGGCGGCGCGCAGGAACTCGCGGCCCTGGCCTTCAGCGCCCATCCAGTCGCGGCTGCGGGCGTGGTTGACCCAGGTGCGCTTGATGTTGGCGGCCGCTTCGCGTTCGACGAGTGCCGAGAGGTCGGTCGAGGAGAAACACCAGACGGCATCCACATCCATGTGACTGGCCAGCGTCTTGGCCAGTTCGGCATGGAGGCCGGTGACGATATTGACCACACCGCCGGGCAGGTCCGAGGTTTCCAGCACCTGATAAAGGTCGGTGGCGGCCAGCGGAAACGGCTCTGACGGCACCAGAACGCAGGTGTTGCCCATGGCGATGGCCGGGGCCATGACCGAGATCAGACCCAACAGCGGCACCTCATCCGGGCAGAGTGCCCCGATCACGCCGCAGGGTTCGTTCATGGCGATGGCGACGCCGCGGATCGGCACCGATTTGACGGCACCGTCATACTTGTCGGCCCAGGCGGCATAGGTGAACAGGCGCGAGATGGCGGCCTCGACTTCGGCTTCGGCGGTGCGGGCCTGCACGCCGGTCAGGCCGCGCAGCCGTTCGGTGAACTCGGTGGCGCGGGCGGACAGGTTCTCGGCGATGTAGTACAGGATCTGGGCCCGGGCGTGGCCGGTGGTTCGGGCCCAGCCCCTGGCCGCCTGCGCCGCCTCGACCGCGTTGCGGATATCCTTGCGGTTACCCAGCGAGGCATGGCCCAGCAGGCGGCCGCGCGGCGACCAGACGGCGCGGGAATAGCCGCCATCGGGGCGGGCCTGTTTGCCGCCGACGAACAGTTTGGCGGTGCGGTCCAGCCCGACCACCTCGGCCTCGGCCGGTTCCGGTTCGGCGGCGATCGGTTTCAGCGCCTTGCCGGTGCTGCGCGGCCGTAGGTAGGCCAGCAGCCCTTCCCAGCCGCCTTCGCGGCCAAAGCCGCTTTCGCGCACGCCGCCGAAGCCCGCCGCCGCATCAAGGAGGTTGGTGGCGTTGACCCAGACCACCCCGGCCTTCAGCTTCGGCGCGACGTCGAGCGCCAGGTTGATGTTTTCGCTCCACAATGTGGCGGCCAGGCCGAAGCGGGTGTTGTTGGCCAGATCGACCGCCTCGGACGGGGTGCGGAAGGTGGTCGAGACCAGCACCGGGCCAAATATCTCCTCCTGCATCAGGCGGCTGGAGGCGGTCAGGCCGGTGATCAGCGTCGGCAGGTAGTAGCAGCCGGTGGCCGGCAGCGGGGTGGCGGCATGATAGACCTCGCCTTCGCTTGCCGCGACCATCGCGGTGATGCTGGCCAGTTGCACCGGGTCGACGATGGCGCCGATGTCGATGCATTTGTCGAGGGGATCGCCCAGCCGCAATCCATCCATCCGCCGGCGCAGCTTTTCATGGAAGCGGTCGGCGATGCCCTCCTGCACGATCAGGCGCGACCCGGCACAGCAGACCTGACCCTGATTGAACCAGATGGCGTCGACGAGACCCTCGATGGCGCTGTCGATATCGGCATCGTCAAACACGATGTAAGGGGATTTGCCGCCCAGTTCGAGGCTCAGCGCCTTGCCGCTGCCGGCGGTGGCCGACCGGATCCGGCGTCCGACATCGGTCGACCCGGTGAAGGCGATCTTGTCGATGCCGGGGTGTTTCACCATCATTTCGCCCACCGCGCCGTCGCCGGTGACGATGTTGATGACACCTTTCGGCAGCCCGGCCTCACGCATGATGTCGGCAAACAGCAGCGCGGTCAGCGAGGTGTATTCGGCGGGTTTCAGGATGACGGTGTTGCCGGCGGCCAGCGCCGGGGCGATTTTCCACGCCAGCATCAGCAGCGGGAAGTTCCACGGGATGATCTGGCCGCAGACGCCGAGAGGTTCCATCCCCGGGGCCTCGGTTTCCATGAGTTGCGCCAGACCGGCGTGGTAATAGAAATGCCGAGCGACCAGCGGCACGTCGATATCGCGGGATTCGCGGATCGGTTTGCCGTTGTCCAGCGTTTCCAGGACGGCGAACAGGCGACTGTGTTTCTGCACCAGCCGGGCGATGGCATAGAGGTATCTGGCGCGGGCTTGGCCGGACAGTCTGGCCCAGCGCGGCTGGGCGCGGCTGGCGGCGGCGACGGCGGCATCCAGATCGGCGGTTGTGGTCTGGGTGACGGTCGCCAGCACCGCGCCGGTTGCCGGGTTGGCGGTGGCGAAGCCGGCGCCGGGCGGGGTGAAGGTGCCGTTGATGAACAGGCCGAAGTGGCGGCGGTGTCTGGCCAGCCAGGCCTGCGCCTCGGCGCTGGATTCCGGGGCGGGGCCGTAGGACATGGTATCGAAGATGTCGCGGATGGTCATGGCATTACCCCATCGGGTGGCGGTTGGCGGCCGAGTAGCGGCCGGTCAGGTGATGTTCCAGCTGACGCTCGATGTCGCCCAGAAGCGACGACGCGCCAAAGCGGAACAGGTCGGGTTGCAGCCAGGGGTCGCCAAGTTCGTCCTTCATCATCGCCATGTAGACCAGCGCATCCTTGGCCTTGGCGATGCCGCCGGCCGGTTTGTAGCCGACCTTGATGCCGGTGCGGTCGTGATAGTCGCGGATGGCGCGGATCATGGTCAGGGTTACCGGCAGGGTGGCGTTGACCGCTTCCTTGCCAGTCGAGGTCTTGATGAAATCGGCCCCCGCCATCATGCAGACGAGGCTGGCGCGGGCGACGTTGCGCAGGGTGCCCAGTTCGCCGGTGGCCAGGATCGCCTTGACATGCGCCGGGCCGCAGGCGGCGCGGAAGGCTTTCATCTCATCGTACAGCGCCTGCCAGTTGCCGGTCAGCACGTGGCGGCGCGAGATCACGATGTCAATCTCGGACGCGCCCGCCGCCACGCTTTCGCCGATTTCGGCGAGGCGTAGGTGGAAGGGGGACAAGCCCGCCGGAAAGCCGGCGGATACGGCAGCAACGGGGATATGGGTGCCGTGCAGGGCCGCGACCGCCGGGGCGACCATGTCATGATAGACGCAGACCGCACCGGTGGTGATCCCCTGCATCCCGAGCGCGGCCAGCAGGTCTTCGCGGACCGGCTGGCGGGCCTTGGCGCAGAGGCGGTTCACCCTGCCCGCGGTGTCATCCCCCGCCAACGTGGTCAGATCGATCAGGGTGACGGCCTTGCACAGCCAGGCCGCCTGATATTCCTTCTTCACCGAGCGCCGTCCCGGCAGCGTTGCCGCCCGCCGCTCGATGGCCGAGGTGTTGGCCTGCACCGACGCCACCCAGTCGAGGTCCAGCGCCATGCCGGGATTGCGGGCATGGGCAAGTTGCGGCAGGCCGTGGCCCCGGGGTGCGGTGGTCGGGCTTGTGGTCGGGCTGGCAACGTCGGCTGTGGTCTGGTGCACGGTCGGCCCCTTTTCCGGTGTGGCGGAACCTTGCACCGGGGTCGGGGCAAGCGCAAGATTTCAGATGCCGTGCGCATCGTCGCGGTCAGGCGCACCCGCGCAATCGCCGGTGCCGGTGGCCGGTGGCAGCGGCGGGCGGTGCTGGTGCAGGTGAAGTTTGGCCAGAAACTGGCAGGCGACCGGTGCCGCCAGAAACAGGAACAGCGTCACCAACAGTTCCTGCAGGCTGAACCGTCCCTGCGAAGTCCAGACCGTGACCATCGATGCCGTCAGCGCCGCGCCGACACCAAGGGTGGTGGCCTTGGTCGGCGCGTGCAGGCGCATCATCGGGTCGGGCAGCTTCAAGAGCCCGACCGATCCGACCAGCCCGAACAGACCGCTGATCACCAGGAGCGACGCGACAATGATATCGCCGATCATGATCCGGCCCGGATGTCGATGATGCTGCCGCGCAGCAGATATTTGACATAGGCAACGGTCGAGACGAACCCCAGGATCGCCAGCATCAGCGCCGGCAGAAAGCTGACCGGGGTGCCGCGTGCCACGCCGTAGAGGATCATCAGGGCGATGGCGTTGACCATCATCGTGTCCAGCGCCAGAATCCGGTCGCCGGTCCCAGTCGTGCGCAGAACCTGCACAAGATTCAGGATCAGTGCCAGCCCGTAACAGCTGAAACAGAACCACAGCGCGGCATCGATCATTCCAGTATCTCCTTGATCCGCGACAGGTATCGCCGCTTGATCCGGGCGAGGGCGGCCTCGGGGTCCGGCGCGTCCAGACAATGTATCAGCAGGCTCTTGCGGTCGGCGGCGATGTCGGCGGTCAGCGTGCCGGGGGTCATGGTGATGGTTCCGGCCAACAGCGCAATCGCCTCGGGCCGGGTCAGATCGATGGGCAGGGTCAGAAAGGCCGGGCGCAGGTCGGCGTTGCGGCGAAACAGGATGGCGACGGCGACCACGACATTCGAAACCACGATGTCCCACAGTACGATGACGATGAACGCGGCAATCCTTGCCGGATGTTTCAGGTGCGGCGGATCGGGCCAGAGCGGCGCGGTGATCAGCGTCACGGCCAGTCCCAAAGCCAGACCAAAGACCAACGTCCCTGCCGAATAGTCAGCCCACAGCAGCGCCCAGACCAGAGCCAGGGTCAAGGTCAAAACCGGTCTTGGCAGAAGTCGCATCCGTTACTCCACTGGTGCGTGATGGCTTTTGGTGGAAACAATGATAGGTTTGCCGCATTCCCCAGGTACTTTCGTTGCAGCTGTGCTCTTTGCCCGGCATTGGCGCTGAGCATGATCCTTCAGTTTCTTGCCGGATTTGATTTCAATCAAATCAGGCCGCGCCTGCCTGCCGCTTGCCAGGCGCGACAGGGCGCCCGCCCAGCCAGGCGCGGCCTGATTTCCCGACCAACGCATCCAGCCCAATCCCCCTTGCCCTACGGCTTGCGCCTTCAGGCAACGGGCCGGTCGCCCGTCCCCCGGACGGTCGACTGATCGGCCCGGCACTGTCAGTTCGAA
This sequence comes from Paracoccaceae bacterium, assembly GCA_031401675.1. Lineage (GTDB taxonomy): Bacteria > Pseudomonadota > Alphaproteobacteria > Rhodobacterales > Rhodobacteraceae > JANNRR01. The sequence goes on from JANNRR010000045.1 coordinate 9,761, forward strand.
GGGCGGAGCGGGTGGCGAGGACGCAGGCGATTCCGTCAACGTTCATCCTCCGCAAGCCCGAGGACGGCTGTGATATAGTCGGCTGGCGCATGCAGCTGGCGGGCTGTTGCCGCCAGAAAGGCGCTGACCGGTCCGCCGCCGACGGCAACCGCCACCATCGCAGCCAACACCGCCACAATCATCAGAATCGACAGACGGTCGGCAGGCAAGGTTTTTGTAGGCGCGATGTCCTGCGGCACGGATTTCCAGAACAAGATCGAGCCGGCGCGGGCAAAGGCCACCATCAGAACCAGCGCGGCACCCAGCACCACGGCCCAGATCACCGGCATCTGCGGCGCTGTCCACGCGGCCTGCAACAGCATCAGTTTGCCGAGGAACCCTGCCAGCGGCGGCATCCCCGCCATGCCGATGGCCGCGACCAGAAACAGACCGGCCAGCCTGCCCTGCCCCGGAAACGGCGCTGCTGTCAGCGCGCCACCCACGTGCCGCTGCGCCGCCAGACGGTCGGCAATCAGAAACAGCGCGGCCCCGGCAAAAGTCGAATGGACCATGTAGTAAAGTCCTGCGACCGTTCCGGCAGGACCGGGCAGCGCAAATGCCAGCAGGATCGTGCCCATCGAGGCAATCGAGGCAAAGCCCGCCAGCCGCGCCAGATTTGTGGCACCCAGGCTGGCCAAAGCGCCAAGCGCCAGCGTGATCAGGCTGGCGGGCAACAGCCAGCCGGTCAGCCCGGCACTGGCGCCGCTGTCGGGAAAGATCAGCGTGAACATGCGCAGGATCGCATAGGCCCCGACCTTGGTCATCACCGCAAACATCGCCGCGACCGGGCCCGGCGCATGTTCATAGGTGGCGGGCAGCCAGAAATGCAGCGGCACCAGCGCCGCCTTTACCGCAAAGACCAACAGCAGCAACATGGCCCCGACCCGCATCAGCGCCGCATCAGCCGCCGGCATTGCAGCCACGCGTTCAGCCATATGGGCCATGTTCAGCGTCCCGGTCACGGCATAAAGCGTGCCGAGCGCGAACAGGAACAAGACCGAGGCCGACAGGTTCATCACCATGAACTGCAAACCGGCGCGCAACCGGGCAGCACCGCCGGAATGCACCATCAGCCCGTAGCTGGCGATCAGCATCACCTCGAAGAACACGAACAGGTTGAACAGATCCCCGGTCAGGAACGCGCCGTTCAGCCCCATCAGCTGAAACTGGAACAAGGGATGAAACTGGCCGCCGCGCGCATCCCAGCGCGTCGCCACCGCATAGGCCAGCGCCAGCAGCGCCAGCGTGGCCGTCAACAGCAGCATCAGAGCGGTCAGCCGGTCCAGCACCAGCACGATCCCGAACGGTGCGGGCCAGTTGCCCAGCAGATAGACCTCGATCCCTTCGAGGCGGGCCCGCCAGATCAACCACAGGCTGAGCAGCCATAACAGGCCGGTGCCGCTCAGTCCGGCCACGCGCTGCGCCATCAGGTTTTGGCGCTGCAATAGCATCATGCCGACGGCAAGGATGGCGGGCAGCAGGACCGGGGCGATGACCCAGTGATTCACGGCGGCCCCTGATCGGCATCGTCGTTCACCGCGTCGGACCCGGTGCCGGCATAGGCCGCCACCGCCATCGTCACCAAAACCGCCGTCATCCCGAACGAGATCACGATTGCGGTCAGAACCAGCGCCTGCGGCAACGGATCGGCGGTGCCGGTGGCCAGCCCGAGGATCGGCGGCCGGTTGACGGTCAGCCGACCGGCCGCGGCCAGAAAGACGTTGACGGCATAGGACAGCATGGTCAGCCCGAGGATCACCGGAAAACTGCGCCGCCGCAGGATCAGATAGACCCCCGCCGCCGTCATCGCCCCCACTGCGACGGAAACCAGCGCCTCCATCACGCAGCCCCCGGTTCGTCGCGGGGTCTGTTGCTGTGCCCGCCCAACTGCGTCAGGCTGCCGATGGCCAGCAGGCTGGCCCCCAGCACCGTCAGGAACACGCCCGCATCAAACGCCATCGCCGTCGCCAGTTCAAACTCGCGGAACGGCGGCAGCCGGACCGCCCCGAAGCTGGAGGTCAGGAACGGGCGTGCGAACAGCCACGCGCCGATGCCGGTCGTGCCAGCCAGCATCAGCCCGGCGGCCATCAGCGACTGCGCGCCCCACCGCGCCGATGAGCCAGCCGACACCTGCCCCGTCGCCATGCGGTGCAACAGGACCGCGCAGGCAACGACCAGCGCCGCCACGAAGCCGCCGCCCGGCAACTGGTGACCGCGCAGAAAGATGAAGGCCGCAACGATCAGCGCGAACGGCATGATGATCCCGGCGGCCACCCGCAGCAGCAGGGGATAGGGATCGCCGGCACGAACCGGCCGCGCCACTGGCAGCAGCCGCTGCCCCGCCAGCAGCGTCTGACAGATGGCGACCAGGATCAGCGCGGCGATGGCCAGAACCACAATCTCGCCAAACGTGTCATAGCCGCGAAAATCGACCAGGATCACGTTCACCACATTGTTGCCGCCGCCAAGGTCATGCGAATTGGCCAGGTGATAGTCCGATATGCTGTCAAAGCGCGGATCGCGGGTCAGGATCGCCTGCGTCAGGGCCGCCACGCCGCCGCCGACAGCAACGGCGATCCCGGCATCGCGCCAGCGCCGTGGCACCGGGCTTTCGCGCGGGGTCCGGCCCGGCAGCAGGTCCAGCGCCAGCAGCATCACCAGAACCGTCACCACCTCGATCCCGATCTGGGTCATCGCCAGGTCGGGCGCCGAAAAGTAGAAGAACCCCAGCGAGATGATCAGCCCGACAACCGCCACCAGCAGGAGCGACAGCAGGCGGTTGCGGTGAAGCAGCAGCAGCGCGGCGGTGGCCGATATCAGCAGGCCGCAGCCGATCACCGGCACCAGCGCCAGCGGCGTCGGGATTCGCAGGCCGGGCAGGATCGTCCCGGTCAGGAACGCGCCAGTGCCCGCGATCAGCGTTGCCAGCAGGAAAATGCTCAGGGTCCGGCTCAGGCGGGCGTCGTGCACGCGCTCGGCGATCGCTTCGGACAGCCGGATCAGTGCGGCCATGCAACGGTCGAACATCTTTGTGGCCTCGTGCAACGGCACTGCCTGCCAGATGGCGGTCAACGTGGCAGGGCGCCAGATCAGCGCGGCGGCCCCCCCGGCCAGCGCCACGATGCTCAGGACCAGGGCCGGCGTCAGCCCGTGCCAAAGCTTCAAGTCAACTGCCACCGGCGCGCCCATGACATTAGCAGCGGCCGTTGACACCAGCGGCTCTGCCAGCCCCGGGGCAAGGCCCAGCGCGATCACCGGCAGCACCAGCACGGTGGGGGCCAGCCACAGGCCGAACGCCGGTTCGTGCGGCGGGGTCGTGAACCGGGGGGCGGGCCGATAGAACAGACACCACAGGTAGCGCAGCGCATAGGCAACCGACAGCATCGCCGCCAGCGTGACCAGCACCGGCAGCAGGAACGGCATCCCCGCCCAGACCGTACCGGATGCCGCCTGCAGCAGCATTTCCTTGGACAGAAAGCCGTTCAGCGGCGGCACCCCGGCCAGCGACAGACCGGACAGGGTGGCAACGCTTGCGGTAACCGGCATCAATCCGGCCAGACCGCCCAGGTTGCGCAGGTCGCGCGCCTGCGTCCCATGCTCGATGCAACCCGCGTTCATGAACAGCGCCGCCTTGAAGACCGCATGGTTCAGGATGTGAAAGACTGCGGCCATGCAGGCCAAGGGGGTGGCAATCCCCAGAAGCAGGGTGATCAGACCCAACTGACTGACGGTGGACCAGGCCAGAATGGCCTTCAGATCGGTCTGGAACAGCGCCACCCATGCCCCCAGAAGCAGCGTCACAAGCCCGACGGTGGTGACGATGGCGAACCAGTCCGGGGTGCCCGCCAGCACCGGCGACAGCCGGGCCATCAGGAATATTCCGGCCTTCACCATCGTGGCCGAATGCAGATAGGCCGAAACCGGCGTGGGCGCGGCCATGGCTTGCGGCAACCAGAAATGGAACGGCACCTGCGCCGATTTGGCAAAGCAGCCGATCAGGATCAGGATCAGTGCGGGCCGGTACAGCGGCGAGGCCTTGATGGCCGGACCGGCCTGCAGAATGTCCGACAGGGCATAGCTGCCAGCGACATGACCAAGGATCAGCAGCCCGGCCATCAACACCAATCCACCCGCCCCCGTCACCGCCAAAGCCAGCCGCGCCCCCTGACGCGCTTCGGGCCGGGTCTGGCGAAAGCCGATCAACAGGAACGAGGTCAGGCTGGTCAGTTCCCAGAACAGCAACAAAAGCAGGATATTGTCGGACAGGACGATCCCGAGCATCGCCCCCTGAAACAGCATCAGAAAGGCATAGAACCGCGCCACGGGTTCAGCCTTGTCCAGATAAAAGCAGGCAAAAAGCTGGATCAGCAGACCCATGCCGAGGATCAGGCCCGCGAACAGCAGCCCCAGCCCGTCCAGCCGCAATCCGACCGTCAGCTGCAACTGCGGAATCCAGCGATGGGTTTCCAGCAGCACATCGCCTGCCAGCAACCTTGGCGCGTCGGCAAGCACCAGACCAAGCGCCGTCAGGCTGAAGGCAGCGCAGGCAGCAGCGATCACCCGGCGATCTGCCCCACCGAACAAGCCCGGCACAAGCGCACCCAAGAACGGCAAGGCTGCGATCAGGGCAAGTGACATGCGGGATGCGGTCCGGTGCGGGAAAGGGGGCGCGTTTCACCGGGGTAAGGGCTAATCCGCAGTGATGCAAGCCGGGGCTTCGGGCCGGGCGCGGCGGGCGGGTGCATCCCCGAACGGCGATAGTGCCGGACGCCAGACCATTGCCGGTTGCGCGGCACCGGCAGGCGTCGGCGCCCTAGCTGTCCTTCAACAGCGCATTCTGATCGATCAGGTAGCGCTGCGACAGCGGAATGCTGGCCGCACCCAGCGAGCGCGCCTGCTGCCCGACCGAGCCTTCCCTAACCTGCGGCGGCTCGATTCCGGCAAAATCCAGCCGGGTCAGGGCGGCGCGGGTCTTTTCGACGATTGCAGCGCGGATGCTGTGCGGCAACCAGCCGTCAATCATAACCGTGTCAAAGTCGATCACGGCGGTGGTCGACAAGATGGCGTGCGACAGGCCGGCGGCGACTTCGCCGATCCAGCGATCCAGAATCGGGGCGGGTATGTCCCAGGCCTCCGGGCTTTCCCACAACTGGTCCGACGCGATGCCCGCTGCGGTCAGAGCCCGTTCCAGCGATGCGGTCGAAGCCACGGAAATCAGCTGCCGCATGCTGCCGTCGGGCCCGGGAACCGGCATCGAACCCAGGGCCCCGGCATTGCCGGTGCGGCCCGGGAACAGGCTGCCATTCAGCACCAGCCCGCCGCCGACAAAATAGCCGATGTAGAAATACAGGAAATCCTTGGCCCGCTCGCCGGTGCCGAACACCAGTTCCGCGCCACAGGCGGCATTGGCATCGTTCTGCACATAGACCGGAACATCGCAGAACGCCGATATCTCGTCCTGAATGTCGCGGTCGCGCCAGGCGTCCATGTCGGTCTGCGGCGCACCCAGAAAGGCCGCCCAGTTCCACAGCTGGTGCGGCATGGCGATGCCCAGACCGCCGATCCTGCCGCGCAGGCGAAACGGCAGCAACCGGGTCAGATCGGGCAGAGCCTGTTCGACAAAACGCACCACGGTTTCCGGCACCGGGTGGTGATAGGTCTGCCGGCGCGACCCCACGACCTGCCCCAGAAAGTTGATCAGCACCAGATCGACCGAACGCCGCCCGATCTTCAGTCCGAAAAAGTACGCGCCATCTGCGGCCAGCGACATCGGAACCGACGGCTGACCGATCTTGCCCCGCAGCGGCTCGCCGCGCTGCAACAGACCGTCGGCTTCCAGGCTGCGCATGATCACCGAAACCGTCTGCGCCGACAGGCCGGTGATCCGGGCGATGTCGGATTTGGCAAGCGCGCCTTCGCGCCGCACTAGCGACAGGACCAGCCGCTCGTTATGGTCGCGCATCCCGGATTGGTTCGCCCCGCCGCTCTGCCCCCTGATGTCGCGCTCGTTCATCGTCGTCCTCCAGGGACACCGCCGAAAGTAATCGAGATAATTATTAATTCAAGTTGATTTATTAATTGACGTGGGTCAGCGACTCACTGTTAATTCTCTTGGTGCGGCTGACTTTACGTCATACGCTCGAAGCGGGTGCCTGGGGGGTGCCCGCAGGACAACGGGAGGAAACCATGTCCCTGAGAGTAAGTATAGCGGCGGCGCTGCTGACCGCCGCTTTGGCGCTGCCCGCCAGCGCACAACAGATCGTCGGACTGATCACCAAGACCGAGGGCAATCCGTTCTTTGTCAAGATGCGGGAAGGTGCCGAAGCCAAGGCGACCGAGCTTGGGCTGGAACTGCGCAGCTTTGCCGGCAAGTTCGACGGTGACAACGATGCCCAGATTGCCGCGATTGAAAGCCTGATCGCTGCCGGTGCCATCGGTTTTGCCATCGTGCCGTCGGATTCGAGCGCCATCGTGCCGACAATCACCGCAGCCCGCGATGCCGGGCTGCTGGTCATCGTGCTCGACACCCCGCTTGACCCGATCGACGCGGCCGATGCGACCTTTGCTACCGACAACCGCAAGGCCGGAAGACTGATCGGAGCCTGGGCCGCCGGAACCCTGGGCGATGCCGCCGCCAATGCCAAGATCGCCATGCTCGATCTGGCCGTGAACCAACCGACCGTCGACTATCTGCGCGACCAAGGCTTCATGGAAGGTTTCGGGATCGACGTGAAAGACCCGAACAAGTACGGCGACGAAGACGACGCGAGGATCTGCGGTCATGAAATGACTGCAGGTTCGGAGGACGGCGGACGGACCGCGATGGAAACCCTGCTCCAGCGCTGCCCCGACATCAATGTGGTCTACACCATCAATGAACCGGCTGCCGCGGGTGCCTGGGAAGCGCTGAAAGCGGTCGGCAAGGACGACGGTTCGGTGCTTGTCGTCTCGGTGGATGGCGGCTGCCCCGGGGTGCAGAACGTCGCGGCCGGCGTGATCGGCGCGACATCGCAGCAATATCCGCTGCTGATGGCATCCATGGCGCTGGAGGCGATCAAGAAATTCGCCGACAGCGGTGAAAAGCCGGCGATGACCGAAGGCCTCGACTTCTTCGACACCGGTGCCACGCTGATCACCGACAAACCGGTTGGCGGCGTCGAGTCGGTCGACACCGCGAAGGGCCTTGAACTTTGCTGGGGCTGATCTGATCAAATCAAAGGGCCGCCTCTTCGGGGCGGCCCTTTCTTTCGTTCAAGGGGATGGGGATGAGCGACAGTTCCACCGGCTCGCAGTTGGCCGAAGCCGGATTGAAGGGAGCCAGCGAAGCGGCTGCGCATTTCGAAGAACACGATGCCGGCACCTTACGGAAACTGCAGGCCTTTCTCCACAACAACCCGACATCCATTCCGGTCTTTGTGATGGTTGCTTCAATACTAGCCTTTGCCCTGATCTCCGACAATTTCTTTGCGCCGCTGAACCTGTCGCTGATCCTGCAGCAGGTGACGGTGATCGGCGTGGTTGCCATCGCGCAGACTCTGGTGATCCTGACGGCGGGGATCGACCTTTCGGTGGGCGCGATGATGGTGCTGTCGTCGATTGTGATGGGGCGGGCCGCTGTGGTCTGGGGCATTCCGATGGAGCTTGCCTGGCTGATGGGCATTGCCACCGGCACCGCCTGCGGCACCCTGAACGGGCTGTTGGTCACCAAGCTGCGGTTGCCGCCGTTTATCGTGACCCTCGGCACCTGGTACGTGTTTCAGGCGATGATCACGCTGATCTCGAAATCCGAGACCATCCGTCAGCCGGATATCGAAGCCGCAGGCTCGCTGTTGCAGATCCTCGGCACCAAGATCAAGCTCGGTGCCGGCTGGATCATCGTGCCGGGGTCGATCCTGATGATCGTCATGGCGGCGTTCGTATTCTACATCCTGACCCGCACCGCCTTTGGCCGCCACATCTATGCGGTGGGTGATGACCCGAACGCGGCGCGGCTGGCCGGGATCAATGTCGAAGGCACGCTGATCAAGGTCTATGCTCTGGCAGGGCTGATCTGCGGGATCGCGGGGTGGGTGCTGATCGGGCGCATCGGGGCGGCCTCGCCGCTGGGCAGCCAGGAGGCCAACCTGGAGGCCATCACCGCCGTGGTGATCGGCGGCACCTCGCTGTTTGGCGGGCGCGGCTCGATCATCGGCACACTGTTCGGAGCGCTGATCGTCGGGGTGTTCAACTCCGGCCTCGCCCTGGCCGGGCTCGATCCGCTGTGGCGACTGTTCACTGTCGGCGTGCTCATCATCGTGGCGGTCGCCATCGACCAGTGGATCCGGAGAATTTCATCATGATGCAGCCGATCTTCAAGGCGCGCGGCCTGACCAAACGCTTTGGCCGGGTGGTGGCGCTGGACGGTGCCGATTTCGACCTGATGCCCGGCGAGATCCTGGGCGTGATCGGCGACAACGGGGCCGGCAAGTCGACCCTGATCAAGGCAATGAACGGAGCGGTGCTTCCGGATGCCGGCGAGATCTGGCTTGACGGGGTGCCGGTGCATTTCCGCTCGCCGATCGAAGCACGCAATGCCGGGATCGAAACTGTGTATCAAGACCTTGCTCTGTCGCCGGCGCTGTCGATCGCCGACAACATGTTTCTGGGGCGCGAGCGGCGCAAACCCGGCTTTCTCGGCACGGTGCTGCGCCAACTGGACCGGACCGGCATGAAACGCGATGCGCGCGAGAAGCTGTCGGAACTGGGGCTGCTGACCATCCAGAACATCGGTCAGGCGGTCGAGACCCTGTCGGGCGGCCAGCGCCAGGGTGTCGCGGTCGCCCGCGCCGCCGCGTTCGGATCAAAGGTGGTCATCATGGACGAGCCGACGGCGGCGCTCGGCGTAAAGGAAAGCCGCCGGGTGCTGGAACTGATGCTCGACGTCAAGGCACGCGGCATGCCGATCATCCTGATCAGCCACAACATGCCGCATGTGTTCGAAGTGGCCGACCGCATCCACATCCACCGGTTGGGCAAGCGGCTGTGCGTGATCAACCCCAAGGAACATTCGATGTCGGATGCCGTCGCCTACATGACCGGCGCCAAGGTTCCGGACGAGGCGATGGCCGCCTGACCGGGTCACGCTCTGCCCTGTCGCGGCACCCATTCACCTGCAGCTGGCGTCAAGACGCACCCCGGAGCGCGCCGGGGCCGGCGATGAACTGATTGACGTACCTCAGCCCGCCCCGCTAGGCTGACCGCGGGAGGAGCCCGTGTCGCGTCCGACTGTTCACGATATCGCCAAGGTGGCAGGCGTCAGTCTGGCTACGGTTGACCGTGTGCTGAACGCGCGCCCGGGCGTGCGCGAACAGACGATTTCCCGCGTGCACAAGGCGATCGATTCGCTGGGCTATGTCCGCGATCTGGCGGCGGCAAATCTGGCGCGTGGCCGGACCTATGCGTTGGCCTTTGTGCTGCCCGAAGGTCCGAACGCCTTTCTGCAGGCCCTGCGCAACGAGATCACCGAGGCGGCGGGCCGTGCCCTGATCGACCGGGCCTCCATCCGGTTGCTGACGGTTCCGGCCTTTGACCCCTACGCCTACACCCGCGCCCTCGGCGCGCTGGAGGATGTGGACGGAGTGGCGATCATGGCCCCGGAAACGCCGCAGGTCCGCGATGCGATAAACCGGCTGAAGCAACGCGGCGTTGGGGTGGTGGCGCTGGTTTCGGATCTGCCCAATTCCGAACGTGACCACTTCGTCGGCATCAACAGCATCGCCGCCGGGCGCACGGCCGGGGTGCTGATGGGGCGGTTCATCGGGCAGCAGTCCGGCAAGGTTGCGGTGGTCGCCGGATCGATGCTGGCGCGCGACCATGTCGAGCGGCGGCTGGGCTTTGATGCAGTGCTGTCGCGCGATTTTCCGGCGCTGTCGGTACTGCCGTCGCTGGAGGGGCGCGATGACAGCGAAACCGTTGCCCGCCTGCTGCCGTCGCTGTTGGCCGCCAATTCCGACATCCGTGGTCTTTATTCGATCGGTGGCGGCACCCGCGGGCTGATTTCGGTGCTGAACGACATGGGTCTGGCCGGCCGCATCCGGGTGGTGGCACACGAATTGACCCCGCATTCCCGTGCGGCGCTGGAGGATGGCACCTTTGATGCCGTGATCAGCCAGGATGTCGGGCATGTCATCCGGTCGGCAATCCGGGTGCTGCGCGCCAAAAGCGATGGCACCGGCATCATCGCCGCGCAGGAAAGGATAAGGATCGATATTTTCCTTCGCGAGAACCTGCTGTAGCACATTGCAAGGCGCGCCCCGCAAAGGAGCCGCAACGAGGAGGAAGCGATGAAGACGATCAAGGGTCCGGCGCTGTTTCTGGCGCAGTTCGCGGGTGACACCGCGCCGTTCAACAGCTGGCAGAGCATCACCAAATGGGCCGCCGATTGCGGCTATGTCGGGGTGCAGGTCCCCAGTTGGGACGGGCGGCTGTTCGATCTGGCCAAGGCGGCGGCCTCAAAGGACTATTGCGATACCTTCAAGGGCGTTGCCGCCGAAAACGGCATTGCGGTCACAGAACTGTCCACCCACCTGCAGGGGCAACTGGTCGCGGTGCACCCGGCCTATGATGCCGCCTTTGACGGCTTTTGCGCGCCGCAAGTGCGCGGCAACCCGAAAGCGCGGGCGGAATGGGCGTCAGATCAGGTCAAGCTGGCGCTGACCGCCAGCCGCAACCTGGGCCTGACGGCGCAGGCGACCTTTTCCGGAGCGCTGGCCTGGCCCTTCATCTATCCGTGGCCGCAGCGCCCGGCCGGGCTGGTGGAAACCGCGTTCGACGAACTGGCACGCCGCTGGCTGCCGATCCTGAACCATGCCGAGGACATGGGGGTGGACCTGTGCTACGAGATTCACCCGGGCGAGGATCTGCACGACGGCATCAGCTACGAGATGTTTCTGGAACGGGTGGGCAACCATGCCCGCGCCAACATGCTGTATGACCCGTCGCACTACGTGCTGCAGCATCTGAACTATCTGGAAAACATCGACATCTACCACGAGCGCATCCGGATGTTCCATGTCAAGGATGCAGAGCTCAATCCCACGGGTCGGCAGGGGGTCTATGGCGGTTTCCAATCCTGGGTCAACCGGGCCGGGCGGTTCCGGTCGCTGGGCGACGGTCAGGTGGATTTCGGCGGCATCTTCTCGAAACTCACCCAGTACGATTTCAGCGGCTGGGCCGTGGTCGAATGGGAGTGCTGCCTGAAACACCCCGAGGATGGCGCCCGCGAAGGTGCCGATTTCGTGGCGGCGCACATCATCCGGGTGACCGAACGGGCGTTCGACGATTTCGCGGGGGCCGGCACCGATCAGGCGGCCAACCGCAAGATGCTGGGAATCGGATAGGCTTCATTCCGGCTCAAATATCCCCGCCGGAGGCTCCTGCGGCAATGCCGGGTGCCTCCGGCGGGGATATTTGCAGAACAAAGAAGCGACAATGGTTTTTGGGCCGGACCGGCCAAGGGGGAGGATGCAATGGCGATCGAGGGAACTTCCGAGAAGCGGCAGGGGCGGATCCGGCTGGGGATGGTGGGCGGCGGCCAAGGGGCGTTCATCGGCGGGGTGCACCGCATTGCCGCCCGCATCGACGATCAGTTCGAACTGGTGGCGGGGGCGTTTTCCAGCACGCCAGAGAAATCGAAAGCCTCGGGTGCCGATCTGGGCCTTAATCCGGCACGGGTTTACGGCAGCTTCGCCGACATGGCCAGAGGTGAGGCCCGGCGCAAGGACGGGATCGAGGCGGTGGCGATAGTTACGCCCAACCACATGCACTTTGCCCCGGCCCGCGAGTTCCTGAAGCGCGGCATCCATGTGATCTGCGACAAGCCGCTGACCTCGACCCTGCCGGAAGCGCGGCGGCTGGTGGCCGAGGCGGAAAAGTCCGGGGCGTTGTTCATCCTGACCCACAACTACACCGGTTATCCGATGGTGCGGCAGGCGCGGGAAATGGTGGCCTCGGGCATCCTGGGCGACCTGCGGCTGGTGCAGGCGGAATATGTGCAGGACTGGCTGACCGAACCTCTGGAAGCCACGGGGCAGAAGCAGGCCGACTGGCGCACCGACCCGGCCCGGTCCGGTGCCGGTGGCTGCATCGGCGATATCGGCACGCATGCGTTCAACCTGGCGGGTTTCGTGTCCGGGCTGACGCTGGACAGTCTGGCCGCCGACCTGCACAGCTTTGTTCCCGGCCGGCGGCTGGATGACAATGCCCATATCATGTTGCGCTGGCAGGGTGGGGCCAAGGGCATGATCTGGGCCAGCCAGGTGGCGCCGGGCAACGAAAACGGTGTCCGCCTGCGGGTCTATGGCACCAAGGGCGGGCTGGACTGGCGGCAGGAAGACCCGAACTATCTGTGGTACACGCCCTATGGCGAGCCGAAGCAGCTGATCACCCGGGGCGGCTCCGGGTCCGGGGCTGCCGCGGCCCGGGTCACGCGGGTGCCGGCGGGCCATCCCGAGGGCTATCTGGAAGGCTTCGCCACCATCTATGCCGAAGCGGCGCGGGCGATTCAGGCCCGCCGCGCCGGTGGCGACTCCGGCCCCGAGGTGGTCTATCCCACAGCGCGGGACGGACTGACCGGCGTGGCCTTTGTCGATGCCTGCGTGCGGTCATCCAAGCGCAATGGTGCCTGGGTGAATCTGGCGGTGTAACAGAATTTCTTCCTGAAAAATCCCTAATTACTACAGTAGAGTAAGGTGAATACCGACAGGATGAATGACCTGTATTTGTCAAGATGGCTTGCGTTGAGGTACGTAAATCATTTAGAAACCCCTAAGAGGCAGCGCGCGGGGATTCGCCTTGATCCTGCGGCTGCTTCCCATAGGGAGGAGATCGCATGAAGATGAAGTATCTGGCAGCCGCCTCGGCGCTGTCGATGATGGGGGCATTGGCGCCCGCCTATGCCGAAGACCTGACGCTGTGCTGGGCCGCGTGGGACCCGGCGAATGCCCTGATCGAGCTGAGCAAGGAATACGAGGCTGCGTCCGGCAACAAGATGTCTTACGAGTTCGTGCCATGGACGAACTTTGCCGACCGCATGCTGAACGAGCTGAACTCCGGCGGCAAGCTGTGCGATCTGATGATCGGCGACAGCCAGTGGATTGGCGGCGCGGCCGAAAACGGCCAGTACATCAAGCTGAACGACTTCTTTGATGCGAACGGCATCTCGATGGATGCCTTCATCCCGGCCACGGTGACCGGCTATTCCGAATGGCCGAAGAACACGCCCAACTACTGGTCGCTGCCGGCCTTTGGTGACGTGGTAGGCTGGACTTATCGCAAGGACTGGTTCGCCCGTCCGGAACTGCAGGCCGAGTTCAAGGAAAAGTACGGCCGCGATCTGGGCGTTCCGGCAACCTATGCCGAATTGAAAGAAATCGCCGAGTTTTTCCAGAACCGCGATATCGACGGCAAGACGGTTTACGGGGCCTCGATCTATACCGAGCGCGGGTCAGAAGGCATCACCATGGGCGCGATGAACGTGCTTTACGGCTTTGGCTTCAAGTACGACAACCCGGAAATGCCCTATGACATGGAAGGTTTCGTGAATTCCGAGGCTTCGGTTGCGGGTCTGGAATACTACAAGGCGCTGTACGACTGCTGCGTGCCGCCGGGTTCGTCGAACAGCTACATGGGTGAAGGCGTCGATGCGTTCAAATCGGGCCAGGTCGCGTTGCAGATGAACTTTGCCTTCACCTGGCCGGGCTTTCACACCGATGCCAATGTCGGCGGCGATGTGACCGGCTACTTCCCCAACCCCGCCGGTCCGAATGGCGACAGGTTCGCGCAGTTGGGCGGGCAGGGGATTTCGGTTGTGGCGGCGTCGGACAAGCAGGACGCGGCGCTGACCTACATCCAGTGGTTCGCGCAGCCCGAGGTGCAGGCGAAATGGTGGAAGCTGGGCGGCTATTCGGCGCTGCGGGCCGTGGTCGAAGACCCGGGCTTTGCCACCAGCCAGCCCTATGCGCAGACCTTTCTCGATTCGATGGCGATCGTGAAGGACTTCTGGGCCGAGCCGAGCTATGCGACGCTGCTGCAAAGTTCGCAGAAGTACTTCCATGACTATGTCGTGGCCGGCAATGGCACGGCAAAGGAGGCGCTTGACGGCCTGGTTGTCGACTGGAAGGCGACCTTCGAGGAAGAAGGCAAGTACTGATGCTGTCGTTGCCCGCCGCGTCAAGCGGCGGGTGACCCGCAGATTGCGGCTCTTGAGGGCGAACGAAGTCTCGCGCATCATCCCGTCGTCGCTGCCCTCGCAGGAAAGCCAGAACCATGTCCGAACCAATGGCACAACGCTTGGCGGTTGCCACGCCCCCGGGATTGGCCCGCCGCATCCGGGGCATGTCGGACCGGGCAATTGCCTGGGTCTTCGTGGCACCGACGATCTTCCTGCTGCTGGCCGTGAACATCTTTCCCTTGATCTGGACGATCCGGCTGAGCCTGACGGATTTCCGCACCAATCGCCCGAACAACGAGGTGAAGTTCGTCGGCATCGAGAATTACCGCAAGATCCTGACCGACACCGATACCTGGATTTCTCTGCAGGCGACGGCGCATTTCCTGATCTGGACCATCATCCTGCAGGTGCTGATCGGCTTTGCCCTTGCCTATCTGATCAACAAGAAGTTCCGCGGCAATGACCTCTGGACCACGCTGATCGTGCTGCCGATGATGCTTTCACCAGCCGTGGTGGGCAACTTCTGGACCTTCCTCTATCAGCCGCAGATTGGATTGTTCAACTATTTCATCGCGTTCTTTTCCGGCGCCGACCCCGCCAGTTTTTCGATGATCGGCGATGTTGCCCTGGCACCCTGGGCCATCGTGATCGTTGACACCTGGATGTGGGCCCCATTCGTGATGCTGATCTGTCTGGCCGGCCTGCGCTCGATCCCTGCCAGCATCTACGAGGCGGCGGAATGTGACCGCGCCTCGAAGTGGCGGCAATTCTGGACGATCACGATCCCGATGGTACTGCCGTTCCTGATGCTGGCCGTACTGTTCCGGGGCATCGAGAATTTCAAGATGTTCGACCTGGTCGTGCAACTGACCGGCGGCGGGCCCGGATCGACCACGCAACTGACCTCGATCGACCTGAAGCGCGAGGCGTTCGAGAAATGGCGGACCGGCTACGCCTCGGCCTATGCCGTCATCCTGTTCGTGACGGTGTTCGGTCTGGCCTCGATCTACGTCAAGGCCCTGAACAAGGTCAAAGAGCGATGAGCAGCGTGTCGATCACCGAACCGTCCGCCCGGCAGAAATGGATCGCCGGCATCCTGGTCATCGGCTATGCGCTGGTCACGCTGATGCCGCTGATCTGGATCATCGCGACCGGGTTCAAGACGCCGTCCGATGCCATCGCCTATCCGCCAAAGGTGCTTTTTACGCCGTCGCTGGAAGGCTATGTGAACCTGCTGACCACGCGCACCAGGATTGCGCCGGAAGACCTCGCGGCCCTTGCCGAGCCGACCACGTTCTATGACCGGATCGTGCGGCAGTATGACATGATAATCACCGGCCCGTCGCGCTACGGCGAGCGGTTCCTGAATTCGGTGGTCATCGGCTTCGGCTCGACCTTCCTGTCGGTTTTCCTCGGCACCATCGCGGCCTATGCCTTTTCCCGCTTCAAGGTGCCGCTGAAGGATGACCTGCTGTTCTTCATCCTGTCCACCCGGATGATGCCGCCCATTGCCGTCGCCATCCCGATTTTCCTGATGTACCGGCAACTGGGACTGAACGACACGCAGTTGGGGATGATCCTGCTGTATACGGCGGTGAACCTGTCGCTGTCGGTCTGGTTGCTGAAGGGTTTCATCGACGAGATCCCGATGGAATACGAGGAAGCGGCGCTGGTCGATGGCTATTCGCGGTTTCAGGCGTTCTACAAGGTCGTGCTGCCGCAGGCCGCCACCGGCATCGCATCGACCGCGATATTCTGCCTGATCTTTGCCTGGAACGAATATGCGTTTGCCGCGCTGCTGACATCGGGCACGGCGCAGACGGCCCCGCCCTTCATCCCGACCATCATCGGCACGGGGGGCAAGGACTGGCCCGCAGTGGCGGCCGGAGCGACGATATTCCTGGTGCCGATCATGGTCTTTACCATCCTGCTGCGCAAACACCTGCTGCGCGGGATCACCTTCGGGGCGGTGCGGAAATGAGCCGGTTTTTCAGCGGATTGGTGCGTTTGCGCCGCGGGCCGTGGGAGATGCTGGCCACCATCCTGATCGGGCTGGGCGTGTTCATGCTGATGCAGCCGTTCGCGATGTGGGCGTTCAGCTACAGTTTCATCGTCACCCTTGTCGGCACGGTGATGTTCATCATCGTCAGCCATTTCCCGGAATAGCCATGGCCGAGATCGTCATCAAGAACCTGCGCAAGGAGTTCGGCAGCTTTACCGCCGTGCAGGGATCGTCCTTCACCGTCCGGGACGGCGAGTTCTTCATGCTGCTCGGCCCGTCGGGCTGCGGCAAGACCACGACGTTGCGGATGATAGCCGGGCTGGAACTGCCCACATCCGGCGAGGTCTGGATTGACGGCGAGGAGGTCGGGCAGAAGCCCGCCAGCCAGCGCGACATCGCCTTTGTGTTCCAGATGTTTGCCCTGTACCCGCACATGAACGTGCGGCGCAACATTTCCTATCCGTTGGTGTCGCAGGGGATGCCAACGGCGGCGGTCAAGGCAAAGGTGGCGGAAGTCGCCCGGATTCTGGGGATTGAAAGCATCCTTGATCGCCCTGTCGGCGGGCTTTCCAGTGGCGACCGCCAGCGGGTGGCCCTGGGCCGGGCCATTGTGCGCGACCCCAAGGCCTTCATGATGGACGAGCCGCTGGGTGCGCTGGATGCCGAGTTCCGCGAGCACATGGCCGAGGAGTTGCGGGCCCTGCATGACCGGATGAAGGCGACCACGGTTTATGTGACGCACGACCAGCTGGAGGCCATGCAGATGGGCGACAAGATCGTGGTGATGAACCACGGCGTGGTCGAGCAGTTCGGGGCGCCGCAGGAAATCTATGACAAACCTGCCACGCTGTTTGTGGCTGAATTCATCGGGTCGCCGCCGATGAATTTCCTGCGATTCGACGGATCGGTGCAACCGGGAACGACCGAGGTGCAACTGGCCGACGCGCGGTTTTCGGTGCCCATGCTGCGGACCGGTGCGCATGGCAAGCTGGTGTTGGGCGTCCGCCCCGAACACGTGCAGTTCGATGATGCCAGCCCCTATCGCGGCCGGGTCGTCGCCACCGAATACCTTGGCACCAGCCAGATCGTGACGCTGGATACGCCGAACGGCCCGGCCAAGGCCCGCGCCGCGTCCTCGCTTGCAATCCGTACCGGCGAGACGTTGGGCCTGACTTTTGCGCCGCAGACCATATCGCTGTTCAATCAGGGCACCGGCGCGGCGCTGAAGTCGGCCTTGCATGAAGGAACGCCAAATGGCTGAAGTCACGCTGACCAGTGTCAGCAAGGCCTTCGGTCAGAACCGGGCGGTGGACGGCCTTAGCATGACGATTCCGGACGGGGCCTTTGTCGTGCTGCTTGGCCCGACCGGCGCCGGCAAGACCACAACCCTGCGCCTGATTGCGGGGCTGGAACGGCCGGACCACGGTCAGATCAGCATCGGCGGCCGCGATGTGGCAGCGGAAAGCCCGGCAGCGCGGGATGTGGCGATGGTGTTCCAGCAATATTCGCTTTATCCGCATCTGACGGTGCGGCAGAACCTGGCCTTTCCGCTGCGCTCGCCGGCCTTGCGTACCCCCGAAGCTGAAATTGCGCGGAAAGTCGGCGCGGTGGCCGAGGTGCTGCGCATCAGCCACAAGCTCGACAACAAGGCCACGCAGCTGTCGGGCGGCGAGATGCAGCGGGTAGCAATCGGGCGGGCGCTGGTGCGCAACCCGGCGATCTATCTGATGGATGAACCGCTGAGCAGTCTGGATGCCAAGCTGCGGGCCGAATTGCGGATCGAACTGAAACGGGTGCAGGCCGATCTGGGGGCGACGCTTCTGTATGTCACGCATGACCAGATCGAGGCGATGACGATGGCGACGCATGTCGGCGTGCTCAATCATGGCCGTCTGGTGCAGTTCGGCACGCCGCGCGACATCTATGTAAACCCGGTCAGCGACTATGTCGCGACCCGGCTGGGCCTGCCGCGCATCAACCTGCTGCCGGCAGGCCTGTTCGGCGCCGCCCCCGCCGGGGCTGTGACCATCGGTCTGCGGCCGGAACATATCGAACAGGGCCCCGCAGGACTGGCGCAAGGCAAGGCCGCCAGCATTCGCCGGGTCGAGCATCTGGGCGACCAGACCCGCTTGCACCTGACGCTGGACGGACATGCCCTGACGACACTGGCCGATATCCACACGCCGCTTCAGGCGGGCGACAGCATCGCCATCCGCCCGAAATCCCCGCTGTATTTCGATGCCACCGGTGCCCGGCTGGTCTGAGGAGAGCCCATGAGACAGTTCATCAACACCAAAGACACGGTCGTGACCGAAGCGATCGACGGGCTGTTGCGTAGCGCCGGCGGGCGTCTGGCCCGGCTGGACGGCTATCCGCACATCAAGGTCGTGGTCCGCACCGACTGGGACAAGGCCCGGGTGGCGCTGGTTTCCGGCGGCGGTTCGGGGCATGAACCGGCCCATGCCGGATTTGTCGGGCGCGGCATGCTGACGGCGGCGGTTTGTGGCGAGGTGTTTGCCAGCCCGTCGGTCGATGCCGTTCTGGCCGGGATACTGGCGGTGACCGGCAAGGCCGGGTGCCTGCTGATCGTCAAGAACTACACCGGCGACCGGCTGAATTTCGGGCTGGCGGCGGAACGGGCGCGGGCGTTCGGGCTGAAGGTCAGCATGGTGGTGGTGGATGACGACATCGCCCTGCCCAACCTGCCGCAGGCGCGCGGCGTGGCCGGAACCCTGTTCGTGCACAAGATCGCCGGGGCCCTGGCCGAAGTCGGTGAGGACCTTGATGCAGTGACCGCCGCCGCCCGGCGGGTGATCGGCGGCGTGGTGTCGATCGGCATGTCGCTTGACACCTGCACCGTCCCCGGCTCGCCGAAAGAGGACCGGATCGGGGTCGGCAAGGCCGAGCTTGGCCTTGGCATCCACGGCGAGGCCGGGATCGAACAGGTGGATTTCACCGGCGCGCGCGACGCCATGCGGATGGTGGTGGACAAGCTGGGGCCGCACCTGGGCGACGGGCCGCATGTGGCGCTTCTGAACAATCTGGGCGGCACGACGCCGCTGGAAATGTCAATCCTGGCCGAGGAACTGGCGCGGTCCTCGATCGGTGGCCTGATCAGTCAAATGGTTGGCCCGGCCCTGATGATGACCAGCCTCGACATGCGCGGCTTCTCGGTGTCGCTGCTGCCGGTGACAGCCGAGGATGCCGGGCCGTTGCAGGCAGCGGTGGCACCGTCCGCCTGGCCGGGGGCATTGGCATTCGGCAGTGTCACTATCCTGCCCCTGCCGGACGGGCTTTCGCCGATCCAGCCGATCCCGTCGCAGAACGAGGCCACAAGGGCGGTCCTGACCCGTTGCTGCGATCTGATGATCGCGGCCGAGGCGGCGCTGAACGGATTGGACGCAAAGTCGGGAGACGGCGATACCGGATCGACACTGGCCACCGCCGCGCGCGCGCTGAAATCGGCAATGGACCGGTTGCCGCTGGCCGACCAGACCCAGCTGTATCGGGCCATCGGCGGCGAGTTGTCGCAGACCATGGGCGGCTCGTCCGGTGTGCTGCTGGCCATTTTCTTTTCAGCGGCCGGTGATGCCTCGGCCTCGGGCAGGGACATGGTGGGGGCCCTGTCTGCCGGTCTCGAGCGGGTGCAGCAGGTCGGCGGTGCCGCCCCTGGCGACCGGACGATGATCGATGCCCTGGGCCCGGCGCTGGCCGCCCTGCCGCAGGGCATCGGCGCGGCGGCAAAAGCGGCGCGGGCGGGCGCTGTCGCCACTGCATCAATGGTGCGGGCCAAGGCCGGACGCTCGGCCTATGTGGCGGCGGCCAATCTGGTCGGCCACACCGACCCCGGGGCCGAAGCCGTGGCGTTGTTGTTCGAAGGGCTGGCCGGGTAGCATCGCCCGGGCCACACCCGCCGGCGGCGTGCGGGGACTGCCCGCGTCAGGCAGCGTTCGGCTTGACCGGGCGGCTGACGTGCCGATGCGCAACAGCCCCCGGAAACACCTCCCGAAAATGCAGGGTCAAACCGGCGAGGCTCAGAAACGCTCGGCGCGCAGCACGTCGCAATCGGTGACGCTAACCACGCCGATGTGGCGTTCCACCACCGCAAAGGCAGCTTCCAGCAGGCCATCGAGTCGTTCCGGGCGGATCAGGCAGACCACGGCCAGCATGCCGGCGCGCCCGACCTGCCCCTCGCGCGTCCATTGGCCGGAGCGGCCGGAACCGCCCATCACCGGTAGGGTCGTGAAGCCGGTGACCCCGGCCCCCAGCAGCGCATCGGTCAGGCGCCGCTCCATCGGGGCTTCGATGATGATTTCCACGCGTTTGGCCTTGTGGGTCTGCATCAAGGGGCTCCTGTCATGGTGCGGGCGATCGCGATGTAAAGCGGAATGCCCAGCACAAGGTTGAACGGAAACGTGATCCCGAGAGAGAGCGTCAGCGATATCGCGGGGTTGGCCTCTGGCAAGGCCACGCGCATGGCGGCGGGCACGGCGATGTAGCTGGCGGAGGCGGCAAGCACCATCATCATCGCGACCCCACCCGGGATGAGGCCAAGGGCGAGGCCTGTGGCCAAGCCCAGGCTCGCCCCCACCAGTGGCATCAGGATGCCAAAGCCCAGCAGGGCCGGCGTCAGGATGCCACGCGCATTGCGCAAGCCGCGCCCGGCCACCAGCCCCATGTCCAGCAGAAACAGGCACAGAACCCCTTTCCAGGGCGAGATGATGAAGGGGGCCAGGTCCTCCAGCCCCCTGGGCCCGGTGATCAGCCCGATCAGGAAGGCGCCCACCAGCAGCACGATGGACCCGTTCAACAGGATTTCCTGCCACAGCCCGCTTTCCACCTTGCGCCCGGCGGGCCCGCGCGTGGCCAGCCACAGGGCCGAAACGATGGCCGGTGCCTCCATCGAGGCGGCGACGGCGACCATGTAGCCTTCGAACTCCATCCCCTGCGCGGTCAGGACCGAGGAGGCGGCGACAAAGGTGACGATGGAGATCGAGCCATAATGCGCAGCGATCGCGGCGGCATCTATCGGGCCCAGCTGCGTGAGGCCGCGCAACAGGGCAAAGGCCACCAGCGGCAGCGCAAAGGACAGCAGCACGCCCGCGAAAAGGGACAGGATCAGGTTGGCATCGACCCCGTGATCCGCCACCGCCGCGCCACCCTTGAACCCGATGGCAAACAGCAGATAGATCGACATTGCCTTGGCAGCCGCCTCGGGCACCGACAGATCGGATCGCGCCAGCGCAGCTGCCAGCCCCAGCGCAAAAGACAAGATGATGGGAGACAGCAGGTTGCTGCCCGCCAAAGCCAGAATATCACCCATCGTGCCCCGTTGCCTGCCCCCCGGTCAGATAGGAGTGCCCGCGCCACCTGGAAAGATCACACGGATGTGAATTTTCCCAAGGCCGGGTCGAACTGCTCCAATGCCCCTGCCCCGGTGTCGTTCCACAGGCCATGCAGCGTCAGCATCTCGTCCTCGACCCGTGATCGCACGAACGGAAAGGTCATCAGGTTGGCCAGCGAGATCAGCACGGCTTCCTTTTCCAGCGCCCTGATCCGGTCGGCGGGCTCCGCAATGCCTGTGATCCGCTCGAACCCCGGGCGCAGAATGTCCATCCAGCGGCCGATGAAGCTGGATTTCTCCTCCAGTTCCGGCGCATGGCCGGAGCACATGTCATAACAGCCGCGCACGCCGCCGCAGTTCGAATGGCCGATCACCACCAGATGCGACACCCGCAACACCGTCACCGCATATTCCACCGCCGCCGAGGTGCCGTGAATGTCGCCGTCGGGCTTGTACGGCGGCACCAGATTGGCAATGTTCCGGTGAATGAAGAACTCGCCCTGATCGGCCCCGAAGATCGAGGTGACATGCACCCGGCTGTCGCAGCACGATATCACCATTGCGCGCGGATGTTGCCCATCCTCGGCCAGGCGACGATACCACGCCTTGTTTTCCACATAAGTCGTCGCCTGCCAGCCATGAAAGCGTTGGACCAGATAGGCGGGTAGCGGCTTGATATGCTGCATGTTCGGCGACTTTCTGCTGTGCAGCACCCGTTGTAGGTGGAGTTTTGACACAATTCGAGGGGTTTCTTGGTCGCAGCCTTGACGGAGATCAATCATTTCTTGAGGCGCAGCGGCCACATTGATCAGGCTGCGGGGGTGCAGGTATGGGGTGGACGCATGGCAGACATGGCCGTGTTGCGTCATGAGGAGGGAGTCCGGCTCGACCCGGACCGCCTGATGGCGCTCTATGAGGATTTGGGCGAGGCCGGGGCCGAAAATGTGGTCAGCCGCGCGATGGAGGAGTTGTCGCATCGCATGGCCGAGATGCAGCGGCAATATCAGCGGCTCGAGATCGAGGCTTTCTGCCGCAATGCCCGCAGTCTTGGCCGCGTCGCCGTACAGGTCGGCATGACGTCGCTGGCGCGGGTGGCGCAGGATGTGGCCGATTGTGCCGCCACGGGCGATGCAGTGGCGTTGGCCGCAACCTGGGCGCGGCTGTCCCGTCTCAGCGATCAAAGCCTGGTCGCGGTCTGCGATCTGCAGGACATGTCGGTTTAGGCAGGCGCGTCTGACTATGCCGTCTGACTATGCCGTATGGAAAAGCCGGGCCAAACGGCGCTTGTGATCGGCATAGCTTGGGCTAGGCTGTGGCCGGACAGCCTTGGGGATGCCCGATGACCTTGCGTTTTTCCGACCGCGACAGCCCGTCGCTGCCGCTGCATGTGGTGGCCAAACCGGACCTTGCCGTCTGGCTGGCGCAGCAACCAGCCGAGGTTCGGACCTGGCTGAACGCTACCGGCTTTGACGCATCGCTCGGCGATGTGCGCCCGCTGCCCGCTGCGGGTGGCGGCCTTCTTGGTGCGGTGATCGGCTACGGCGAGGCGTCGGCCCGGGCCCGCGGGCGGTTCTGGCTGGCGCGGGCCGCCGATGCGCTGCCGCCGGGCACCTTCCATCTGGTCGCCGATCTGTCGCCGGACGATCTGGAAGAGGCGGCGCTCGGCTGGTTGCTGGCCAGCTACCGCTTTGACGGCTATGCCAAGGCCAAGCCGGGGAAAGCCCGCCCAGAAGCCCGCCTGAAAGCCCCGGCTGGCATCGACGCTGCCCGGCTGGAAATCATCGCCGACGCCGAAGCGCTGACCCGCGATCTGATCAACACCCCGGCCAATGACCTTGGACCTGCGGAACTGGAGGCGGCGTTTCTAGCGCTGGCCAGCCGGTTCGGGGCCACGGCTGCCGTGACCACAGGCGCCGCCTTGCAGGAACAGTTCCCGCTGATCCATGCGGTGGGACTGGCCTCGCCGCGCGCGCCCCGGCTTCTGGATCTGCGCTGGGGCACAACCGGCCCACGGCTGACCCTGGTCGGCAAGGGCGTGTGTTTCGACACCGGCGGGCTGGACCTGAAGCCGTCGGCGGGCATGCTGTTGATGAAAAAGGACATGGGCGGGGCCGCGACCGTGATGGGGCTGGCGCAGATGGTGATGGCTCTCAACCTGCCCCTGCGCCTGCGCCTGCTGGTTCCCGCTGTCGAGAATGCGGTCAGCGGCCCGGCCATGCGCCCGCGCGACATCTACCGTTCGCGCAAGGGTCTGACGGTCGAGGTCAACAACACCGACGCCGAGGGCCGTCTGGTGCTGGCCGATGCGCTTGACCTGGCGGCCGAGGAAGCACCGGACTGGCTGATCTCGATGGCAACGCTGACCGGCGCGGCCCGGGTGGCGCTTGGGCCGGATCTCTCGCCCTACTTCACCGATGATCCGGCGGTAGTGGCGGGGCTGGAGGCCGGAGCGAAGGCCGCGCGCGATCCGGTCTGGCGCCTGCCGTTCTGGCAGCCTTACGAGCCGCTGATCGAACCCGGCATCGCCGATCTGGACAATGCGCCCTCGGGCGGCTTTGCCGGGGCGATCACCGCCGCGCTGTTCCTGCGCCGCTTTGCCGAAGGCGTGCCAAGCTATACGCATTTCGACATCTATGGCTGGAACCCGGCGGATGCGCCGGGGCGGCCAAAGGGCGGCGTCGGCATGGGCGCGCGGGCGGTGCTGGCGGCGCTGCCGGCGGTGCTGGGGATCTGAAGCAGACGGGAAAAGAACTTCAATGCGCGCCGCGCGGGGATATTTAGGCCGGAATGAATGGGCGAGAGGGGCAGGATGACGGATCGGCGGTTGACGCCGGCCAACGACCGGGTGGCGCATCTGTCGCTGCAGGCGCAGGCGGCGGCCCGGCGGCTTGTCGCCGGCGACTGGGCGCGGGTTGGCACCGGGCTGGCCGATCTGTGCCAGACGCCGGGCCGCCGGCGCGACCGGCAGCTGCTGTACGGCGCGCGCTTTCTGGTTCTGGAACGGCGCGGCGGCTTTGCCTTTGGCCAGGCTGAACGCGACGGCTATGTCGGCTATCTGGCCGAGGCGGCGCTTGGCCCGGACGGTCTGGCGACGCACTGGCTGGCGGCACCGGCCTCGCATCTTTATGCCGAGCCGGACATAAAGACGCCCGAGGTGGCGGCGCTGTCGCTGGGGTCGCTGCTGACCGTGGTGGCCGAGGCGGGTCCGAGGTTCGTTCAAACCGATCTGGGGCTGTTCGCGCTGCGCCCGCATCTGCGCCGCATCGGCGACTGGGCGTCGGACCCGGTTGCGGTGGCCCGCGGTTTTATCGGCAGCCCTTATCTTTGGGGCGGCAACAGCCGGGCGGGGATCGACTGTTCCGGGCTGGTGCAGGCGGCGCATCTGGCCTGCGGCATCGCCTGTCCCGGCGACAGCGACCTGCAGCAGGCCGGGTTCGGCCGCGATCTGGCCGAACCCGAACCGTTGCAGCGCGGCGATCTGCTGTTCTGGAAAGGTCATGTGGCGCTGGCGGTGGACGCGGCAACGCTGATCCACGCGGTGGGGTTTCACATGGCCGTGCTGATCGAGCCGATTGCCGAGGTTGTGGCCCGCAACCTGGACCTTGGGGCCGGGCCGGTGGTGGCGCGCAAGCGGCCCTGAAAGGGAACTTGGCGGGCGGCGTATCGGATCACAGCGCCCGAGGCCCGCCGTCGCCTGCGCCTAATCCACCGCCCGGATCAGCTTGCGCTCCAGTGCGCCCAGCACCTGCGCCAGGTCGGCACCGCGCTTCAGCACCTGACCGTCGGCCCCGATCAGCCCATACTGGCCCTGCCGCGCCCGCAGCTTCGGGCGCTTTTCGATCCGGTACAGCGGATGTTCTGCCGTGCGGCGAAAGATCGCGAACACCGCCACCTCGGTCAGACACGAGATGCCGTAGTCGCGCCATTCCCCGGCTGCCACCATCCGGCCATAGATCGCTAGGATAGCGCTCAACTCGCGCCGGTCAAAACTGACCTGTTCGGCGAACCGGGGGGATTGCGGGAACAGGGTCGGCGTCTGAACCGTCATGAGCCTCAGACTGGCGCGGCTTCCGGCGCAAATCAAGGCCCGCCTGATTTTTGCCGCAAAAAGACCCGCAAAGCACCGCGCCACCCGCAAACTCAGGCCCGGATTGGCGGCGAGAACGGTGGCATAGCGCTTGTCGCTACCCCGGTGCCGCAGATTAACAGCCCCCACCCAGCCTGCGGCGCCGGGGACACTATCCCCCCCCACTCTGATACGTGTCTGGAATACGCGGTTGCCGGTCTGGCCGCCCGACTGGTGCAGGCGCATCGCCTCAGGCAAAGCTGCCATGGCAGAACCAGCCACCAGAGACTCCGCCGCCAGAGACACCGCCAGACGCGGCACCGCCATGCGCATAGAACAGCCACAGCCGTTCGCCCGACCCGGTCTCGATCCGCCAGTAGTCGCGCAGGCCGGATCGCCATTCGGGGTCATCCAGCCACCATTCCGGTGCGATGCGTTCCGGCCCGGTGGCTGACGCGGTGACCAGATCGCGCCGGCGCCAGCGGAACCGCGCCGGCGGCACCGGGCTTTCGGGCGCATCGCGGACCGACACCGGTTCGGGCCGGTGCAGCAGCAAGGGCCGCGGCACCGGTGGCGCGGGCCAGTCCGCCGCCGGTTCCGACCAGGCGGCAGCCAGCACCTGCGCCGCCTTTTCCGGGATGTGACTGTCGGCGGGGTGCAGGCGGGTGACCGCCTCCAGCCCGATCCGCGCCCCGATCTTGGCGACAAGGTCATCCAGCGCGGTGTTCGACGCCAGCCGCGCCGCCACATCGTCGGCGGCATCCATATGGCCCTTGTGGCTGCGGGCATGCACCGGCTCGGTCTGCTGCGCCTCCAGCCGCATCATGTCGATGCCGAAGCCCGGCTCGATCTCGGGCACCTTCAGGCGCAGCAGCGGCCGGATGCGGTCGGGCTCGGCCGCCGGACGGGCCAGGCCCAGATCGAAGCACTGAACCGTATGGTCCGACCGGTGCACCTCCAGCCGGACCCGGCGGGCGCCGCGGCCCTTTGCCGTCAGATGCGCGCACAGGCGCGGCAGCAGCCGGTCGATGGCGGCATGGATATCCTAGGGCAGGCCGATCGGGTCGGGAAAGGTCAGGCGGGTGGCGAAATGGTGCGGCGGGCGGGCGGGCGACACCGGCTCGGGTTCCACACCCAACGCCTGATCCAGCCGGTGCACCACCTCGCGGCCGAACCGCCGGGCCAGGCTGGCGCGCGGCAGCCCCATCAGATCCTCGATCCGGGTCAGACCCAGCCGGGCCAGCGCCGCCACCGTATCGGCGGGCAGGCGCAGCGCGGCGACAGGCAGGGCGGCCAGCGCCGATCTGCCATGGCCGGGGCTGGCAATCCGGCCTTCGGGCGTGCCGGGCAGCCCCGGGCGCGGCGCAGGCCCGCCCCGTTCCCAGTTGCGCTTCTTGGCGGC
Organism: Paracoccaceae bacterium; assembly: GCA_031401675.1. Lineage (GTDB taxonomy): Bacteria > Pseudomonadota > Alphaproteobacteria > Rhodobacterales > Rhodobacteraceae > JANNRR01. The sequence continues at coordinate 36,823 of JANNRR010000045.1, forward strand.
GCGCGACCGGGTGGCCCGCGCCTCCTGATCGATGGCATCGCCGGAGCGGGCGGCGGCAATGCCGCGCCCGGCAAACCGGGCCAGCGCCCAGGCCGCCCCGGCGGTATCGGCAATGCCGGTGCGCACACACAGGCCCAGATCGGCGCAGTCGGCCTCGGCCTGCGTCACCAGCGCCGCCTCGCCGCCGAACAGATGCGCGCAGCCGGTCAGATCGACGATCAGGCTGGCGGGCGGCTCCTCGGCCACCCAGGGGCTGAACTTGCCGGCCCAGCGCCGCAACGAGGTCAGGAACATCGCATCGGCCAGCGGATTGGCGGGGCGGGTGACGAGGTGAGGGCACATGGCGCGGGCATCGCGCAGCGGCTGGCCCACCCGCAACCCCTCGGCCTCGGCCTCGCGGCTCAGGCTGGCCAGCAGCTGGGTGTTCGCCACCTCCTCCACCACCGCCAATGGCCCCGGCAATATCCCGCGTTCGGCCCGCAGCGCCCGGTCAGCGGCCAGACGGGGAAACCAGAGCGAGAGGATTCGGCGGTGCGACATCGGCCAATGTTCGCATTTTGTTCCGATCAGTCCAAGCGCAATGTCACCCGCCCGCGTCACGGCAGGCTGCGGCGATCCACCGGGCAATCAAGCCGGCGCGCACCCTGCCGACTCGCCCCGTCCGTACCGCGCCCGTGCCGCCATGTGCATGGAAATGGCTGCGGACAGGGCGCACGGGCGGCCCGAAAACCCCGCACACTCCGGCCCGGCGGGGGTCTGCACCGGCAAATCCGCTGACTCGAGCGCTCTTTCGATGACAAAACCGTGATTAATCGCCAATCAGACCAAAGCCCGTCTTTTGCGGTTCACAAACGTACGTATATGCTGCGCGTGTGTCTTAACCGGGAGTTTACCCATGAACTTGATCTCCAAGACCCTGACGCTCGGCCTTGTGCTGGCTGCGGGCGTTGCGCTTGCTCAGGATGCCACCGTTGCGTCGGTGATTGCGCGCAAGGAACTCATGCGGGGGCAAGGCGGGGCCGTGAAGGTTCTGGGCGACATGGCCGGCGGCAAGGCGGCGTTCGACGCTGGTGCCGCCGAAGCGGCCCGGGCCAAGCTGGCGGGTCACGCTTCCGGAATCGCTGCGGCGTTCGAGCCGAACGAGGCTGACCCGGCCTCGAAAGCCAAACCGGAGGTCTGGACCAACTGGGCCGATTTCGTATCCAAGGCCGATGCGCTGGTTGCGGCCGCCAAGGCGATGGACACCGCTACGGTCGAAGGCGTGCAGGCCGGCATGGCCGGGGTCGGCGGTGCCTGCAAGGATTGCCACACCTCGTTCCGCATGTAGTCGGTCCGCATCTAATCGCGCACGATTGCCTGTTTGGGGCCGGGGCAACCCGGCCCTTCGCATGTCAGCCGCACCACACGCTGCTGATCACTTCCCGCAGGTTGATCTCGATGTTCAGCCGGTCCGGGCCGTAATCCTCGGTCACCGCGTCACCGGGGCGGATGAACCGCACCGGCCCGGCAAACTTCATCGTCGCCAGCACCCGCGCCGGCTGGCCGATCAGCCGTTGCAGGCCGGGCGCGCCGCACCGGCCGGTTTCGTCGCCGCCACCGCCGCCACCGCCCGGCGGCAGGGGCTGACACGCGGCCAGCATGCCGACGATCAAGAGAACCCCGGTCGTTCGCCGCATCACCGCCTCCTCATCCGCAGCCGATCCGCGCGATGTCGCCGGATCGGCCCAGCCAGAAATTGACCCTTCCCGCGCTGTATTCCTGCGTGATGATGCCGCCATGCGGCACCACCCGGTAGGCGCGGGCAATCGGCACCCCTTCCAGAACCGATGCAGGCTGACCCAGATACTGCGCGAAATCGGCGGCCTGGCACAGATCGGGCTCGACCTCGTTCAGCCCCGGCGTCACATCCTCGACCGCCGGGCCACCACCGGCCCCGCCATCCGGCACGTCGCGCACCGGCGCCGGCCCGCACGCGGCAAGCAGCAAAACGGCAAAGGTCCAACCGCGCATCCTGATCCTGCTGGCAAAGGTTGCAATACGCCGATCTTTGGCACAGGGTTGCCCTAAATGTATAGAGGAGACTGCGCATGCGCACCCGTGCCGCCGTGGCCGTTCAGGCCGGCAAGCCCTTGGAAATCATGGAGGTGAACCTGGACGGCCCGAAGGCCGGCGAGGTTCTGGTGGAAATCATGGCCACCGGCATCTGCCATACCGATGAATTCACCCTGTCGGGTGCCGACCCCGAAGGCATGTTCCCCGCCATTCTCGGCCACGAAGGCGCGGGCGTGGTGGTCGATGTCGGCGCGGGCGTCACCAGCCTGGAAAAGGGCGACCATGTCATCCCGCTTTACACGCCCGAATGTCGCACCTGCCCGTCGTGCCTCAGCCGCAAGACCAACCTCTGCACCTCGATCCGCGCCACGCAAGGCAAGGGCCTGATGCCCGATGGCACCAGCCGGTTTTCCACCCTCGATGGCGACCCGATCCTGCACTACATGGGCTGTTCCACCTTCTCCAACTTCACGGTGCTGCCGGAAATCGCACTGGCGAAAGTCCGCGAGGATGCGCCGTTCGACAAGATCTGCTACATCGGCTGCGGCGTCACCACCGGCGTCGGCGCAGTGATCAACACGGCGAAAGTCGAAATCGGCGCCAAAGCCGTGGTGTTCGGCCTGGGCGGCATCGGGCTGAACGTCATTCAGGGCCTGCGCCTGGCCGGGGCCGACATGATCATCGGCGTCGACATCAACCCGGCCCGAAAGGCCTGGGGCGAACGGTTCGGGATGACGCATTTCGTCAACCCGCGCGAAATCGAGGGCGGCATCGTTGATCACATCGTGCGGATGACCAAAACCCCGTTCGACCAGATCGGCGGCGCGGATTATTCGTTCGACTGCACCGGCAACGTCAAGGTGATGCGCGACGCGCTGGAATGCACGCATCGCGGCTGGGGCCAGAGCATCATCATCGGCGTCGCCCCGGCCGGAGCCGTGATCGAAACCCGCCCCTTCCAGCTGGTCACCGGCCGCATCTGGAAAGGCACCGCCTTCGGTGGCGCGCGCGGCCGCACCGACGTGCCGCGCATCGTCGACTGGTACATGGAAGGCAAGATCGAGATCGACCCGATGATCACCCATATCCTGCCGCTGAGCGACATCAACCGGGGGTTTGATCTGATGCATTCGGGGGAAAGCATTCGCAGCGTGGTGGTCTACTGAAACCGATCCATTGACCGGCCCGGACCAGAAGGCCGGCATCCGTACAGGAGTCTGCATGTTTTCCATTTTTCCATCGGCCCGGCTGCGCCCGTCGCCGTTCTATGACGCCACGCTGGCCGAGGGCGTGACCTCGATGACGGTGTACAACCACATGTTGTTGCCCACCGGCTATGGCCAGCCCGAGGCGGAATACTGGCGGCTGATCAACGGTGTCAGCCAGTGGGATGTGGCGGCGGAACGTCAGGTGCAGCTGCGCGGCCCCGATGCCGGGCGGCTGGCGCAGATCCTTGCGGCGCGCGACCTGAGCCGCTGCGCTGTCGGGCAGGGCAAGTATGTGCCGCTTTGCAATCACCAAGGCGTGCTGATCAACGACCCGATCCTGCTGAAGCGGGCCGACGACCTCTATTGGCTGTCAATCGCCGACAGCAACATCTGGTTCTGGGCCGAAGCCGTCGCCACCGAACGCGGGCTGCGGGTCGAGGTGTCAGAGCCCGACGTGTCACCGATGGCGCTGCAGGGGCCGAAGGCGGTCGAGGTGGTGGCGCATGTCTGCGGCGACTGGGTGCGGGGGCTGAAGTATTTCTGGTTCCGCGACACCGAGATTGCCGGGATACCGGTGGTGGTGGCGCGGTCGGGCTGGTCCAAGCAGGGCGGCTACGAAATCTATCTGCGCGACGGCAGCCGTGGCACCGCGCTGTGGAACATCTTTCGCGAGGCGGGGGCGCCCTGGGGGATCGGGCCGGGCAATCCGAACTGGTGCGAAAGGGTGGAAAGCGGGCTGATCTCGTACGGCGGGGATACCGATGCCGCAACCAATCCGTTCGAGGTGCGGATGGGTAAGTATGTCGATCTGGACGTGCCCAACGATACGATCGGCATCGCCGCGCTGCGCCGGATCAGTGCCGAGGGGCCAAGGCGGCAATCGCTGGGCGTGATCCTGGACGAGCCTGAACCCGTCGCTTCGGGATTCAGCTGGCACCCGATCCTGCAGGGCGGGGTCCGGGTGGGCGATCTGACCAACGTGGCGTTTTCCTATCGGCTGCACCAGAATATCGGCTTTGCGCTGATCTCTTCCGCCTGCGCCATCGGCGACCGGGTAGAGGTTGCCATGCCGGGGCGCAGCCTGCCCGGCCGCTTGACCGACCTGCCGTTCCTGTAAGACAAGCGGAGAGTATCACGATGCAGAACCTTTCATCGCTCGGGCTGGCGCGGATCGCGCTGGATCAGCACGAGGACGGCGTGCTGATTGCCACGCTGAACCGCCCCGACAAGCGCAACGCGCTGGATGCGGCCAGCGTCGAGGAACTGATCGCGCTGTTTTCGGCAGTGCCGCGTGCCGGGGTGCGGGCGGTGGTGCTGGCGGCTGCGGGCGATCATTTCTGCGCCGGGCTCGATCTGGTCGAGCATCATCAGGCCGACCGCAGCCCGGCCGATTTCATGCACCTGTGCCTGCGCTGGCACGAGGCGTTCAACAAGATGGAGTACGGCGGCGTGCCGATCATTGCCGCACTGAAAGGCGCAGTGGTTGGCGGCGGGCTGGAACTTGCGTCGGCAGCGCATATCCGGGTGGCGGATGCCGGCACCTATTTCGCCCTGCCCGAGGGCCAGCGCGGCCTGTTTACCGGCGGCGGTGCCACGATCCGGGTGGCCGGGCTGGTGGGCAAGGCGCGGATGATCGACATGATGCTGACCGGCCGGGTCTATCAGGGGGTCGAGGCGGTCAGCGTTGGCCTGTGCCAGCATCTGGTCGAGGGATCGAGCCTGGACCGGGCGCTGGACCTGGCGCGGGCGACGGCGCGCAACCTGCCCCTGACCAACTTTGCCATCTGTTCGGCGATCTCGCACATGGGCAACATGTCGGGCTTCGATGCGGCCTACGCCGAGGCAGTGGTGGCCGGGATCGTGAACACCCAGCCCGAGGCCCGCGCCCGGCTGGAAGCCTTTGCCAACAAGACGGCGGCGCGGGTGCGGCCCAACCAGGCGTGATGCGCGGCGCGCCGGCATGCCCGCATCGCGGCCAGGGCCAGAGCATCATCTCGTCGCCCGCACCGGCACGGTCATCGAAACCCGCCCCTTCCAACTCGTCACCGGGCGTATATGGACAGACCCCGCATAGTTTGGAGCAAGGGGTCGCACCGACGTGCCGCGCATCGCCGATTGATACACGGAGGGCAAGATCGAGATCGACCCGATGATCACCCACATCCTGAAGCTGGAGGACATCAACCGGGGTTTGACCTTATGCATTCGGGGTAAAGCAGTCGAAGCGTGGTGGTGTATTGGGGGGTGGCGATCGAGATTTTGCATATTGACCGGACCGATCCGGCAGGTTTTCCGATGTTCAACGATCTAGCCGCAGACATCTGGCGGTGCTTTCGTGACGACCCGCGCGTCGATGTGGACTTGGCCGCATCAGACAACGGCAGCAACATGCTGATTGCCACAACTCGCATACCCCTCAAGGGACGAACGCTTCAGACAATTCACAAGATCGTCGAACGGCACATGATGGGCGATGACATCAGGATCGGGAGCGATTGATTTGCCCATGATCCCGTGCTATCTAGCTATCTGGCTAGCCTGATTGTTGGCCTGGAAGGAAAACTCGTGTGGACACTTCAGGATGCCAAGAACCGCTTTTCGGCCGTTGTCGATGCGGCGCTGGCCGGGCAGCCGCAGGAAGTATCCCGTCGGGGCAAACCCGCCGTGGTGATCGTATCCGCTGAAGAATTCGCGCGGCTGAACGCTCTGGCGGGGGCGAAGGCGTCGGGCGTGTTGTTCATTGATCATCTGTTGGCAATGCCGCAAGGCGACGAGGACTGGCTGACCGCCGACCGACCGAAGACCGCAAGCCGGGACATCGGGTTTTGATCCGAATCCTGGATACAGACATCCTTTCGCTTCTGCGCAGGCCAGAGCGTGTTCCGCAACTGGTTGCGTGGCGCGGGCAGATCGAGGATGCAACGCTGCATCTGACAGTTGTGACGCTGGGCGAGATCGAACGGGGCATTCACCGTCAGCGCCGGATCAATCCGGTCTTTGCCGCCGCGCTTGCGGATTGGGCACAGGCCATTCACCAGACCTTTGCCGACCGCATCCTCGATTTTGACCGGTCCGCTGCGCGGGTATGGGGAAGGTTGACGGCAGAGCGCGGCTATCAGAACGCCGACCTTGTAATCGCCGCCATCTCCCATTCACGCGACGCAATTCTGGTAACGCGCAACGTCGCCGATTTCGCGGGCACCGGGGTCAGGGTGGAAAACCCGTTCTGAACAACGGCGTCAGACCGAAAACGCCCGGAAGTCTTGACAACTCCCTAACGCAAACGTCCAACCCGTTGATATTGCTGCCACCGCCAAGCGTCTCGCGCCGAGACGCTTGCTCGTGCCAGCCCAGGCTACACCTGAAAAGCCTGCTCCGGCAGCCGCAGGATCAGGTTCGGATCGATGCAGATGCTCTGCCAGACATCCCACAGGCTTTCGTGCCCGACCCCGAAAAAGTTGCCCGAACGCTGCTCCAGCAGGTCGGTCATCGCCTGAAAATGCACATGCGCCGCCCAGCCGCCATTCTCGTGCCAGCCGCCCAGATGCCCGATCACCTGCCCCGCCGCAACCCTGTCGCCACCCCGGCAAAGCCCGGGCAGCGAGCCGCCAAGGTGGCCGTAGAGCGTCCAGAACTCCACCCCCGCCGCATCATGTTCCAGGATCAGCGTGTGGCCATAGTCCAGCGGATCGGCATTGTAGGTCACATGCAGCACCCGCCCCGGCAAAGGCGCATGGACCGGCGTGCCGACCGGGGCGAACACGTCCACCCCCAGATGCACCGTCCGGCGCTCCGGGCTGGCCGCATCGGCAAACTGGTCGGTTTCATAGACCGTGCGCTTTTCGCCGTACGCCCCCAGCCCGTAGTCCACCGCCTGCGCGGCAAACCAGCCGTCGAACGCCCGGTCGGAAAAGGTCGGCATGTCTGGATGCTGCCCCCCTGTCAGCAGTGCCAGACTGCGGCAGGACCCGATCTCCGGCAGAAACAGCGGTGCCGGCATGGCCTGCGCCAGAAACGCCCGGACCGCAGCCTCGCCTGCCGTCGCACTGCCGCCGCTGCCCCGGCGCAGGACCGCCCGCAGCAACCCCTGATCGACCGACTGCAATCGTACCCGCGTCGGCGCGTCGCACGCCTGCAGGATCGACGGCAGGCTGTCGGCCCCGGACCCCATCCGCCGCAGCGCCGCATAGAGGTCGACGGCACCGTTCAGCCCCGCCCCCTGATCCCGCCCGGTCACGTCTCGACCTCCACCGTTGCCCAGGTTTCAAAGCACACGCCCCCCGCCAGCGCCATCACCCCGATCGTCGCCCGCCCGCCCAACCCGCGCTCCGGACCGAACACCTGCAGCAACAGGTCGGACAGGCCGGATGAGACCTTGTGGACGTCCTGATAGTCCGGGGTGCAGACCACGAAATTCAGGGTTCTGACGATGCTGCGCACCCTGTCGAGCGACCCGACCGCCTGCCGGATCCCCCCAAGCAGATTGAGCCCGGTCTGTCGGGCCGCAGCGTAGCCCTGTTCAGTGGTCAGATCGGCACCCAGACGGCCCTTGTGGGTGATCGTTACCCCTGTTTGCGCCACATGACCCGACAGGAACAGCAGACTTCCCATCCGGTGAAACGGCTTCATCGTGCCGTAATCGGCCCCATAATAGCCGATGACGTCGAAATCGGGGATATCGAGGCCCATCGACAGGGCAATTTGCTCAGTGCTGGGCATGGCTGACCTGACAGATTACTTGCTTTCCAGTCTAACCGGTTTCGGGCATGAACGAACAGAATATGCGAAGGACAGATGATGGCAGAACCGCGCGCCTCCCGACTTGCCGTGCTGATCGATGCCGACAATGTGCCTGCTGGCTACGCCGAAGCGATATTCGAGGAGATCGCAACACTGGGTGCTGCGTCGGTGCGGCGGATCTATGGTGACTGGTCGGCCACGCGGCTGGCGGGCTGGGCTCGCAAGGTTGCGGCGCTTGGGCTGGTGGCGGATCAGCAGTTTTCCAACACCAAGGGCAAGAATGCCTCGGACATCGGGCTGGTGATTGCGGCGATGGACTTCCTGCATTCCGGCCTGTTCGACGGGTTTGTGCTGGTTTCTTCGGATTCGGACTTCACCCGGCTGGCAGCGCGGATCCGCGAACAGGGTCTGGATGTGTTCGGCATCGGCGAAAAGAAAACGCCCGAGGCTTTCCGCATGGCCTGCGACCGTTTCATCTATGTAGAGAATCTCCGGGTGCCCGAACCGGCTGGTGAGCCGTTGCGGGCTGTGAGCGAACCGCAAACGCCGGCGGTCACGGCAGCGCCCATTGAACCGGCGGCAACTGAGAAGCTTTCTGTCGCGACCCGAAAAGAGCCGCCTTCAAAGGCGATTCCGCTGATAATCAAAGCCATGAAGGCCATTGACGACGAAGCCGAGTGGTACAGCCTTGGCCAACTCGGGCAATACATCGTTCGGGGCAACGCCGATTTCGATCCGCGCACCTATGGCAGTGCAAAATTGAGCGACCTGTTGCGCAAGACCGGACGCTTTGAGATGAAGCAAGACGAAGGAAACACCTGGCTGGCGCGGGATAAGGCCTAGCCTTTCAATTTTGCGCTTGTCGGGCCGCAGAGCAGCTTTTCGCAAGAAATCGCGTGTGAAAGCAGAAAACAAAGCGGTGTGCCATATCCCGACTGTTCCCAACCCGATTCAGCGTCCCATCGGCTCGACATAATCGGGCAGCAGCCAGTCGCCAAGGTCAAGCCCGGTCAGATCAGCGGTCTGCAGGATATCATCGCGGTACAGCGCATCCAGAAGCTGACGGGCCCCCGGCGGCATGTCATCGGTTGGCCCCTGCGAGTGGATTGCAACGGGTTGGGCCACTGCAGAAGCAGCTTCAAGCCAGGGCGAAACACCCAGGAACCGTTCAATGGCAGCCAACTCCGGCCCCGCTGCCGCCCACAGCCGGTCAGTGCGCAGGGCATGCATCTGTGTTTGCGGGAACTGCGCCAGCACGCGTCTGATCTGGCCCGAGTAGAACCCGCGCTCGACGTAGGAAAACACCCGGTGCACCCGACCCGGGGCTGCCCTGACGCGGTCGCGGCCCCTTGCTGAAATGGCCCGGGCAAAGTTCAGCGGTTCCTGCCCGCGCGAAACCGACATCCGCCACTGCGAATAGGCGCGAAAGCTGGGGTGACGCAGGCACAGGATCAGTCGCGCCTGCGGATTGTAAGCCCGCAACCGCGCCAGGGCACGCGGCCAATAGGTGGTGATCGGCGTCGCTTCGCCCCAGACCTGCACGTCGGGTGCCGCGAAATCGAACAGGCGGTGCAGTCTGCCATAGTCAGGGAAAGCCCAGTTCAGCGCCTCGTTGTCGAAGAAATGTGCTTCCTTCACCCGACAGGCCCCGATTTCGGGGTGGCGGCCAAGCTGGTCAAACAGCCAGGAGGTGCCGCCCTTTTGCATTCCGGCGATAAAGAACCCTACTTGGATCGAACCACCCCATAGCGCGCCATGAACATCGCCACGGCACCGGCAATGACACGGTCAACATCCGCCGCTGATGCCCGGTGCACGATCCCGAAGATGATCCGGTCGAAAAGCTGCGCTTTGCACAGCGCCGCGAACTGGTCCGCCGCCAGTACGGTGTCGTCGATGGCCAGTTCGCCGCGCGTGACGGCCATGTCCAGATAACCCGCGATCCGCGCCCGAACCAGGGCAGGCCCGCTGTTGTAGAAATCACGCCCGAGTTCCGGAAACCGGTCGGATTCGGCAACGCTGATCCGAAAGACCCGCTGCCCGAAATCCGACAGGACAAAGGCCACCATGCGCTTTGCCGCCTGATGCAGGACCTCGGCCGGCGGGGCCGTCAGGTCGATCACCTGCTGGGCTTCTTCGGCCTGGCGCGTGCATTCGGTCTTGGCCACTTCCAGGAACAACAGCCGCTTGTCGGGAAAATAGCTGTAAAGCGTTGCCTTGGACACACCCGCCGCCCGCGCGATATCGTCAACTGACGCGCCTTCGAATCCGTCGGCCAGAAAAACACCCCGCGCGCCCTCCAGCACCTGGTCGAATTTGCGTCCCCGTTTGACGATTTGCATTGCCGTGGTCATCGTTTCTCCCGCTGTCGGTCATGATAGGCGAAACGGTTCAGTCAGGGCAATGCGAATGGCGCAGACGGCGGCGGGTCGGGTTCCGGACCTAATTCACACCGTTCAGTTCTGCGGTGGCCGTCGACTTCCTGCCGGACCCTTGACGCATCATGCCTTGATCCGCCCCCGCAGCGTGATACCTTAGAACAGTTCTAAACTGGAGCCTGCCATGATCCCCGGTCTTGCCACACGCCGACGCTTTTCCGATCTGACCGAACAGGAGGTGCTGGCTCTGGCAATCTCGTCCGAGGAGGATGACGGGCGGATTTACCGCACCTATGCCGAACGGCTTCGCAAGGACTTTCCTGCTTCTGCGGCGGTGTTCGACGGCATGGCTGTTGAGGAAGACGAACACCGGCGCCGCCTGATCGATCTGCACGCCGCCCGTTTCGGCGCACTGATCCCGTTGATCCGACGCGAACATGTGGCCGGATTCTACGCGCGCAAACCGGTCTGGCTGATCGAGAACCTTGGACTGGACCGCATCCGGGCAGAGGCTGAATCGATGGAGTGCGGCGCACAGAGGTTCTATGAACTGGCTGCCAGCCGCACGACCGACGCCGGTACACGCAAACTGCTGGGCGATCTGGCGATGGCCGAGGCCGGCCACACCGCACAGGCAAATGCGCTGCAAAGCCAGTTGCTTGGACCTGAGGCACAGTCCACCGAAGCCTCGGTTGCCAAGCGACAGTTCATCCTGACCTGGGTGCAACCCGGTCTGGCGGGGTTGATGGATGGGTCGGTTTCGACGTTGGCGCCGATCTTTGCCACGGCATTCGCCACGCAGGACCCGCATACCACGCTGCTTGTCGGACTGGCAGCCTCGGTCGGTGCCGGCATCTCGATGGGTTTCACCGAGGCCGCGCATGATGACGGCGTGATTTCGGGGCGGGGATCGCCGGTCAAACGCGGAGTGGCGTCTGGCGTGATGACGACACTCGGCGGACTTGGCCACGCCCTGCCCTACCTTATCCCGGATTTCTGGACAGCGACCCTGATCGCGTTTGTCGTCGTGTTTGTGGAGCTTTGGGCCATCGTCTGGATTCAGAACCGGTTCATGGAAACCCCGTTCCTGCGGGCGACCTTTCAGGTGGTACTGGGGGGGGCGCTGGTGTTTGCGGCTGGCGTTCTGATTGGTGGCGGCTAATCTGGCGGCAAAACGGAGGATCAGATGTATTTCCGCGAAAAGGTTCAATTCGAGCCGCTGCCCCTGCCGGACAGGGTAGAACTGGCGCCGGGCCCGTCGCTTGACGCGGCACGGGCTTTTCTGGGCACCATGCGGAAACGCCATTCGGTTCGTGATTTCGCCGCAACCTCGATTGCCGAGGAGGTGATCGCGACCTGTATCGCCACGGCGGGAACGGCCCCCAGCGGGGCAAATCATCAACCCTGGCACTTCGTGGCCATCAGCAATCCGGCGACAAAGGCGCAGATCAGGGCAGCAGCCGAGGAAGAAGAGCGGGCTTTCTATCAGGGTGGTGCCGGTGACGAATGGCTGCGCGCACTGGAGCCGATCGGCACCGGGTCATCCAAGCCGCATCTGGACATCGCACCCTGGTTGATCGTGGTATTTGCGCAGCGCTATGGCATGACGCGTGACGGGCACCGCTACAAGAACTATTACGTTCCTGAGAGTGTCGGCATTGCGACGGGATTTCTCATCGCGGCATTGCACCACGCCGGTCTGACCGCGCTGACCCATACTCCGAATCCGATGAAATTCCTGAACATTCTGTGCAATCGCCCGGAAAGCGAAAAACCGACGATGATCATCGCGGTGGGCCAGCCTGCTGCGAATGCCACCGTGCCGGCGGTTGCCAAGCTGAAGAAGCCGCTGTCAGAGATCCTGACAGTGATGAAGGGCTGATCCGCCCTTCGCCAAGTCAGTTCTCAGGCGTCTTCACCCTTGGCAGGCAGGGTTTCGGCCAGCGCTTCGTAGCCCTGCCCCGAAGCGACCAGACAGGTCACGCCGGTGGGAAGCGTGACGGTGATGGTCCAGGTACCGGTGCTGGACGAAGCAAAAACCTCCATCACGGTGTTGTTCGCCGCAATTCCCATGCCTTGCCGGGTTTCGCCATAGGTTGCGACCAGATGGCTGACAACCTTTTCGCGATCGCCGCACTGCGCGCCGCCCTGCGGAACGGTTTGAGCGTTGACGTTATGCGCCGCGAACAGGGCAACCGCAAAGCCGAAGGAGAGTCCGAGTTGAGTACGTGTCATAGTCCAGCCTTTCGCCGGGGTTAAAACCTGTACCGGACCGTTCCGGAGCCCCGGCGGTGCAGGTTCTTGCCTGTTGTCTACATTTCGGCGCTTTGCTTTGCTTGTCCCGGCGGTCCGGCCGGGTGGTCCTCTTGCAGCCCGTAACGCGATCAGTGTGTCCCTTGAGGACGGAAGAAAGCATTAAGGCAGCGTTCGAAAGCAGCGCTGTAACAGATATAATACATACCGAATGTGCCGAATCAATGTCCCAATGCGCACGATTGTTGCGCCGATAGCCCCGCGTTTGCCGCACTTTGACACGCGAACGCCAAAGTTCAGGGCAACGATCTTACAGGCGCCAATCCATGTGCCACGGCACCCGGCCGCTGTCCCGTTGCCTCTCCGGACAACCGGACGTCGTCGTTTGGTGCGTGCCAGAGCCAAGATCAATCGGTCGGTCGAGGTCACGGGCTGCCGTTGTGGGTGGCAAGGCTCCGCAAAACCTGCATAACCTCCCATGGAACGCGGTGCCTCTTTGGTCCGACTGCGTGACAGGGCGGGAGTATGGAAGATGACGATTCTGATCGTAGGGCTGATGTTGTGGGTTGCGACACACCTTTTCAAGCGACTTGCTCCAGACCGGCGCGCAGCGATGACCGAGCGGCTGGGCGACAAATCGAAAGGCATATTTGCCATCCTGATCCTGATTGCGGTCGGACTGATCGTGATCGGCTATCGCGGGGTCGAGGTAATCCCCGTTTACACACCCATCCCGGGGATCGGACATCTGAACAGCCTTCTGATGCTCGTCGCGCTTGTGGTCTATTCGGCCGGAATGTCGAAGGGCGTGCTCTGGACGAGGATTCGCCACCCGCAATTGTGGGGCACGATCATCTGGGCAATCGCGCATCTGTTGGTGAACGGCGATCTGGCTTCAGTGCTGCTGTTCGGAACCTTGCTGGCTTGGGCAGTCGCCTCAATCGTGTTGTACAACGCCCAGTCGGGCCCTTGGGTGAAACCCGCTGCCGGCGCGTTGAAGCGGGATCTGGTGATGGTCGCGGGTGCCGTGGTGGCCTATGCCGTGCTTGCCGGAATTCACCTTGCCCTTGGACTGAACCCCTTTGCCGGAACCTACGGGTAAGTCAGAACTGTAACTGGTCCGGGGCGGGGCGCACTGCCGGCAAGACCTGGCCGGGCGGCTGGCAAACGCGAAGGCACGGGTGGCCGTGCAGACCGCACGGTGCAGCGATCGACGGCCCGGTCTCTGTCATTTGCAGGATGTTCCGATCCGATTTGTTGTGGTCTAGTGACATTAACGATGGTCAAGATGCCCATACAGACAGGAGCAAGGAATGCACCGCTATGCCTCACTTGTAGTTCTCGGTCTCGGACTTGCTGCTGCCACTGATGCCGACGCGCAGGATCTTACGATCTATGGGGGTGCCGCTCTGGTCTATTCGATAGAGCCGGACGGGCCAGGTACCGGCAATCGATTGGCATTCCAGCCTTACATCGAGGCCGAAGCCAGCGGGTTCTACGCCGGGCTGTGGCTAAGCCTCGCTGATGAAAGCGTCGCGAACGAGGTCGACATCTACCTCGGCTACCGGAATGAGACCGCTACCGGGATGACTTACGACTTCGGCTATACCCGATACTACTATCCAAACGACGGAGGGAATTGCTGCGGCGAATTGACCGTGGCCCTTGGAACTTCGGTTGGCGACAAGCTGTCTCTGGCAGTCGAAGCCGCCTATGACCCCGAGGCGTCCATCGGCACGGCCAGCATTGGCGCGGACTACGCGTTGACCGATGTCTTCAGTCTGGGGGCTGCCGTCGGTGTGACCGACAACGGCAATGAGCAGGAATGGGAATTCGGCGGTTCCTACTATGTGACCGACGAGGCTTACATCGACCTGCACTACTACGAGGGCTCTGACTATGACGGCTATGTCGAGCTGACACTGTCGTTCGATACCACCCTGTTTCAGCGCTAAAGCAACCGGCAAGGCCGACCAGCGAAACCGTCACATGATGTGATCACACCATTTCAAACTGTGATCACATCAGGGTAATTTGCCGCCAGCACGGCTTTTTTCGCACGTGTTAGCGTTCGCTTCACGTGACTTGCACATACAATCCGCTATTTGTTGCCAAAGGACGGCGTGTCTGCATACCTCGGTATGCGGTTACTTGGCCAGAAAGTGAAGGAATGCAGCCATGGCAGAGGTGAATCGCGGCAACCGGCCCTTGTCGCCGCATCTGCAGATCTATCGGCCTCAGATCACCATGGTCATTTCGATCCTGCACCGCATTACCGGCTGCGCCCTGCTTCTGGGGGCCGTTCTGATCGTCTGGTGGTTCATCGCAGCGGCAGTGTCGCCAGGCTATTTCGACCTCGTCGATCGGCTCCTGACCTCCTGGTTCGGATTGCTGGTCATGGTGGGTTCCCTATGGGCGCTCTGGTTTCATGCGTTGAACGGAGTGCGGCATCTGGTTTGGGATAGTGGCCGGGGCTTCGATCTGACAGTGGTCACACGCACCGGCTGGGCAGTGGTCGGCGGGTCGCTGATCATGACGCTGCTGACGCTGCTGGTGGCATAGGGGCAGAACGATGGAATACGAAACCGACCGCAACCGGGTGCAGGGGCTTGGTTCGGCACATGAAGGTGCCGCACACTGGTTGTCGCAGCGTGTCACATCGCTGGCGCTGTTGCCTTTGACCCTTCTGTTCCTGTTTCCCTTTGCCCGCGCCTTGGGCGAAGGACACGCTGCCGTCGTTTCGCTCTATCAGGGCTGGTTCAACGCCTTTGTCGCGGCTCTGTTCCTCGGCGTCGCCTTCTGGCATCTGGCTCAAGGTCTGCAAGTGGTGATCGAGGATTATGTGCCCGCCAAGGCACCGCGTACAGCACTGCTGTTGCTCAACAAACTGTTCTGCGGTGCCTTCGCCGCGGCTGGCATCTTTGCCGTCGCCAAAATCGCATTCAGCGCCTGAGGAATTCACATGGCTGCCTATCCGTACGAAGAACATTTCTATGACGTGGTGGTTGTGGGGGCCGGCGGCGCGGGCCTGCGTGCCACGCTCGGGATGGCCGAACAGGGATTGCGCACCGCTTGCGTTACCAAGGTATTCCCGACCCGCAGCCATACTGTGGCGGCACAGGGCGGCATTGCGGCGTCGCTGGCCAACATGGGCCCGGACAACTGGCAATGGCACATGTACGATACTGTCAAGGGCTCCGACTGGCTCGGCGACATGGATGCGATGGAGTATCTGACGCGTGAGGCACCCAAAGCGGTATACGAATTGGAACACTACGGCGTGCCCTTTTCCCGCACCGAGGATGGCCGCATCTATCAGCGCCCGTTTGGCGGCCATACCACCGAATTCGGCGAAGGCCCGCCGGTACAGCGCACCTGCGCCGCCGCCGACCGCACCGGCCACGCGATCCTGCATACGCTTTATGGGCAAAGCCTGAAAAACAACGCCGAGTTCTACATCGAGTATTTCGCCATCGATCTGATCATGTCCGAGGACGGGATCTGTCAGGGAGTGCTGGCCTGGAAACTGGACGATGGCACCTTGCATGCCTTCAACGCCAAAATGGTGGTACTCGCCACCGGCGGCTATGGCCGCGCCTATTTCTCGGCCACCTCTGCCCATACCTGCACTGGTGATGGCGGCGGCATGGTGGCTCGGCAGGGTCTGCCGCTGCAGGACATGGAATTCGTGCAGTTCCACCCGACCGGCATCTATGGGTCGGGCTGCCTGATCACCGAAGGCGCCCGGGGCGAGGGCGGCTATCTGACCAATTCCGAAGGCGAGCGGTTCATGGAACGCTATGCGCCAACCTACAAGGATCTGGCCAGCCGTGATGTGGTCAGCCGCTGCATGACGCTGGAAATTCGCGAGGGGCGCGGCGTTGGGCCGGACAAGGATCACATCCACCTGAACCTCAATCACCTGCCGCCGGAAACGCTTGCCCTGCGCCTGCCCGGCATCAGCGAATCCGCCCGCATCTTTGCCGGCGTCGATCTGACCAGAGAGCCGATCCCGGTTCTGCCGACCGTGCATTACAACATGGGTGGCATCCCGACCAATTACTGGGGCGAAGCGCTGAACCCCACGCCCGATGCTCCCGACCGCATCGCCCCTGGCCTTATGGCGGTGGGTGAGGCTGGGTGCGCCAGTGTCCACGGTGCCAACCGCCTCGGATCGAACTCGCTGATCGACCTTGTGGTGTTCGGGCGGGCGGCGGCGATCCGCGCCGGAAAGGTTGTGGACCCCGAAGCTGCGAATCCGGTCCTGAACAAGCTCTCGCTGCAACTGGCGCTCGACCGGTTCGATACGCTCCGCCATGCGGCAGGTGCAGTTCCCACTGCCGACCTGCGGCTGGAAATGCAGAAGACCATGCAAGCCGACGCCGCCGTCTTCCGGACCGACAAGACCCTGGCCGAGGGCTGCGTCAAAATGGCCGCCGTGGCACAGAAGATGCACGATATCCACGTGACGGACCGTTCGATGATCTGGAACTCGGACCTGATGGAGACGCTGGAACTTACCAACCTGATGCCCAACGCGCTGGCCACCATCACTGCTGCCGAAGCACGCAAGGAATCGCGCGGAGCGCACGCACACGAGGATTACCCCAAGCGCGACGACGCGAACTGGCGGGTGCATTCGCTGGCCTATGTTGCGGATGAAAAGGTGCGGCTGGCCACCCGCCCGGTGCATTTGGACCCGCTGACCACGGAGGCGGAGGGCGGCATTGACCTGAAAAAGATTGCCCCGAAGGCGCGGGTCTACTGAACCGCGCTTTGCCGGATCATGGCTGCCGAGACCAAGGACATACGAGATGGTTGAACTAACCCTGCCGAAAAACTCCAAGATCCGCGTCGGCAAGACATGGCCAAAGCCAGCGGGTGCCAATGTCCGCAAGTTCCAGATCTACCGCTGGAACCCCGATGACGGCGAAAACCCGCGCGTGGATACTTATTTCGTCGACTTGGACAAATGCGGCCCGATGGTCCTGGACGCGCTGATCAAGATAAAGTCCGAAATTGATCCCACCCTGACCTTTCGCCGCTCCTGCCGCGAGGGCATCTGCGGCTCCTGCGCCATGAACATCGGCGGCATCAACACTCTGGCCTGCATCTACGGTCTGGATGAGGTGAAGGGCGACGTGAAGATCTATCCGCTGCCGCACATGCCGGTGATCAAGGACCTGATTCCCGATCTGACGCATTTCTACGCTCAGCATGCGTCAATCATGCCATGGCTGGAAACCAAGACCAACCGCCCCGCCAAGGAGTGGAAGCAAAGCATCGAAAGCCGCGAAAAGCTTGACGGGCTTTACGAGTGCGTGATGTGCGCCTGCTGCTCGACCTCCTGCCCCAGCTATTGGTGGAACTCCGACCGCTACCTCGGTCCGGCCGCCCTGCTGCACGCCTATCGCTGGATCATCGATTCGCGTGACGAGGCAACGGGCGAACGACTTGACGATTTGCAGGATCCGTTCAAGCTGTATCGCTGCCACACCATCATGAACTGCGCCAAGACCTGCCCCAAGGGATTGAACCCGGCCAAGGCGATCGCCGAGATCAAGAAACTGATGGTCGAGCGGGTGTTGTAGACCGACCGCCCATCCCCGGCCAGGCGGGGGCGGCCGGTCGGTACTGCACGTCAATCTGCTGCCCTATTCCGCCACGTACTGGGTCCCCGCCACCGCCAGCGGTCGGCGTGGCACACTGTTCTCCAGATGAATCAGCCGGTCGCGCAGTGCGGCAATCTCGGTTCTGGCATCGTCCATGGTGCGGGCCAGTTCGCCGGCCTCTGGCACTTCGGGTTCGGCCTCCTTCTTGCCGACCAACCCGCCGAATACTTTGCCAAGCAGTAAGCTCAGGTCGTCCATGATAAGGAAATACGACGGCACCACCACCAGGCTGAGCACGGTCGACACGATGATGCCGCCGATCACGGCCGTGGCCATCGGCGCGCGGAAAGAGCCACCTTCGCCGACGCCCAAGGCCGACGGCAACATGCCCGCCGACATGGCGATCGAGGTCATCACGATCGGGCGCGCCCGTTTGTGCCCGGCTTCCATCATCGCCTGAAACCGCGACATGCCCTGATTACGCATCTCGATGGCGAAATCGACCAGCAGAATGGCGTTCTTGGTCACGATGCCCATCAGCATCAACACCCCGATCATCACCGGCATCGACAACGCGTCGCCAGTGATCAGCAGCGCTGCCACCACGCCACCGATGGCCAGAGGCAACGAGAACAGGATGGTGAACGGCTGGATCACCGACTTGAACAGCAGGATCAGCACGGTCAGCACCAAGAGCAGGCCAAGGATCATCGCATTGACAAAGCTGCCCATCATTTCAGCCTGAATTTCGGCATCGCCGGATTCGGCCACCCGCACGCTGGGCGGAAGCTCGACCGAGTCGGTGATTGCCTTGAATCGGGCCGAGGCAGTGCCAAGCGCCACGCCTTCAGGCAGGTTGGCACCGATCGTCACGATGCGTTCGCGGTTCAGCCGCTTGATGGTGCTGGGGCCTTCGGCGATCACGATTTCGGCCACAGCGCTCAGCGGTACGGTCGCACCGGTTGCCGTCGTGATGTTCAACGCACTCAGCCGGGCGAGGTCGCTTTTCAGATCGCCGCGCAGTTGGACCCGGACCGGGATCAGCCGATCATCTATGGAAACCTTGGCCAGTGCGGTATCGAAATCGCCGATGGTGGCGACCCGAATGGTTTCGGCAATCTGCATCGTGGTGATGCCAAGCCGGGCGGCCTGTTCGATTCGCGGGCTGATCTGAATCTCTGGGCGCGGCAATGCACCGGCAGCACTGACGTTAGCCAGTGCCGGGTCACCGCGCAATGCGGCCTCGAGTTTCGCCACGGCGAGGTTCAGATCGGACTCTTCCGAAGACAGGATGCTGAACGACAGATCGCGTTCGCCGCGGTCGTTCAGCTTGATGGCGCGCACATCGGCAACGGTCGAGATCGAGGCGAACACCTCGGTTTCGATCGAGGTCTGCGGTCGCAGTCTGCCCGTCGCCTCCATCTTCGGGATGTATTCGCCGACCAGAGGCAGGCGCCGGATCACGTCGTTGGCCTTGCGCACCAGCGAGTGATCAAGCTTTTCGAGAATCACGGTCAACGAAGCGCGGCGAATATCCAGATCACCGGTCGGCGAAGAGCCTCCGACGACCAGAACGCTTTCCACACCGTCGATCCCTTGAATCCGGCGTTGCATGTCCTGGGTCACGATGTCGGTTTCGGCCAGCGTGGAACCGGGCGGCAATTCGACCGAGATCGGAATACGCGACACATCCTCGCCGGGGATGAAGGCGCTTGGCACCTTGGTCATGAAAAATACCGAGATGGCCAGTACGCCAAGGGCACCGAGCAGCGTCAGGTAGCGGCTGGGAAACCGGAACACACGTGGCCGGAACAGACTGCCGATCACCGGGATCCAGCCGAACGCAAAGCTCAGCAGCCAAAGCGGGTTCGGCAGCGGCAGCGCGCTGTTCGTTGACACCCGCACCAACCAAAGGTAGCCGCGCATCGTTGCGCCATCGTTGGCATTGTGACCTTCGGCGTCCTTGGCGCTCATCAGATAGGCCGCCATCATCGGCGTGATCAACCGGGCAACCAGCAACGAAAACAGCACGGCGATGGCAACCGTCAGGCCGAATTGTTCAAAATACTGACCCGGAATGCCTGGCATGAACGACACCGGCACAAAGACCGCCACTATGGTGAACGTGGTCGCAATCACCGCCAGACCGATTTCGTCGGCTGCCTCGATGGCCGCCCGGTACGGCGTCTTGCCCATCCGGATATGGCGCGCGATATTCTCGATCTCGACAATCGCATCATCAACCAGAATGCCGGTAGCCAGGGTGATGGCCAGAAAGGACACGAGGTTGAGCGAAAAGCCCAGCATGTCCATGATCCAGAAGGTCGGGATCGCCGACAACGGCAAGGCAACCGCCGTGATCAGTGTAGCGCGCCAGTTTCGCAGGAAAAGCAGCACTACGATCACCGCCAGAATTGCACCCTCGATCAGCGTGTGCAGCGCGGCTTCGTAGTTGCCGTAGGTATAGTACACTGTGTCATCAACCGGCGAGATCTGGACGTCGGGATGATCTGCCCGCAATTTGTCGAGGCTGGCATTCACCACTTCGGCCACCGAAACTTCCGATGCCCCTTTGGCGCGGAACACGCCAAAGGTTACGACCTGCTCGCCGTTGAAACGTGAAAAGGACCGCAGTTCCTCGTAGCTGTCGACAACAGTGCCAAGCTCGCCCAGTTTCACATGCCGCCCGCCGGGCAGGGCTATGGTGGTATCGGCCAGTTTTGCAGCAGACTCTGCATCGCCCAGCACCCGGACGGCTTGCTCCCGGTCACCCAACTCGCTGCGACCGGCGCCCAGGTTGGCATTGGTCTGGCGAATCTGGGTGTTGACCGCCGAAGCGGTGATTCCGAAACTGCCAAGTTTGACCGGATCAAGTTCAATCTTGATCTCTCTGTCGGCACCGCCGTAGCGATCAATCCGGCCGACGCCCGGCCTGCCCTGCATCGCACGGGTGATCTCGTCATCAACAAACCAGGACAGCTCTTCGATAGACATGTCGGGTGACGACACGGCAAAGGTCATGATCGCCTGACCTTCGACGTCGATCCGGGTTATGATCGGGGTATCGACCCCGCCGGGCAGGTCACCCAGAATCTGATCAATCGCGTCCTTTGTGTCCTGAACGGCCTTGTCGGTCGGCACTTCCATGCGGAATTCAACGGCCGTAACCGATACGCCGTCCGATACGTTGGACGTGATGTTCTTGACCCCGGTGATGCCAGCCACGGCATCCTCTATCCGCTTGGTTACCTGCGTTTCCAATTCGGCAGGGGCCGCGCCTTGCTGGCCGACCGAGATGGCGACAAGCGGGAAATCGATGTTCGGGAAACGGGTGATCGGCAGCACATTGAACGACTGCCAACCCATGATCATCAACAGCGCGAATGCCAGGATCGGGGCAATCGGGTTTCGGATCGACCAAGCGGAAAAGTTCATGATGCGCCCCTAGTTCGACATTTTGGCGGCATCCGCCATGATCGGATTGATATGATCGCCGTCGCGCACGAACGCCCCGGCCTTGGTCACGATCAGATCGCCCTCGGCCAGACCCGACATCACTTCGATCAGGCCGCCATCCCGGATGCCCGTGGTGATCATCGTCGCCTTAACCGAGTCGCCCGATACCTTTAACGCGCGGGTTTCAGACCCCGAACCGCCTACGGCGGAAACCGGCACGGCCAAAGCCTCGCGCGATTGCACCAGAATGCGGGCGTCGGCGAACATGCCGGACCTTACCCGGTCCGACTCGTCGATGCTGATCCGCACCCGGCCCAGCCTGGTCGTCGCATCCACCGTCGGCTCGACCAGCCAGACAGTTCCCGTCAACGTTTCCGCCAGTCCGACGACGCTCAGCGAGGCTTTTTGTCCGGCCTGCAGCTTCAGGATATCCTGCTCTGCCACGTCGGCGCGCAGTTCCAAAAGGCCGCCACGCACGATCATGAACATCGGCTGCCCCCCGCCGCTGGCGATGGCACCGACCATGGCATTGCGCTCGACCACCTCACCGGCAACCGGAGCCGTGACCAGGGTGCGCTTTAGACTAAGATCGATATTCGCAACCTGGGCGTCAACCAGCGTCAGTTGCGCCTGCGCGGCTACCAGCCCCTGCGTGGCCACCGTTACCCGTGCCAGAGTCGAAGTTGCGTTGGCGGTCGCGGTATCGGCGGCGGATTTCGACGTGGTACCAGCGGCGGTCAGCGCCAGTGTCCGGTTCTTGACGCGAACGGCCTCGTCGGCAGCAGTCTTGGCTTCGATCAACTGCGCCTCGGCCTGCGCGATGGTTGCGTTGGCACTGGCCAATGATGCAAGCAGCTGACTTTTCTGCAAAGTCAGTGAGGTATCGGACAGCCGCGCCAGCACTTGTCCTGCCGCGACGGTGTCACCAATTTCCACTTCGATAGCGTCAATCGCCTGGCCCTCGATCTGCGGCTGTACCAGAACCTGCTCTACTGCCCCGATCAAACCGGACGCAGCAACCACATCGTTCATCGGCAATCGTGTCACTTTTGAAACCGTGATCGCAGGAAGGCTGACAGTCGATTTTTCGACCGGGGATACGGCAGTTGCTTCAGCTGCTGCGCCGTTGGCAACAAGAGCTGCGATCAGAGCCAAGGGCAACAGGGCGGTGGAAATATGCATCGTATCAGACCTTTGGTTGTTGTGCGGCGATGGGCGCAAACGCCGCGATATCAGCTAGGGTTCGTTCAATCGTTGTCATCACCAGCGCCGCAAGGTCGCGATCCGGTTCCCGGATACCAGATGCCGCAAAGCACCCGGACCGGATTGTAAGCCCCTGGATCAGCATCAGGATAAGTCTGGCGTGGGCGGAAAACCTGCGTTCGGCGTTATCAGCACCGATCCCTGCGATCCGGGCGAACACGGCGACAAGATTGCTGGTGATCTCTGCCTCCATCCGATGCATCAGCGATGCTATTTCCGGGCGGCGGGCAGCGTTGGCCTCAATCTCGGCCCAGATCGGTCCGTGATCTTCATGCGGCATCTCGATCCGGTGACGGATCACCTCTCGAAACGTCTCCAGAGGGTAAGGCGATTGCATGATCAGCGTGAACTCGACCTGAACTTCCTCCAGGTCGCGCTGCACCATCGCCTCGATGATGGCATTCTTGGAAGGGAAATAGCGATAGAAATTGCCAGCGCTCATCCCGGCTGCCCGGGAGAGATCCTGCATCGATGCGCCTTCGAATCCCTTGGATGCAAAGACCGCCTTGATGCTTTCCAGGATTTCGATGGTTCTGGGTTCTGCGCGCAAGGAGTGGGTCGACATGGTGTCAAGAATCCGGGCTGAGTCGGGAAATTCCGTTCGCCAGGTTATCTGAGAATGAACGTTCATTCATCAAGCCCCCTCACGGCATCGTGATCGCAATTTCGCTTTTGCGGCAACAGCTGCGGCGGTTTGACGCTTCCGGCGCACGCAGCAAGAACCGGCACATCAGCAATGGCATGCTTGCCGCATCTGTATTCGGCAGGAACGGCGGATTGGATCAGTTCCCTCGGATTTGGCCTCAGGCGGCGGCCGAATTTCGGCCAGGGCCTTCGCCCGGGGCCGACCAATTGCCAGGAAAGATGGGGATTCCGGTCGTCGACCACCGCAACCGGGGCCAAAAGTTGAAAACGAAACGCGGTCGCAGCACTTTCTTCAATCAGCGCCGGAAAATACAGACCAGCGACCGGGTCAGGCGTGCGTCAACAGGATCGACAGCCGTTTCAGCGCCGCATGATCCTCGGGTGACAGGGTTTCGGCGGCACGGGTTTCCTCGTGCAGGCGTGTCAGGATGGTGGCGATCGACTGCATTTCGGCCTCGGTGAACTCGCGGTCGGACCGGGCGAAGCTGGCGACGCTGCGCGATTGGCCATCCTCCTGCGCTGCGGTGAATCCATAGGCAAGCCCATATTCGGCAGCCTTTTCCATCACGTCGGTCGCGTCCTGACCGTCCAGCGCGCTCCAGCGGATCGTACCGGTGTGTTCGAACCCCCAACGAACCGTCGGATCGCGGAGGACAAGAGCGTGTTTGGAATAATAGTCAATCCAGTCACGGCGATAGGCTTGAAACAGGTAGCGGGGCGATGCGAATTTGATATGCAGCGCAACGGCAAAGCCTGCCGGGCAGGATTCATCAAGTTGCTCCAACAAAAGGCCGATGCTCGCTTCTTTGTCCATTTTTCTGCCCGTTACTCGCTTCCAAGTTGCCTAGACCCGGCGCATTGGGATAGTGTGCTATTGCCTTCCTTGCCGGCATAGCACAGTTGGGCAGGTGTCGTAAGAATTAGGTTTTGTGACGCATGGACGACACGGTCAGCGCTTTCGAGTTTTCGTTCTTCGCGCCCGCCGGGTTCTATATTGCGCTGCGCATCGGCTTTGCTTTTCCGACCGAGGAGCACAACGCGCTGCCGCCGAAATGGGTAGACCGCTACACCGCCGGCGGTTTCATGCTGTATGATCCTGTAATCAAATGGCTTTATGAGCATACTGGCACCGTGCGGTGGAGCGGGATCGGCGGCGATGATCCGCGGAACGTGATGGCCGAAGCGCGGGCCTTTGGGCTGAACTTCGGCGTGGCGATCTGTTGCATGGATCACGGGGCGGACGGCCAACGCAGCTTTGGCTCTTTTGCCCGGTCGGATCGGGAATTCGAAGACGCCGAGATCCGGATTCTTTCGAACCGGCTGGCGCAGCTGCACCGGTCGCGGGTGCCCCCAAGGAACCTGACCGAGGCCGAACTGGAAGCATTGCGGATGGTCAAGAATGGGCTGCTTTTGAAGCAGATAGCGGCAGAGCTTGGCGTCTCGGACGGGGCGGTCAAGCAGCGGTTGAAAAACGCAAAGTTGAAACTGAATGCCAAGACCGGCACCCATGCCGCATCACTTGCCACCGCTTATGGGCTGATTTGAGCCGAAGTTAACGATTGTGACAGCCGGTATTAACCAAATAATCTGATACAGACTGTTATCATCCGGGCAACTTAGTGTTCTACTTCACTCTCCATTAAGGAGAGTGCACCATGCGCAACATAACGTTTGACTTGTCCGACCTGCACGAGCACGGATCGGCGTTTTTCGACTATCTGAAGCTTCGCAAACGTTTTTTCGTCGACGTCCTGGGTTGGGATATCCCGCACAACGATTCGGTCGAGATGGACCAGTATGACAATCCGTTGGCCCACTATTCGCTGGTCCTGCGCGATGGCGAGGTCATTGGCGGAGCGCGGGCCATGGCGACAACCGCCACATGGGGCAGCCATACCTATATGCTGCGGGATGCGGTGGCCGGTCGGCTGGCGTCAATCCCCGAGCAGGTGATGCTGTCCGAGATCGAGGCACCCGAAGTCTGGGAATGCACCCGGCTGGTGATTTCGGACGATGTGACTGGCCACCATGACCGGGCAAAGTGCCTGCAACTGATCGTCGACGGGCTGGTGACGGTGGCCAGTCGCAATGGTGGCAGCGAGCTGATGAGCCTGTCGCCCCTGCCCCTGATGCGGGCACTGCGCCAGCTGGGCTATTCTGCCAGCCGGATCGGCGAGCCCTATGACAATCCCGGCGACGGGCGCAGATATGCGGTGTTGAGCATGCCGGCGCTGCATGCGCCCGAAGTGCGGGTTCACCATTGAACCGGATGCCGGGTGCTGCAGGCACAGCCCGACGACCATTCGTTGCAAGCTTGGGCAACGGAATAGGTGCCGCGGAGCGTGAACGGGTGCGCCAATGTTTGTGCAGGTCCGGTCCCGGACCGCCGACCAGGCCGCCTGCCAGATCGCCTGCCAGGTCGGGGGCCGGGTTACGGTAGGCTGCTGCGGCGCGATTCGCGGACACCCCTTCTTGCCATTCGCCCAGATTGGGCGGCAGGGTACTGGGATGATAGCCGACCCGAAGGCCGACACTGCATGGATCTGACGTTCAGAACCCTGATGGACTGTGCCCATGCGCGTTGGAGCCCGGGCATCGGCGATCCGGGCCCGACCGGCTGGCTGACGGTTGTCGTCTACCTGCTGGCTGCGGGCATGGGCTTTGCCGTTGTTGCCCGCGCCGGGTTTCCGGCCGCGACTGCCAGGCGCGAGCGCGGTCTGTGGCTGCTGATCGCAACTGCCATGCTGGCGCTGGCGCTGAACAAGCAACTGGACCTGCAATCGTTCCTGACGGCGGTCGGGCGTTGCGTGGCGCAGCAGCAAGGCTGGTATGGTGCCCGGCGTCTGGTGCAGCGCGAGTTTGTGCTGGGGTTGCTGGCGGCAATGCTGGTTCTGGCCGGGCTGGCGGCATTGCTGTATCGCGGAACGATGCGGCGGAATGGTCTGGCGGTGGCAGGAACCGTATTCGTCATGGGATTTGTGTTGATCCGCGCGGTGGGATTTCACCATGTGGATGCCATGCTGAACACTCGCTTGCTGTCGGTGCGGATGAATGTCTCGCTTGAATTGACCGGGCCGGTGCTCATCATGATCGGCGGCATGCTGCTGCTTGGCCGACGATAGATCAGGTTCCGGGGATCAGTTGCTGGCGACGCTGAAGGCGTTGCCCGACCCGAGATTGACATTCAGTGCCACGAAATTGCGCCCCATCTGGCGCAGGTTTTCGGCCAGCGTGGTGTTGGCTGCGGCGATCGAGGTTTCGGCGTCGACCAGATCTCGCAGCGTCGCGCCATCCTTGTCGATCAGGTCGCGGGTCAGGTCGACCACCTCGCGGTAGAGCCGCACGGTCTTTTCCGAAGAATTGACGGCGGAGACCGAGGCGGAATAGGTGACCAGCGCGCTTTCAACCTCAAGTATCGCCTGCAGGACCGTGGCTTTCCACGTGGTATGGGCTTGGCGGGCCCGGGATTCGCCGGCCTCGACCGCCGCGCGCGGTGCCTTGCTGAGCAGCGACGGGAATTGCAGGGTCGGGCCAAAGAAGTATTCGGTGCTGCTGTTGCCCTTGATCGACCGAAGCGAGATCGCGCCACCCAGCGACAATTTCGGATAGAGGTCTGCCCGGGCCGCGCCGATGTCGGCAACGGCCGCATAGTACAGCCGTTCGGCAATGAAAATGTCGGGACGGTTGCGCAGCAGATCGGCCGGGATGCCGACTTCCGATGACAGGCGAGCACGAGGCTGGCCGCCGCCCTGGTCCAGATTGATGGCAAGTGTGCCGGGCGCGACACCGACCAGCACCGCAATCTCGGCCTTCTTCGCCTGAATGGCGGCTTGCAGTCCGGGTATCTGGCCCTCGATCTCCGCCAGGACCGCCTCTGCCCGCACCAGATCAAGCCGGGTGGCAGAGTTGGCATCAAAGAACGTCTGGGTCAAAGCCAGGGTCTGGCGGCGCGAGGCCAGGTCCTGATAGCGCAATACCAGCAGGCGTTGCTGGAAGCGCAGGTCGACATAGGCGTTGGCCAGATTGAACAGCAGCAGCAACTGTGCCGCATTCACCTCGGCCGCCGCGACTTCGATCCGGGCACCCGCCGAATTCAGCTCTTCGCGCCGGCCGCCCAGGGGGTCCAGCAGCCAGGTAAAGGCCAGATTGCCTTCTGCAACGCCGCGGGCCGGATTGCCGTTGGCGCCAACAGACTTGAGCGAGGCGTCGGGCGACAGCGCGGCGGCACCCGGTATCTGGCGCAGCGCAGCGTTCGCCTCTGTCACCCGTTCGCGCGCCGCCTCCAGCGACAGGCTTCCGGAAAGCGCCTGCTGGATCAGCGCATCCAGCACCGGGTCCTTGAAGCGGTGCCACCAGGCGGCATTGCTCAGAAGAACCGGGTTGCCCTGAGGTGCGGCGGCATAGGATTTCAGGAACGGAAAGCCGGGCTGGTCATACCGACTGGGTTCAGCGCACCCTGCCACCCCGATCACCAGGGCCATGAAACAGAACGTGCGTGGCGCTGTGCGCCATTCGCTGCCATGCATTCGTCAACTGCCTCGGTCAGGTCCGCCTTTGGCGGCTTGTTGGTTGGGGATCGACCCGTGGCGATTGTGCCGCAGGTTGATCATTCCGACAAGCGCTTGCCGGAAATCGGCTGGATTTGTGCCGGGAATGCACCAGTCGGTGGCCCCGGCCCGATGACGGGTTCATTCCTCGCGAAAGGCGCGGTTCAACTGATCAGACAGCGGCTTGATCAGATAGGTCAGCGCCGATTGTTCGCCGGTCGTCAGGAACGCCTCGACAGGCATGCCGGGCACCAGTTCCGAATTGCCGAGCCGCGCCAGTTCCTCGGGCGCGATCTCGACCTGAATGCGGTAATAGGACTGGCCGGTTGCCGGGTCCAGAATGCTGGTCGGCGAAATGCTGGACAGGGTGCCGGGCAGTTCCGGGGTGGTACGGGAACTGAAGGCCGGAAAGATCACCTTGGCCTTCTGCCCGATGAACACCTGATCAACAGACCGCAGGTCAAGCCGCAGCTCGAACAGCATACCTTCGCCCAACGGCACGATCTGCAGGACGGTGGCCGCTGCCGGCACCACACCGCCCACCGTGACGACCTGCATTTCATGGACCACGCCATCGGCGGGCGACCGCATTTCGACGCGGTCCAGCTGCTTCTGCGTCGTGACGATGGTCAGGATCAGTTCTTCACTTTTGGTGGTGACATCGCGAAGATCGGTGACGACCTGCTCCTTGAAGGTGCGGTCGGCCTGCAGGATCTCCAGCTCGGTGTCGCGGATCGAATTGGCGATGCGGGCAAGTTCAGACTGATGGCCGGCAATCTGGCCCAGCATGTCGGCCTGGCTGCGCTGAATGTCCAGCACCTGGCTTTCGCGGGCCAGACCCTCCTTGTTCAGGGCAGAGACGTTTTCCAGTTCGCTTTCGATGAAGGTCAGTTGTTCGCGTTTCGAGGCCAGCAGCGCCTCGACCCCGGTCCGCTGGTTCCTGAACTGCAGGATTTTTTCGCGCAACTGTTCGGCACTTCCCAGCAGAACCTCGCGGCGGGCGGCAAAAATCTGTTCCTGCCCGGTCTGCTGACGGTCCAGCGGCAGACCCTCGAGGTGCCGGACCGCCGACGACGCTGCGAGCCCGGCAAAATCGATGCTGACCAGACCAAGTTGTTCCGCCTCCAGCCGGGCTTTTTGCGTCAGCGCCTCGGCCAGACGGTTGCGGGCGATATCCAGATTGACGCGCAGCAGCGTCGGGTCCAGGCGCATCAGCACCTGCCCTTCGGTCACCCTGTCGCCGTTCTTGACCAGGATTTCGGCCACGACGCCGCCATCCAGGTTCTGTACCATCTTTGCCTGCCCGCGGACGACGACCTGACCGGAGGCTATGACCGCGCCGCTGATCATGGTAACTTGCGCCCAAAGAACCAGAATCGCCAACAGCACCAGACTGCCGATGGTTCCCAGCATCATCGCGGGCTTCAGTGCGGTTTGCAGGCCGGGTGTCGGCATCGGCGGCTTCACGGCAGGTTTGACCCGTGACCCGGCGGATTCTTGCGCAATCATGGCTTTGATCCAGACCCGGTTTTCAGGGTCAGGTCAGCGCGGACCGGATGCTGGCCGACCCGACGGTACAGCCTGACGCCGAACTGTCCGGCCCAAGCGAACGTTGCGCCTATGTCGCTTGGCGTCATAGTTCGGCCGAGTGTCTGCAGGCTGCCTGCAATGGTCATTTATTATCCATCTTTATCTGGTAATTGGCCCATTACGGACCAAAAGTCAAACATCGGATAGCGCGGTTTTTTCGGGATCAGTCAGGTGTGGACAAGCCACAAGAACATTCCGCCCGCCAGACCTGATCGCGCCATTTCGCTGCCCGACACGGCAGCAATTCAGGGCAAACCGAAGCATTCCGGACAACGTCGGCATCCGGAAACACGCCGACGGCAGTCCTTCCTTGCTTTTGCCAGAATTGGAGCGTTTCTTGCAGCCGGGTAACAAATGTGCGTATTCGTGAGTACCGAAGTTGGATCACCAAGCATGAAACATGAGCAACGCAGCGTGCATCCGTTCGAGATGATAAGCCCGCCGCAAGGCAAGGTCGAGGTGTTGCTGGCGACCTACAACAACGCCGACTATCTGGAGCCGCTTCTCGACTCGCTTCTGGCGCAGAGTTTCGGGGATTTTCACCTGGTCATCAGTGACGACTGCTCGACCGATGATACCGTCAAGATCCTCAAACGATATCTCGGCCGGTTCCAAAACCCGGTCCGGCTGATCGAGCGCGACAGGCCAAGCGGGTCGGCCGCAGCAAACTTCGCCATGCTGATGCAGCAGAGCCACGGCGACTTTGTGTTTCTGTGCGACGGCGACGATGTCTGGTACCCCGACAAGCTGAAAGCCTTTCTTGCCAAGGCGCGGCCGCGGCAGGACATGCTGGGGCCGGACGTGCCGATGTTCCTGTTTTCGGATGCCTCGATCATTAGCGCCGACGGTGCGCCGTCGGGGCCGAGTTATTGGGCTTACAAGAATACCGACCCTGCCCGCTGCCTGTCACTGCAGCGTTTGCTGGTCTGCACGCCGATGCTGGGCTGTGCGTCGATGATGAACCGCGCACTGGTGCAACTGGCCTGCAACGTCCCGCTGGGACGGGTGACCGGGCATGACTGGTGGGCCCTGTTGGTGGCTGCCAGTCTGGGCGAAGTCGGGTTTGTCGATGCCCCGACAATCGCCTATCGCGTTCACGGCAAAAACGCTTCGCAGCCGATGCAGATCACGCTGACTTCGTTCAAGGAACGGTCCGGCTCGCGTCTGGGTCGGCTTTCCGGACCCATCCACGAGGTGCGCCGCCGGATCGTGATCCGTCAGCGGCAGGCAGAGCCGCTGCTGGAACAGTTCGGCGACAGGCTGTCGCAGGAACGCCGCCAGATCATCGAGAAGTTCCTGGCGATCAAGAACCGGTCGTTTGTCGGGCGGCGGCTGGCGCTGATCAGAAACGGCTTCACCTATCCCGACGGCCTGCGCAACGCGGCGCTGTTGATGTTCTGCTGAAAGGCGCTCGCCCTGCGCGGTACTGATCGGCTGATGTCCGCCTGTCTCGGTTGACTCACTGCAATAAACCTGAAAAAGATTTGCTAATCACGATTGCAACTTTAGGTGGAGTGAGCCATGGCCGATGGGAGTTTCGCTCGAGTTCAGCCGCAAGAGCTTTTCTTCTTTTCCCGCGACCGGATGAACGCGCTCGCCGATGCGCTGCACGATGACTTCAAGGCGGCGACTCCGTTCCCGCATGTGGTGATCGACGATTTCTTTCCCCCGGATGTTGCAATGCGGATCGGCAAGAGCTTCCCCGGCATCGACGACATCGACTGGCGGCTGGAAGGACCCGGCGACAGCAAGCACAGCGGCGACAAGCATATCGAAAAGGTGTCGACCGGGGATGAGGAGAAGTTCCCCGACTACATCCGCTTCATGATGATGCAGTTCCAGTCTGGGATCTTCTGCAAGTTCCTGGACCGGTTGACCGGATTTCAGTATCTGGCCCCCGATCCAAGCCACCACGGCTGCGGGCTGCATTCCACCGGCAACGGCGGGCGGCTGATGCTGCATATCGACGCTTCCCGGCACCCGAACAAGGACCTGAACCAGCTGATCAACGTGATCTATTACTGCTCGCCCGACTGGAATGTGGATTATGGCGGCGGGCTGGAGCTGTGGAACGAGGATGCCAGCACGTGCGTGCGGGTGGTGGAACCGGTGTTCAACCGCATGATCATATTCTACACGGCCGGGCAAAGCTGGCATGGCCACCCGCATCCGGTGGTTTGCCCGCCCGGAATGCGGCGCAATTCGATGGCGCTGTACTACTATACCACCGACAAGGGGATTACCGACCTGAGCTACCGCAATTACGTGCAGTGGAAAGGCGTGACCGAGCATGATCGCAAAGAACCGATCCACTATGTGAAATCGGCAGTACGGGCGCTGTTGCCAACGGCAGCGGTGAACGCGCTAGCGCGGGTCGCACGGCGCACCGGTCTGAACGGGAAATAGCCGATGGGTCTGATCGACCTGTGGCCAAGGCGGGGAATACCCCCAGGCCGCCCTGATCCCGAGAGTCCCTGCCGGAAGATATGCACGTTGGACTTCGAGGCGCGGCGCTGCACCGGATGCCACCGCACCGCCGGAGAAATTGCCGGCTGGTCCCGGTTTTCGCGGGCAGAGCGAAAGGCGATCCTTGCGGCGTTGCCAGATCGTGGGCGGCAGGCCATGGTGGGTGCCGGAGCCCGGCCGGACCATTCCCACTCCTGATTTCGCAGCAGAAAGCGGCGCAAACCCGCGCGGGCCACCGTGCTCGGGTCCACCGCCGAACTGGGGACTTGACCCGGGGGGCCTGAACCGGAACAAGGACGCTGATCCATTTCACACCAGCATCCCGTCCCGGCACCCATGTAATGTTGAAATCTGCCTTGTTGATCCTGTCGGGAAACGCCGCAAACGCATTGCTGCTGCTGGCGCGCAATCTGGCGGTGGCGCGGCTGATCAGTGTCGAGAATTACGGCATTGCCGCGACCTTCGGTCTGGCGCTGGCGATCATCGAAATGACCTCGACCTTTGGCCTGCAACAGCAGCTGGTGCAGGACAAGCGTGGCAATGACCCGGATTTCCAGGCGGCGCTGCAAGGGTTTCAGGTCCTGCGCGGCTTTGTGAATGCCGCAATTCTGTTGGCACTGGCCGGGCCGTTCTCGCAGTTCATGGGCGTGCCGGAAGTGGCGTGGGCCCATCGCTTGATCGTGGTCGTGCTGATCCTGAACGGGCTGGTGCATTTCGACATGCACCGGCTGAGCCGGCGGATGCACTATCTGCCGGCCACTGTTGCCGCCGTATTGTCGCCGGTGGCCGCACTTCTGGCGATCTGGCCGCTGCATCTGATCTTTGGCGATTATCAGGTGATGTTGTGGTCGCTGATCATTCAGGCGGGGGCGACGGCGATTGCGTCGCATCTGGTCGCCGAGCGGCCGTATCGGGTGGTCTTTGACCGGGCGGTCATGGTGCAAAGCCTGCGGTTCGGCTGGCCGTTGCTGATCGACGGACTGCTGCTGTTCGCGATTTTCAATGGCGAAAAGCTGATCGTTGGCCGGGTGTTCGGGATGGAGCCGCTGGCGCTGTTCGCGATGGCGATCACCCTGACGCTGACGCCGGCCCTGGTGCTGCAGAAGAGCGCATCGAGTTTCTTCCTGCCGCAACTGTCCGCCGCGTCAGAGCCCGAGAAGTTCGAGGAGCTGTCGATGGTCAGTCTGCAATGTCACCTGCTGTTTGGCGGACTGCTGGTGGTGGCAGTTGTGGTGCTGGGGGCACCGTTCGTGCATCTGGTTCTGGGGCCGAAGTACGAACCGGTGGTGCCGCTGTTGATCCTATTGTCGGTGATGCAGGCGCTGCGGGTGTTCAAAGGCGGCGGGGCGACGATCTCGATGGCGCGGGCCCGGACGGCCAACGGGATGATCGCGAATATCCTGCGCGTGGCGATCCTGCCGGTTGCCTGGTACGTGGCGGCGACTGGCGGCAGCATCGTCAGCGTCATCTGGATCGGGATCGGCGGTGAACTGCTAGGCCTGATCGTGTCGCTGGCGTTGTTGCGCTTTCAGATGCGGCTGCCCCTTCGCAGCGCTGTTGCACCTTTGGGGCTGATGCTGGGGATACTGGTGGTCACCGGGCTCGGGGCAAGCGGAACGCTGCCCGACTATTGGACCCTGATCGTGATCGCACTTCTGGTGGTGGCACCATTGACGATGGGCAACCTGCGCAGATACGTGCTGCGCCGGGTCGTGACCCATCACGCGGACTAGGTCGGCGGACCGCGGTGATGCCAGAGTGCGACCCTGCCGAAGTGCTGCCATGTGATGGACAAACTTCCGTGAAATCGATTTGGATGGCCGGTTGGTGATCAGGATGGGGCCGGGGTAAAGGCAATGGTCTGGCTTGGGGCGGCGGCGCAGGGGCGCGACAATAACTTGAACCTGATCCGGATGCTGGCAGCGACGGCTGTTCTGGTGTCGCATGCCTGGCCGATGACCTTTGGTCCGGGCGTTCTGGAACCGATGGAACGCCTTGCCGGCCACTCGCTCGGGCGGCTGTCGGTGTACGTGTTCTTTGCCATCTCGGGTTTTCTGATTGCCGCCAGCTTCACCCGATCCTCCAGCCAGGGGCGCTTTGTGCTGGCCCGGGTCTTGCGGTTGATGCCGGGGCTGTTCGTTTCGCTGGTGCTGGTGGGGCTGGTGCTGGGGCCGCTGGTCACCCGGCTGCCGGTGGCTGACTATCTGTCGCAGCCCGGCCCGTGGACATCGATCCTGCGCAACCTGACGCTGGTTTTCCCGCAATATACGCTGCCGGGGGTGTTTGCGGACAACCCGTACCCGTCGGTTCAGGGCTCGATCTGGACATTGGTGCACGAGGTGATCTGTTACGGGCTGGTGTTCGTGGCAGGCTTGTTCGGCGCGCTGCGGCCCGGCTGGCCGATGCTGGTCTTGCTGGGGCTTTACGGCGCTGGCTGGGCAATGACCGGGCTGACGGATCTGCCGGTTCACCCCAAGATAATGCTCTTGCAGACCCTGTCGCTGCCATATGTCGCCGGCATGGCCGCGTGGGTCTGGCGTGACCGGATACCACTGTCGTTTTGGGGGATAGTGGTGCTGGCGTTGGCTTGGCTTGCGGTTCGGCAGACCGCAGTGGCCTATCCGGCGCTGATCGGCCTGCTGTTCTATGCGACCTTCTGGCTGGCCTATGTGCCGCAGGGCTGGCTGCGCGGTTACAACCGTCTGGGCGATTTCTCCTACGGCATGTATATCTATGCGTTTCCGATCCAGGGGCTGGTGGTCTGGCTGTTCGGGCCGACGACACCTGCCGCCCATATCGCACTGGCCTTCCCGCTCACGTTGCTGCTGGCAATCCTGTCTTGGCATCTGGTCGAGCAGCCCGCACTTGGTATGATGAAGCGCGGGCGAGCGGCGAAGCCCAGCCCGCCCCAGTTCGTACGGGCGTCCTTTGGCGACACGCCCTGGATCAAACGGCCATGATGGCACCGACCCTGGCGGAGCCGTCGTTGGCGACCGAACGACCCTTCTGATCCACCGGAAAGGGTGCCATCCCCGCCGGCAACAACGGCAGCGCCGAGCCAGGCGCAGGCGTATAATCGCCATTGCCGCCGCCGGCCCCGTCAAAGCTGCGGTCATCCACCCAGGCCGGGGCTAGCGGGGTCGCCGAAGTGCCGCTGGCATCGGTCAGCGCCGCCACCTCGCCCAGCCAATGGCCGACGCCGGGCCCCTGACCATCGGTGCCGCCACGCAACGCCACATTGCCACGCGCGCCGACATTGAAGCTGGCGGGCCAGTTGCCGACCAGCGCGGCGTTGGTGCCGAACACGTCGGTCTTGGTGTTGCGCTCGGCATGGACGCTGAACCGCATGAAGCCTCGCTTGGCCACGGTTGTGGTGCCGGTATCCTGATACAGCCAGTTGGTCCGCGCGCCGACGACGGTATTGCCGATGAACAGCACGTTTTCCACCGCCTGCAGATCACCGTCAGCATGGAAGGAGAGGTTGGGGGCGGTATTGCCGGTGGTCTGTTCCAGCACGCAAGATATAGCCGCGAACCCGCGCGAGTCGATGACGGCGGCGCTGGAACTCAGCGCCCGACTGCCGTTGACGGTCTGGGTGATGTGGCAGTGGCTGAGCAACTGCCCGGCCCCAAGTTCGACGTTGGCCCCGGACGGGACCCGCCGCAGGCCACCGGTGAACTTGCAGGCGGCTGCGTTGTAGATCTGGTTGCCGGCAAAGGTGCCCGAGCAGCCAATGGCGTTGACGTGCTTGGCCACCCCGGCGAAATCGTCAAACGTGACGCCCAGGGCCCCGGTCGAGGTGACGTCGATCAGCCAGCAACGCCCGGTCTTGTAAATCCAGGCACCGTAGGCGGCGGTGCTGTTCAGATCGATCACGACGTTTTCCAGCACCAGCATCCGGTCCATCGTGGCAAGCGCGGCGGAATTGTCGAGAAAGGTCACGGACGCCCCGATTTTCTTAAGGGTGATATCCTTGAATTTCAGCTTTGCCGGCGTGCTGTTCAGGGTATTGGCCCCGGCGTCCTTGTAGATGGTGGTGGTTTTCAGGCTGGGGTTTTCTGCCTCGATCACCAGAGGAATCTCGCCGATCACCACGGATTGGAAAGTGGCGTGGGTATGTTCGCCGGCAACCAGCCGAATGGTACCGCCGCTGGCATTGTTGCGGCTGTAGGTGGTGTTGTTGAAGGTCCGTACCGCCGCCGCCGCTGCCGAAACGGTCAGATAGGGCGACGCGGCAGCAGTGGCGGGTGTTGCCGACACCACGGCGGTGCCGTTGTTGCCGGTGGTGGCGTTGACATAGGCATAGGCCTGACCGTAACCGCCTGTGCGGTCGTTCAGGAATTTCAGCACGGTAAAGTTGATCGACGGATAGGCGCTGGCGTTGAGCGACGCCTGAAATGCCGTGCCGACCCAAGGATAGATGATCACGTCCAGGGTGCAGGTGGCCCCCTGATTCAGCGTGGCCAGCGGAATTGCCGCCTCGAAATACGGCGCATGCAGGCCCGAGGCCCAGGCGCGCGACGACATGGCGGACACGGTTTGCTGCACCGTGTTGCTGCCGTCCGAGGCGATGAAGGTCACGGCGGCAACCGGGCGACCGGCACGGGCATAGGCATGCGCCACCGCCAGCCGCGCGGTAAAGCTGGCACCCTGCGCCCGCTCCATGTCGGGGGTCAGCCAGGCGGCGACCGGCTTGGGATAGGACAAAGCCGAGTTGTTGGTGACCCCTGGCGGCAGCGTGTCGGCAGCATAGACGAAATCCGACAGCGCCACCTTGTCGGCGGTCAGCGTCGCCTGCGACGGATAGGGCTGACGGACCCGGCTCATCAGGGTCAGGCTTTCATTGACCGTGGTCGGCGTGGCACTGGCCGTGAAGCCTTGCCGGATGACGGAAAGCGTTTCTGGCGTGGTCACCGGGGTAAAGAATGCCGGCGGCGAAGGATACACCGCCTGCCAGCCATCGGCAGCGACGGATTGAACCGGTGATGGCGGCAGGGCCGCGCCCGATTGAACCGGGTTGGTGCTGGTCAGACCGAACGCGATCATCATGCTGAACATCCCTAAGGCATGGGTCCGCCCGAATGGGTGCGCAGACGGACGGGTTTCGGTCAGTGCCGGGGGCGGCGTCAGAGTGGGTGGCTTCAGACTGCGCGTCGGGTCTATAGCATCACCGAGGGTTGCGTTGCGTTTAAGACCGGAACAGGGTACGTAGCGTTAGGCCGATGTTCTTGAACACAGATTCCTGAATGGTGCCGGTGAAGAGCCACGGATGTCTGCGGGTTTTCGCGCCTTTTTCCGGATCATTGCCGGGCCTCAGGGCGGAGGGTTGCAATGCTGTTGAATTGGCGTGGCGTTGTCGTCGCCCTGTCCCTGATCCTGACTGCCGCCGCCGACGCCCTGGCCGAGGGTACGGGCACACCGGTTCCCATCGGCGGCCTTCGGTCCGCGCTTGCTGAAGCCCGGCCCGGCGACGTGCTGCTTCTGGAACCCGGCGACCATGGCGCACCCGAGATCAAGCCGTCGCCGCAGCGCCCGGCTGACAGCGCGCCGATTACCCTGCAATCCGCCGATCCGGCGCACCCGGCGGTGTTCACAGGCATGTTCATCAAGGGCGCGACCGGTCTGATCTTTGACGGGCTGCGCTTCGACTACACGTTCAAGCCGGGCGACAACGGCCCGGACAAGCAGGGCATCAACCAGCCCTTCCAGATCACCGGGGCCCGCGGCATCACGATCCGAAACTCGGTGTTCGACGGCGATCTGGCTACGACCGGTCCGGATGTCGACGTGGGTTTTCCCTCTGCCACGGCGCTTATCGTGCGGCGTTGCGGCAACGTCTTGTTGGAAGACAACGAGTTCAACCTTTGGCAACGCGGGCTCGGGATCGACAACAGCACCGATGTCACGGTGCGCGGCAACGACCTGCACGCGATCCGGATGGACGGAATGAACTTTGCCGCCGTTCAGGATGTGCTGATCGAGGGCAATCATATCCACGACTTCCAGCGGTCGCTGACGTCGCTGGACCATCCCGACATGATCCAGTTCTGGACGGCGGGAACCAAGGTTTCCAGCCGCAACATTACCATTCGCGGCAACATCCTGAACTCGGGCGGCGGAGGCTGGACCCAGACGATCTTCATGCGAAACGAGGTGGTGGATCAGAAGAAAGCCGGGCCCGAGATGTATTACAAGGATGTCCTGATCGAGGATAATGTCATCATCAACGCGCATCTGCACGGCATCACTCTGGGCGAAACCGACGGGCTGACGATCCGAAACAACACCTTGATCCACAACCGATTGTCCGATGGCCCGGACAACAATCCCAATCTGTGGACACCGCAGATCAACGTCAGCGGCCGGTCCGAGCGGGTGTCGATCACCGCCAACATCACGGCCAGCGTCAATGGCGGCAAGTCGCGCGGCGATTGGCAGATCGCCGGCAATCTGCTGATTCAGGACCGAAGCCCGTCACAGCCCGGCTGGTACGACGATGTTTTCGTCGCGGCCCGGACCGGCGACCCGACCGCGCTGTCGCCGTTCATCTATTTGCCGGGCGGCCCGGCCGACGGCGGCAAAGTCGGGGCAACGGGTCTGCAGGCCGACCGCGTCGCCAGCTTTATGGCCGCACAAGCGCTTGCCAACCGTGCCGACATGGCGGGCACCCAAGCCAACGGCATCACGGCCCTGATGCGGGTGACGCCCGACGCCACCTTTCTGAACCGCTTCAGTTTCGACGCCGGATTGAGCCTTTTGCCAGAGACTGCAGCGAGTGCAAGCTACCATTGGGATTTCGGCGAGGCGACTGCCGATGGGGTCACCGCGTCGCACGATTTTACCGAACCGGGACGACATCAGGTCACGCTGACGGTGACAGTGGCCGAAACGGGCAACGCCGACGTTGCCGCCTGGCTGGATGTGCCCGGCGCCGAAGTGCTGCGGCTCGACCCTGACGCAGGGGTCCTGCTGTCACGCAAAGCCGAAGGAATGAGAGCGCTGCCCGGGTTGAAGCTGGTGACGCTGGCCGACGGCGGCAAAGCCTTGCCGCTGGGACAGGGCGCAAAGCCTATCGCCATTCCGCCCACAGCCATTGCCGGGCTGTTCGGCGCGCGGGATTTCGACCTGCAGGTCCGGGTGCAGGTTATCAAGCAAAAGGGTGCGACAGGCGAAATTCTGCGGGTGAATCAGACACTGGTCCTGCTGATGACCCCGAACGGCGGGGCCGAAGTGCAGTTCTTTGGCGCGGGCGCGGCCAAGCCGGTGGTCATCCGCACCGGACCGCTGCGGTTGCATGACGGTGCCTGGCACGATCTGCGGATCGTTCATGATGCCGCAAAGGGCCGGATCAGCCTGTCGGTCGACGGCAAGGAACGCGCGGCAGGGCGCAGCAGCGACCCGGTCGG
The DNA here is from genome assembly GCA_031401675.1 of Paracoccaceae bacterium. Classification (GTDB taxonomy): domain Bacteria; phylum Pseudomonadota; class Alphaproteobacteria; order Rhodobacterales; family Rhodobacteraceae; genus JANNRR01. The sequence continues at coordinate 76,439 of JANNRR010000045.1, forward strand.
CCCGATGAAAAGCTGGGGTCTCAGCCTTGGCAACCCGTTCGGCCAAAAGAGCCTGGACGGGCATATCGTCGTGTTGCAGCTGCATAGCAATCTGGAACGATTTGCGCGATAAGGTCGCCAGACTCCGGCCGAACCGGGGCTTGTCGGCATCAGGCCGACGGAACCTTGAGCAAACCCACCTGTCCCGGGGACGCAGGACACCGAATCGAGGCGGAACGTGGCAGCAACTGAAACCAGCACCCGACTTCGGTCCGGATCCAGCGGCGATGCTGTCGCCGCGTCCGGCGCCGCGTCCGGCCGCGCAGCGAACAGGACCTTGACGATTAACCCGGTAGCGGTCGGACGCGGCAGATTGGCGTTCCCGGTCCTGGTGTTCCTGCTGTGCGTGGTGGTTCCGTTCGCCTTCAGCCTGGGCCCGGTTGTGATGACCGGGGTCCGGGTCACGCTGATCCTTCTGGTCGTACCGATGGCTATCGGGCTGTTCACCGGACGATTCGGGCGCATTCTGCCGACCGATTACCTGTTCTTTGTGCACCTCGCCTGGGCCACACTCGCGCTTGGCATCAACAACCCGCAGTTGGTCGTGCAGAACATGGGGGCCACCGGCATCGAATTTATCGGCGGCTATCTTCTGGGCCGCGCCTATATCCGCACCAAGGAGGATTTCATTGCCCTGATCCGGGCCTCGGTCTGGATCGTGATCCTGACCCTGCCGATTGCCATTGTCGAGACGATTACCGGGCGGCAACTGGTTATCGAAATGCTGCAGGCAATTCCCTTCGTCGGCGGCGCGGTCAGGGCTCCGAGCGAGGCGCGGCTTGGGCTGGAGCGCGTGCAGTTGGGGTTTGCAACGCCAATCCACTACGGGCTGTATTGCAGCCTGTCCTTTGCGCTCTGTTTCGTCGGGCTGAAAAGCGTCTACGGCGGCTTCAAACGCTGGCTCGCATCGTTTCTGGTCGGGCTCGGGGTATTCATCTCGCTGTCCAGCGGAGCATTTCTTGCGATGATGCTGATGATGTTCCTGATCTTCTGGACATATGCCCTGCGCAAGTCAAAGCGGCCCTGGACGATCTTTTTCTATATGGTGGCGTTCTTTTACGTGGCGATCGATCTTGCGTCGAACCGTACGCCCTATCGGGTGTTCATGACCTATGCGACGTTTTCACCCGGGACCGCCTATTGGCGGGCGGCGATCAATGAATTCGGCATGAACAACGTCTGGGCCAACCCGATCTTTGGGCTCGGGTTAAGACCCTGGGTGCGCCCGGGCTGGATGCAGACCAGCAGCGTCGACAATTTCTGGCTGCTGATGGCGATGCGCTTCGGCATCCTTGGTTTCCTGACCGTCGCGGCGGGCTACGGTACCGCGCTTTGGCAAGTTGCCTGGCGCAAATTTGGCGACGACCAGATTCTGTTGCAGTTGCGGCTGGCGTGGATGTTCACCTTTTCCTCGCTGGCCTTCACGATGTTCACAGTTCACGTCTGGAGCGAAATCTACGCGCTGGTGTTTTTCTATGTCGGGGCCGGTCTCTGGATGGTCACTGCGGTGCCGGAAGGTGCTGCGGTTCCTGCAGCTGCGCCGTTGCGTGGCAGCCTTCAGAAGCGCAGCCGGATCGACCCGAAACCAGCGGCCGACGTCGAGGCGCGCACCCCCGACGCGCCGACCCTGCGACCAGTGGCAGCGCATTCCCGCGCGCCAGAACCGCAGCGAAGGTCAGGGGCGGCTGCAATCCACCGGGTCGCACCGGGCCCGGCCGAACCGGGCAAGGACGAAAAAGGGCGATCGGATCAACCGGTCTATACGCGGTTTCCAACGAACAACCGCGACCCGAAAGCCTGACCCCGCAGCGAACCGGGCCAGCAGCGTTTGCCTAGAGTATCCGTCTTGGTCAAGCCATGGTTTCGGTCCATTTCCGGTTATCCCGGATCAGCGCGTTTGCGGTTGTGATGATGCGTCGCATGACGGCGGTTATGGCGAGTTTGGCGGGTTTTCCGGCGGCTCTGAGAGCAT
>JANNRR010000046.1:0-11760 GCA_031401675.1 Paracoccaceae bacterium
ATGCTCTCAGAGCCGCCGGAAAACCCGCCAAACTCGCCATAACCGCCGTCATGCGACGCATCATCACAACCGCAAACGCGCTGATCCGGGATAACCGGAAATGGACCGAAACCATGGCTTGACCAAGACGGATACTCTAGCAGGTCGTCTGCGTAGCTTCCGGCCATGACTGTCAACGGCAGAGCAAAAGTGGGCCAGATGGCAGCGCAAAATGTTGCCACATTGGGGTTGGCATTGTTGCCGTGTGTTTCGGCGCGGGGTTTCACCCCACCATCGGCGTCCAACGATGAGCCCGCCCTCAGGAAATCAAAGCCTTGAAATACCATAGAGATTGTCAGACTTGATGGGGTCAAACTTCGGCGCCGAACGGGGTTAAACTTCGATGCTTGTTCACACGGTGGATAGAAGGGGCTCGGTTGCACAAATCGGCGTACTAACGAGTTTCCCCTTCCCTTGGACAGAGTCATCCCATGCGCTGCGTGATCGGGGTTCCGAGGGCAGTGAGGCGGTTGAGGATGGCGGCGCGGATTTGGAGCCTGCGACCTGGCGTCCGAAGTCGCGTGAGCGGACCCGTTCGCCGAGCAGTCTTAAGCAGTGCTTCTTGGTTTCGACCGGGCTTCGTCGGTGGTAGCCGCTCCATCGTCGCCAGATCGTCCGACCGAGGCGTCGATTGGTGCGCAGGATGTCGTTGCGGGCGGCGGCACCGGGCGTGTCCTCTTTCCACGGCATGCCTTTGCGGCGGGTCGGGAGTGAGGGCAGGAATGCCATTGGTCCGAATGAGTGCCCGAACGCAAAGGCACCCCGTGCGGCAATGGCTGCGTGGCAGGCCCGTGTGTCATAGGCACCGTCGGCACTGACTTTGCCGATGGGCCGGTCAGTGGCGATCTGCTCCAGCAGATCGGGAAGCATGGGTGCGTCACGCACACCTGCCCCGGTCACTTCAATGGCGCGGATTTCCGGCGTTTCCGCGTCAATTCCAAGGTGAACCTTGCGCCATTCGCGCGGTTTCGATGGCCCGCGCTAGAGCGTATCGCGTTTGATTGGATTTGTAGCCTGCGGCTTTGAAGAAGCTATGGCATGCTTCGTCTGTGAACGGATCGCAGACGTGTCCGACCGCGCGCCATAGCTGATCGTAGGTTCGGGCGGCAGCTTTCCGGAGCAGCGTCTTGAGCTTGGCAAATGCCATATCGATAGGATTGAGGTCCGGGCTGTAGGGCGGGAGGTTGGAGGGAAAAGAAAAGCGTCCGGTGGACGGTTTTCCCCGAACAACGGAACCATGCGCCGATGGCGTGCAGGGCGCGGGCGGCGGCAGGGCCTTTGTGGCTGGACAGGCTGTCGAGAATGAGGAGGATCAGAAAATGATCCGGGGGATCATTATCCCGACGCAAGACGTCGCCATTGCGCAGCGTCGGCGCCAGTTGGGTGGTGATGGAGAGGTCGAACATCTCGCCGTTCATGGCCCCGTCGATGACCCAGGGTGCGTCCATCCGATCATGCCGCAGCGCGCCGACAAAGGTCTGGGCGCGCCAGTGGCCGAAGGGCGCATGATCGACCAGGCGCTGCCCGCGTGGGGCCCAGCCCGTGGTCTTGGCCATGTTGGTCTTGACGGAAGTTTCGTCGATGAAGGCCAGCCTTTCCAGATGGTTGGCCATGAAGGGCTGGAGTTTGGCGATCCAGATATGGCGCAGGTCAGCGACATCCTGGCGCTTCTGCTCAAGCGCTTGCAGGTCTTTTTTTGTGTGACAGCCCGAGCCGAAGCAGCGGCCGTCCGACCGAAGAGCGATGCACTTGCAGGCCGTGGTCGGCGGCCAGTTCTGCAGTCAATTCATCAATCGTGCGGCCGGGCCGGACGGCGATCCGACGCTGCACCCAATCCTTGACGTCCGTGAGCTTGCCACGCCCTGGATTGCCCTGCGGCTTTGGCGCAAGCGCACCGGTCTCACGCTTGAGCCGCACCATGTCATTGACGAATTTGATCGAAACGCAAAGTCGAGGTGCCGCCGCGGTATGCGTATTGCCCTGCTCGACAAGCGCCACGGCACGCGCGTGTAATTCAACAGGATGCGGTTTACCCATTCTCGACCCCCATATCTGCCTCAATGACAGGGAATCACGAAACGACACCATTGGGAATCCCGAATCCGCTCTGGAGCGATACGCTCCAAATGGGTCAAGGCGGTGTCCGATGAGGCCGGTCCGCCCGACTCTGACCAGAACCACTTGCGCGAACGAACGGCTTCGGTGTGAGAACCGGGTCCTCAAGGTTCTGAGCCGGATCAGAAGAAAGTCCGGGGGACTGTCTTCCCGGCGAATGTGGGAACTGCTAAGAAAGGGTGAGACCATTTCCGCCATTGATGGGGTAGATGGCTCCTGATCCCGGCGTCGCGATGCGCCATTATGGAGTTGTCGTCTGACCCCAAGCAAAGGCGCCATCCACCCCATCAGTGGCGCACTGTTAGACGCGCCCAGCAGGGTATTTGAGGCAAAGTGAAGCGAAATCCAATTCAAATTGCGTGGATCCGGAGTGGATCTGTGGTTCAATCAGACATCATCACGCTGTGACAACCAGGTATCTTGACCACCTTGATAATCCGGCCGGATTCTGAAATCCTCGGGAACGCTGCGCAGCTTGATCCGGGCTGTCACCGTCGCCAAATACGACCGAAATTGGCGCTTTCCCCCGCCTACGGCTTCCAGCGGCGGTGAATCCAGAACCACTGGTCCATGTGCTGCCGCACCAGCGCCTCCAGCGAATCGTTCAAAGCCTGGGTCATCGCTTCCGGGCTGCCGTGCGGGATCGGGGCTTCGATCACGATGTCGAAATCCAGCCCGTTCGGTTGCCGGACACCGTAGGTCGGCACCACCAACGCATCATAGCGCAATGCCAGTTCGGCGGCGGACAGGGCGGTCAGCGCCTCGTGGCCAAAGAACGTCAGCCGCTCGCCCTTGAACATGCGCTGATCGATCAGGAGCCCCAGCATGCCGCCGCTGCGCAGGAACCGCACCATTTCGGCCAGACCCTTCTTGCCGCGCTCGAACAACGGCGTGCCGATGCGGCTGATGGCGCGGACATAGTGGTCGTTGAAATGCGCGTTGGTCATCGGGTTATAGAGCGCCCCGACCCGGTAGCCACGGGCGATCAGCGCGGCGCGCGAGGCGTCGTAGTTGCCGAAATGCCCGGTGACGAGGATGACCGGCCGCCCGGCGGCATGGGCGGCATCCAGCGCGGCCAGACCTGGGCCTGCCAACGGGGTCGCGGTCACATGCGCGATGAATTTGGGGCCGGAGTAGATTTCGATCAGGGTGCGGCCGACATTGTCGGGCACGGCGCGCACCAACCGGTCAACCTCGGCCTTTGACAGGTCGGGCCGGACCCGGACCAGATTGTCGCGGACCCGGCGGTCATACCCGGCCAGGGGCGCCACCACGCGCGAAAACAGCCAGCCGCACAGCCGCACCCGGGCGGCGTAGGGCAAGACCAAGGCACCAGAGATCAGCGCCCGGAACAGGCTGCTGACCAGCCAGTCGCGCTGGCGGTCGAACCGGGATGCCGCGCCTGCCATTCAACCCCTGCTTACTGTCGTACCTGCCCTAGACGGTCCCGACCTTTGTGTCGCGCCGGGCCACCTGCGTTTCCCGGTGCCACACATAAAGTCCGGCCCCGACGATCACAAGCGCACCCAGCATCGACCAGCCGTCGGGCAACTCGGCAAAGAACAGCCAGCCCCACAACATGGCAAAGATCAGTCCGGCATAGCTGAACGGTGCCACCACCGAGGCTTCGACCAGCGTGAACGCGCGGATCATGCACAACTGCCCGGCCGCCCCCATCAGTCCGATGACGATGAAGCCCGGCACGTCCGGCCAGTCCGGCGTCTGCCAGACCCAGGGCAGGGCGGCGGTGGTGACCAGGGTGCCGAACATCGCGGTATAAAGCAGCGAGGTCCAGACGCTTTCCGCAGCCCCGACCGCCCGCGTGACCAGCGCATAGCCGGCAAAGCACAGGGCGCAGCCAAGCGGCAGCAGGGCAGCAACGGAAAACACCGACGAGCCGGGGCGGATGATGATCATCGCTCCGATCATCGCGGCCAAGATGCCAATGGCGCGGCGCGGGCCGATCTTTTCGCCCAGAAACAGCGCGGCGCCAAGCGTGATCAGCACCGGGTTGAGATCGGCGATGGCGGTGGTTTCGGCCAGACCGATGTAGTTCAGGCTGGTGAAGAACAGCAACGCCACGGCAAACTGCAGCACCGAGCGCACCAGTTGCAACCCTGGGTATTTGGCGCGCAGGTAGGGGCCGAGATTGCGGATCAGGATCAGGATGACGATCACGGTCTGCCCGGTATAGCGCGCCCAGACCACCTGCAGCGTCGGGTAGCGCGACACCAGCGATTTCGCCAGCGCGTCCATCAGGGTAAAGATCAGCAACGACAGCAGCATCAGCAGGATGCCGCGTGTGGCGACAGGCAGGCGCGCAAAGGCGGACATCGGTCAGGCCGTGCTGTCTGGCGGGTTGGCGGGCAGAACGGCAGGCAGAACGGCAGGCAGAACGGCGGTGCCGATCATGCTGTCGCGGGTTACCAGCGCTGCCAGCGCCGACCGGGTCAGCGCCCCGGTGCCGTCAGGGCGGCGGGGCAGGACGATGTAGCGCATGTCGGCGGTGCTGTCATGTACGCGGATGGTGATGCCGGGCGACAGGTTCAGCCCGAACTCGGCCAGCACAGTCCTCGGTTCGCGCACGGTACGCGCACGGTATTCGCGGCTTTTGTACCAGTCGGGCGGCAGGCCCAAGAGGTTGCGCGGGTAACAGCTGCACAGAGTGCAGACCACGACATTGTGGGTGGCGGCGGTGTTTTCGACGGCGATCAGTTTCATCGCGCCGATGTCGAACCCCATCTCGCGGCTGGCGGCAGAGGCGTCGAGCATGAGGCGCGACCTGAAGGCAGGGTCGGTCCAGGCGCGGGCAACGACGGCGGCACCGTTGGCCGGGCTGCGGGCATCCATCAGGTCGACCTGCGCCTGAATTTCGGCTGCAGTCAGGATGGCCTTTTCGATCAGCAGCTCGCGGATGGCAATTTCCATCACCTGCCAATAGCTCAGCGGCCCGTCGTTGTCGGCGCGGTAAGGATGGCCGGACGGGCTGAGACCGTGGTGGGGCGTGGGGTCGTGGTCGTGGCCATGATCGTGGTCGTCATGTGGCATCGGTCTGCTCCAGCCAATGGCCGTAAATCCCGGCCTCCAGCACATCGGCCGAGGGCAGCCCCCACAAATCGGCCATGGCGAACCGCACCCGGTACAGCGGTAACGGTGGCGCAGGCTGGCGGTAGGCCAGCGCCTCGGGGTTGGCGAACGGGCCCAGCACGCGTTCAATAACGCCGGTCCTGCCGCGCAGATAGGCCGGAGTGCGGACATGGCCGGGCGGCATCATCGCTCGGACCCGGACGCGCGTACCCTCAGCCAGCATCGCCGGGCCCCGCATTTGTTGCGGTATCGCGCGGGGAGGCGGTTCCGGTCAGCGAGGCGGCGCCGTAAGTAGCGCCGCGGCGGGCCACGGCTTCCATGCGGCGGCCAAGCTCTGCGGTGGTGTAGACCCCGGTCTCGGTCAGGTTCTGGTTGACGGCGGCGACCCAGCGTTCGTAGTAGCCCATGGTCTGGAACGAGTGTTCGCCCATATCCTCCAGCACCCGGCGCAGACCGTCGACGGTGAAATAGCCGCGCGCCGAGCACAGCACCATCAGCGCATCCACCCGCTTTTCCCACAGGGCAAAGTCATGGCCGTCCATCGGCACCGGGCCGGCTGGTTGCCCGCCCATGTCGTGCCAGCGCCGGCCGTTGAAGGGTTCGGGTGTGGGTTCGGGGATGTGGCTCATGCCGGCAGAGTAGGGGGCTTGGCGGCGACAGGCAATGGCCGGCATCGCAGGATCGGGCTTGTTGGGCTTTATCATTTCAGATATTCATGAAATATGGAAATGAGTCGCGCCACCGATGTTCTGACCACGCTTGGCCATGCCGGGCGGCTGTCGGTCTATCGGCTCTTGGTGCGCCGTCTGCCTGATCCGGTCCGCCCCGGCGAACTGGCCGAGGCACTCGGGCTGAAATTCAGCACGCTGTCGGTCTATCTGGCGGCGCTGGAGGATGCCGGTCTGATCCGCAGCCGGCGGGCGGGCAAGGCGATCCATTACACCGCCGACATGGCGCAGATGACGGTGCTGGTCGATTATCTGGTAGCCGACTGCTGCCGCGGGCGGCCCGGCCTGCCCGCGCCACGTTCCTTGCAATCCCTTTCCGGAGCCCGAGCCATGACGGCAGACCCGACTGCAAACCCATCCGATAACCCCTCTGGCACTCGACTAGATCGTCCGTTCAACGCCCTGTTCATCTGCACCGGAAATTCGGCGCGCTCGATCTTCGCCGAGGCGTTGCTGGCCAGTGAAGGCAAGGGCCGGTTCGTCGCCCATTCGGCGGGAACCCGGCCACAGTCCGAACTGAACCCCTTTGCCATCGAGGTGTTGCGGCGCGCCGGGCACGATGTGTCGGGCCTGCGGGCCAAGACCATCGCCGAATTTCAGGCCGCCGGCGCGCCGGTGATGGATTTCGTGTTCACCGTCTGCGACCGGGCCGCGAACGAGGAATGCCAGCCCTGGCCCGGTCTGCCGGTGACCGCCCATTGGGGGCAGCTTGATCCGGTGAAGGCGACCGGGACCGAGGCGGAAAAGGCGCTGGCCTTTGCCCAGACCTACGGCCAGATGCGGCGGCGGATTCAGGCGTTTGTCAGCCTGCCGTTCGCGCAGCTGGACCGGATCGCGCTGCAAGCGCATCTGGACGATATCGGCCGCACGGCGCACTGAACGGCGCACGAAACGGCGCACTGAACGGCGCGCGGAACGGCGCACCAAACGGGGAACGGCATGGCAAGAATCGCGATCAACGGTCTTGGCCGGATTGGCAAACTGGTGCTGCGGGCGCTGGTGGACGGCGGCATGGGCAACCAGCTGGTGCTCTTGAACGACCCGGTCGGCACCCCCGAACAGCATGCCTTTCTGTTCGAGTTCGATACGGTGCACGGTCGCTGGGCGGCTGAGATCGGGCACGACCCCGAGGGTGTGACCCTGAACGGACACCGGCTGCGGCTGACGGCGGCAAAGGCGCTGCCGGAGATGCCGCTAGCCGAATTGGGGGTGGATCTGGTGATCGATTGCAGCGGCGTGTTCAAGAACGCGGCGAAGTTGGCACCCTATCTCGCGGCGGGGGTGAAAAAGGTGGTAGTGTCGGCTCCGGTCAATGAGGATGGCGCGCTGAACCTGGTCTATGGCGTGAACCATCATCTGTATGACCCGGACAGGCACCGGATCATCACGGCGGCCAGTTGCACCACCAATTGCTTGGCGCCGGTAGTCAAGGTGGTGCATGAGGCGATTGGCATAAAGCACGGATCGATCACCACAATCCATGATGTGACCAACACCCAGACCCTCGTCGACCGCCCGGCCAAGGACATGCGGCGGGCCCGGTCCGCGCTGAATTCGCTGATCCCGACCTCGACCGGGTCGGCGACCGCGATCGCGCTGATCTATCCGGAACTGGCCGGGCGGCTGAACGGGCATGCGGTGCGGGTGCCGCTGTTGAACGCCTCGCTGACCGATTGCGTGTTCGAGATGCAGCGGGCGGTGACGGTGGCGGAGGTGAACGGGCTGTTTCGCAACGCGGCGGCGGGGGCGCTGCAGGGGATACTGGGCTATGAGGACCGACCCCTGGTCAGCGCCGACTATGTCAACGACCCGCGTTCGGCGATTGTCGACGGGTTGTCGACCATGGTGGTGAACGGAACCCAACTGAAAATCTACGCCTGGTACGACAATGAATGGGGCTATGCCAACCGGCTGGCCGATGTGGCGCGGCTGGTGGCGGCGTCGCTGTGACCGGGCGGGCGGCGCCAGCGGGCGGGCGGGCGGCCTATGCAGCTGTGACGGCCGCCTATTGGGCGTTCATGCTGACCGACGGCGCGCTGCGGATGCTGGTTCTGCTGCATTTTCAGAGCCTTGGCTTCAATGCCGTGCAACTGGCCTATCTGTTCGTGCTTTACGAGGTGATGGGGGTGGTGACCAACCTGTGCGCCGGCTGGATCGCGGCTCGGTTCGGGCTGGCCAGCACACTCTATGCCGGACTGGCGCTGCAGATCGCGGCGCTGCTGGCGCTGACCCGGCTGGACCCGGGCTGGTCTCTGGCGGTCTCGGTCGGGTTCGTCATGGCAGTGCAGGGCGTGTCGGGGGCGGCCAAGGACCTGGCCAAGATGAGTTCCAAAAGTGCGGTCAAGCTGTTGGCCCCTGCGACCGAGGGCGCGCTGTTTCGCTGGGTGGCGGTGCTGACCGGATCGAAGAACGCAGTGAAGGGGGTGGGGTTCTTTGCCGGGGCGGCGGCGCTGGGCCTGTTCGGCTTTCAGGCATCGGTCCTGGCGATGGCGGCGGGGCTGGCGGTCATCCTGCTGGCAATTGCCGTGGTCATGCCCGCCGGATTGCCGGCGGGACGCAAGGCGGCGGCGTTTTCCGAGGTGCTTTCCAAGGACGCCAACGTCAACTGGCTGTCGGCGGCGCGGCTGTTTCTGATCGGGGCCCGCGATGTCTGGTTCGTGGTCGGGGTGCCGCTGTATTTCTACGCGGTGCTGTCGGATGGCAGTCCGGCCGGCAACCGGGCGGCGTTCTTTCAGATCGGCAGTTTCATGGCGGTCTGGATCATCGGCTACGGCGCGGTGCAGGCCCTTGCGCCAAAGCTGCTGCGCGCCAAGGGCAAATCGCTGGCCGAGGTCGCCGGGCTGGCGCGGTTCTGGGTCGGCGTGCTGGCGCTGATCCCGCTGGGGCTTTCGCTGGTGGTGCTGGCTTCGGGGGCGCCATCGCCCGGGCTGACGCTGGCAATCGTGGTCGGGCTGCTGGCGTTCGGCGCGGTGTTCGCGTTGAATTCGGCGCTGCATTCCTATCTGATTCTGGCGTTCAGCACCGGGGCGCGGGTGACGATGGATGTGGGTTTCTACTATATGGCCAACGCGGCGGGGCGGCTGGTCGGCACGCTGTTGTCGGGCCTCAGCTTTCAGGCGGGCGGGTTGCCGCTGTGCCTGGCCACGGCGGCGGCAATGGCCGGGGCCAGTTGGCTGGCGGTCGACAGGCTGTCGCGGCGGCAGGTTTAGGGCGCGGCGGTCAGGCGGACAGGGTGCGCCGCACCGCGTCTTTCCAGCCGGCATAGCGGGCGGTGCGGGTGGCATCGTCCATCGCAGGTTCAAACCGCCGCTCCAGCGCCCAGGCCTTGGCGAACCCGGCCTGATCGGGATATAGCCCGGCCCGCATCCCGGCCAGCCAGGCCGCGCCAAGTGCTGTCGTCTCGCGCACCTTCGGGCGGTCGACCGGCGCGCCCAGAATGTCGGCCAGAAATTGCATGGTCCAGTCGCTGGCGGTCATGCCGCCGTCCACTCGCAGCGTGGCGCGGGGCAGCGCGCCCATGTCGGCGGCCATTGCCTGCATCAGATCGCGGGTCTGGTAACCGACGCTTTCCAGCGCGGCGCGCGCCAGTTCGGCGGGGCCGGTGTTGCGGGTCAGCCCGAAGATCGCGCCCCGCGCGTCCGGGTCCCAGTAGGGTGCGCCAAGGCCGGTGAAGGCGGGCACCAGATAGACCGATTGATGCGGGTCGGCCTGTTCGGCCAGTCCTTGCGTCTCGGCCGCATCGCGGATCAGCCGCAACCCGTCGCGCAGCCATTGCACCACCGCGCCTGCAATGAAGATCGAGCCTTCCAGCGCATAGGTCGGCTTGCCGTCCAGCTGATAGGCGATGGTGGTCAACAGCCGGTTCTGGCTGGGCACCATTTCGGAGCCGGTGTTCATCAGGGCAAAGCAGCCGGTGCCATAGGTTGACTTCATCATGCCGGGGGTGAAACAGGCCTGACCGACTGTCGCCGCCTGCTGATCGCCGGCCACGCCCAGGATGGGGATCTCGCGCCCGAAGAGATCGGCGCGTGTCAGGCCGAAGTCGGCGGCGCAGTCGCGCACTTCGGGCAGCATGACGGGCGGGATGCCGAACAGGCGGCAGATGTCGTGGTCCCATGCGCCGGTGCGGATGTTGTAGAGCATGGTGCGGGCGGCGTTGGTGGCGTCGGTGGCGTGGACGCGGCCGCCGGTCAGTTGCCAGATCAGGTAGCTGTCGACGGTGCCGAACAGCAGCTGCCCCGCTGCCGCCCGCGCCCGGGCACCTTCGACATGATCGAGAATCCACGCCAGCTTGGTGGCCGAGAAATACGGATCGAGCAGCAGGCCGGTGGCGGCACGGATCGCGGGCTCGTGGCCCGAGGCGCGCAGGGCGGCGCAGGTGTCGGCGGTGCGGCGGTCCTGCCAGACGATGGCGTTGTAGATCGGGGTGCCGGTGGCGCGGTCCCAGACCAGCGTGGTTTCGCGCTGGTTGGTGATGCCGATGGCGGCGATGTCGGTCGCGGTGATCCCGGCTTTCTCGATCACGGCGCGGGAGGTGGCGGCGACGGTGGACCAGATGTCGGAGGGGTCATGTTCGACCCAGCCGGAGCGGGGGAAGGCTTGCGGGAATTCCTCCTGGGCGGAGGCCGTGACCTGCATGGCAGCATCGAACAGGATGGCGCGGCTGGAGGTGGTGCCCTGGTCGATGGCGAGGATGTGGGGCATGGTGGCGACCTTTGTTGGGAATGTCTCGGCACGAGACATTTTTTTTGTTATTTAATAGCAATGGCTTGACTACTCGTCAGTAACAGATTCTTAACCTTTGCGCGCCAGGCCGCAAGCGATTTCAGACATCGGGCCGGGGCGGGTTGCGGGTTGAATGCCATGGGCGCCGGCGCGCATACCGACCGCAGTCCGGCTTGGCGGCCGGGGCGGGAAAGGCGCTTGGCGGGCGTTGATCGGCAGCGTAGGTTCGCGGCATGATTGTACCCCTGATCCTGTTGTTCGCCTCGCTGGCCGGTCTTGGTGCGGCGCTGATCCTGCCCGGCTGGTCCGATTTGCTGTTGCTGGCCTTGCCTTGCGCCACCGCCAGTCTGGTGCTTCTGGCGTTGGCGCAGGGCCGGGGCGGGTACGTGTCGAAATCCCGGCCAGAGCGGCCGTTGCGGGACCGGTCGAGGGTCTTTCGCAAGTCCGTTCAGAAACCCGAGCCGAAGCCGATGCTGGTGGACGGGTCGAACGTCCTTTACTGGAAGGACAACACTCCCCGGATCGAAACTGTGCGAGAGGTGTTGAGCCATCTTTCCGATTTGGGTTTCACGCCGGGCGTGATGTTCGATGCGAATGCCGGGTATCTGATTTCGGGGCGGTATCAGGATGACGGGCCGCTGGCGCAGCTGCTGGGCCTGCCCGTGGACCGGGTACTGGTGGTCCCCAAGGGTTCGCCCGCCGACCCGACCCTGCTGGCCGCCGCCCGCAAACTTGGCGCGCAGATCGTCAGCAATGACCGGTTCCGCGACTGGGCCGAGACCCATCCCGAAGTGCGCGAGCCGGGGCATCTGATCCGGGGCGGCTATCTGGCCGACAAGCTGTGGCTGGACCTGAACGACAGATCCGGGTGAAGGATGGGGGCGGGTGAAGGTTGGGGGCCAAGCAACTGTCTTTGATCCGCGTGACCGGGGCGAGGGCAGCGCCTGACCGCCGGGTGGGCGCTGCGATGCTGGTTCTAAGCGCTTTATGGTTGAGCCTCTCCCGTAGAGGTTCTAGGCCGAGGCCCATCAGAGCTCCCGCCCTGGGGGGCGGTCGGGCGCTGCCC
>JANNRR010000047.1:0-19415 GCA_031401675.1 Paracoccaceae bacterium
GCCGCTCTCGATGTACCTTGAAGATATTTTCACGGTTCCTGCAAACATTGCCGGTGTTCCCGCGCTTTCAGTTCCGATGGGGATGGTAGAGCGAGACGGTGTGCACTTACCGGTTGCGCGGCAAGTCCACCGTACGGACTCCGTCTTCGAAGCTGCGCGTCTGGGTTCTGGATGTGCTGCTGGAAGAAGGCTACATCCGGGGTTATGACCGGGTTGCCGCCGCCAATGGCCAGCCGGAGCTGGAAATCAGCCTGAAATACTACGAAGGCACCCCGGTGATCCGCGAAATCAAGCGCGTGTCGAAGCCTGGGCGCCGGGTCTATATGGGCGTCAAGGATATCCCCTCGGTCCGCAATGGCCTGGGCGTGTCCATCGTGTCCACGCCGAAAGGCGTCATGTCGGATGCAGCAGCACGGTCAGCCAATGTTGGCGGCGAAGTGCTCTGCACCATATTCTAGGGGGTCCGGCATGTCGAGAATTGGCAAGAAACCGGTCGAACTGCCCAAGGGGGTTTCGGCGTCCCTGTCCGGCCAGACCGTGGAAGTGAAGGGGCCGAAGGGCACCCGCAGCTTTACCGCAACCGATGATGTGACGATCAGCATCGACGGCGCGCAGGTCAAGGTGGCGCCGCGCGGCACCTCGAAACGGGCGCGGGCGCAGTGGGGGCTGAGCCGCACGATGGTCGCCAATCTGGTGGCCGGCGTTACGGTCGGTTTCCGCAAAGAGCTTGAGATCAACGGCGTCGGCTACCGGGCCGCGGCGCAGGGCAGCATCGTCAAGCTGTCGCTGGGCTACAGCCATGACGTGAATTTCGAGGTTCCGGCCGGCGTGACGGTGACGACCCCCAAGCAGACAGAAATCATTGTGGAAGGCATCGACCAGCAGCTTGTCGGTCAGGTTGCCGCGAACATCCGTGAATGGCGTGGTCCCGAGCCCTACAAGGGCAAGGGGATCAAGTACAAGGGTGAGTTCATCTTCCGCAAGGAAGGCAAGAAGAAGTAAGGGCGCGCAACATGGCAAACAGCAAAAGAGATCTGTTCCTGAAACGCCGTCTGCGCGTTCGGAACAAACTGCGGGCGATGGCACGGGGGCGTGCGCGCCTGTCGGTGCATCGGTCGAACAAGAATATCAGCGTACAACTGATCGACGATGTAAAGGGCGTGACGCTTGCCGCAGCCTCCTCGCTGGAGAAGGAACTGGGCATCGTCGGCAAGAACAACGTCGAGGCGGCGGCAACGGTCGGCAAGGCGATTGCCGAGCGGGCGATGAAGGCCGGGGTCGATACCTGCTATTTCGACCGGGGCGGTTTCCTGTTTCACGGCAAGATCAAGGCTTTGGCCGAGGCAGCCCGTGAGGGCGGCCTGAAGTTTTAAGGGGACGGGTATGGCAAAAGAAGACAATCGCCGGGAAGGTCGCCGCGAAAGCCGCGAAGAAAACCCGGAATTCGCCGACCGTCTGGTCGCGATCAACCGTGTGTCGAAGACCGTGAAGGGTGGCAAGCGCTTCGGCTTTGCGGCTTTGGTGGTGGTCGGTGATCAGCGCGGCCGGGTCGGCTACGGCAAGGGCAAGGCCAAGGAAGTGCCCGAGGCGATCCGCAAGGCCACCGAGCAGGCCAAGCGCAGCCTGATCCGGGTGCCGCTGCGCGAAGGCCGCACGCTGCATCACGACATCGAGGGCCGTCACGGTGCCGGCAAGGTGGTGATGCGCACTGCCGCCCCGGGAACCGGCATCATCGCCGGCGGACCGATGCGGGCCGTGTTCGAGATGTTGGGGCTGCAGGACGTCACGGCGAAGTCGCTGGGCAGCCAGAACCCCTACAACATGATCCGCGCCACCATCGATGGTCTGACCCAGGAAGCCAGCCCCCGTCAGGTCGCGCAGCGTCGCGGCAAGAAGGTGGCCGACATCCTGAAGAAGGCCGACGCCGAAGCAGTGGAGGCTTGATCATGGTCAAGAAAACCATCGTTGTGCAGCAATATGCCTCGCCTTCCCGCCGCCCCGCCGTGCAGCGCCAGACCTTGATCGGGCTTGGCCTGAACAAGGTGCGCCGGACCCGTGAGCTGGAAGATACGCCCTCGGTGCGCGGCATGGTCAACGCCATCCCGCATCTGGTGAAGATCATCGAAGAGCGCGGATAAGTGGTGGGGTGAAACCCCACCCTACGGTAGCAGCGCCCTGCCGAAAGGTGGGGCGTTTTGCTTTTGTGGCGTGAAACAGGCTTCCGTCATGGGGTTTGCGTGCTAATCTGCCGCCATGCCCCCGGACGAGGGGCGATATCAGGGAGGAGACTATGGCTGCGAAATACGCTGGTGGCTGCGCGCATGTGCATGTGACAGCTTCCGCCGAACCGATCGACAACCACGAATGCCACTGCAACGTCTGCAAATCGGTGACCAAGCAGCAGCATACCCACGTCGCCTTCTTCAATTATGGCGACGTGAAAGCCGACCATCCGGAAAAGATGAAGCGGGTGCCGTTCAACGCCGACAACCCGAACGGTCCCTTGGAAATCTGCCTGTGCACCGATTGCGGGGCGGTGCTGATGCTGGACGACAAGCAAAAACGCATCCGCGTCGCCGTGCCGAACGTCATGGGCTATGACGACGCCAAGTTCCCCAAGGCCAGCTACCACGCTTTCTGGGACGAGAGCAAAGGCTATGAGAAGCCCCACGATGGCCGCCCGGTTTATGAGGGCTTGCGCCCGGAGTTCCATTGGCCTGCAGGGGCGTGAAGCGTAGGGTGGGTGCAACCCACCATTCCGGACGGCTGGTGGAGGGTTGTTGGGGTTCGCCGACCTTTGGTGGTTGAGACCCGTAGGACTTGCCCAGCCAGCCGATCCCCTCTATACGCCCCCGGTGGCCCTCCATAGCCATAGAATCAACAAGAAACGCCGTGTTTGCCCGCGCCGTCGCAGCGCAGGCAGTTCCGGCCAGGAGAATGCGACATGAAACTGCATGAACTGCACGACAACGAAGGTGCGACCCGCACAAAAAAGCGCGTGGCGCGGGGCCCGGGCTCGGGCAAGGGCAAGACCGCCGGGCGCGGGATCAAGGGGCAGAAATCGCGTTCGGGTGTCGCCATCGGCGGCTACGAAGGCGGCCAGATGCCGCTGTATCGCCGGATGCCCAAGCGCGGCTTTACCAAGCCGAACAAGCTGCATTACGCGGTGGTCAACCTGGGGCTGATCCAGAAATTCATCGATGCCGGCAAGATCGACGCGCACGCGCCGATTACCGAAGAGGTGCTGCTGTCCTCCAACCTTGTCCGGCGCCGGCTGGACGGCATCCGGGTGCTGGCCAAGGGCGAGTTCACCGCCAAGGCGAGCATCACCGTCACGGGCGCTTCCGCCCCGGCGATCGAGGCGGTGGCCAAGGCCGGCGGCTCGCTGACGGTCACATCTGTGGCAGCGGTACCGGAAGCGGCGGAATAAGAGGTTGTGAGCGGCGCACAAGCCGCTTACATCAACTCCAGTTTTCCCGCGCCGCAGTTCCATGACAGGAATTGGCCGGAAGACCGGTCCGGCGGCGCAGCGATGAAAGAGACAGTGCATGGCATCTGCTGCAGAGCAAATGGCCGCGAACATCAGTTGGGGGGCCCTGGGCAAGGCCACCGACCTGCGCAGCCGCATCCTTTTCACCATCGGGCTGCTGATCATCTATCGTGTCGGCACCTACATCCCGGTGCCGGGGATCGACGGGACGGCGCTGAAGCAGTTCATGGAACAGGCCACCACCGGCATCGGCGGCATCCTGAACATGTTCACCGGCGGCGCGATCAGCCGGATGGGTGTGTTTGCCCTGGGGATCATGCCCTACATCTCGGCCTCGATCATTGTCCAGTTGCTGGCCTCGATGGTGCCGCAGCTTGAGCAGCTGAAGAAGGAAGGCGACGCAGGTCGCAAGAAAATCAACCAGTACACCCGATATGGCACGGTGTTTCTGGCGCTGTTTCAGGGCTATGCGCTGGCGGCCAGTCTGGAGGCGGGCGATCTGGCGCATGATCCGGGGCTGTATTTCCGGGCGGGCTGTGTGGTCACGCTGGTCGGCGGCACCATGTTCCTGATGTGGCTGGGCGAACAGATCACCGCGCGCGGCATCGGCAACGGCATTTCCCTGATCATCTTTGTCGGGATCGTTGCCGAGATTCCGGCGGCGATTGCGCAGTTTCTGAGCCAGGGCCGGTCAGGTGCGACGTCGACCCCGGTGATCATCGGCGTGATCGTGATGGTGATCGCGGTGATCGGGTTCGTAGTGCTGATGGAACGGGCGCTGCGCAAGATCCATATCCAGTATCCCCGGCGTCAGGTCGGCATGAAGGTCTATGACGGCGGCTCCAGCCATCTGCCGATCAAGGTCAACCCGTCGGGCGTGATCCCGGCGATCTTCGCTTCGTCGCTGCTGTTGCTGCCGACCACGGTGTCGACCTTTTCCGGGGCCAATACCGGGCCGGTCATGGCGACCATTCTGGCCTATTTCGGGCCGGGGCAGCCGCTGTATCTGCTGTTCTACGCGGGCCTGATCGTGTTTTTCAGCTACTTCTACACCGCCAATGTCGCGTTCAAGACCGAGGACGTGGCGGAAAACCTGAAGAACCAGAACGGCTTTGTGCCGGGCATCCGCCCGGGCCAGCGGACGGTCGAGTATCTGGACTATATCGTTGCGCGGATTCTGGTGCTGGGCTCGGGCTATCTGGCGCTGGTCTGCATGTTGCCCGAGATTCTGCGCAACGAGTTCGCGGTGCCGTTCTATTTTGGCGGCACCTCGGTCCTGATTGTGGTGTCGGTGACGATGGACACGATCAACCAGGTGCAGTCGCATCTGTTGGCGCATCAGTACGAGGGGCTGATCGAGCGGTCGCAGTTGCGCGGCAAGAAGCGCCCGACCACGAAAAAAGCGCCCGAGCGCAGATGACCGGCGACCCGGTCAACCTGATCCTGCTGGGGCCGCCTGGCGCCGGCAAGGGCACCCAGGCCAAGCGTCTGGTGGATGAACGCGGCATGACACAACTGTCCACCGGCGACATGCTGCGCGAGGCCCGCACCTCTGGCACCAAGCTGGGGCAGTTCGTGGCCGGGATCATGGACCGCGGCGATCTGGTCACCGATGAGATCGTCATCGGGCTGATCCTTGAAAAGTTGAGCGGGCCGCGCCGTGGCGGATTCATCTTTGACGGCTTTCCGCGCACTTTGCTGCAGGCCGACGCTCTGGGCGAGTTGCTGGACAGCATCGATCAGCGGCTGGACATGGTGATCGAGATGCGGGTGGATGATGCGGCGCTGGTGTCGCGGATCACCGGCCGGTTCACCTGTGGCCAGTGCGGCGCGGTGTATCACGATGAAACCCAGCCGACGGCGAAGCCGGGTGTTTGCGATGTCTGCGGGTCGACGGATCTGAAGCGGCGCGCCGATGACAACGAGGCGGCGCTGAAGCAGCGATTGATGGAATACTACAAGAAAACGTCCCCCCTGATCGGCTACTATTACGCCAAGGGCCTGCTGCGTTCGGTGGACGGTCTGGGCGAGGTCGAGACGGTGGCAACAGCCATTGGCGCGGTTCTGGCAGAGGCCAGAACCGGCCCTTGACGGCATCCGGAAAACCCCATAGATGACGGCGTCTCGCAAGAGATTCGGCCTGATTTCCGGGATTGTGATTCCGACGATCCGGCCCGATTGAACCGGCCCCGAACGGGCCTGTTGTGAAAAAAGGTTCCGGCATTACGGAACCGCAACAAAAGGAACGACCGCGTGGCACGTATTGCTGGCGTTAACATCCCAACGGGGAAACGTGTCCCCATTGCACTGACCTATATTCATGGCATCGGACCGCACTTCGCCGAACAGATCTGCGAATCCGTCGGCATCACGCGCAATCGCCGCGTGAATGAACTGAGCGACGCCGAAGTGTTGGCGGTGCGTGAATTCATCGACGCTAACCTGACGGTCGAGGGTGACCTGCGTCGCGAAGTTTCGATGAACATCAAGCGTTTGATGGACCTTGGCTGCTACCGCGGCTTGCGGCATCGCCGTGGCCTGCCGGTCCGCGGGCAGCGCACCTCGACCAACGCGCGCACGCGCAAGGGCCCGGCAAAGGCCATTGCCGGCAAGAAGAAATAAGGGGGCCGAAGCATGGCACGTGACAAGGTCCGCATGAAGAAGAAGGAACGGAAGAACATCGCCGCCGGGGTGGCGCATGTGAATTCCAGTTTCAACAATACCAAGATCCTGATTTCCGATGTTCAGGGCAATGCGATCAGCTGGTCGTCCGCCGGAACCATGGGGTTCAAGGGGTCGCGGAAATCAACCCCCTATGCCGCGCAGATGGCCGCCGAAGACGCCGCCCGCAAGGCGCAGGAACATGGGGTAAAGACCATCGAGGTTGAGGTTCAGGGCCCGGGGTCGGGCCGCGAATCGGCGTTGCGCGCCCTGGCTGCAGTGGGTCTGAGCATCACGTCGATCCGCGACGTGACGCCGATTGCTCACAATGGTTGCCGCCCGCCGAAACGCCGCCGGGTCTGAGCCACACTACCCAACACCGGGCCGCGCCTTTGCGCGGTCCGTTTTGTCATTAGATCCTCGGGCGTTTCCGGCTTGGGACATGAGCAGGAGACTAGTATGGAGGCGACACGCATGATCCATAAGAACTGGCAAGAACTGATCAAGCCGATGCAGCTTGACGTGAAGCTGGGCAACGACCCGGCGCGGCAGGCGACGGTGGTGGCCGAACCGCTGGAACGCGGCTTTGGCCTGACGCTGGGCAATGCGCTGCGCCGGGTGCTGCTGTCGAGCCTGCAGGGCGCGGCGATCACCTCGATTCAGATCGACAACGTGCTGCACGAGTTTTCCTCGGTGGCCGGGGTTCGCGAGGATGTGACCGACATCGTGCTGAACCTGAAGGGCGTGGCGATCCGCATGGATGTGGAGGGGCCGAAGCGTCTGTCGATCTCGGCCAAGGGGCCGGGCGTGGTGACGGCGGGCGACATTTCGGAATCGAGCGGGATCGAGATTCTGAACAAGGATCACATGATCTGTCACCTGGACGATGGTGCCGATCTGTTCATGGAACTGACGGTCAACACCGGCAAGGGCTATGTTCCGGCCGACAAGAACCGCCCCGAGGATGCGCCGATCGGGTTGATCCCGATCGACGCGATCTATTCGCCGGTGAAGAAGGTCAGCTACGAAGTGCAGCCGACCCGCGAGGGCCAGGTGCTGGACTATGACAAGCTGACGATGAAGGTGGAAACCGACGGCTCGCTGACCCCGGATGACGCCGTGGCCTATGCCGCGCGCATCCTGCAGGACCAGCTGTCGATCTTCGTCAACTTCGACGAGCCGGAGTCGGCGACCCGCGCGGATGACGAAGACGGGCTGGAGTTCAACCCGTTGCTTCTGAAGAAGGTCGACGAGCTGGAACTGTCGGTGCGTTCGGCGAACTGCCTGAAGAACGACAACATCGTGTATATCGGCGATCTGATCCAGAAAACCGAAGCCGAAATGCTGCGCACGCCGAACTTTGGCCGCAAGTCCCTGAACGAAATCAAGGAAGTGCTGTCGGGCATGGGTCTGCATCTGGGGATGGATGTCGAGGACTGGCCGCCGGAGAACATCGAGGACCTGGCGAAGCGGTTCGAGGATCAATTCTAAGGGGTGCGTGCAAGCACGCACCCTACTTAATGCCCGCTCTGGCGGGGACTACTCGGGCGAAAGCCCCAACAGAGTGCGCCAGACCTGAGGCGTGCCGTACAAAGTATAAACGCGAACCACGGAGACTATCATGAACCACGGAGCCGGCTACCGCCGTCTGAACCGTACCCACGAACACCGCAAGGCGCTGTTCGCCAACATGGCAGGGTCATTGATCGAGCATGAACAGATCAAGACCACCCTGCCGAAGGCCAAGGAACTGAAGCGGATCATCGACAAGCTGATTACGCTGGGCAAGCGCGGCGATCTGCACGCCCGCCGCCAGGCCGGAAGCCAGCTGAAGCAGGATGGCTATGTTGCCAAGCTGTTTGCCGTCCTCGGGCCGCGCTACAAGGACCGTACGGGTGGCTATTGCCGTGTTCTCAAGGCGGGATTCCGCTACGGCGACATGGCCCCGATGGCGATCATCGAACTGGTGGACCGCGACGTGACCGCCAAGGGTGCCGGTGACAAGGCCCGGGTCGAGGCCGAGAACGCCTGATCGAATCAATTGCAATTTGCAAAACCCCGCAAGCTGCGGGGTTTTTGTTGCTTCATGAAGGTTAACGTCAGTTGGGCTCGGGCAGCTGGATCCGATCCTGCTCGATCTGCGACGATATCTTTTCGATCAGGTCGCTGAGCTGAATATCCGCGATCGGCGTTGCACCCCAAAACTCAAGCAAATCAACGCGAACGGCGTCTGGCAGGCGCATCAGGCGGGTAAACAGGCTGGGGTCAATGGGTCGCACTTGTTGCCTCGGGGTCGGGTGAGTCCTGAATGCAATTTACGGTTGACTGCAGCAATGGCAACTTGTCTAAAAGGACATGTCCGACAAGAAAACCATGGTCCGTTTGTTCAAAGATCTGAGTGATGTTGCCCCAATGGGATTCACGGTCGGGTTGCATATACGATTTGCGTCACCACTTGTGTACCGCAGCACCTACCCCAAGGCCTGGGCCGATCACTACAACGACAATGCCTACTACTTGCGGGATCCGCTGGTTTTCTGGGGAATCGGCACCGCAGGGACAACGCGCTGGAGCGAGATTCCGCTGCCGGATCCGTTCAGGGTCATGCAGCAGGCGGCCGCATACGGTTTGAACTATGGCGCTGTGTCATCCTACGGCCCGATAACGTCGCGGTCCATTGTCGGGATCAGCCGGTCGGACCGCGAGTTTTCGGACGAGGAACTGGCGCAACTGACAGAAATCACGGCTCAGCTTCATATCGCGGCCAAGCCGCCGTCAGAGCTGACACAGGCTCAGATAGAGGCGCTGAAGTGCGTTGCCGATGGGGATCGGCACACGGCAGCAGCGGCGAAACTCGGGATATCGGAAAGCGCGTTCAAGGCTCGATTGAAATCAGCCCGCATTCGCCTTGAGGCGCGCACGACATCCGAGGCGATTCGCAAGGCGCGGGAGTACCGGCTGCTCTAGGGCGACTTGCTCCTCCTCTGACAGGTTTTACCACCCCAGAAGGAGAAACGACCATGGAAGTAACGACCCTTTCCTACCAGAATCTGCACAACCACGGCCAGTTGTTCGCGAACATGTTCCGGGCACGGCACCAGACCTTTATCGTGCAGAACAAGTGGGATCTGCCGGAGGCCGACGGGATGGAGTTTGACCAGTACGATACGCCCGCCAGCCGCTGGGTCGCCGTTCATGAACACGGCGCGGTTCTGGCCGGCGTGCGGCTGACCCCGACCACGCATCGCTGCGGCATCTATTCCTACATGATCCGGGATGCGCAGCTGGGACTGCTGGACTCGATTCCACCCAACCTGCTGGATCAACCGGCACCGGTGTCGCCGCATGTCTGGGAAAGCTCGCGGGTGTTCGTCAGCGATTTCGTGCCGGCGAACCTGCGGCAGCGGGTGCAGATGCAACTGATCCACGAAATGGTCAGTTCTGCCCGGGTGCTTGGCGCGACATCGGTGCTGGGGATCATTCCGGAAAACTCGCCCCGTCTTGCCCGCCGCGTCGGGCTGGATTGCGTGGCGGCGGGTCCGGTGATGGATATCGGCGGGTCACGCAGCGTTTGCGTGAACATCAACATGGCGACCAAGCTGCACTGATGCCGGGAACGGCTGGACGTGGCACCGGCCCCCCGTCCTCCCGGGGGGCTGGTTTCGGCCTTTCACTGCTGCAGGCCGGGCGGTAAGCTTGAGGTATGTCTGACCTGTTCGATCTTGCTGCCACTGATCGCGCCGAAACCGGTCCGCGCCCGTTTGCCGACCGTTTGCGGCCGCGGACACTTTCCGAGGTGATCGGTCAGCGCGGTATCCTGTCGCCCGAAGGGCCGCTGGGAGCGATGCTGGCGGCGGGGTCGCTGGGATCGCTGATCCTGTGGGGGCCGCCGGGTGTGGGCAAGACCACGATCGCGCGGCTGTTGGCGGATCAATCCAATTTGCATTTCGTGCAGCTGTCGGCGATTTTCACCGGGGTGCCGGACCTGCGGCGGGTGTTCGAGGCGGCGAAGCTGCGCCGGCAGAACGGGCAGGGGACGCTGCTGTTTGTCGACGAGATCCACCGGTTCAACAAGGCGCAGCAGGACGGCTTTCTGCCCTACATGGAGGATGGCACCATCCTGCTGGTCGGGGCCACCACTGAGAATCCGAGCTTCGAGTTGAATGCCGCGCTGTTGAGCCGGGCGCAGGTCATCGTGCTGGACCGGCTGAGTCTGGTTGATCTGGAGCTGCTGGCGCAGCGGGCCGAGCGCGAGATCGGCCGTGCCCTGCCATTGACCGGGGCGGCGCGCGAGGCGCTGCTGGAAATGGCGGATGGCGACGGGCGGGCGCTGCTGAACCTGATCGAGCAGGTGGCGGCGTGGACGCTGGCGGCACCCCTGGATACCGAGGCGATGGCGGCGCGGCTGATGCGACGGGCGGCGAAGTACGACAAGTCGGGCGAGGAACATTACAACCTGATTTCGGCGCTGCACAAATCGGTGCGGGGGTCGGACCCGGATGCGGCGTTGTATTGGCTGGCAAGAATGTTGACCGGCGGCGAGGACCCGCGGTTTCTGGCGCGGCGGATCACGCGGATGGCGGTCGAGGATATCGGGCTGGCCGATCCGCAGGCGCTCCGGGTCTGTCTGGATGCCTGGGAGACGTATGAGAGGCTGGGCAGCCCGGAAGGGGAACTGGCGCTGGGGCAGGCGGTGATCTATCTGGCGCTGGCCCCGAAATCGAACGCAGGCTACGTGGCTTTCAAGGCGGCGATGGCGGCGGCGACGGCGACCGGGTCGGAGCCGCCGCCGATGATCATAAGGAATGCGCCGACCCGGCTGATGAAGGAGATCGGCTACGGGGCCGGGTATCAGTATGATCATGATGCGGCGGACGGGTTTTCGGGGCAGACCTACTTTCCCGACGGGATGCGGCGGCCGGTTTATTATCAGCCGGAGGAACGCGGGTTCGAGCGGGAGCTGAAAAAGCGGGTGGAGTATTTTGCCAAGCTGCGTGAAAAGCGGGGGAAGTAGGGAGCGTCCCGGCGCGAGACATTTTTTATTCGTTTGGTATCAGGTTGTTAGGGTTGTCACGTTAACCGAAAATTAGGAACTGCGCCCCGCAGAGTCGGCCATTTCCCGCAGCGCTTGATCGGTCGCGATGTCGGCGGGGAAGTAGAGTTCAATCTTCAGATCGTCCAGCGTCAGGTCTTCGGGCGTGCCGAACTGGGCGATGGTGGCAAACAAAGACAGGCGCAGCGGGCCGAGGCGATAGACGGTCGGCACGACCGGGCCAAGCGGTGTGTCGGCTGGCCTGCGAACCCGCACCAGCTTGTCTGCGACGTGGTCAAGCGCTGGTATGCCGCCCTGGGCCGCGCTTTCAATCTGAAGCCGCTGTGCGACGTGGTGCGCCACTTCCGGCCAGTTCTCGATGACGGCGGGCAAGGTATCGCGGAGCATCAGGTCCAGAAGGCTGTCGCCTTCGCCGAGCCCCAAGGTGGCGAACAGCGCCCGGGCCGGTGCGTTCATCCGCTGGATCGTCCACAACCGGTTGAACGCCAGCGCCGGGTAGGGGGCATGCCGGTCGAGCATGTGGTCGACCGCCGCCCGGATCGGGGCCATTGCAGCGGCATCCCACTGCCGGGCAGGAAAGCGGGCGGCGAAGCCGGCATGGGTCAGCATCTGATTGCGGGCATTCAGCGGCAGTTTCATTGCATCGCCAAGCCGCCCGATCATTTCGCGGCTGGGTCGCGCCCGCCCGGATTCGAGGAACGAGATGTGGCGGGAGGAGACTTCGGCCTCGACCGCGAGGTCAAGCTGGCTGTAGCGGCGCGCCTTGCGCCAGGATTTCAGGGTTTGCGGGAAATCGGACATGGCATTCGTCTAGGCCATTGGCGGCGGGTCGTCACCTACCTGGGAGGTAATTGTCTTGCGGATGCGGCGGGGTCTATTTCTGCGCACGCAGCAACAGGAGTGCGCCATGTCACATCGCTTTCACAAGTTCTGGCTGAAGGTTTCGGCCATCGTCGTTGGATCCTTCGGGCCGGTGTTCTTTTTCGGGACCATGGTGGCCACGCAGGAGCCCGCACGCCTGACGCTTGACCTGCTGAGTTGGCCGGTCGATGGCGCCACCACCTATGCCTCGGCCGATGTCAGGTTTCTGTCGGGTCTGGCGGGCGGTTTTCTGGTTGGCTGGGGGGTGACGATCTGGTGCCTTTCGGCCTGGGTTTACGACCTTGCGCCCGAAGCCGTGCGCCGAAGCGTGCTGGTGGGCATTCTGGCCTGGTTCGTTGTGGACAGTTCGGGGTCGATTGCCTCGGGGAATGCATCGAATGTGGTGTTCAACGTGGCCGTGCTGCTGTTGGCGGTCGGCCCGCTTTGGCGGCCTGTCAGGGTTAGGCCTCTGGCTGATCCCGCAAGTGTCTAATCCGGCGGGTAGCTCGGGTCCATGGGACTTTCTTATCCTAGCGTGCCGCGTTGTCAGGTGGCATCGAGACCCGGACCGAAAAGCTGGCCTGCCAGTGGCAGGACGCCCGGTCCGTTGCCCGAGAGCGCAAGCGAAGGGCAAGGGGTTTGCGGCTTGGTGCCGTGGTCGGGAAATCAAGGCGCGCCTGACTGGGCGGGCGCACTCTACGCGCCTGCCCAGGGGCAGGCAGGCGCGGCCTGATTTGTCTGACGCCAAATCCGGCAAGAACCAACAGGGGATGGGCCGGGGCCCCATGGCTTGTCCCCATTGGTTGACATCCGCCCCGCTTGGCGCGACAGAAGCCCGATGATCTGGACGCTGTTTCATGTGGCGCTTGGCGGGGCACTCGGGGCCTCGGGCAGGTATCTGACCGGCATCGGCGTGACCCGGCTGATGGGGGAGGGGTTTCCCTATGGTACGGTGGTGATCAATGTGCTGGGGTCATTTCTCATGGGCGTGTTGTTCGTGCTGCTGATCGAACGCGGGATGCCGCGGCATGCGCCGCTGCTGCTGACGGGGGTGTTGGGCGGGTTTACCACCTTTTCCGCGTTTTCGATGGATACGCTGGCGCTGGTCGAGCGCGGGCAGGCCGGGTTGGCCGCCCTGTATGTCGGGGCGTCGGTGGGTCTGTCGTTGGTGGCGATTGTGGCGGGATTGGCCTTGGGCCGGGGGATGGGCGCATGAGCGCGCAGACGATGACAGTGGCGGCGGGCGAGGGCGATCAGCGGCTGGACCGCTGGCTGAAGCGGCAGTTTCCGCATGTGACGCAGGGGCGGGTCGAAAAGGCCTGTCGCACCGGCGAGATCCGGGTGGATGGCGGGCGGGTCAAGGCCTCGACCCGGCTGGAGGTCGGGCAACAGGTGCGGGTGCCGCCGCTGCCCGAGGTGGCCCCGATCGAGAAGACGGCCGCGCCGCGCGTCAGCCCGGCGGATGCGGCGATGATTCAGGCGGCGGTGCTGTACCGCGACGACCATATCATCGTGCTGAACAAGCCGCCGGGGCTGGCCAGTCAGGGCGGGTCGGGGACGACAAAGCATGTGGACGGGCTGGCCGAGGCGCTGACCTTCGGGCTGCTGGAAAAGCCGCGGCTGGTGCACCGGCTGGACAAGGATACCTCGGGCATTCTGGTGCTGGCGCGGACGCGCGAGGCGGCGGCGGCGCTGACGGCGGCGTTCCGGTCGCGCGAAACCCGCAAGATCTACTGGGCGGTGGTGGCCGGGGTGCCGCAGCCCTACAAGGGTTCGATCAAGTACGGGCTGGTCAAGGCCCCGGGGCACGGGCCGGGCGGCGAGGGTGAAAAGATGCGGTGCATCCACCCGTCCGAGGTGGAAAAGACCGAAGGTGCCAAGCGGGCGCATACCGATTATGCGGTGCTGAGTGCGCTGGGACGGCGGGCGGCCTGGGTGGCGCTTGAGCCGGTGACCGGGCGGACGCATCAGTTGCGCGCCCATATGGCCGAGATCGGGCATCCGGTCATCGGCGATGGCAAGTACGGCGGCGCCGGGCAGGAGAATATGGGCGACGGCTGGGGGGCGCAGCTGGGTGGCGATGTCAGCCGCAAGATGCATCTGCATGCGCGGTCGCTGTTTCTGGTGCATCCGATGACCGGCAAGAAGCTGGAGCTTTTTGCGCCGCTACCAGAACATATGGCGCGGACCTGGGCGACCGTCGGCTGGTCGGTCGACGAGTTCGTGCCCGATCCGTTCGGGGATGGTGCATGAGCGGACGGGCGTAGGCGTGGCTGCGGGCTGGGTGGCCAGGCGGTTCTGGACCGAGGTGGCGGTGGTGGCCGAGGCGGACGGCTTCGGGCTGCGGCTGGATGCGCGCGCCGTCCGGACCCCGGGCAAGGCAGCGCTGATCGTGCCGACCCGGGCGCTGGCCGAGGCGATTGCCGCCGAATGGCAGGCGCAGGCAGGGGTGGTGCAGCCGCTGACGATGCCGTTTACCCGGTCGGCGAATGCGGCGGTCGACAAGGTGGGGCCGCAACGGGACGAAGTAATCGACCTGATCGCGGCCTACGGCGATGCCGATCTGATCTGTTACCGCGCGACCGGCCCAGAGCGGCTGGTGGCACGGCAGTCGGCGGCCTGGGACCCGTTGGTGGCGTGGGCGGGTCAGGCGCTGGGCGCGCCGCTGCAGGTGCGCGCGGGGGTTGTGCATATTGCGCAGTCCGGGGCTGCACTGGCAGTGTTGTGGGCGCGGGTGGCCGGGCTGGATGCATTTGAACTGACGGCATTTCATGATCTGGTGGCGCTGTCGGGATCACTGGTGATCGGGCTGGCGGTGCTGGCCGGGCTGCGGCCGGCCGCGACGCTGTGGGCACTGTCTCGAATCGATGAAGACTGGCAGACCGAGATCTGGGGGGCCGACGACGAGGCCTGCGCGGCGGCGGCGCTGAAACGGCAGGATTTCCTGCATGCGGCGACATTCTACAGCCTTTGCAAGGGCTAGCGGGAGGGGCGGGCGTTTTCGGGCCGCACGGACGTTTGACTTCATCACGCAAAGTGATGGTTAAATCGTCGGAATCCGATGAATCTGCCACGCCGTGCTTGACGTGTTCTTTCAAAATGCCACATCCTGCGCGACACTGAGGGGACAAGCGCTCTCACAGTTTCACCCCCGGCGGCTGGCCGGGCAAACCGCCGACAACACGGCGGGAGATCAGGAAGAGGTAAAAATGAAAAAATCCGTATTCTATGGCACGCTGACGGTGGCCGGCCTGGTGGCCGGGTTCGCCGCAGCGACCACGCTGGATGACGTGAAGGCCCGCGGCGAATTGATCTGCGGCTCGAACGCCGGCCTGGCGGGGTTTGCGGCACCCGATGCCAACGGCGTCTATCAGGGGTTCGATGTCGCGGTGTGCCGTGCCATTGCCGCCGCCGTTCTGGGCGACCCGATGAAGGTAAAGTTCGTGCCGACCACCGGTGAGACCCGTTTCACCGCGCTGGCTTCGGGCGAGGTTGACATGCTGTCGCGCACCACCACCTGGACCTATTCGCGCGACACCGACCTGAAATTCACCTTTGCCGGGGTGAACTATTACGACGGCCAGGGCTTCATGGTGAAGAAGGATCTGGGCGTGTCGTCGGCCAAGGAACTGGACGGGGCGACCGTCTGCATCCAGACCGGCACCACGACCGAACTGAACCTTGCCGACTACTTCAAGTCGAACAACATGACCTACGAGCCGGTGCCGATCAAGGACAACGCCGAGGCCGAACAGCAGTATTCGGCCGGGGCCTGCGACGTGTACACGACGGACGCCTCGGGGCTTGCCGCGACGCGCGCCACCTTTGCCGATCCGGAAAACCACATCGTTCTGCCCGAGATCATCTCGAAAGAGCCGCTGGGGCCGCTGGTGCGGCACGGCGACGACCAGTGGGCGGATATCGTCAAGTGGACCTTCAACGCGCTGGTGGCTGCGGAAGAGTATGGCATCACTTCGGCCAATATCGGCGAGTTGTCGGCGACACCGGGCAACAACCCCGAGATCAACCGCCTGCTCGGCACCGAGGGCGATCTGGGCGCGATGATGGGGCTGGACAAGGATTGGGCCAAGCGCGCCATCATGGCGGGCGGCAACTATGGCGAAATCTTCGAGGCCAACATCGGTTCTGCCACCCCGATCGGGCTGGCGCGCGGCCTGAACGCGCTGTGGACCCAAGGCGGGCTGCAGTACTCGCCGCCGTTCCGGTAGGCTGAACCACCAGGGGCGCGCCACACCGGCGCGCCCTTTTCCTTTCTGCAACTGCAGCGTTCAACCCGGGCCGATCCGCCGAACCATGGCGGGAGCCTGAATACAGAGTCCGGGGACACAGGGAGATATCTTATGGCGTCGATGTCAGAGATTCCGCGCGCCGATTTCCGGCTGAGCATGCTGATCTATGATACCCGCTATCGATCGATCACCATTCAGGTGCTTTTCCTGCTGGCGTTTCTGGCGCTGATGGCCTGGCTGGTCGACAACACCATTCAGAACTTCGCGGCCCTGGGCAAGAACTTCAGCTACAATTACCTGGGTTCGCGGGCGGGCTATGACATCAACCAGATGCTGGTGCAGTACAGCAACGACAGCACGCATGGCCGCGCCCTGCTGATCGGGCTGCTGAACACGCTGTTTCTGGGCTTCATCTCCTGCATCCTTGCCACGCTGATCGGCGTGACTGTCGGCATCCTGCGTCTGTCGCGCAACTGGATCGTCGCCCGGCTGATGACGGTCTATGTCGAGGGGTTCCGCAACGTTCCGGTGGTGCTGTGGATCGTGCTGGTCAATGCCATCGTGTCGATATCGGCCCCCGAGCCGAAGGCGTTTCGCGGCGAGGACCCTTCGGCCTCGATGATCCTGTTTGACTCGGTCGCCATCACCAATCGCGGCGTCTATGTGCCCGAGCCGCTGTTTTCGCGCAGTCTCGGCAATGTCGATGTCGGGATTTTCCTGATTTCGGTCGATTTGCTGGCGATCATTGCGGTGATCGCCGCCAGCATCTGGGGCTACCGGCGCATCCAGGCGAAGGCGACGGTGGTGCAGAATGCCACCGGCACGCGCCCGGTGACGCTGTGGATGTCGCTGGCGGTGCTGATCCTGCCGCTGGTCGCGCTGTTGCTGGCCACCGGCTTTCACCTTGGTTACCCGGAACTGAAGGGGTTCAACTTCGTAGGCGGCACCCAGGCCCGGACCTCGCTGATCGCGATGTGGCTGGCGCTGTCGATCTATTCGGCGACCTACATTGCCGAGATCGTACGCGGCGGCATCCTGGCGATTTCGCGCGGCCAGACCGAGGCCGCCTATGCCCTTGGGCTGCGCCCCGGCCAGACCACCAGTCTGGTGGTGCTGCCGCAGGCGATGCGGGTGATGATTCCGCCGATGATTTCACAGTATCTGTCGATCACCAAGAACACCTCGCTTGGGATCGCGGTCGGTTACATGGACCTTAAATCGACGCTGGGCGGCATCACCATGAACCAGACCGGGCGCGAGCTGGAATCGATGCTGCTGATGATGGTGATCTATCTGGTAATTTCGCTGGCGATCTCGACCGTGATGAACATCTACAACAATTCCGTCAAGCTGAAGGAGCGCTAGGATGAGCGGTTCCGTCTCTTTCGTGCGGTCGTCGATGCTGGCGCCGGAAAAGCCGCCCGCAAGTCAGGTTGGTGCCGTCAAGTGGGTGCGTGACAATCTGTTTTCCAGCTGGATGAACGGATTGCTGACACTGGCGGCCCTGTATGCCGTGTATGCCATCGTGTCGCTGATCGGCCCGTGGCTGATGCGGTCGATCTGGAACGCCAATTCTCTGGCCGAATGCCGCGCGGTTGCTGCGGCGGCCTACGGTGAGGGCATCGAGGGTGCCTGTTTCGCGGTGATCCGCGAGCGCTGGAATCAGCTGCTGTTCGGGTTTTACCCGCAGGAACTGTACTGGCGTCCGACGCTGGCCTTTGTACTGATGCTGGTGGCGATGGCCCCCATCCTGTTCAACAAGCTGCCGCGCCAGATGCTGTGGTTTTCGGTGGCGTATCCGGCGGTGGCATTCTGGCTGCTGTGGGGCGGCACCATCTGGCTGCCGGTGCTGGCCATGCTGGGCTTTGGCGTGGGCTACGCGGCCTACCGGCTGGTCAGCCCGTTCAACCCGATCCTGGGCAGTATAGCCGCAGTGCTGGCGGCGATCATCTGGTGGGCGTTTCTGACCGGGCCGCTGAGCGGTGTGCTGGCCGGGACCATACCGATCGGCCTGCGGCAGTTGCAATCCGACGACATGGGCGGGTTCATGCTGTCGGTGGTGATCGGGGTGTCGGGCATCGCGTTTTCGCTGCCGCTGGGCATTCTGCTGGCCCTGGGCCGGCGGTCGGACATGGTGCTGGTGAAGACCATCTGTGTCGGCTTCATCGAGGCGATCCGCGGGGTGCCGCTGATCACGCTCCTGTTCACCGCGTCGCTGCTCTTGAACTATTTCCTGCCGCCGGGCAGCAATTTCGACATCATCCTGCGGGTCATCATCATGGTGACGCTGTTTTCGGCGGCCTACATGGCCGAGGTGATCCGGGGCGGGCTGGCGGCATTGCCGCGCGGTCAGTACGAGGCGGCGGATGCGCTGGGGCTGGACTACTGGCAGGCGCAGCAGCGGATCATCATGCCGCAGGCGCTGAAGGTCTCGATTCCGGGCATCGTCAACAATTTCATCGGCCTGTTCAAGGACACGACGCTGGTGGTGTTCATCGGCTTGCAGGACCCGATTGCGCTGGTATCGGCGATCCGCGCCAATCAGGAGTGGAACGGCGTCTATTGGGAGCTGTTCATCTTTGTCGGAGCCTTGTTCTTCATCGTCTGCTTCAGCATGTCCCGGTACTCGATGTATCTGGAGCGCAAGCTGAAGACCGACCATCATTAGGGGAGCCATCATGGCCGAAGCCGCAAAACACAGCGACCTGCAGATCAGCAGCGAAATCGCCGTGCAGATCACCGGGATGAACAAGTGGTACGGCACCTTTCACGTGCTGCGCGACATCAACATGACGGTCAACAAGGGCGAGCGGATCGTGATCTGCGGCCCGTCGGGGTCGGGGAAATCGACGCTGATCCGCTGCATCAACCGGCTGGAGGAGCATCAGAAGGGTCAGATCGTGGTGGATGGCACCGAACTGACCTCGGACATCAAGAACATCGACAAGGTGCGGTCCGAAGTCGGCATGGTGTTCCAGCATTTCAACCTGTTCCCGCATCTGACCATCCTGGAAAACTGCACGCTGGCACCGATCTGG
Source organism: Paracoccaceae bacterium (assembly GCA_031401675.1). Classification (GTDB taxonomy): domain Bacteria; phylum Pseudomonadota; class Alphaproteobacteria; order Rhodobacterales; family Rhodobacteraceae; genus JANNRR01. Next base: position 19,354 of record JANNRR010000047.1, read on the forward strand.
GTGCGCAAGGTCCCCAAGCGCGAGGCCGACGAGACCGCGATGCATTTCCTGACCAAGGTGAA
>JANNRR010000048.1:0-9272 GCA_031401675.1 Paracoccaceae bacterium
GCAGCACCAGCCGCGCCGCCTCCTGCACCGTCATGAAATAGCGTGACACCTCGGGATGGGTCAGCGTCACCGGCCCGCCGCGCGCGATCTGTTCCTGAATCAGCGGCACCACCGATCCCGACGACCCCAGTACATTGCCGAACCGTACCATGGCAAAGGCCGTCCGGTTCGACCGGGCGGCCAGATCCTGCACCACCAGTTCGGCCAGCCGCTTCGAAGCCCCCATCACATTGGTCGGCCGCACCGCCTTGTCGCTGGAAACCAGGATGAACCGCGAAACCCCCAGTTCCCGTGCCTCCTGCGCCAGCGTCGCCGTTCCCAGCACATTGTTGGCCATGCCGACCAGCGGGTTGGCCTCGACCAGCGGCACATGCTTGTAGGCCGCCGCATGCAGCACCACGTCGACGCCATTTTCGGTCAGGGCCCGCCGCACGATCCGCTGATCGGTCACCGACCCCAGCACCGCCACCAGTTCGGTGCCGGTTTCCTCGGCCAGGGGCCGCAGGTCCTGCTCGACCGTGTACAGTGCCAGTTCCGACAGCTCGAACAGCACCAGCCTGGCCGGGCGGCAGACCAGCAGCTGCCGGCACAGTTCCGACCCGATCGAGCCGCCCGCCCCACTGACCATCACCGACCGGTTGGCATAGGCCTCGGCCCCGCCCATCATTTCGCGGTCCAGCTGCGCCCGGCCCAACAACCGGCCGGGCGTTACCGGGCTCAGTTTGTCCACCAGCGCCTCTTCCCCGATCAACTGCGCGAACGACGGCAGCGCCTGCACCTCCAGCCCCAGTTTCTGCAACCGGCGCGACAGCTGGTTCTGCTTGGGCTGCGACAGCGACGGCATCGCCAGCAGCACCCGGTCGATCTTGCGGTCGGCCACGATCTCGGCAATCCGTACCGGCGTATGTACCTTGAGGCCGGCGACCGTCATGCCCTGCATGGCGATATTGTCATCGACAAAGGCAATCGGCTCGATCGACTTGTGCGTCTTCAGTGCCGTCGCCAGCTGCATGCCCGTGGTCCCGGCGCCATAGATCAGCACCCGGCAGCGCGGCTGCGAGTTGCGGTACAGATTCAGCACCAGCCGCAACATCAGCATCCGCAATCCGCTGGCCAGCAGAAAGCAGGTCATGCCGAACATGATGTGAATGCCGAACGGGAACGGGATTCCACTGATCATCGCCAGAACCGCGCAGGACGCCGCCATCGCCAGGCTGAAAATCCCGGTCTTCTGCACCCCGCTCAGATCATAGGCGTTCAGCCGCATCTTCGGAATGCCGAGCACCAGCGATATTCCCGCCGCCAATCCGCACAACACCGGCAGAATCGGCAGAATCTGCGACATCGGTGCCGCCAGTTCGACGGTGTTCATCTGAATGACAAAGGTGAACAGAAACGCCAAAGGCACGACTACAACATCAAGCAGCAGCAGGATGATCTGCTTTTGACGGTTGCTGAGCGATTTGACCAGTTCAAGCATCGTGCCGCACCGACTTTCCGTAATATCGCCCAGCTGCCATGGTCAGTGCGAAATCGCGGCCACAGACCCGCTGCTACAATGGTGCCGTCTCTGATCGACCAGCATTCAACGGTCTTGTTCAATAGCCTCGGTCAGCATTGCTGCTTTCGGGCCGCCGTTCAAGCCGCAGCGCCCACACTTGTGCCGCATAATCCGCGCTTATGCCAAAAGTTTATGCGGCAATTCGCCTGATGCAGGCGACAATGCGCCGATGGCGGCGTCGGGCCGCTTTGCCGGGTCACTCGATCAAACCGTGTGCAGATAAAGGTCATAGTCGACATCGGCGATGGTGCGGCTGACCCGTGCATACTCCGCCGCCTTGATCGCGGTAAAGGTGCGGTGCATGTCGGCCCCCAGCGCCTCGGCCAGAAAGGCCGAGGCCTCTGCCGCCGCGATGGCGCTGCGCCAATCGACCGGAATGACCAGCGCACTGTCCGCTTCATAGCCATTGCCGCTGGTTTCCGGCCCGGGGTCGATCCGGTGTTCCAGCCCGCGCCGCACCCCGGCCAGAACCGTCGCCGCCACCAGATAGGGGTTGGCATCCACCCCCGCCGGCCGATGCTCGATCCGCCGGGCGCGAATGTCGCCGGCGGGAATTCGCAGCGCAACCGACCGGTTGTTCACGCCCCAGGTCGGCGAAACCGGCGCATAGCTCTGGTTGGCGAAGCGCCGCCAGGAATTGGCGTGCGGCGCAAACACCAGCATGCTTTCGCCCATCGTCAGCCGCAACCCGCCCAGCGCATGCCGGATCGTGTCGTTCCACTGGCCTTCGACCGCCTCCATGAACAGGTTCCTGCCGCCCGCATCCAGCAGGCTCACATGGAAATGCATCCCCGATCCGGCATATTTCTCGATCGGCTTGGCCATGAAACAGGCGGTCACCCCATGCCGGCGCGCCTGCAGCCGCACGATCCGTTTCAGCCGGATCAGATCGTCGGCGGCCTGCATCACGTCGGTCCGGTAGTGCAGCGTCAATTCGTACTGTCCCGGCGCATATTCCGAAATCAGGGTTTCGGCGGTGATCCCCGAAAGTTTCGCCGCCGCATACACATCGGAAAACAGCGGCTCCATGCCGTGCAGGTGGTCGACCGAGTAAACTTCGGTCTTGGTCGAGGGCCGCCCGTCCAGCACTGCATCCGCCGGGCGCACCCTGCCGTCGGGGCCCCGGTCATTGGCCAGCAGGAAAAACTCCAGCTCGAACGCCGCCGCTGGCACCATGCCCTCGGCCGCCATCGCGTCGACCTGCCGTTGCAGGGCATGGCGCGGATCGCTGGTCATCAGCGCGCCGTCCAGATGATACATGCTCATGAACAATTCGCCGCGCGCCGGGCTGGTACCGTGCAGCGGCTTCAGCGTCCCCGGGATTGGCCAGGCCCGCATGTCGCCGTCGCCCTGATCCCAGATCAGACCGGTCTCGTGCACATCCTCGCCGCAGATATCAAGGCCGAGGATCGAGATCGGCAGAAAGCGACCAGTGGCATATAGCCCCGGCAACTCGTGCCTGCGGATGATCTTGCCGCGCCCGATGCCATTGGCGTCATGCAGCAGGATGTCGATGGCCTCGATCTCGGGATATGCCGCCAGAAAGGCTTCGGCTTCGGCAGGGACAGAGCCGGAGGGGCTGGTCATTGTCATGTCGGGCTTTCAGGCAAAGAGTTCGCCAAGGATTTCGTCGAAGGCCATGATCAGCCGGTCGATCTGCCGCTTTCGCGTTGCGGGCGACACCAGCATCATGTTGTGAAACGGCGCGATCAGGCAGCCCCGGTTGACCAGCGCCGCATGAATCGCCGCCTCCAACGCCGGCCGGTGCGCCAGCCGCCCCTCGCTGCCATTGCGCAACTGCCCCGGCACACAGATGAACTCCACCCGCGCGCCAACCCGCACCACGTGCCACGGCGCGCCATGCCGGGCGATCACGCCCGACAATCCCGCCGCCAGCCGCACTGCACCCTTTTCCATCCGTGCATGGTTGGCCTCGGTCATCACTTCGGCCAGCGTCGCCCGCATTGCCGCGAATTGCAGCGGATTGGCCGACAAGGTGGTGCCGATGCCGGAAAACCCGGCAGGGCGGTCCTCGTGATAGCGCGCCAGCCGCGCCGCCACCTCGGCCCGCATCCCCCAGACCGACGCCGCCACGCCGCCGGCAACCGGCTTGCCCAGAACGAACATGTCGGGGTCCAGCCCATGCACCCGCGTGTACCCGCCCGGCCCCGTCGAAATCGTGTGGGACTCATCGATGATCAACAGCGCGCCGTACTGCCGGGTCAGCGCCCGGACCCCTTCCAGATATCCCGGGTCGGGCAGCACCATGCAGCAGTTAGTCAGCACCGGTTCGGTCAGCACTGCGGCAACTTCGCCGGTCGCCAGCGCCGCTTCCAGCCCGGCCAGATCGTTGAACTCGACGCAAATCCCGGTCCGGCTCAGGTCCGCCACCTGCCCGACCAGCCCCGGCCTGGCCCGCGTGCCGCCGGCAAACGGCTCGATCATCACATCATCGACCGCGCCGTGATAGCAGCCCGCGAACACCAGCACCTTGGGCCGCCCGGTCACCGCCCGCGCCACCCGCAGCGCGAACCGGTTGGCGTCGCTGGCGGTGGTGGCAATCTGCCACAGAAACGGCCCGAACCGCTCGCACAGCAGCACGCCGACCGCCAGCGCATCCGCGTTCGGCAACATCGTGGTCAGCCCGCGTCGCGCCTGCGCCCGGATCGCCTTGGCAACCGGCGCGGGCGAATGCCCGAACATCGAGCCGGTGTCGCCAAGGCAGAAATCATCCAGCCGGTTGCCGTCGATATCCTCGATCGTGGCCCCTGTCGCTTTCGCCACCAGCATCGGGAACGGCATCGGCCAGTCCGACATCCACGCCATCGGCACGCCGTCGACAAACGCCGCGCGCCCGGCCGCCACCGCCGCCTTGGTCAGCGGCCGGGCCCGGGCAAACCGCTTGGCTTCCCGCGCCCGGATCGCGGCGATGCGCGGTGCCGGAACACCGGCGATCAGTTCAGCAGGGGCAAGCATGGCGGGACCTGTGGCAAAATGCGTCCCGCCTTCTAGCGCGGCAGGGCGCAATCGTCCATGCCAAGCCGCGCGGTCAGACCTCCAGTGTCGCCGTCACGGTGATCGTCGCGTTGAGTGCCCGGCGGACGATGCAGGATTCCCTGGTCGCACGCACATGCTCCTGAAACGCCACGTCATTCATGCGCGGGATCTTTGCCGTCACATCCAGATGGATAGCGGCGATGGTCATGTTGCCATCCACCGGCTCCAGCGTCACCGTGGCCTTGGCCGCCACCCGGTCAGCCGCCAGATCAAGCTTGGCCAGTCCGGCCGACAGTGCCATCGCATAGCATCCGGCCAGAGCCGCGCCGATCAGTTCCTCGGGATTTGTGCCCGGCCCGTCCTCGAACCGGCTGGCAAAGCCGTACCTTGTTTCGTTCAGGATGCCGCTCTGGCTGGACAGCGTGCCCTTGCCGGTTTTCAGATCGCCCGACCAGACGGCGCTCGCGGTGCGCTTCATGCAAAATCTCCTTGTACAGACAAACGGACCGTGCCCGACAAAGGGCACAGTACCACGACAGGAACAGAATGCGGGAAAACTGGTCGGAGTGAAAGGATTCGAACCTTCGACCCCCTGCTCCCGAAGCAGGTGCGCTACCAGGCTGCGCCACACTCCGACCGGTGGCTGGCACCTACCGCTTGGCCTCGCCAATTGCAAGCCGCTTTCGGCCAGCGCGTAGCCGTTTCAGTCATCAGTGGCCAGCGCCACCTCGCGCATCCGCTGGATCAGACTGCCACGCGGAATGGTGCCGGTTTCGTGGCGACCCTTGGTCCGCAGCACCGGCTGCGACACCGATACCTGCGCCCGGCTTTCCCGGAACAGGATGTAGATGCCACTGGCGATCACAATCGCAGAGCCGACGATGGTCTGGGGATCCAGCCGCTCGTCAAACACCAGATATCCAAAAATCGTCGCCCAGACGATCTGAGAATACTGCATCGGCGCCACGATCATCGCCTCGGCGTTCTTGTAGGCCGAAATGATGCAGACGGTGCCGATGGTGCCCAGCACCGCCATCGCCATGAACCCGCCCAGATGCTCCAGCGGCATCGGGATATAGACCAGCGGCAGCGCGCAACCCATCGCCACGAAATTCGCGACCATCGGATACAGCATCAGCACCGCCGACCGCTCCTCCTGCCCGACCTTGCGCACGATCACCGAGGCCAGCGCCCCGGAGCAACTGGCCACCATCGCCGCAACATGCCCCAGCTGCAGGTCCGCCTGCCCGGGCCGGACCACGATCAGCACCCCGATCAGCCCGACCACCACCGCCAACCCGCGCCGCACCCGCACCCTTTCCCCCAGAATCGGGATCGCCAGCACGGTGATCAGCAGCGGGGTCGAGAAAAAGATGGCATAGCACTGCGCCAGCGGCAGATGCGAAAACGCATAGAACGCGCACACGCCGGTAATCACGATTGCCACCGTTCGGACCAGCGTCCACCACGGATGCTTCGGAATCAGGTTGCTGCTGTCCCGATCGCGCAGCAACAGCATGGTGACTACCGGAAAGCTGAACAGCACCCCGAAAAACAGCACCTGTACCGGCGAATAGTAGCCGCCGACCACCTTGACGACAGCATCATGGCTGGCGAACACACCAAACGCCACCAGCGCCAGCAGGGCGCCCCGAAACGAACTGGAAAGCGAAGCCATTGAAATCCGCCCTGGGCCCATACCGGCCCGGCAAGAGTTGGCGCGACCATAGGGCGGCGCTTCGGCAGGCTCAACCGCCCACACAGCATTTTATCCAGATTGTTGCTGCAACTGCGAAAGATCGCGCGTCGTCCTCGCCTTCCCCCCCGGACAGCGACCGTGTGCACCGTTCCCGCTCCAGCCCTGGCCCGCGTTGCAAGTTCCCGGCGGCTCGCGGATAGTCCCGGGTCAGGGGGAACCGATGACCACTGGCGTTTTGCTGATCCTTGGCGGCGTTGGCCTGTTTCTGCTCGGCATGCAGACCATGACAGATGCCCTGAAGCAACTGGCCAACCGGACGGCGCGTCAGGTTCTGGCTCGCTCGACCTCGACCCCGATTCTGGGAACGCTGACCGGTCTTATGACCACAGTCGCCGTTCAGTCCTCCAGCGCCATCACCCTGATCGTCGTCGGCTTTGTTGGTGCCGGGCTGATCAGCTTTGCCCAGGCGGTCGGGGTGATTCTCGGCGCGAACATCGGCTCGACCTTCACCGGATGGATCGTGCTGCTGGTCGGCTTCAAACTCAAGCTCGGCATGGCCGCCCTGCCGCTGGTGCTTGCCGGCAGCCTGCTGCGGCTGCTGGCGCGCGGCGACATCGCGCGGCTGGGGTCGGTGCTGGCGGGCTTTTCGCTGCTGTTCATCGGTCTTGACCTGATGCAGCAGGGCATGGCCGGGTTTTCCGGCACGATCACCCAGGCCGACTTTCCGCCCGATACCCTGTCCGGCCGGCTGCAACTGCTCGCGCTCGGTGCCGTCCTGACCGCAATCACCCACTCCTCCAGCGCTGGTGTGGCAGCGGTGCTGGTGCTGCTTGGCACCGGCAGCGTCAGCTTCGGTCAGGCGGCGGCGGCGGTGATCGGCATGGACATCGGCACCACGGCCACCGCCTGGCTTGCCGCCGTCGGCGGCTCGCGCGCCATGCGCCAGACCGCGCTGGCGCATGTGCTTTACAATGTCTTCACCGGTGTGCTGGCCTTTGCCCTGCTCGGGCTGGCCGGGCCGGTCCTGCGCAACGTGCTGCCCGGCGACGACCAGACCGCGCTGGTGGTGTTCCACACATCGTTCAACGTCGCCGGCGTGCTGCTGATCCTGCCGCTGACGCGACCCTTTACCCGGCTGGTCGACCGGCTGGTACCTGAACGGCCGGTGCCGATGACCGAAGCCCTTGATCGCCGAATGATCGGCAGTGCCGACAGCGCCATCGACGCCGCCGGAACCTGCGCCCGGGCCATCACCGCAAACCTGCACGGCAATCTGGCCGCCGTCATGACCGGGCAGACCGACACGCTTCCCGACAAAAGCACCGCAGAAATCGCGGCGGCCCTGGTGGTTCTGCAATCCTACATCGCGCAGATATCTGTTGCCGAGGACCAGTGCCGGGTCTTGCGCCGTTACACGGCACTGCTGCATCTGTTCGATCACCTGCAACGCCTGTCCAGCCGCAGCGCCCAGGTCCCCCGGGTGCTGCCACTGCGGCAGGCACCCGGCCTGTTGCGCCCGGTGCTGCTCCTGGGCCACATCCTGCGCCAAGCCCCGACCGATCCCCGGTTTTCCGTCCGGCTGGATCGGCTGAACCGGCTGCTTCCGGGTCGGCTCGAACGGCTCCGCCACCAGATTCTGGCCGCACCACCCCAGCCCGGCCGGTCCGCCGATCAGACCTTTGCCCTGACCGGCGGTCTGCGCTGGCTGTCGCGCACAACACAGCACCTGATGAAGGTCGCGCACTATCAGGCCCTGGCCGCGCAGGAAAATCCGCCCCGCCTTGAACCCGATGCCTTTGACGAACCGGACGACTGATCCTACAGCCCGGCTTCCAGCGCCGCCAGGATCGCCGACCCCATCGCCGTGGTGCCAACCGGCACACCGTCCCCGGCCCGCATCAGATCGGCCGTCCGCAACCCGTCCGCCAGCACCTTCTGCACCGCCACCTCCAGCCGCGCCGCCTCTGCCCCCAGATCGAACGAATAGCGCAGGGCCATGGCAAAGCTCAGAATGCAGGCAATCGGGTTGGCAATGCCCTTGCCGGTGATGTCCGGGGCCGAGCCGTGCACCGGCTCGTAAAGTGCCTTGGGCCGCCCGTTCGCGCCAACCGCCCCCAGGCTGGCCGAGGGCAGCATCCCCAGCGATCCGGTCAGCATCGCCGCACAGTCCGACAGGATGTCGCCGAACAGATTGTCGGTCACGATCACGTCGAACTGCTTCGGCCAGCGCACCAGCTGCATGGCGCCATTGTCGGCATACATGTGCGACAGCGCCACATCGGGATATTCGTTCTGCTGCACCCAGGTCACTTCCTCGCGCCACAGCACCCCGGATTCCATCACATTGGCCTTTTCCATCGAACAGACCCGGTTGTCCCGCCGCCGCGCCAGCTCGAACGCCGACCGCGCCACCCGCCGGATCTCGTTGGTGGTGTAGCGCTGCGTGTTGATCCCGACGCGGCCGCCCTCGTTGTCCGGAAAAATGCCGCGCGGTTCGCCGAAATACACCCCGCCGGTCAGTTCCCGCACGATCATGATGTCCAGGCCCGCCACCACCTCGCGCTTCAGGCTGGAAAAATCCGCCAGTGCGTCAAAGCATTGCGCCGGCCGCAGGTTGGCAAAAAGGTCCATCTCCTTGCGCAGCCGCAACAAGCCCCGCTCCGGCTTCAGGCTGAAATCCAGCCCGTCATAAGCCGGACCGCCCACCGCTCCCAGCAAAACCGCATCCGCAGCCTGCGCCCTTTCCATCGTCGCATCCGTCAGTGGCACCCCATGCGCGTCATAGGAACAGCCACCCACCAGCCCATCCGACAGATCGAACCCGATCCCCCGCCGCGCTTCGAACCAGCCGATCACCCGGCGCACTTCGGCCATCACTTCCGGCCCGATGCCGTCGCCCGGCAGAATGAGGATCGATTGGTTCGCCACGGCGGTCATCCTTTGCAATTGCGTCAATGTGCCCTAGCCAAAGCCACCGGCAGGGTCAAGCAACGCGCGCCAAGGCGCGCCCGCCCG
>JANNRR010000049.1:0-56420 GCA_031401675.1 Paracoccaceae bacterium
CACGGATACCTCGCAAGGTCCTACTTCCGAACCGGCTTCACCTTCCTCAGAAACCGCCTCCGCTCAGATCACCCGAACATTCTTGTCGAATGGATCAACCTCCCAAAAACACTCAAAAACCTGGGAGTCGTGTAGTGTGCGACACGCTCTAATTCAATGTCGCAACGCATTGAAATCATTCACTCCAAAAAGTGTCTCAGCGTGGGACGCTTACTTACCGCCCCGCGTGATCAGAAATCCAGATGCTCGACATTCAGCGCGTTGGTCTGAATGAACTCTCGCCGCGGCTCGACCACATCGCCCATCAGCTTGGTAAAGATATCGTCGGCCTCGGCGGAGTCGTCGATCTTGACCTGCAGCAGCGTGCGGGCCTCGGGGTCAAGCGTGGTTTCCCACAGCTGCCCCGGGTTCATCTCGCCCAGCCCCTTGTAGCGCTGCAGCGACAGGCCCTTTTCGCCCTCGGCCAGAATCGCGTCCAGAAGCTCGACCGGCCCGTGGATCAACTGAACCCGGTCGCGCCGGACCAGCGTCGCCGGCGCGCGATAGACCTCCTGCAGGGCGGCGGTATAGCTGGCAAGCCGCCGCGCCTCGCCCGAGCGAAGCACCGGCCCGTCCAGGGTGCGAACCTCATCGACGCCGCGCAGGTTGCGGGAAAAGCGCAGGCCATGATCCTGGGTCGGCCGGCCCGACCAGCCGGTCTCATACTCGGCAGCCACCAGATCAAGCCGCTTTGCCACCTCGTCCGCCACGCCCTGCGCATCGGCATCCACCCGCCCGGACAGCAACGCCCCGGCAATCGCCGCCTGTTCCAGAATGCGCTGCGGGTAGTGGGTCGGAAATGCCTGCAGCGACCGGCGAACCGCCCGCGCCTCCTCGACCACGCGGCCCAGATCGGCGGCAGAAATCTCTTCGCCCGACCCCAGCCGCAGCACCGCGCCCTCGACCCCCATCTGGATCAGATACTCCTCCAGCGCAGCCTGATCCTTGAGGTAAACCTCGGATTTGCCCCGCGCCACCTTGTAAAGCGGCGGCTGCGCGATGTAGAGGAAGCCGCCTTCGATCAACGCCGGCATCTGGCGGAAGAAAAAGGTCAGCAGCAAGGTGCGGATATGCGCGCCGTCGACATCGGCATCGGTCATGATGACGATCTTGTGGTAGCGCAGCTTTGCCAGATTGAACTCGTCGCGGCCGATGCCGGTGCCCAGAGCGGTGATCAGGGTGCCAATCTGCTCGCTGCCCAGCATCCGGTCGAACCGCGCCCGTTCGACGTTCAGGATCTTGCCGCGCAACGGCAGCACCGCCTGATTGGCGCGGCTGCGCCCCTGCTTGGCCGATCCGCCTGCACTGTCACCCTCCACCAGGAAAATCTCGGATTTCGCCGGGTCTTTCTCCTGACAATCCGCCAGTTTGCCCGGCAGGTTGGAAACATCCATCGCCGACTTGCGCCGGGTCAGCTCGCGGGCCTTGCGCGCCGCCTCGCGCGCCAGCGCCGCCTCGATGATCTTGCCGATGATCACCTTGGCCGGGCCGGGATTCTCTTCGAACCATTCCGCCAGCTTTTCGCTGACCAGGTTTTCCACCACCGGACGCACTTCGGACGACACCAGTTTATCCTTGGTCTGGCTGGAGAACTTCGGGTCCGGCACCTTGACCGACAGCACGCAGGTCAGCCCTTCGCGGGCATCGTCGCCGGTGAAGTCGATCTTTTCCCGTTTGGCGATCCCCGAGGTCTGGGCATAGCTGTTGATGGTGCGGGTCAGCGCGCCGCGAAACCCGGCGATGTGAGTGCCGCCATCGCGCTGTGGAATGTTGTTGGTAAAGGGCAGCACCGATTCGTGGTAGCTGTCGTTCCACCACATCGCCACTTCGACCGTGATCCCGGCCCGCTCGCCGATGATATAGACCGGATTGGGGATCAGCGGAGTTTTCGAGCGGTCGAGATAGCGGACGAACTCGCGCACGCCACCCTCATAGAACAATTCGGATTTCAGGGTCTCGACCGGGCGTTCATCCTCCAGAATGATCCGCACCCCGGAGTTCAGGAAAGCCAGCTCCCGCAGCCGATGTTCCAGCGTCTTGAACACATAGTCGAGGTTGGAAAAGGTCTTGGTGGATGCCAGAAACCGCACTTCGGTGCCTTTGCGTCCGTTGGCGGGTCCGACCTCGTGCAGGGAAATCACGGTGTCGCCGCCTTCGAACCGCGCGTAATATTCGCGGTCGTTGCGCCAGATCCGCAGGTCGAGCCAATCCGACAGCGCGTTCACCACCGACACGCCAACGCCGTGCAACCCGCCCGAGACCTTGTAGCTGTTCTGGTCGAACTTTCCGCCGGCATGCAGTTGGGTCATGATGACTTCGGCGGCCGAAACCCCCTCGCCCTGATGGATATCCACCGGGATGCCGCGGCCATTGTCGTTGACTGAAACCGAGTTGTCGGCATGGATTTTCACGTTGACCGCGTCGGCATGACCGGCCAGTGCTTCGTCAATGCCGTTGTCGACAACCTCGTACACCATATGGTGCAGGCCCGACCCGTCATCGGTATCGCCGATATACATGCCGGGGCGTTTGCGGACAGCATCCAAGCCCTTGAGAACCTTGATTGAATCCGCGTCGTAAGTTTGCGGTATCGGGGTCGCTTCGGTCATGCGGACGGTCCTTGGATTTCCTGAGGCTTTATAGGCACTCTTGGGGGGATTGTCACGCCTTGGACACAATATTTGGTGTCAGGATGCGGCAATCACCACGCCAACAAGGATCATCAGCCCACCTGCTGTGACATTGGTCCGGCGAAGGGCGGCGGGTGAGGTCAGAAGCTGCCGCGCCCGGCCGATCGAGGCAGCAAGCGCAAGGTTTCCGGCCAGCGGAATGATGACGGACAGCAGGACGATGGCCGCGATATCCGGCCCGGAAACGCGTGACAGGTCGAAGAATCCCGGCAACACGCCCAAGTAGAACAGGATGGCCTTGGGATTGCCGATCACGACGGCGACACCGGTAACGAAGCCCGCCCACATGCCGGGTTTTGTCAGGCGGTTGTCGCTGGAGATGCCCTTGTCGGCGTGACGGATCAACAGCCCGCCCATCACGACAAAAGTGGCTGCAGCAACCCAGTGCATCACCATCATAAATTGCGAGAACTGCGAGACGATCCAGGTCAGGCCAAAGATCGCGAGCAAAGGCCAAAGCATGTCGCCGACGGTGACACCGACCGCCAGTGGCCAGGCGGCAGCGAAGCCGCCCGACATCGCCCTGGCCAGCAGCGCCACCCAGACCGGGCCGGGGGTGGCAAACAGGATCAGGAGGGCACCGGCATAGAACAGCAGATCAATCGGCGAAACGGTCATTCCGCCCCCGGAAGGGTCAGGCTGCCGTCGGGGCCAAGCGACCAGAACGGGTTGTGGGCCAGTTCCCAGACATGCCCGTCGGGATCGGCGAAATAGCCCGAGTAGCCGCCCCAGAATACCTCTTGCGGTGGTTTCAGTGCGGTGGCCCCGGCAGACAGGGCGACGGCAAAGGCGGCATCGACGCTGGCTCTGTCGGCAAAGTTCTGCGCCAGTGTCATGGCGCCGGTGCCAAGCGCCACCCCGGCGCGGCCCTGATCATTTGCCAGGTCTTCCAGCCCGAACAGGCCCAGTACCAGCCCGTTCATCTGATAGAACGATACGCCCGGAGTCTGATCGGCGGCGACCCAGCCGAGGGCCGCATAGAAGGCCCGTGCTCTGGTCAGATCGGCCACGCCCAAAGTCACCAAGGTCACCCGTTGAACCGGCAAGGTCACATTCTGGTCCTTTCCACAATGGTTGAAAGGCCTGCGGCATCGACAACTTCGTAGATCTGCGCGCGCCCGGCCAGCGTTTCGAACAACTCTGCGCCGGTGCCGGTCATGAAGGCCTGCGAACCAAGGATACAGATTTCGTCATAAAGGGCGGCACGCCGATCAGCGTCAAGATGCGCTGCAACCTCATCCAGCAGCAGGATCGGCGGTGCCCCGAAATCCTCTGCCAGGGCGCGGGCATTCGCCAGGATCAGCGAGATCAGCAGCGCTTTCTGCTCGCCGGTCGAACAGAGAGCTGCGGCCACATTCTTGGCGGCATAGGTCGCTGTAAGGTCGACACGGTGCGGGCCAACCAGTGTCCGCCCGGCAGTCAGGTCGCGCCGCCGGCCAGCGGCAAGGTCGGCAAGGATCGCGGCTTCGGTTTCGGGCATCGGCTCGGCATCCGGACCGGTGATGGTCAGATCGGCGGTCGGAAAGACCGTCGCGGCGTCGGTCTGTGCCGCCGCCAGCCGGGCCACTGCCATGCGCCGGTTGGCGTGGATATCCGCGCCGCTGCGGGCAAGCTGCGCCTCGAGCGCCTGATACCAATGCGCGTCGGTGACCATGTCCTTCAGTAGCCGGTTGCGTTCACGCATCGCCTTGTCATAAGTCAGGACCGTCTCGGCGTGATCGGGCTGAAAGCTGAGTGTGACGCGGTCGAGGAACCGCCGCCGCCCCTCGGCTCCGTCCAGCCACAGACGGTCCATCGCCGGTACCAGCCACAAGACGCGGGCGATGCGGCCAAGCGCCATTTGCGGTGCCGTCTTTCCGTCGATCCGGACCTCCCGGCTGGTCGGGCCTTCGGCCCAGGTCTCGACCTCGTGCGTCTGATGCAGGCTTTGCAACAGCACGTTGAGCTTCCAACCCAGACCTTCGGGGCGGCGGATGACCTCTTCCGGTGTGGCCCGCCGCAGGCCGCGCCCGGGGGACAGCAGCGACACCGCTTCGAGAAGGTTGGTCTTGCCGGCGCCGTTTGCGCCGTGCAGCACAACAGGTCGCCCGTCCAGTTGCATCCGCGCCGTGCGATACGACCGGAAATGCGACAGCATGACCTCTTCAACCCTCAGCCGCGTCATTTCAGGAGCCTGCTGATGTTCGGGGATAGCCCCCATCCGGACCGGCGGATGCGGAACGGGGACGGGGTTCTGCCTAGACCCGCATCGGCATGACGACGTAGACGGCACTCAGGTCGTTGCCTTCACGCATCACTGTCGGATCGCCGGCAGAGTTGAACAGGAACACCGCATTTTCGCGGTCTACCTGACTGGCGATTTCCAGCAGATACTTCGCGTTGAAGCCGATCTCCAGCCGCTCGTCGCTGTAGGCGACGGCCAGCTCCTCTTCGGCGTTTCCCGAATCCGGGGCGTTGACCGAAAGGATCAGCCGGTCGTCATCCAGGCTGAGCTTGACGGCCCTTGACCGCTCGGACGAAACGGTTGCCACCCGGTCGACGGCCCGCGCAAACTCGGCGGCGTCCACCTCCAGCCGCTTCAGATTGCCCGTCGGGATGACGCGCGTGTAGTCGGGGAAAGTGCCGTCGATGACTTTCGACGTCAGGGTAATCTCGGGCGTTGCGAATCGTACCTTGGTTTCCGAGACCGATACCGCGATCGGCTTGTCATCATCGTCCAAGAGCTTGCGCAGTTCATTCACCGTTTTGCGCGGGACGATCACGCCCGGCATGCTGTCAGCACCCTCTGGCAGGGTGGCATCAATCCGCGCCAACCGGTGACCGTCGGTCGCCACGCACCGCAGCACCCGGCCCGAGTCGCCGGTTGCGACATGCATGTAGACGCCGTTGAGGTAATACCGCGTTTCCTCGGTCGAGATCGCGAATTTCGATTTGTCGAACAGCCGACGCAGGACGCCGGCGGCAGCCGAGAAGTTGCAGGCATACTCGGAAGTTGCCATGACCGGAAAATCTTCGCGTGGCAGGGTAGCTAGGGCGAAATTTGATCGGCCTGCCTGCACGGTCAGCCGGCCTGAAACGCCGTCATCACTGAGCTGCACAAGGGCGCCGTCGGGCAGCTTGCGCACAATCTCGTGCAGCATCACTGCAGATACCGTCGTCGAACCGGCGCGCTCGACCACCGCCGGGCATTTGTCCACCACTTCGATATCCAGATCGGTGGCGCGAAAGCTGGCCGTGTTGCCCTCGGCTTCGATCAGGACGTTTGCCAGGATTGGGATCGTGTTGCGCCGTTCGACCACCGACTGTGCCTGCCCGACCGCCTTCAGAAGCGCGCCACGCTCGATACTGATCTTCATGTGCTCACTTCCCTGTTTCGGCCCGATCTTTGCATTCCAGCACCAGCCGGGACGCTGAAATTAGCCAATTCCTGCCCAATCGCAAGGGTCTTGCTGCCCTAACTTTCCAACAGGCGCCGCAGCAGTTTCAGATCCTCGGCAATCTGATGGTCCGATACCCGCATCTGGTCGATGACCTTGACGCCATGCATGATCGTGGTGTGATCCCGCCCGCCGAACCGGCGGCCGATTTCCGGCAAGGAACGGGTGGTCATCTGCTTTGACAGGTACATGGCAATTTGCCGGGGACGGGCAATCGGCCGGGATCTTTTCGGGCCGATCAGGTCTGCGAGGCGGATATTGTAATGCTCGGCCACCTTCCGCTGAATCTCTTCGATGGTCACCTTGCGGTCAGACGCGCGCAGGATGTCGGCCAGGCAGTCTTGCGCCAGGTCCAGCGTTATTTCACGGCCGACCAGACTGGCAAAGGCGAACAGTCTGGTCAAAGCGCCTTCCAGCACGCGGACGTTGGTGGCAATGCGGTGGGCTAGAAACTCCAGGACGCCATCCGCCAGAACCAGCCCGCGATAGGATTGGCGGTAGAACTCGGCCTTTTGCAGTAGGATACCAAGGCGCAGTTCGTAGTCGGTCGGGTGCAGATCGACCACAAGGCCGCATTGCAGGCGGCTTTTGATCCGATCCTCCAGGTCCTTGATTTCGCCGGGTGCCCGGTCGGCAGAGATGACGATCTGCTTGTTCTGATCGATCAGCGCGTTGAATGTATGAAAGAACTCTTCCTGCGTGCTGTCCTTCCCGGCGATGAACTGCACGTCGTCAACCATCAGGACGTCGACAGAGCGGAAAAGTTCCTTGAAATCCATGATCGCCTTTTCGCGCAAGGCCTGCACGAAACGGTACATGAACTGTTCCGCAGACAGATAAAGCACGCGCAGTTCCGGGCTTCTGGTCTGCAGTTCCCAGGCTATGGCGTGCATCAGGTGGGTTTTGCCAAGCCCGACACCGCCATAAAGAAACAATGGGTTGAAGGTTGCCGGACCGCCCTCGGCCACGCGGCGGGCAGCGGCATGGGCAAGTTCATTGGGCTTGCCGACCACAAAGCTATCAAAGGTGAAACGGGTATCCAGCGGTGCACCCGGCAACTCGCTGTCATCGGCAGCGCGGTTGGTCGGTGACGTGCGGCGCTGTGGCGCTGTTTCGGCATGCGCCAGCTCGGGCGATCGCACCGGAACCGGCACCGAGAATTCCAGCCTGCTGACGTCTTCGCCGGCGACCCCGAATTGCTTGCGAATCTGATCGGTGAAGTTGCGCGCCACCCAGGTGCCCATGAAGGTCGTCGGCACATTGAAGTGGGCCACGCCGTTGCGCAGGTGCGAAAATTCCAGTGGTTCGATCCAGGTCAAAAAGTTGTTCTTGCCGATTTCCTTGAGAAGTTCATTGCGTACGCGCCCCCACGTTTCCGTCGCCATCGTCACTGACCCGCTTTCGTCTTTTCGTTGCCCACTACAGACCAGGGCCCATGCAGCACCCCGGCACACTCGCACGTCGAAGATTCAGTGATCCTGGAGGGTCAGATGTGCCGCAGCCGAAACGGGGATGGCCCCAGTTTCTGCCCCGGCCTCTGCTGGCCACCCGTGTCGCAACGCACCGCAGTTGCCGGAATGCCGGCGAACCGATAAATGCCGCGCTACACGGGGAGAACTACGGACATGAAATCGATGACCTACCACCCTTCTGGTCGGAAAGTCAGCCGATTTGACGCTGTGGCCCCCAATAATCCCGGCAGTTGCCCCAGCCATTTCCGCCAGCGCTGACCGACAGTTCTTCCGGGTCCGGGCATGTGCAGCACCCGATTTCCGGAACAGGTCAGCGACGGCGTCATGTCCCCCCAAGACGACGTGAATCGCCTCTTTAAGCTAGCAAGCCCGTGGAACCGGCTGCAACAGAACTTCTGTCTTGACTCATTCTTTGTTGCCGCGAATCCTTCCGGCCTTGCAAAAAGGGCACGGTGTGTTCAACCGGAGGGATAAGACGCAAAAAGACGCGCCGAAGAGCGCGCCCAAATCAAAAGGTTAGCGGTAGTAGCTTCAGACGGCCAGCGCTTTGACTCTGGCAGTCAGGCGCGACATCTTTCGTGCGACCGTATTCTTGTGCAACACGCCCTTGCTCACGCCTCTTGCCATTTCCGGCTGGGCGGCAAGAAGAGCTTCGGCTGCGACGTCCTTGTCACCGGACGTCAGCGCTTCTTCGACTTTGCGGATGAAGGTCCGGATGCGCGACCGGCGCGATTTATTGACGGCATAGCGGGCTTCGCTTTGACGTGCGCGCTTCTTGGACTGGGGCGTATTTGCCATCGAGTGGATTCCGGTTCCGATACAGGTAAATCTGAAGCTGTCCTACTATTCGCGACTCACCCCCAAGTCAACCGGTCCGGGCGAAGTTTTTGTAACATCGGGCGGGCACGAGCGGCACCCGCGCGGTTCACCGCTGGCAGGTCGGGCAGAAGAACGAAGATCGGCCCGCCTGAACCAGCCGGGCGATGGATCCAGAGCAGCCGTGCGCCGGGCAGGGCGCGCCCTCGCGGTCATAGACACGGAAACTGTGCTGGAAATAGCCAAGTTCGCCGTCTGTCTGCCGGTAGTCGCGCAAAGACGATCCGCCGGCCTCGATCGCTTCGCCCAGAACCTCGCGGATGATCGGCACCAGCGTAGCCAGTTCCGCCCGGCTTAGACTTCCGGCCAGCCGTGCGGGTGACAGGGCGGCGCGGTGCAGAACTTCGCTCACATAGATGTTGCCCAGCCCCGCCACGAGGCGTTGATCCAAAAGCGCCGATTTTATCGGTGTCAGCCGCCCCTGCAGCCGCCCGGCCAGATAGCTGTCGCTGAATTCGTTGCCCAGAGGCTCCGGCCCAAGTCCGGCCAACAACCTGTGCGACTCGGCTATCGTGGTTTGCGTCAGATCCATCGCCCCGAACCGCCGTGCGTCATTGAAGGTGATCCGCCGGCCGTCGTGCATGGTAAGCACGACATGATCGTGCTTGGCGGTTACCGGAGGATCATTGTGGAAGTGCCCCACAACAGCCCCGGATATCAGCATCCGTCCTGACATTCCCAGATGCACGATCAGCGTTTCGCCCGATGACAGGTCTGCGAGGATGTATTTCGACCGTCGGCGCAAAGCCTTAACCCGCGTGCCGGTCAGGCGCTGGGCCATTCGTTCGGGGAACGGCCAGCGCAGGTCCGGCCGGTTCACCTCGGCCCGCGCTATCACCTGCCCTTCCATAACTGGCAGAAGCCCGCGCCGTACCGTTTCGACCTCTGGCAATTCGGGCATCCCGGGATCCTCGGCCATTTGGGCGCATTGTAACGCTAGTCCGGCGGTCTATAAGACGGGAAGCAATCAGGACAGCAAGCCCAAGATGACACAGAACGATCCCAGGACGACGCATTTCGGCTTTCAGACTGTCGAGGAATCGGAAAAGGCCGGGATGGTGCATGGTGTGTTTTCGCGCGTGGCGGAAAAGTACGATGTAATGAATGACCTGATGTCGGGCGGCATTCACCGGTTGTGGAAAGACGCGATGATGGACTGGCTGGCGCCCCGTGACGTTCAGCGGCTGCTGGATGTGGCGGGTGGCACCGGCGATGTCGCGTTCCGCTTCCTGAAACGGGCACCGGGGGCCACGGCTGTGGTTTGCGACCTGACCGACTCGATGCTGGAATCCGGCAAGCGACGGGCCGAGGCCAACAGCCTCTCGGACCGGCTGGACTGGGTGGTGGGTGATGCAATGGCGCTGCCGTTCGCCGCCAACGCTTTTGATGTCTATACCATCAGCTTTGGCATCAGGAACGTGACGCGGATTGGCGACGCGCTGGCCGAGGCGTTCCGCGTGCTGCGTCCGGGCGGCAGGCTGATGGTCCTGGAATTCAGCCAACTGCCCAATCCGGCCCTGCAATGGGCCTATGACCGCTATTCGTTCAACGTGATTCCGGTCATGGGCCAGATCGTGGCGGGCGATCGCGACAGCTATCAGTACCTGGTCGAAAGCATCCGCAGATTTCCCGATCAGGAAGCCTTTCTGCAGATGATCCGGGACGCGGGCTTTGGCCAAGCCAAGTACCGAAATCTGACCATGGGTGTGGCGGCACTGCATTCCGGCTGGAAACTCTAGGTGCGGGGCCCGCACAATATCTGGCGCCTGATCCGAACCGGCGCCACGCTGGAGCGAACCGGTGCCATGAGCGTGGTGCTGGAGGCATTTCATACGCCGCCCCGGCTTCGACTGGTGGCGCGCATCCTGGGTTGGCCATTTGCGCCGCTGGGGCTGAAGGGCGACCCCTCACTGCCACCGGCGACGCGGGCGTTGACCGCGCTTGGCCCGGCCTACATCAAGTTCGGCCAAATCCTGTCGACCCGGCCCGATGTGGTTGGCGAGGAACTGGCGCAGCAATTGCGGGTTCTTCAGGACAAGCTGCCGCCGTTTTCAACCGCCGTTGCCAAGCAGATGATCGAGGCGGAACTGGAATTGCCGGTTGACACGATTTATTCGGAATTCTCGGAACCGGTGGCCGCCGCCTCCATCGCGCAGGTGCACCGGGCGAAGCTGGCCGACACCGGCCAGCCAGTTGCGGTCAAGGTTCTGCGACCAAAGATCGAACGCGCCTTTCGCAAAGACATCGACGCGTTCTACCTGGCTGCCGGAATGATCGAGCTTCTGTCACCGGCGTCACGTCGGCTGCGGCCGCGCGAAGTGATTGCGCATTTCGAAGGTGTCGTGATGGGCGAACTGGACCTGCGGCTGGAAGCATCCGCTGCCGCCGAGTTTGCGTCCAACACCAAGGCCGATGCCGGGTTTCAGGTGCCGTCGGCGCATTGGTTCCTGTCGTCACGCAATGTGATGACGCTGGATTGGGCCGAGGGTGTGCCGCTTGGCGACAACGAAGCCCTTGATGCTGCGGGGCATGATCGCCGCCAGATCAGTGAGCGGGTATTGCAGCTTTTTCTGCGCCATGCGCTGCGCGACGGTTATTTTCACGGCGACATGCATCAGGGAAACCTGAAGGTGGCCGCAAACGGCGACATCATAGCCTATGATTTCGGGATCATGGGGCGGATCGACGAATACACCCGGCGAGTCTATGCCGAAATCCTGTTCGGGTTCATCCGCAAGGATTACCGGCGGGTCGCGGAAGTTCACTTCGAGGCAGGCTACGTGCCCGCCGGACGCGATATCGACGAGTTTGCCAGGGCCTTGCGGTCGGTAGGTGAGCCGATCTTTGGCATGGATGCCACCCGCATTTCGATGGCGCGGCTGTTGCACTATCTGTTCGAGGTGACGGAACGCTTTGGCATGGAGACGCGGACGGAACTGATCCTGCTGCAACGCACCATGGTAGTGGTCGAGGGCGTTGCGCGGTCGCTCAACCCGCAAATCAACATCTGGCAAGTGGCGCAGCCGATCGTCGAGCAATACATCAAGGAGAATGTCGGGCCGAAAGCTCTGCTGCGCGATCTGATCAAGACCGCCCGGGTTCTTGCCCGGTTTGGTCCGCAATTGCCGGCCCTGGTCGAAGCGCGGTTGATCCGTCGCAACGAAACACCGCCGTCACCGCCGGCTTGGTCGTTTTGGCCGCTGGCCTGGATGGTGCTTGGGTCGGCTTTGACGGGGGCAGTGGTGCTGGCTATTTGGCAGTTCCGGGGCTGGTAGAATCGTACTTGCTAGCTTGGTTGGTTTCTCAGTGCCTGTACCGCCGACGACTTGATCTTGGCGTCGCCGAGCAGAATCAGGACCGTTTCGCCGTTTTCCATCCGCGCCTCGGTGATCAGCGAGTAGACCTCGGCCTGGGTTGTCCTGGTGAGGGCATCGCCTTTGAAGCTTTCAACCTGAAAAGTGTAAAGCCCGTCGGGCAAGGCATTGCCACTGTCATCCTTGCCGGACCAGGAAACCGGATCGGTCGACACGTCAATCTCATAGCGGCCAACTTCGTTACCAAAGCCGTTCTTGACCACAATCACGGCCTTGTCCGCCAACGGGTCGGGCGACGGCCAGATGGCCACCGGCTCGCCGTAGAAATAGGCGGGGGCCTTGGCGCGTGCTTCCATTCCCACCCAGTTCGCCAGATCGGCCAGACCGTTGGCCCCAAGCCGGGATGTCAGGTTGGCAAGCAGGTCGTTGGTCTTGACCTGCTGTTCAACACCCGAAAAGGTTGCCAGTTGCACGGCAAAATCGGCGGAATCGATTGGGTTCAGCGGGTCCTGATTCTGCATTTGAGTGGTCAGCATTTTCAGAAAGGTCTCGAAGTCCGAGGTGATGGCGGACGCGGCGGCGCGGTTTGCCGTTTGCCCGGCGGTCTGGGTGGCAACGGGGGGCGGAGTGGTGGCGGTAACGGCATCCATTGGGTTTTTCCTTTCAAAGACGAAGATCAAGCGACGTCCCGGCTTGGCGCTCGGTTGCGCCGCCTTGATCAGCTTCGACAATCGGCGGGGAGGCGGCCAGCGTTGGTGTTTGGCCGTCCTGGTGCGGTGCCGGGTTTCCCTGCCGACGGCTCTGGCCAAAGTCGAAAGACACGCTGGCATAGCCGAGGCTCCTGAGCTCCTGCGCCAGTACGTCGATATGGCGGCGCAAGAGTTCCTGAGTCTCGCCCCGGTCTGCCAGAATTGTCAGGGCGATGCCTTCACCCCGCGTAGTCAGGGTCATCTGTACCTGACCAAGCTCTTCGGGCGACAGGTGAACATCAACTTGACCGTTCCCGGCATTGGTTAGCGCCTCGGCCAACTGTCGAACCAGCAAGTGCGGTCGGTCGCCCGGGCCGGGTGCGCTTTGGAAGATCCCGTCGGTTTGCGTGGCGCCGGTCCCGGAGGACGGAGTGACAAAGCCGAACGACTGATCCGGTTTGAAAACGCCACCGTCCGTTGGGTCGGAACCAGGCGGGCCAGCACCAGGCGGGCCAGCACCAGGTGGGCCAGCACCAGGCGGGCCTGAACTGGGCAGCCCGGAACCGGTCAAGATCGAACCCTGCGACGGTGCGTCAGTTTTGGTCGCTGATCCGGTTACGGCTAAAGGATTGGGGACGGGATTCTGTGCGATGGGCGCGATCCTGTCTGCCGGCGCGGGAACTGCCGAAGCATCGACCGCACAGGCGCTGGAAAAGACCATTTGTTGATCCGGCCTTGCGGCTGTTCCTTTAGGCAGTTGCTCTGCAAGTCTGGGATTCGGCGGAATGCGACCAGAACTCGGCTCGAATGATGCGGTCTGGTGGATCCCGGAAGTGGCCATTGCCTTGGCTGCAGCAGGGTTGTCGGGGATGGGCAACGGAATTCCGCTTTCGAGTTTGGCCCACCGTCGCGGCTCGGCAGCAGGTAATGCTGAGTCGGCAGATGCCGGAACTTTGGACGACAGAGCCGCATCGATCTGCAGCGCCATTCCTGCCGCGATTGCGCCGAACAGGGAGGGGTTCGATACGGGCGCAGGAGAGTTTGTTGGCGAAGCGAGCCCAATGCCGACAACAACGTTACCGGACGCTGAGGTCGATGCGATCCGACGACTGACAGAAACGTCGCCGGTGCTGGTGACTGTTACCGGAGGCAATGCGGCAACGTCGGCCACAAGCCTGCCGGTTCCGGCCGTAATGGGGTCTTTTTGCGCAGAGGCGGGCATCGTCCCGGCCGCTTGGTCTGAGGTACCACCCTGCAGAGCTAGACCGCTTGGCAAACCATTGATGCGGCCGCCGCCGGTCGCAGAAAGATGCTCGACGGAGTTGCCCGCAGTGTGCGGCATCGAAGGTCGGTCTGTAAACGAAGGGGCAGGACCAAGCGCATGTTGAACCGGGGATGTAGGCGCAATGGTCGCAGCCAGCGACGCCGAACCACCCGCGGTCAATTGGGGTAGAGCCGTCGGCGAGCGGTCCTGAGTCGGCAGGGTTGCGGAATCGGTCGGGGAGATGGAAGGAGGGCCGGCAAATTCGGCAAAGGCGGTACTGCTGAAACGCGAGTCCGGTTCGGATAGGTCGCCACGATTCAGATGAAATGACGATTGACCGACAGCGCCCGGAGTTGGGGCGTGGATCAAGACCCGATCGGACAATGACCGGGCTTGAATGGGGGCAGTAGATTGGCCGTCATGCGAGGGTGCTCCGGCTGATTGTCCGGCAGGATTGATCGGAAGCGGGCTTCCCTTTCCGCCACCGGCAAGGACCGCCGTACCGGGTGCCGCCACTTCTGCCATCAATTCCCGGGCAGGGGGCAGGGAAACCATTTGGGCCCCGGGAAGCCGAGCTGCAGGTCCTGTGCCGGATTGAAGGGTCTGATCGGGATCCGGCTTTGGTGCTTTTTCCGGGACCGAAAGCCCGCCGTGAGGTGCGAGAACCATCCCTGTCGATGCTGCGACCGGAGATTGGATTGCAGCAGACTGCCTGTTCCAACTGTCTGCGCTGAAGTCCGGTTCTGTTGCGGCAGGTTCTTCCTCGTCGAGAATTCTGGCCCAATCGTTCGGATAGAGCGAACCAGGTGTGTTACCGGACTTGTCTGTCAAACAGGACGCTTTGTCCTGTGCGCCAGACGACGCGCCCGCAGCCCTAAGACCTGCAGCTACTGTTCCGGCACCTGCTTCGGCTTTGACCTGCATGTCTGTCCTATCCACGACTACTGCCGCTTGTGTCGGCGACTATGATCGGGCGAGGTTACCAGTTGTTTACTCTGCGTGGGCCATAGTCACAAAACGCGCTGCATTTGAAGGACATCGCACGGTGGAAACTGGTCCCATGACCCTGCCTGGCTCCGCAAACACCGGAAATGCGAGCCGCGATGCTACATTGCGCGAGGCCGCGGGCAAGCTGGAAGCGAACTTTCTGGCAGAGATGCTGAAATCTGCCGGAGTTGGCGCGCCGCGCGATTCCCTTGGTGGCGGGATAGGCGAGGAGCAGTTCAGCTCCTTCCTGGTGACCGCGATTGCCGAGGACATGGTGAAGGCAGGCGGTATCGGGCTGGCAGAGAGCCTGTTTCTGGCGTTGAGAGCGCGGGAAGACAATGGAAACTGATGCCGTCTCGCCGGGTGATTCCGATAGCATCATCGAGGCGCTGCACCGGATTCTTGATCGCGAGGGTGTGCAGTTGCGCCGCGCGGATTTCTCGGCGCTGGAGGATCAGGGGGCCGAAAAGGACCGTATGATGGAGCTGCTGGATCAGGCAGGTACGGCAGACGCCGCTGCCCTGGAAGGGTTGCGCGATCATGCCAGACGCAACGCAGGGCTGATGATGGCATCCCTGCGCGGGGTGCGCGCGGCGCGACGGCGGTTTGATCTTTTGCGGCGGGTGCAGACCAGCTTGAACATCTATGACAGCCACGGCCGCCGCCACGACGTTTCAATTGACAGCGCCAGCGTGGAACGCCGCGCCTGACTTGCCTGCGCGATATCGCGATGGCTGATCATGGTGCGATGCCACTTTGGCTAAAATCCACGAAACCGGGGCAGCGCCGGTTAGCACCCCGTTAGCACTTGTGCGGCAGTTTCGGGAGGCATCCCATCAGGGGTGGCGCGGCGCCGCAATCCCGGCCCAACGCATTGGTCAGAACGCCATAGGCGTCACCCGACAAGGTGGCATGTGAAACCCGGCGCAAAAGCGCTGACCGACTGAAGGAACTAAATCATGTCAAGCATTCTGACAAACACTGGTGCGATGGTTGCATTGCAGACGCTGAAGGGTGTCAACAGCAAACTGATCATGACCCAAGGCGAGATTGCCACCGGCAAGATGATCTCGTCCTCCAAGGACAACTCGGCGATCTGGGCCATCTCCAAGGTCATGGAATCGGATGTAAAGGGATTCAAGGGCATTCAGGACAGCCTCGCCCTGGGTGAATCCACCGTTGCCGTCGCCCGCCAGGCCTCCGAGACCATTACCGACCTTCTGACTCAGATGAAGGGCAAGATCGTCGCCGCCCAGGAAGACAACGTTGACCGCGCCAAGCTGCAGACCGACGTCCTTGCCCTGCAGGGTCAGGTCAATTCGGTGGTTTCTGCGGCTCAGTTCAACGGCCTAAACCTGGTGAACGGCTCTGCCGGGGCCTCGATCGACGTTCTGGCCTCGCTCGACCGCGATACCAACGGCAACGTCTCTGCCTCGTCGATCACCGTCGCGACGCAGGACCTTTCGACCGGCGCCTACACTGCCATCGCCGCCTTTACCGGGTCGACCGGCGTTTCGGCAAACGCCGATACCGCCGGCTTCACGCTCGACAACGGAGCCGGGACCGGCAACCTTGTAATCGCGGGCGGCGCGACGTTCGCCGCTGGTGACAAGGTCTCGATCAATATCGGTGGCCAGTCGGCATCCTATACGGTTACGGCAGACGACGTCGCCGCAACGACACCCGATGACATGGTGGCGGTGGGGCTGAAGAACGCTATCGACTCGCTTGGGATCAGCGGCCTGACTGTCGACTACAACTCTGCCACCGCCGGTCAGCTGTCCTTTACCAACGCGGGCACTGTCGATCTTACGGTTTCGGCACAGTACAAGAATGCCGGGTCCGGCGGACTTGCCACGATGTCGACCATCGACGTTTCTACTGCCATCGGCGCAACGACGGCTTTGGGCAACATCGAGACGCTGATTACTGCCGCAATCGACGCTTCGGCTTCGCTGGGGTCCTCACAGGGGCGATTGAGCACGCAAGCCGACTTCATCTCGAAGCTTTCGGACGCGTTGAAGTCGGGTATCGGCAGCCTGGTTGATGCCGACATGGAAGAAGCGTCCGCCCGCTTGCAGGCGCTGCAGGTGCAGCAGCAACTGGGCATCCAGGCACTGTCGATTGCCAACCAGGCGCCGCAAAGCGTACTGGCCCTGTTCCGGTAAGGGGCAAAACGGACTGATCCGGGGCACCAAAACGGTGCCCCGGATGATCCGCTGCCAGCAGAAAATCGGAAGGACCCAAAGTGAACGCTCTCGACAGGGCCAAAAAGGCCTATGCTTCCCCCGAAACCCCGACACGAACCCCGCGCGGAACCGAGTACGACGCCTTTGCCCGGATAACGCACCGGTTGAAATCCGCCGGATCTGCCGGAGGCCGCGACTTCGCCGCCCTGGCCCGGGCTTTGCAGGACAACAGAAATCTCTGGTCGGTCATGGCCGCTGATGTTGCTGACCGCGACAACGGCCTGCCGCTTGCCCTCAAGCAGAAAATCTATGACCTGGCCAACTTCGCCAACCGCCACACCTCGCGCGTTCTGGCCGGTGTAGCCACTGCCGATGCATTGGTCGACATCAATACCGCGATCATGCGCGGTTTGCGGGAAGGGGCCGGAGAATGAGCGGCCTTGTCCTGAAGCTGGCGCCCAAGGAACGCATCTTGATCAATGGTGCAGTGATCGAGAATGGCGACCGTCGGTCGCGCCTGTCGATCATGACCCCGAACGCTCACATCCTGCGCCTGCGCGATGCCATTCATCCCGGCGAAGTCACCACGCCCGTGCGGCGTGTGTGCTACATCGCGCAACTGGTGCTGTCCGGTGACGCGAAACCGGATGATGCGCGCATGCAGCTGCTGCGCGGGATCGAGCAACTGAGCCAGGTCCTGACCGACCCTGACAGCCGCCAACAATTGTCACAGGCTACGGCGGCGGTGTTGGAGGACCAGCATTACATGGTCCTGAAAGCGCTGCGCAGCCTGTTGCCGCGTGAAGAGCGGTTGATGGCCGCAACCGTGCAATGAGCTATCAGCCGGTCGTTCCGTTTGCCGGATACTCCGGCTGGAAGTTCCTGAACCGGACCATGGTCCAGCAGAAGACGGCCTTTCTGAAGGCCCCCGAGATCAAGCGGGATACGGACTATTTCAAGGCCAATATCGGCAAGATCAATACTGCCGACGAACTGGTAGCGGACCGCAGATTGCTGTCAGTGACGTTGGGCGCCTTTGGCCTGGATTCAGATATCCAGGCCAAAGCCTTCATCAGGAAAGTTCTGGCGGACGGAACTTTGGAGCCAGAGGCGCTGGCCAACCGGTTGGCCGACAAACGCTACCTTGACCTATCAAAGGCGTTCGGATTCGGCGACTTTGCAACGCCAAGCACCAAGATCTCCGATTTCGGGCCAAAGATCACGGCGCTTTACGAGGCGCGGCAATTCGAGGTTGCCGTAGGTAATCAGGATGAGAATCTGCGCATTGCGCTGAGTCTGCCGCGCGATCTGGCCGCGATAGCAAACAAGACTTCGAGCGAGGCCACCAAATGGTTCACGGTTCTGGGCAATGCGCCGCTGCGGCAGGCCTTTCAGTCCGCCCTTGGCCTGCCCGACAGCTTTGCATCCATCGATCTAGACAAGCAGCTCAAGACGATTGAGGCCCGGGCAGAGACCACATTTGGCAACAACACCGTGGCCCAGTTCAAGGACCCTGCAAAGATCGAGCGTCTGGTGCAGCTGTTCCTGCTGCGAAGCGAAGCAGCGCAGACCAGCGCCCAGACCTTCCGCGGAGCATCAGTCCTTGGGCTTTTGCAGGCTGGTCAGTCCCAGTTCAACATGCTTCTTGGGCGCTAGGGTCCGGTCGGCAGATGATGCCCGCGGCGGGGGGCGTGTCAGCATTCAACCCTTTCCTGCCCCGATCAGGCACTTGGCAAGCCGTTGAAAGCTTGCCGCCACGTCCGAGGGTTCATCCTCGGCCAGAAAGGCATCGAGCGCCGGCCAAACCCTGATCGCGGCATCGGTCAGCGGGTCGGACCCGGCAGCGTACAGTCCGGCCTTTACCATCATTTCAGCCCGGTCATAGGCCCCCAGCAGGCGTCGGGATTCACCGATCATCGCATTCTCGGTGGGGTTGGCAGCCTCTGGCAGGCTGCGCGACACCGATCGCAGCAGGTCGATCGCCGGGAACCGCCCCCGTTCGGCAATGGCCCGGTCCATCACCACATGCCCGTCAAGAACGCCGCGCAGGATATCCGCGACCGGCTCCTCCATATCCGACCCTGCAACTAGGACAGTAAATACGGCGGTGATATCGCCCGAACCCTCGGCCCCGGGGCCCGCCCGTTCAGCCAGCGACATGATCATGTGAGCGGTCGAAGCCGGATAACCCCTCAGCCCCGCCTCTTCCCCACTTGCCAGAGCCACCTCGCGGTGCGCCTCGGCAAACCGGGTGATCGAGTCGGCGAGCAGCAGGACATGGTATCCTTGATCACGGAAATGCTCGGCCATCGACATGGCTGCCCAGGCACAGCGGCGACGGATCAATGGCGACTGGTCCGAGGTTGCCGCAACAACGATCGAACGAGCCATGCCTTCGGGGCCAAGAACCGTCTCGATGAACTCCCGCACCTCGCGCCCACGTTCGCCGATCAACGCGATCACGACCAGATCGGCATCAACCCGCCGGGCGAATTTGGAAAGCAGGGTGGATTTTCCGACTCCCGATCCGGCGAACAACCCAATTCGCTGGCCCTGCACCAGTGGCAACAGCGTGTTGAAGACGGCCACCCCGGTTTCAAGCCGCTTGCCCAGCCGTCGCCGTGTGGTTGCGGCGGGTGGGCTGCCGCGCAAGGCACGCGGCTGAAGGCCCCGCAGCAGCGGCCGACCGTCCATGGGCACCCCGAACGGGTCTATCACTCTGCCGATCCAGGCGGTTTCCGGGGCAATATCAGCGTTGCCAAGCAGTTCGACGGCATCGCCGATCGAAAGTCCCTCGGCCGTGCCGTCTGGCAGCACGGTTACGCCTGTCCTGGTCAGCCTGACCACTTCGCCGCCCAACGCGCGACCGTCAGGTGCGGTCAGGCCGACGCGGTCACCGAGGGAAGCCGCGATCGACAAACCCGTTACCTCAAGGATGCCGCGCCCGACCTCGGATATCCGCCCGACTTGCCGAACTGCCTTTACGGCGGACAGTTCCGCAAAAAGCCCATCAAACACATCCGCCATTCTGCGCCGCTCCTGCCATGCTCTTACCGTTTCTAAAGGAATCAGCCTTAAGGCTTGGTTGAAGCCAATCGAGGGAGAAGCCCCGATGTTCGAAAGACTGGAAATCAGCAACCGCGCCTACGCATTGGCCAGCCATGCCATGACGCGTCAGGCGGCCATCTCGGCCAACGTCGCCAATGCCGACACGCCGGGGTACAAGGCCGTCGATACGCCGGAGTTTGCGTCGGCCTATCGCGACGGCGCGGGGCTGCAACCGGTTGCAACCCGGTCAGCCCATCTGGCCCGGCCCGATGCCAACCAATCATTCGCGATTGGCACACGACGCGCGCCCGGAAACGAGTCGCCCAATGGCAATACTGTCGCCCTCGAGTCCGAGATGATGAAGGCTGCCGAAGTGAGGCACGCCTACGACATGGCGCTTGCCATCGCGAAATCCGCCAGCAGCATCCTACGCACCAGCCTGGGACGGAGGTAAGCGATGAGCGACCTGGCCAACACACTTGGCGTTTCAGCTTCTGGCATGCAGGCGCAAGCCGCACGGTTGCGCTATGTCTCTGAAAACATTGCGAACTCCGATACCCCCGGATATCACCGAAAAACCACGGCTTTCGAGGCTTTGGTTCAGGGGGGCGAGGACACCGGAAAGGTGCGGCTTGGCCCGGTCGAGCTTGACCAGCGCGATCTGACGCGCGTTTACGACCCCGGCCATCCCATGGCCGACCCGACTGGTCACTACGACGGCTCGAATGTCGATCTGGTGATTGAAATCGCTGACGCGCGCGAAGCGCAGCGCAGCTATGAGGCGAACCTCAAGATGTTCGATCAAGCCCGGCAAATGTCGGCAAGCCTGATCGATCTTTTGCGAAAATGATGGAGATCTAGAATGGATGTCAAAAGCGTACTTGCCGCACGATCCTATGAAAGTGCCCGCCCGGCAACGGCCCCGTTGCCGTCGTCGGGCGGGGCTGCGGGCGGATTTTCTCACCTGGCCGCCAGCTTTGTCGACACGCTGACCCGGGGCGAAGAGACCGCCAAGGCAGCGCTTGTCGGCGGCGCTGACCCGCACGCCCTCGTCCAGGCCCTGGCGGCCACCGAGCTGGCCGTGGAAACGGCGGTGACGCTGCGCGACAAGGTGGTCGAGGCGTACCAGGAAATCCTGCGGATGCCGGTCTAGGGCAGAAAACCGATGAACGACCAGCTGTTCTTCGACACGTTGCGCCAGGGCCTGTGGATTGCCGTGATCATCTCGACCCCGATGCTGGCGGTGGCACTGATCGCAGGAATTGTCATCGGCTTGCTGCAGGCACTGACCTCGGTGCAGGAAATGACGCTGACCTTTGTCCCGAAGGTCGGGGCGATGCTGGCGGTGTTCTGGGTGTCGATGAGTTTCATGTCGACCACCTTGGTCGGGTTCTTCCGGGACTTGCTGATCCCGCTGATCGCAGGAGGCTAGAATGGACAATGCCGGCTACACCGCCCTGACGCGGCAATCGGGATTGATGCGCGAAATGCAGGCAGTGGCGCACAACCTTGCCAACATGTCGACCACCGGCTACCGCAAGGAAGGCGTGATCTTTTCCGAGTTCGTCAAGGCGCTCGACGGCGAAGAGCCGTCGTTGTCGATGGCCGCAGCCAACACGCGCAACATCGATCTGTCGCAGGGGGCGCTGGACCGGACCGGCGGGCTTTTCGATTTCGCCATTCAAGGCGAAGGCTTCTTTCTGATCGAAACGCCGCAAGGCGAACGACTGACCCGGGCGGGCAGCTTCACCCCCAATGCCGACGGCGAACTGGTAACCCCGGATGGGCACCGCCTGCTGGACGGTGGCGGAACACCGGTGTTTGTGCCACCGGATGCGCGCAGCATCAGTCTTGCGGCCGACGGGACCCTGTCGGCTGATGGCCGGCCCTTGACCCAGATCGGGCTTTGGCAGCCGGAAAACCCGATCGACCTGGTCCATGAAGCTGGTGTGCTGTTCAAGACGGAAGGCGGAATTGTGCCATTGGAACAGTCCACGCTGTTGCAGGGATATGTCGAGGACAGCAACGTTGATCCGATCATCGAGATCGCCCGGATGATTGAAGTGCAGCGCGCCTATGAAATGGGCCAGAACTTTCTGGACCGCGAAGACCAGCGGATTCGCGGCGTGATCCAGACCCTTGGTCGCTGATGGCGGCCGGATTGATAGCATCCGCTGCCGGCGAGCAGACACTGCAGATGTCGACCGCAACCACAAGGACTGCCGGCTGCCCAAGGTGGCCAAACCAATGAAAGGCTGACCCATGCGTGCCCTGCAAATCGCCGCCACCGGGATGAGTGCCCAGCAAATGCGGGTTGAAGTTGTCTCTAACAACCTCGCCAACATGAACACCACCGGATACAACGCCCGGCGCGCCGAGTTTGCCGACCTGCACTATCAGCAGCTGGCCCGTCCCGGAACCATCAATTCCTCGGACGGAACGGTGCTGCCCACCGGCGTGCAGATCGGGCTTGGTGTCCGCCCGGCCGCCGTATCGGTGCTGATTTCGCAAGGGTCGCTGTCACAGACCGGCGGCGATCTTGATCTTGCCATCGAGGGCAAGGGTTATCTGGAGGTGGCGCTGCCGTCCGGCGTTTCCGGCTATACAAGGGACGGCAGCCTGAAACGGTCGCCCGACGGGCTGATCGTCACCTCGGACGGTCACGAAGTGGTGCCGGGCATCACCATCCCCTCGGATGCGCGCAGCATTTCGATCAACGCGTCCGGCGAGGTCTATGCCTATTTCAACGATCAGACGGTGCCGCAGTTGCTGGGGCAGTTCACCCTGGCCGGCTTCACCAACGAAAAAGGGCTGGAGGCGACCGGCTCGAACCTGTTCCTGGAGACCCAGGCGTCCGGCCCGCCGCTGGTCGGGGTGCCGGGTGAGGATGGGCTGGGCACCCTGCGCGAATTCTATCTGGAGGAAAGCTCGGTCGATGCCGTCCGCGAAATCACCGAACTGATCAAGGCGCAGCGCGGCTACGAAATGAACGCCAAGGTGATAACGGCGGCCGACCAGATGCTGGCTGCAACGACGCAGGTCCGCTGATGCGCCGGATTGCCTTGTTCATGCTGTTGCTGTTTCCCGCAGCCGGGTCTGCCGAAACTCTGGTGGCTGCGCGCACGGTCCGCAGCCAGACGATTCTGCAACCGCAGGACCTGAAGCTTGTTGCAGGTTCTGTTCCCGGTGCGCTCAGCGTGACCGAAGAAGCCGTCGGGCTGGAAACCAGGGTGGTCTTGTACGCCGGGCGCCCGATCCGGGCAGACGACATCGGCCCGGCAGCGCTGATCGATCGCAACCAGACGGTGTTGCTGGAGTTCAGCCACGGCCCGCTGACCATCTCGACCGAAGGCCGATCGCTGTCGCGTGGCGGGGTCGGTGATGTCGTTCGGGTGATGAACCTGGCATCCCGGACAACGGTTTCGGGAATTGTCGGTGCCGATGGCATCATCCGGGTTCCTGGCGGTGATCATGCCCAACCCTGAACAAAGGATGCCCCCATGCGCCTGCTGACCGGTTTGTTGTTGCCCGGCGCTATTGGCCTGGCCGCCTGTCAGCCGTTGGACAATGTGGGCCGCGCCCCTGCATTCACACCCTTGCAAATCGGCAACGAGTATCATGCGATGTATTCGGCACCGCTGCCCGATACCACCGATCGCCGGCGCGAGGCGGATGCCGCCTCGCTCTGGACCGGCGACCGGCAGTCGTTGCTGGGCGACCGGCGTGCCGGAACGCGGGGTGACATCCTGACTGTCGTGATCGAAATCGATGACAAGGCCTCGATCAGCAACTCCACCGGCCGCAGCCGCGACGGATCCGAACAGATGGGCATCGACGGCTTCTTCGGGCTGCCGGAAAGCCTGAATGCCGGTCTGCCCGCCGGGGCTTCGCTTGGCGATGCGGTGTCGACGACATCGACCGGGTCGTTCAAGGGCAGCGGCACCGTCAGCCGGACCGAGAAACTGACGTTGCGGGTTGCAGCGACGGTGGTTGAGACGCTGCCGAACGGCGTGCTGCGGATCGAAGGGTCACAGGAGGTGCGGGTGAACTTCGAGCTGCGCGAACTGCTGGTTTCAGGCTTTGTCCGTCCCGGCGACATCTCGCGTCAAAACGAGATCACTTATGACAAGATCGCCGGAGCCCGCATTTCTTACGGCGGGCGCGGGCAGATCACCGACGTTCAGCAGCCGCGCTACGGCCAGCAGATCATCGACGCCGTCCTGCCGTTCTGAAAGAGAATGAAATGATCAAGAAGCTGATCCCGGTTCTGCTGGCGCTGATCGGTCTTGGAGGTGGGGTCGGGGCGGGGCTTGCCTTGAAACCGGCTGGCGAGGTCCCTGCGGAAGGCGCACACGAAGCAGCTGCGCCTGCATCTGCTGAAGCCAAACCCGCAACAGAGCAGCATCCTTCACCCGCAACCGACGCAGCGGCCGAGCATGTGCCCGAAGAACCGCCCGCCCACGGCGACGAGGGGACGCAGCCGCACGACTATGTCAAGTTGAACAACCAGTTTGTCGTCCCGGTGGTCGACGAGGGCCGCGTCGCCGCCATGGTAATCTTGGCGCTCAGTCTGGAAGTGACTGTGGGCGGAACAGAATCGGTCTTTGCCCTGGAACCCAAACTGCGTGACGTATTCCTGCAGGTCCTGTTCGACCACGCCAATTCGGGTGGTTTTGCCGGCGATTTTACGGAAAGCACCAACATGGTCATCCTGCGGGATGCATTGCGCGAAGCGGCGATCAAAACGATGGGGTCGATGGCTACCGATGTCCTGATCATCGACATCGTGCGACAGGATCTGTGACCGGCGGAGCCGAGGCAAGGGCACAGGGAATTTGCTTGTCGGGTAAAAGCTTTGTTGGTCTAGGGCAATCGCTTTCGCCCGATGCCCGCCCTGTCGTCAGCCGGAGCCACCGTCACAAGAGGCAAGCCTAAACACGCGCGCAGGCCCAACATGCAATGCGGCTAGCAGAGGGTATGGCCGGGGCCGGTTTTCTTGGTCGGCCAGTAACGGCGATTGGTCGTCGGTTTCCTGAGAGGAGATGGTGCGGATCTAGCTGCGGCGTTGTTCAAGGCGAAGCCTGTTCCGGACACCTTCGGTCAAACGCAGGAGCACGTCATTCCGGCCAAAGGCAGCGGCCGCGCCTTCACGCTGCTCCAGCCATTTGGCGGTCTGGCGTGCGAGCAGCAGGTTCATCTCGGCCCGCCGTTTTTCCACCCAGCGCTCATAGAGGATATCGGTCCTGGCCTGTATCGGCATCGGAATGTCGCCATCCACCTTGGGCCGTAGTGCCTTCAGCGCTTGCAGCGCTGCCCAGGTAGCGTCGCGCGCCTCCGCCGCCTTGCGCAACTCTCCAAGCCGTGCCTCGAGGGCCAGCGCCGTGAGTTGCGACAGATTGGCAAGCCGGCGGATCTGGTCTAGGGTCGCCTTTGTCATCCATTGCCCCTCTGGCGCGCCTTGGTGCGCATCTTTTCCGCGAAGCGAATCGCGGCGGCCACGGCCCGATATTGGTCGGGTCGGATTTCCTGGCCGATGTTCACGGTGGCGTGGATGGCGCGGGCGGTCGCCGGATCGCGGTGGATCGGAACCGCAGCCTCGGCAGCAACTGCACGGATGCGGGCTGCGACGTCATCGATCCCTTTGGCAACGCAGACCGGTGCGCCCCGGTCGTTGCGCTTCCACTTCAACGCTACCGCATAGTGCGTCGGGTTGACCAGAATCACGTCGGCTTTTGGCACATCGAGCATCATGCGGTTCATCGCAATTTCCTGGCCGCGCTGTCGGCGCTGGGCCTTGAAATGCGGATCACCGTCCGACTGTTTGGCCTCATCGATGAGATCCTGCCGTGACATGCGGTTGCGGCGGAACAGTTGTCGCCGTTGCCACAGATAGTCCAGCGCCCCGAAACTGCCCGCCAGAATCAGGATCACGAACAGAAACTGCTGGACCATCCGCAGCAACTCTGCCGTCGCCATGGCCGGCGACAGATTCATCGACTGCAGGATTCCCGGGAGGTGCCTGACCAGAAACAGGCCAAGGATCAGCGAAACCACCACCAGTTTGACAAGGCTTTTCGCAAATTCGAACAACCCATCACGGCCGAATTTCTGTTTGAGATTGGCCAGGGGCGATATGCGTGACAGCTTCGGGCTCAGTTTGTCGGGTGTAAAGACAAGTGACCGCTGCGCCAGGATGACCAGCAGGACAACGGACGCCGGGATCAGCATCCAGGGGGCCACGGCCATCGCGACGGCACCAAGCAACCCGGCAATCGGCCCGGTTTCATTCGACAGCAGCAGCGGCCCGAGGCTGTCGGCCTGATCCAGCAGCGTCATCGACAGCGTTCCGATTTGCGACAGGCTGGCCCCGCCAACGGTCATCGCCACGAGCAACAGCCCGGCATAGGCTGCGGCGGTGTTCAGGTCGGCGGACCGGGCAAAGTCGCCTTTGTCACGGGCATCATCAAGCCGCTTTTGCGTTGGTTCGTGTTCCTTTTCGGCGGCATCGTCACCCTCGCTCATGGCGAGCCGGCGAACGGTTCATCCAGGAAGTGCCCGAAGGCTGTTGCCCAGACCGAAAGCGACAGTGGCAAGACCAGCAGCAGCAGCGCCAGCCCACCGAGAGCAAGCGCTGGTGCCCCCACGAAAGAAACCATCAGGTGCGGCATGGCGCGGTTGATGATCCCGAGCGCCACGTTGTAGATCAGCGATGCGACGACGAAGGGTGCTGCCAATGAAAAAGCAAGCCCGACCGCATCGGCAATGCGCCCCAGCCCCCAATCGGCCATGTCGGATGCTCCGGGAAAGGCCCCGGGCGGCATCAGATCGTAGGACAGGACAATCAGCTCTGCCATCCGCACATGCAGGCCGCCCATCACGGCCAGCGCCAGTCCGCCAACCACCAGCAACTGCGAGATTGCGGGTTGCGGTTCCACCCCCGCCCCACCGAAGAATTGCGCCAGCGAGGTGGATTGTGCGGCAATGGTCCCGGCCATCTGCAGCGCCAGGATGAACAGCCGCAACACGATCCCAATCGCCAAGCCGGCCAGCGTCTCGGTGATCAGCGGCAGGCCAATGACGTCGCCCAGCTGTGCAAGCGGCGCAACATAGCCGGAAACCGCCGGCGCAACGATCAGGGTGAAAGCCAAAGCCAGCCCAAGCCGGATGCGCGCCGGTACCGACTGCTCGCCAAACGCCGGCAAAAGCGCCATTGCGGCGCCAACCCGCAGAAACACCAGAAACCCGGACAACAGCATGTCCTGGCCGAGTTTGATCAGGTGCATCAAGGCATCGGCAAGCTCGGGGCTCATGCCGGAACCATGCCGACCAGG
Source organism: Paracoccaceae bacterium (assembly GCA_031401675.1). GTDB lineage: Bacteria > Pseudomonadota > Alphaproteobacteria > Rhodobacterales > Rhodobacteraceae > JANNRR01. Next base: position 27,337 of record JANNRR010000049.1, read on the forward strand.
GATGGGCGCGCATCAAGCCCGATTTCCTCGAAGGACATCACCGGGGCGCTTAGCCCCTTGGCGCTCAGGACGGTGCGCAAGAACCGCCGCCGGCGGGTAGAAGTGACAAGGGCCGGATAGATGCCATTTTCCCCGGCGCGGGCAAGCTTCTCTGCCACCGCATTGGCCAGCCGGTTGAACTGATCCGGCGGCAGCGCAACGTCCTGCAACCCGCGTTCGCCCTCGATCTGATGGGCCGTAAATGTCTGTTCCCACTCTGGCGCCAGTTGCAACAAGGGAATAGTCCCGTCTTCCCGCCGCATCTCGGCCACCAACTGGAATCCAAGGCGCTGGCGCACATGTTCGCAGATGGCCTCGGGTGTCTGCAGGCTGCTGCGCACCTCTGCCACGGCTTCCAGGATCAGTGCGAGGTTGCGGATCGACACGCGTTCTTCCAGCAGCAGTCGCAGGACAGACAGCAACAGGTCGACGGGCACTTTGTCGGGTATCAGGTCCTCGATCATCCGACGCATCGCATCGGCGCGCGATTTGTCCGACAGGTTGATCACCTCATCCAGCAGGCGGCGCAGCGCCTTCAGCGTCAGAAGCCGGGCGAAATTGCGCTTGATCACTTCAAGCAGATGCGTGGCCAGCACTTCGGTGGGTGTCACCACCGTTGTTCCGGATAGTGCAGCCTCATCCTGAAGGTCGGCCGCGACCCAGCGGGCCGGGGCACCGTAGACCGGTTCTCGCACATCCAGCCCGGTCGGAGCTTCGATCCCGCCGTCGTTCAAGAGTGCCAGCACTCGTTCGGGGTACAGCCGGTCGCGGGCCTGCTCGACCCCCTGAATTCGGATGCGGTAGCCACCAGGGGGCAGCATCGCATCGTCGGTCAGCCGCATTTCCGGCAGGATCAGACCGAACACCGCCGCCACGTGCAGTCGCATGTTGGCGATGCGGGCATCGAGCCCAGTGGCCGGGTCAAGCACCATCGACACCAGATTGGGGGCAAATTCCACGTGGATATCGTCGATGTCCAGCACATCTCCCATCGATTTCTTGTGCGGAAAGCTTTCGTCAGCCGGCATCATCATCGACGCCGCCAGCTCTTTGCGGCGGTTGGTCTGATGCCCGCGCCAGGCCGCATAGCCAAGCACCGCAGCCCCGGCGGCAAAGGGCAAGAACGGCATTCCGGGAACTATGCCGAAGAGCGCCATCAGAACAGCCACAGTCCCAAGTGCTGCAGGGTGACGCCCAAGCTGGCTGAGCAGGGCCAGGTCGGTCGCGCCGCTGGCGCCGCCGCGCGCCAGAAGCAACGCGGTGGCAATCGAAATGATCACAGCCGGAATCTGCGACACCAGCGCATCGCCGACCGACAGGATCGAGTAGGTTTCAAACGCTTGAGAAAATGGCAGGCCGTGTACCGCGACACCGATGATCAACCCGACGACGAGGTTAAGGATGGTGATCAGCAGACCGGCAACCGCGTCGCCCTTGACGAACTTTGACGCTCCGTCCAGTGAGCCGAAAAACGTCGTCTCGGCCTGCTCGCGTTCGCGCCGGGCCTTTGCCTCCTCATGGCTGATCGAACCGGCGGCCACGTCGCTGTCGATGGCCAGCTGTTTTCCGGGCATCGCATCCAGCGCAAAACGGGCGCCAACCTCTGCCATGCGGCCTGCGCCCTTGGTGATCACGATGAAATTCACGATCAGGATTACGCAGAACACCACAAAACCGACCAGCAAGTTACCGCCCATGACAAACATGGCGAACCCCTCGATCACGTGTCCGGCGGCATCGGTGCCGGTATGACCCTCGCCAATGATGAGCTTGGTCGACGAGACGTTGAGCGACAGGCGCAGCATCAGCGAGGCGAGAAGGATGGTGGGAAAGGCGCTGAAATCCAGTGGTCGCTCGATGAACAGAGTGACGGTGAACATGAGGATCGCCAAAGCGAACGACACGGCAAGGCCCACGTCCAGAACCCAGGCGGGCATCGGCAGGATCATCATCACGATCACCGCCATCAGCGCCAGCGTAAGCAGGATGGTCGGGCGAAAGATCATCTGAAGCGTCAACATGGGGGTCATTGCCTAGTATACACCGCCGAGGTTTACGAATGCCGGATCGGAAACGGGATCCGGTTCTTCTGAGGTTGCCAGGATTGTGTCAGCCACGGCACCTGCTGGGTCAGCAATCCGATCGTCGCCCGAATCCGGTTGTCGCCCAAAAAGGCCGACGCCTGGACCTGCGGCCGAGGCAAGGCTTTGCCCAGCGGCTGCATCCCTTGAAACCAGGGAACCAAGCACGCCGCTTTGCCCGCCATTCAGAAGCGGGTAGGTGTTGATCCTGATCACGGCACGCCGGATTTCCGGGTCGATGCCTTCCGCTGCTGCGGCCAATTCAAAGTCATTCACGTCCGGCAGCGGCAGGTCATCCTCGGCGGCGAACCGGGCGCGCAGTGTTTCGAACCGTGCCTGATATCGGTCAGCATGAACTGCTGTGCGCGAATGATAGGCCCCCGCAGCAAGGGCCCACGAACCCTTCTCTGCGAAGAGGCTTTGCAGGAATTCGGCGGCATAGAGGGCATTGGCCAGCGGCTCGAACATCTGTTCGATCGAGGTAAAGGCCTGATGGTGCCACTTGTAGTTGATCTGAAAACAGCCGACATCGAAGCTTCGGGCCCCGCGCTTGAAATTGTCGTAAACATAGGCGCGGGCCTGATCTTCGTTGTCGAACCACACGCCCTTGCCTTCCATGTTTACGGTCCAGGGCCAGGGCCGGAATGTTCCGTCGCGCTTGCGGCCGGTTTCGGTCAAAGAGATCGCTTTGAGGACGGAAATTGGAACACCAGTGGCTTTGGAAGCCTGAACGGCTACCTGGTCGCAGATATCGGACAGATCGGCCAAAGGGGCATCGGTACCGGCCTTTGCGGTGCCAGGCGACACAGTCAGGCCGCACAGAACACTCAATCCCATGCCGCCGATCAGTCTGGTAGCAATGTGCTGTAGCGACACCGGCGAAACGGATTGGCGGGGCACTGAATAGTGCGCCCGAAGGGAACTGGTCATGACGTGCTGCATTTCTTGCTGCGGTTCCAGGAGAGTCTAGGCTGCCCATCTCTAGATTCGATGAATTCGCCATGGCACTTTCTGGAGCCTCTCAGGGACTCGCGGCGGGAATAGCCGCCGTCTCAGCCGGTAGGTGCGGAGACGGGAAAGCCTCCAGCAAGGCCGCAAGGGTCGCGCGAGTTTCAACGCTTTGCTCCAGAAGGGCGCGATTTCGTGCCAGCGGTCCAGGTTCTTGAATTGCGGCGGGCGCAGCCTTGATGCCGTCGGCCGCGGCGGAATGTGCGGATGGGTCTTCGTGAGCGCCGCTACCAGTGGCGTCTGCGCCGATCAATGCACCAACAGCCGCCTGTTGTTCGGGCGTACCGAACGCCTGAACGGCATCCAGATCGCCGGCACGCCAGCCGGAAGAAGCACTTGCGGCCACCGCTCCGGCGCGGGAAAAAGCCTCGGCCGCCCCGGCGTGATAGCCAAGTTGCGACAGGGCCTCTGCCTCGATTTCGGCTATAGCAGCGCCATCCATGCCAACGATAGAACGCAGGGCTTCGCCCGGATCATGCTCTTCTAGGCTGATCCTTGCCAACAAGATCCGGTCCGCCTCTTCCCGAATGGCCCCGGCATCAAGGACCGCGCGCGCTTCGGCCGGAAAGCCGAAATCGACCATTCGCCCGGCCAGAGACTGCCTTAGACTGCGGGAGAGATCCGTACGGTCAAGGCGTTCTTCGGAACCAAACATGTGGCGCAGAAAAGTCGCGTCATCCGCATTGGCGTGCAGCAGGGTAAACAGACCTTCGTCCGGCGATGCCACAGCGTCCACTGCGGTATGCGCTGATTGCCGTGCCAGTGTCGCAAACGCCGAATCGAAACCGCCCGACGCGGCTGTCGCCAATACTTCTGCGCGGTCCAGCCGGTTGCCAAGCTCCGTTCCCCGATGTTCGAATGCCATTGCGGCTGCAGTCTCTACCGTTGCATGGTCTACAATCATTCCCTGATCGATTTGCGTTTCGATCAGCAGAATCAAGGCGTCAGGTGACGCGGGCCCGTCTTCGGCAACCACCTCCTGCAACCCGGCCTCGGCCTTCGCCGGTTTTTCCATGGCAAGGTCCAGCCGTGCCTCGGTCAGGCGGATTTCTGACCCATGGTCGCCGGAGGCTCGGGTCGTGGCGTCTTGCAGGGCGCGAGCAGTGTCCTGATCGCCGATCAGCAGAAATTGCCCGCTTAGCTGCGGGCCAAGCAGTCGGCGAAGATGAATGGGCAGGCCCGAAAAGCTGCGAACGACCGCCCCGGCATTGACCGCATCGCCCGGAGCCAGGCGGTCCTTGGCCAGCACAGACCACAGTGCTGCCGACGAGTCGCAATCGGTCAGACCGCCCAGACGCCCCGGCTGCAACACGGTGCCGCCGTCCATGATCCTTGCCATGACCTGCAAGAGATCGGAATCTTCGACCGGCACGCCGAATGCCTGCAGCGTGTCGCGCGCTTCGGCACCGAAACCGAAATAAAGGTACAGACGCGCCAGATCGCGGATCCCTTCGGGTGACGGGGCGTCGAATTCACCCACCAGTGCTTGCCGCCGGTCTGACAGCTGTTCCGAAAGGGGCCGGTCATCACCCCAACTGCCCACGGCAATTGCAGTATCGGCAGGACAGGTGAGGCCATCCGCAGTCATTCGGTCGGATGCCGGTCCCTGAACGCTGTCGCGATCAATGCTGGTTTCGGCCTTGATTGTCACATGATTCTCGGCTTCCGAGGACTCGGGCGGGTGTTCAGGCTTGGGGCCGGGCTGATCGGTCTGCGCGATTTCCTGAGAGACACTCTCACTGGGCAGCAGCGGCAACACGGGTTGCACAATGTCGACCAGGCCTTGAGATGCCGCCCGGCTGAGCTCTCGCAAGAGCACATCCTGCGCCTCAGCCACCAGCGGATTGGTTGGCCGAAATCCAATCGCCGAGTCAAAGGGTGAAAACGGTGCGCGGCTGGCAGGTGGAACCGGCAGATCGACCAGCTGTTCCGGAGCCGGAGCCGGGGTCGGTTCAGGGTGTTCGGCCATAGCAACACTGTCAGGCTTTGCCATGGGCTGGTCTTTAAGAGGTGTCGTCGGATCAGCTTCGACGGATTGCCGCGTGGCGGGCCAGGAAAACGGGTCTTGCTGCGCCATCTTGGCAGTGGGCGACAGTGTGACCGGCTCCTGCGGGCGACTTGGCACGATCTGGTTGCCCCAGAACAGCCGCTGCCGATCGGCGTCGGACAGATTGGACGAAAATCTGGCGACCTGCCTCGACGAAGCAGTCGCTGGTCGCAGGGGCGTTTCGAATTTCGAACCGGGCGGCGGCGGGCCGTCGCGCACATCAATGACGAGAACTCCCGGAAGGTATTCGTCAACGTCTGCGTGACAGGCACAGTCTACCAGGAAGGCCAGCCCGTCCCCGTCTCCGAACTGCTCCAGTCCGGCAAGCCGGTCCCGCCGGATTCGGTCGTAAGTCTTTGACAGGTCCAGCGAGATGTCGGGTCGGGACAATCGCAGCCCGTACCCGCCCTCGATCCTGCCAAAACTCCAGCCTGAAGGAGCGGCCAGTTCAACGACAACACGCGTGTAGCCGTCGTGTTCACCGCTCTGAATCACCACGATCTCGGCCCATGACGGTCGGGCCAGACTGCAAACGACGGCCAGGGCGAGAGCTGCGAAAGGTCTCATGCGGCCTCCTGCTTCACTCCGCGCAGCGCTTCCTCAAGCTCGGAGTACGTCGGGCGGAAGTGATGCGGCGTATTCTGCCGGCCAACCTCGATGCAGATGTTCATCGCATGACTGTACAGGTTGGCGACCAGCACTTCGCGGATGAGCTTGTAGAAATGTGCGTCCTCTTCGACCACGGTCTTGATCTTGGTAGCAAACGGGCCGACCAGTCCATAGGCGAGAAAGACCCCGAGAAAGGTGCCGACCAGCGCCCCCCCGATCAATGCACCCAGAATTTCCGGTGGCTGATCGATCGAAGCCATGGTCTTGATGACGCCCAGAACCGCAGCGACGATGCCAAGCGCGGGCAATCCGTCGGCGATGCCCTGCATCGCGTGGGTCGAATGCAGGGCGTGGTGCAGGTTGGTTTCGATCCGTTTTTCAAGAACCTCCTCGACCTGGTGGGGGTCGTCATAGTTCATCGAGGCCGAGCGAAGGGTGTCACATATCAGATCAACAGCCTCATGATCCTTGAGGATCTTCGGATACTTGCCAAATATCCCCGACTCGTGCGGCGCTTCGATATGTTCTTCAAGTCCGACCGGATTGGACCGCGCCAGGCGGATGAGCTCGAACAACAGGCACAGAAGGTCGCGGAAGTCCTGAGGCTTCCAGTTCGGTCCTTTGAAGATCTTGCCCATGTCGCGGGCCGTCTGCTTGATGGCCGAGATGTCGTTCGAAATGATGAAGGCCCCGATGGCAGCGCCGAGGATGATGACCAATTCGTGGGGCGCAGAATTAAGAATGATCCCCATCTTGCCGCCAGCGAGCAAATACCCGCCAAACACCATCACGAAGATCACGACGATCCCGATGATTCCGACCATTCCGCACCTATTCTGGCTGCACCCGCTGCAGACTCTTGCAGAGCAGGGTTAAGAAAGCTTGCTGTTCGGGGCTAATCCTTCGGGACCGTTGCGTTGCGACCGGCCAGAACCGCGCTGATGGCATAGGCCGTTTTCGGCTCCAGTCCGGCCATCACCCCTGCCGCCGACTCGGGCCGCATTCGCGACAGGAAGCCCGCCGCAAATGCCGGCTCCATCTCGGAAAACAGCGCCGCGGCTTCTTTGGGTTTCATATTTTCGTAAACCGATGTCAGCCGCGCAAGATCGGCTTCGGACGCCTTGTCGGCCAACGCAAGGGTTTCGGCCAGCGCGGCTTCGGCACCGACCAACTCGCCCAAACGCTCCTGAATCTGGCTCTCGGCAATCACCAGCGCCTGCCGCCGTTCTTCTATTGTGGCCTCTTCGGTCTGAAGTTGGGCCTCGCGCACCTGTAGCGCCTTCAAAAGCGCGGCAGTTCCGGCGTCGACCAAGCAACCGTCGCCGGAGTCAGGCACCGCGGCGGCCATATCCTGGTCATGTGGAGCGATTTCCAACGCCATGACCTGGCCGACCCCGTCGCTAAGCCGGATCAGTCCCGATGCGACCAGAAGTCCGGCGATCAGGCCGAGTGCGCCACGCCCAATGCGGCGCCGCCCCGTGCGTGCGCGGCCTGATGGCGGCGATTTCTTGGCGGCACTCGCCGCGTTCCTGCCAGCCGTCGAAACGGATTTCGATTTCGCCGCACCGCTCATTCCGCGGCCTCCAGATCGTCACGCGCCGGGCGATGTCGCACCACCCGCAGCTTCCGCGCCGCGTCGCTTGCAGGGGCTGGCGACGGAGCCTGTCTTGGTTCCGGAAGGTCATGCATCGAGGCCAACAGAAGTTCCAGCCGCACCGCCACATCCTCTGCCCGGCCGGTCATCGATTCGAGGGTGGATGACGAGGTCTTGGCCGTCGCCTGCGCCCGCTCCAATGCCTTTGTCATGTCATCGACCTGGGAGGACAGGACGGCGATGGCACCGCCCATGCCGTTTTCGAGTTGCGTGAACCGCTGCAGCCGCCGTGACAGGACGATGCAATAGCATGCCGCCGCCAATGCGCCGGAGCCCAGCAGAAAATCGGATATCAGTTCCAAAATCCCCTCCTAGTTCAGCACGAATTCCGTAACCAGCAGGTCGCGTACCCGGCCTTCGCCGGCCACGATCTGAATGCGCCGCAGCATCTGGGCACGCAGCCTGATCAATGCACTTGGATCTTCCAGTTCATTGACCTCGACCGCACGCAGATATCCGTTCAGCACATCGAGGATGCGTGGCATCAGCATTGTCACTTCGTCCTGATGCGGCCGCGCCACCTCCAACTGCGAGGCGAAGCGCAGGTGTCTGGCTCGGCTTTGACTACCGAGCGACACCACAAGTGGATCAACTGGCACAAAGGCGATATCGGGCAGCTTTTCGACAGACTCCGACTCTGTGTGGGCGAGCGCTACTTCACCACCGCCGAGTATCAGACCGGAAAAGGTCGCATAGAACCCGCCGCCCCCCATGACCAGCATCAGGATCAGCCCGAGCAGTATCGGCAGTTTGGATTTCTTTTTCGGCGGATCGCCGTCTGCGGTAGCACCTTCGGCCATCACTTCCCCGATCATTCCCTTGTCCGACTCGTATAGCCCATCGGGGGCTAACCGAATGTTAAGTGCGATCCCGCATGGATGAGGTCGACGGTTGGGCAGAATGCCCGCCCCACTGCCGGGAGAGTCGTTTTGCAGCAACTGACATCGGTCTGGTCGGCGCTCGATGTGCGCAAGCGGGTCATTGTTGTTCTTGCGACGGTGGCGATGTTTGCGGCCGTTCTGATCCTGTCGCGAATGGCCTCCAGTCCGAGCCTGAGCCTGCTTTACGCCGGTCTGCAAGGCGGGGCGGCAGGCGAGGTTGTCGCGGCATTGGAGCAACGCGGCGTCGCCTATGAGGTGCGCGGCGATGCGATCTATGTCGACGGGTCAATGCGGGATGAACTGCGGATGACGCTGGCAAGCGAAGGTTTGCCGGCAAACAGCAGCACCGGCTACGAGCTTCTGGACGGCATGTCCGGTTTTGGCACGACATCGCAGATGTTCGATGCCGCATACTGGCGTGCAAAAGAGGGCGAACTGGCCAGAACCATCGTGTCGAACCCACATATCCGGGCGGCCCGCGTTCACATTTCGAACGCCGGTTCGCAACCATTCCGTCGAGAGAACAAACCAACCGCATCGGTTTCTGTGACAACCGTCGACGGCAAGATGTCCGCCGCTCATGCCAAGGCGTTGAAATATCTGGTAGCTTCGGCAGTGACCGGGATGAACCCGGATGACGTGGCGGTCATAGACAGCGAGGGTGGGCTGATCCTTGGGGCCGATGAGGGCACGCCCGGCACCTATGGGTCCGACCGCGCGGCCGAACTGAAACGCAATGTCGAACGAATGCTGGAGGCGCGGGTCGGGTACGGCAATGCGGTGGTCGAGGTCAGCGTCGATACCCAGACCGACCACGAATCGATTGTCGAGCGGACGTTCGATCCGGAAAGCCGGGTCGCGATCAGCACCGACACTACCGAAAGCACCACAAGTTCCAAGGATCAGAAGCCCGGCGCGGTGACTGTCGCCTCCAACCTGCCGAACGGCGACGCGGAAGGCGGCGGCGGATCGCAAAGCCAGAATGCAGAAACCCGCGCGCGTACCAATTTTGAAGTATCCGAAACCCAACGCGAGGTCGAGAAAACTCCGGGTGCGGTGCGCCGCATTACGGTCGCGGTGCTGGTGGACGGGGTGCGCGGGGTCGATGCGGCCGGTGCGCCAACCTGGACCGCACGACCCGACGATGAAATGACAGCGCTGCGGGACCTGGTTGCCTCGGCTGTTGGCTACGACGAGGCGCGGGGCGATGTCATAACCCTGAAATCGCTGCCGTTCGAATTGACGGCGGAAGCGGGCACGTTGGTAGAAGCCTCGTTCTGGGGTTCCCTAGGTATCGATGCGATGTCGTTGATTCAGTTGGCTATCCTGGCACTCGTTTCGCTGGCAATCGGGCTGTTCGTTGTAAAGCCGATCCTTACGTCACGCCCACAGGACCGTCTGTCCGACCTTGGCCCCGCCGGGGCTCTGCCAGCCCCATCGCGGGGCAGCGACATGGCATTGGACGGCGAAATTGATGACCGTGGCTTTGATCCATCGGCTTTGCCCGTTGTCTCTTATGACGATGATATGCCGATGTTCGGTTCCGCCGCCTTGTCGGATGCCGACCCGGTCGCCCGTTTGCGCCGCCTGATCGAGGACCGGCAGGAGGAGACAGTCGAAATCCTGCGAAGCTGGATGGAAGACACCGGGGAGAAGGCCTGATGGCGAGCCAGCTGAAACTGGAAGTCTTTGATACAGCCGACTTTCGATTTGACCCGGACGAGGCCGGCGTCAGCGCATCGGTATTGGAGGAGGCCCGGCTCGCGGCTTATGAATCCGGGTATTCCGCCGGGTGGGAAGATGCTGTCACTTCGCAAGGCACTGATCAGGTCCGGGTTCAGGCCGACGTTGCACGCAATCTTCAGGCCCTCTCCTTCACCTATCATGAAGCGCGCGGTCACATCTTGCGATGTCTGGAGCCGTTGCTTCGTGACATGGTTGACAAGATTTTACCGGATATGGCGCGCAGTGCGCTTGGACCAATGGTTCTGGATGCGTTGCGACCGGCGGCTGTGCGCATGGCCGCAGCGCCGGTAACCATAACCGTGCACCCGGACAGCCGCGCCGTCGTCGAAAGCATGCTGGCCGCAGATGGAACTGTACCGTTCCGCATCGTCGAGGAACCATCGCTGAGCGAGGGGCAGGTATTCCTTCGCTTTGACGACACCGAGCAACGGATCGACCTCGACGGCGTGATTGCCGCCATCGCAGCGGCTGTCGCCAGTTTCTTCCACATCGAACAGCAGGAGAAAGTTCATGGATAGTGTTGCGCGATCACCCGACGTCACCGCCGGTGCCCACAACCCGTTCAGCCAGGTGCCGATCGAGATTACCGTTTCCGTCGGGCGGGCCCGGCCAATGGTGCGCGAACTGTTGCGGCTGAAAAAGGATGCCGTGCTGGTTCTGGACCGAAGGGTGGAGGATCCGGTGGAGCTGTACGTGGGTGACAAACTGATCGCCCGGGGAGAGTTGCAGGAACTGGATGGGGATCATGCCGGCCAACTGGCAGTGCGACTGACAGAAGTTGCCGATCTGCAGAACGGACTTTGACATGGGGTGGCTCTTGCAGCCGCGTGGCCTGATCCTCGGCCTGATCATCGGGCTCGCCCTGCTGTTGGCCGGCCCCGCTCTGGCACAGGACTTCAGCTTTTCATTGGGCGAAGACGGAATTCTGAATCTGGGCGACAACGGTTCGCTGGCCACCCGCTCGATCCAGCTCTTGGTTCTGATCACGGTGCTTAGCCTGGTTCCCGGGCTGGCGATCATGGTGACCTGCTTTCCGTTCATCGTTACCGTTCTGGCGATTCTGCGGCAGGCAATCGGCCTGCAGCAATCCCCGCCGAACATGCTGATCGTCAGCCTTGCCCTGTTCCTTACCTGGTTCGTGATGGAGCCGACATTTACCGAATCGTGGGCCAATGGCGTTCAGCCGATGATGGACGGCACGTTGGCCATCGAACCTGCCTTCAACGCCACGATTGACCCTTTCCGCCACTTCATGGCCGCCAGAATTGACCCGGACACTTTCGCGGAACTGGCAGCGCTTCGCCCCGGCGCCGGGATCGACGTCGCCATCCCGGATTCGCCGCTTTCGGTTCTGGTGCCGTCTTTCCTGCTCAGCGAAATTGCCCGGGCTTTTCAGATCGGGTTTCTGGTCTTTCTGCCGTTTCTGATCATCGACCTGGTGGTCGCCGCTGTACTGATGAGCATGGGGATGATGATGGTGCCGCCCGCCATCGTTTCGCTGCCCTTCAAGCTGGCATTCTTCGTTGTGGCAGATGGCTGGAGCCTGATTTCAGGCGCCCTGGTGCGAAGCTATTTCTGAGGGCGTACTGTAGAGCAGCCGCGCGCGTCCATCAGACTTGGGCCACATCGAACTCCAGAGGTTTGACTTGGCTGAACATGCCGGATCCTTCAAGTGCCGCTACCACCTTGGGGTCAATCGCCTGATCCAGATACAGGATCGCGATTGCGTCCTGCCCTACTCCGGACCGGCCAAGAGTGAAGTTCGCGATGTTCACGCCGTTCTTGCCCATTGTCATCCCCAAAAGGCCGATGATGCCCGGCACATCCTCGTTGGTGGTGTACAGCATATGCCTGCCGATCTCGGCATCGATGTTGATGCCCTTGATCTGGATGAAACGAGGCTTTCCATCGCTGAAGCAAGTGCCTGCGATCGAGCGTTCGCGCCGGTCGGTGACGACCGTCAGCTTGACGTACGCGTCAAAGACCCCGGATTTCTCCTGCCGCGTGGTCGAGATCTGGATGCCCCGTTCCCTAGCAATGATCGGGGCCGACACCATGTTTACCGCCGGATTGGTCGCTCGCATGATCCCGGCAATCACCGCGCAGTTCAACGCAGCCAGATTCATGTCAGCGACCGTTCCGTCATACAGGACGTTGATCGCCTTGATCGGCTCGTCCGTCATCTGGCCGACGAAAGACCCCAGGTGCCCGGCCAGTTTCAGCCACGGTCCCATGACCGCCGCTTCTTCGGCGGTGACCGACGGCATGTTCAGGGCATTCTGCACAGCACCGGTCAACAGATAGTCGGCCATCTGTTCGGCTACCTGCAGGGCCACGTTTTCCTGCGCTTCGGTGGTCGCAGCACCCAGGTGCGGGGTGCAGACCACGTTGGGCAAGTTGAACAACGGGCTGTCAGTGGCAGGCTCAATTTCGAACACATCCAGGGCTGCACCGGCGACCTGTCCGGACTCCAGCGCCTCGACCAACGCGGCTTCGTCGATCAGGCCGCCGCGTGCGCAATTGATGATCCGCACGCCGCGTTTGGTCTTTGCCAACGCCTCGGCTGACAGGATGTTGCGGGTCTTGTCGGTCAGCGGCACGTGCAGCGTGATGAAATCGGATCGGGCCAACAGATCGTCCAGTTCGACCTTGGTCACGCCCAGCGTCTTTGCCCGTTCGTCCGACAGGAACGGATCATAGGCCAGTACCCGCATATGCAAACCTAACGCCCGGTCGCATACAATGCCGCCAATGTTGCCGGCCCCGATCACGCCAAGCGTCTTGTTGAACAGTTCCACGCCCATAAAGCGCGATTTCTCCCACTTTCCGGCCTGGGTCGAGGCATTGGCTTCGGGCAGTTGGCGCGCCACCGCGAACATCATCGCAATCGCATGTTCAGCCGTTGTGATGGAGTTTCCGAACGGTGTGTTCATGACGATCACGCCTTTCTTGGACGCGGCAGGGATGTCGACATTGTCGACACCGATTCCGGCCCGGCCCACCACTTTCAACTTGCTGGCCTGCGCCAGCAGTTTGTCGGTGACCTTGGTCGTCGACCGGATTGCCAGCCCGTCGTATTGACCAATGACGGCGGCAAGGGCGTCCTTGTCCTTGCCAAGCTTCGGCAAGTAATCGACGTCCACCCCCCGGTCCCGGAAAATCTGGACGGCGGTTTCCGACAATTCGTCAGAGACGAGTACCTTGGGTGCCATGTCACAACTCCTGCAATAATGAATTTCAGTGCATCAGACAGAAGCCGGAAGCGCCTGGATTTCAGCGGCGAAGGCCCAGCTGATCCAAGGCATCAGCGCCGCGACATCAGTGCATTCCACCGTCGATCCGCACCAGATTCGCAGCCCGGGCGGCGCGTCCCGATAGGCCCCGATGTCAAAGGCCACTCCGGCCTTTTCAAGCCGTTTGGCGACGCCCTTGGCGAATGCCGCCCCATCGGCAATGCGCGGATCATTGAACCGCAGGCAGACCGACGTGGTCGAGGCCGTCGCCGGGTCTGCCGCCAGATTTCTGATCCAGGCATTTTCGGCCACGAAATCGGCGACGGCTTTGGCGTTGGCGGTCGCACGGGCAATCAAGGCCGGCAGTCCGCCAATCTTCGCGGCCCAGGCAAGCGATACCAGATAGTCCTCGACGGCCAACATCGACGGTGTGTTGATGGTTTCGCCTTCAAATATGCCTTCGATCAGTTTGCCCTTGCTGGTCAGTCGGAAAATCTTTGGCAGCGGCCAGGCGGGAACGTAGCTTTCCAACCTTTCGACTGCACGCGGCGACAGGACAAGAACGCCGTGTGCCCCCTCGCCGCCCAGGACTTTCTGCCAGCTGAACGTGACAACGTCCAGTTTCGGCCATGGCAGGTCCATCGCAAAGGCCGCACTGGTGGCATCGCAAATCGTTAGCCCGCCGCGGTCTGCCGGGATGGCATCGCCGTTCGGCAGGCGGACGCCGGACGTGGTGCCGTTCCAGGTAAAGACCACGTCATGGTCGAAATCGATGTGGGTGAAATCGACAATATGGCCGTAGTCGGCCCGGCGCACGGTGGCGTCGACTTTCAGTTGCTTGGCAACATCGGTCACCCAGCCTTCGCCGAAGGATTCCCAGGCGATCATTTCGACGGGCCGTGGGCCGAGCAGTGACCACATCGCCATTTCCATCGCGCCGGTGTCAGAGGCGGGGACGATGCCGATCCGGTAATCGTCCGGCACGCCCAGAATGGCGCGGGTCTGGTCGATGGCGGATTTCAGTTTGGCTTTGCCGATAGCGGCGCGGTGCGAGCGGCCTAGCGGCGCGTCGGCAAGCAGGTCAAGCGAATAGTTGGGGATCTTGGCGCAAGGGCCGGATGAGAAACGCGGGTTGACCGGGCGCGTGGCCGGGGTTTGCAGATCAGTCATGCTATCCTTCCAGATATTTGCCCCCCGTTGGGGAGGGGTGTCCCGCTGACCGCAATAAGGACCTGCAGTCACTGGCACAAGCCTGATTTGTGCTCTATCCCGCCGCTTGAGCGCGAATTTGCGACGCGCCGCCTGCCCGAGGGAAAATCATGTTCGTGGCTACACTGCTGACCAATCCGGACCGGCCGTCATTGACGGCCGAGACTGTCGAGGCCCTGCGCCAAGCCTGGGGTGGTGGGGCGATGCGGTGGCTGGCCATGGCCGAGGCGGCGGAATTTGCGGTGCAGGCGGTGCCGGACAATCGATGGGTCGTCTGGCAGGGGTTGCAGCAACTGGGCGTCGACCTGATCGTGCAGCCGGCCGAGGGGCGGCGCAAGCGGATGCTGTTGGCGGACATGGACTCGACGATGATCCAGCAGGAATGCATCGACGAGCTGGCTGACGAGGCGGGGGTTTGGGAACGGGTGGCGGCGATCACGGCGCGGGCGATGAATGGCGAGCTGAACTTTGAAGCGGCGCTGCGCGAACGGGTCGGGTTGCTGAAGGGGCTGCCGGAGTCGGTGATCGGGCGGGTGCTGGCCGAGCGGATCAGCTACATGCCGGGCGGGGCGGAACTGGTCGCGACGATGAAGGCGCGGGGCGGGCATGCGGCGCTGGTGTCGGGGGGGTTCACCGTCTTTACCGGGCCGGTGGCGGCGCATCTGGGGTTTGACGAGCATCAGGCGAACCGGCTGCTGGTGGCGGATGGCCGGCTGACGGGCGAGGTTGCCGAGCCGATCCTGGGGCGGCAGGCAAAGATCGATGCGCTGGTCGGGATATCGGCGCGGCTGGGGATCACCCCGGCCGAGGTGATGGCGGTGGGTGACGGGGCCAACGATCTGGGAATGCTGGGGCTGGCGGGGGTGGGGGTGGCGCTGCATGCCAAGCCGTCAGTGGCGGCCGAGTGCGAGATCAGGATCAATCACGGCGATCTGACGGCGCTGCTGTTCATTCAGGGCTACGCGAGGGACGAATTTGTTGGGGGATCAGGGAATGTCCCGACTCGGGACACTCTTTAGTTCGTGGTTTTTCAGAGGCTTAGAGTTTGGATTTCATGAAATTTCAACGATGGTTAACGCAGGATGAAGTTTGCTGGCACCGACTTCCTGCGGCGTTGAAGCCGGTGCTCCCCCGCGTCCACCGGTTACCGGGCCGGTGGCGCACCCCGCCGGGTACTTGAACCAAAGAGAAGCGATATTCGAATCAAATTGCGTGGAGCGGGTCTGCCTTGGATCGCCGGCGGATGTCACGCAAATCCCGGGGCCAGCCGCACCACCCCGGTTTCCAGCCCGCGCCAGTTCCGTTGGACCGAATTCACATAGCGGCGGGTGTCCAAGTGATCGGCGGCCAGCGCGCCCAGTTTGACCAGCAGACCGGCAATCGCCGCCTCCCTGCCGCGACCGGCTCCGTCCATGATCTTGAGCGCCACGCCCAGTTTCTGGTCGGGCAGGATTGCGATGAACACACCCTCGGCCCCGCTTTTCAGGACCCCCCGATGCTGCATGGCGCGCATCAGAAGCGTATCGCACACCCCCTCACCCGCCACCATTTCGGGATAAGTGGCCATGGCGCGGGTCAGCAGCGCGGCGGCACGTTCACGGGTGGTGCCATCGGGATCGGCATTGGCAAAAAACGCCATCGCCCGGGCAAAGCCGGTGATCGTTGTGGCGAAATTGGGGGCCGAGCAGCCGTCGATGCCGGTGCCGGGGCTGGATTCACCTGTGGTATCCTCGAATGCGGATTTGACGGCGACTTGAACCGGGTGGTCAACCTCGACATACTCCGGCCCGCTTTTCAGATGCAGTTTCAGCGTCAGGAAGCCGGAGTGCTTGCCCGAGCAGTTGTTGTGGATCTGGCACGGCGAGGTGTCGGTCTTGATCAGGCTGTTGTAAGCGGCTTCGTCCGACGGCCAGTGCGTGCCGCAGCGCAGGCTGGATTCGGACTGGCCGATGTGGGCCAGCCATTCGGTGACGGTGTCGGTGTGGATGGCGGCCCCTGCATGGCTGGCGCAGGCCAGTGCCAGATGCCGTTCGGTCAGCCCGGCAGCCGTCGCCGCCCCGGACTCCACCAGCGGCAGCGCCTGGATCATCTTGCACGACGAGCGCGGAAAGATCACCGCGTCCGGATCGCCCCAGGCCTGAACGACCTGCCCGCCCGGACCGCAAACCACTGCGTGACCGACATGCAGGCATTCGAGGAGCCCGCCCCGCCAAACCTCGACCATCGGAACTGCGGCCATCCCTGCACCTGCCCTGTCATGCGCGATTTGTTGCCAAGGGGCTTTTGTCCCCGGCCGGTTATGCGTTATGAAAGGCTTATCGAGTTGAAAACCCCCGCGCTACGGGAAAAGGTGTCACAAAGCACCGGCCATTGGACAGGCCAGGCGGGGCAAGAGGCAAAGACAGCTGGAGGCTGTAAGAAAATGGCATCAAGGATGTTGCGTGGCATCGGGGCAGGGGTTTTCGCGTCTGGACTGACGGTGGCTCTGGCAGGCGGCGGTTTTGCCCAGCAATCGACCAACCGGGTGGCGGCCAATACCGACTGGAGCGTGTTCGTCGAGGCCGACGAATGCTGGAGCGTATCGAGCCCCAAGGAATCGCTGAATACCCGCGACGGCAAACCGGTCGAGGTCAGCCGGGACGAGACATTGCTGTTCGTCACCTACAGTTCGACCGGGCTTAAGGGCGAGGTATCCTTTACCGGCGGCTATCCGTTCGCCGATGGGTCGACGGTGACGCTGCAGGTGGATGACACCAAGTTCGATCTGATCACCATTTCGGATACCGAAGAAAACCGCCGCTATGCCTGGTCGGCCAGCCCCGAGGAAGACGCACGGGTCCTGGCCGCGATGAAGGCGGGCACCAAAGCGGTGCTGATCGGGCGGTCGGGTCGCGGGACGCTGACCACCGACACCTTTTCGTTGCTGGGGTTCACGGCATCTGTGACCGAAGCGGCAAAGCGCTGCGCCGGGTAAGGCGGGTCAGAAGCCCACGATCAGAAAGTCGATGGCATTCTGAATGTCGTCGGACCGGTCGGCGAGGTTGGTGACGGGGGTCTGCAGCAGGCTGCGCGGGACGGAAGCCAGATATTGGGTGACCATCACCATATCTTTGCCCTCGATCCGCAAGATCGGATTGAGCCGCCCGGCCGGCAATGGTGCAAAGTTGGGTGGCATCACCGGGACGACCACCCGGTTCAGCAGGTTTTTCAGAAAATCGGCTTGCACATCAAGCAGGTATCCAGGATCTGCGGCGTTTGCGTGAACGTCGAACCGGGCCATCAGAATTGGCGGTATCGCGCAAGTGGCAAGCCGTGTTCTTCGAAATAGCGGTTCGAGCTTTCGATGGCTTCGGCGTTCTCTCGCAGCCACTGGGCTTCGTTCGCAAGTTTGACCGCTTGTCGCAGGCCCTGTTCGGCGGCGCGGGAGATATTGACATCCAGCGCCTTGGCCTTTTCCAGCAAAGTGGCGTCGAGCGACAGGTTGACGGGTTTGCGCGCGGTTGCGGTCATCGGGATACCTCAGGTTTGCGCGCATAGATTATGCGCATGCATCATGCGCGTCAACCCTTACCACCCGGCGAAGCCGCCATCGACATTGATCAGCGAACCGGTCATGTAGCCGGCCTGGGCCGAACACAGGAACAGCATGGCATCGGCAATCTCGTCCGGTTGGGCCATGCGGCCCTGCATGATCAGGCTGGAGACGCGTTCCTGAAACAGCGCCGAATGGCCGTTGAACACTGCCCCCGGGGCAATGGTGTTGACCGTCGCCTGCCGCTTGCGCCAGTAGCTGGCAAGCCACAGGGTCAGGCCGTGGATGCCGGCCTTGGTGACGCCGTATGCGCTGAAGTTCTTGAACGGCATGCCGTCGTAGATGTCGTGATGCGGCGCGTTCAGCGCGTACATCGAGGCGACATTGATCAGGGTGCAGGGCCATCTTCCGACGATGTCGCGGTCCATCTGGCGGGCAACCATGAAGGCGCCGGTCAGGTTGGTGCGCAAAGTGCGTTCCCAATCCGTGACGGAGGTGTCGGCGAAATCAGGGAAGGGCTTGCCCGCGCCCATCAGCATTTCGCCGGTGATGGCGGCGTTGTTCAGCACGACATTGGGTTTGAAGCCTTTGGACAGCAGGGTGCGGAAGATGGCTTCGACCTGCTGTTCGTCGGAAACATCCATCTCCTCGAAATGGAACGCTTGGTTGCCGTGGTGGGCGGCTTTCAGGGCTTCCGAACGCGGGCCGGGCAGATCGGAGGCGATGACCTGCGCACCCGCAGCCAACATGCGGCGGACATAGGTGGTGCCGAGCACACCGCCGGAGCCGGTGATGAAGATGCTGCGTCCGGTCAGTTGCTTATCCATCTTGCGCGTCCTTCAGCAGGAATTCAACCAGTTTGAAATCGAACTCGGTATCGATGTCGATGCAGCGTTCGGGCGGCATCAGATAGGGGATCACCCGGCCTTCGAACAGCTTTGTCGCGCGCTTGAGGTAGGCGGGGTCGACGACATAGGTGCTTGCGGCGTGTTCGTAGACCGTTGGGGCCTGTTGGCGGGCGACCACGCCGCCTGGCAGCGGTTTGGAGACGTGGAGAGCACCGGTGGCATCGGGTTCGACCAAGTTGAAGTAGGGATTCTTGCGCGCCTCGCAGCAGGACATCACCATGTCGGGATGCTGGTCTTGGAACAGGGTCAGGGCATTGGTAATATCTTCGGTCAGTCGCAGCGGCGAGGTGGCGTCGAGGTCGAGAAAGGCGGTGGCGGGGCCGATAAGCGCCTCGGCCGCCGCCAGCGCGTGTTGCCAGACGCCCCATTTGCCGGCGGTATCGGTGGCGAGGTGGGCGGGGCGCAGGCCGATGTTCAGCGCGCCTTTGGCGATGGCGTGGGCGAGGATTTCCTCGGAATCGGTGGAAACCACAACGCGGTCAACGCCGGGGTGGGACAACAACTGGTCAAGCGACCAGTCCAGCAGCGGCTTGCCGCAGATCGGGCGGAAGTTCTTGCCGGGCACGCCCTTGGAGCCCTTGCGCACGCCGATATGCCCGAGGATCATGGCCAGTCGCCGTTCAGATGGCCGGTGAAGGTACGCTCCTGATATGCGGTGACGATCAGGTCGGCGCTGGCCATCGACTTGTCCAGACGGGGCAGGTGCAGGATGTTGCTGGTCGGCCTGCCGGCGATCAGCGCCAGAAAGTCGCGCATGGCGGCCAGGAACATGTCGTTGCGCTCCAGCGAAAAGGTCAGGGTTTCGGTGTCGCCGGGCCCGGTGATCCAGTAGGTTCCGGCGATCAGGTCGAAGTCGATGTGGCGGCGCGCGCCCAGCATCTGCATCCGGCGCAGGCTGATGGGCGAGATGTAATCCATTGCCACCACCCCCTGCACCGGGCCGTCGAGCGCAACCTGGGTCGCGAAATCCACCGAGGGAAACCGGGTGTGGCCGATGCAGCCGACGTGAAGCCGGTGAATGTCGGGGAACAGGCACGCGGCCATGTCCAACTCGTGGCACAGGTCCAACAGGACGCCGCCGCCGGGGTCGCGGGCGGCGTAGCTGTCGGCGAAGGTCCAGTTTGTGCGCCATTGCGTCACGTCGTGGCCGATTTCGAAGCGGTAACGGTAGATGTCGGACAAGTCGGCGGCCGCCAGATACTGAAAGGCCGGGTGATAGCGCATCATGTAGCCAAGCATGCTGCGCTTGGCGACCGGTTTGCAGGCGTGGCGGATCAGGCGGAAATCGCGGACCGAATGGGTCAGCGGCTTTTCGATGTACAACGGGTAATGCCGTTCGGCGCACAACTGGATCAATTCAAGCCGCAGTTGGGTTTCGGTGGCGATCACGGCACCGGTGATATCAAGGGATTTCAACCGTTGGATCACGCCGTCGATGCCGATGGCCCGGATCGACAGCAGTTCGGCCTCGGCCCCAAGAGATTTCAGGTTGTTGAAATGCCGGGTGCCGACAGACCCGGCACCGATCACGAGTATCGTCATGGTGCCCCACCGTTTGGCGCGGTGTAACCCGGCGGCTGGTGGCAAACAAGCACGCAGCCTGTTCCGTTCGACCGGCAAATCCTATATGTGGTGCAGCCCTTGGCCACAGGAAATGCCATGACCGCCACCATTCCGATCACGCAGGATGTTCATGTTGTGCCGCGCCAACTGCCCAAGGGCAGCCGGATCAATCTTGTCGGTCTGACCCGCGACGGGCTGCGAGAGGCGCTGATCGCGGCGGGGACGCCGGAGAAGCAGGCCCGGATGCGGGTCGGTCAGGTCTGGGCCTGGATCTATGCTAAAGGCGTGCGCGATTTCGCGGTGATGACCAATCTGGCCAAGGACTACCGGGCGCTGCTCGCGGCGCATTTCGTGATAGAGGTGCCGGAGGTGGTGACCCGACAGGTCTCTGCCGATGGCACCCGCAAATACCTGGTGCGGATCGCGGGTGGCCATGAGGTCGAGGTAGTCTACATCCCCGAGACCGACCGTGGCACCTTGTGCATCTCGTCGCAGGTCGGCTGCACCCTGACCTGTTCGTTCTGCCATACCGGCACGCAAAGGCTGGTGCGCAACCTGACGGCAGGCGAGATCATCGGTCAGATGATGCTGGCGCGCGACGATCTGGGCGAATGGCCGGAACCGGGCGGCGGACCAAAGGACGAGGCGCGGCTGTTGTCGAACATCGTCCTGATGGGTATGGGCGAGCCGCTGTATAATTTCGAGGCGGTGCGCGATGCGATGAAGATCGCCATGGACGGCGAGGGGATTTCGCTGTCGCGCCGCCGGATCACCCTGTCGACCAGCGGGGTGGTGCCGGAAATTGCGCGGGCTGCCCATGAGATCGGCTGCATGCTGGCAGTGTCTTTCCACGGCACTACCGACGAGATCAGGGACCGGCTGGTTCCGATCAACAAGAAATGGAACATCAAGGCGCTGCTGGATGCGCTGCGGGACTACCCCAGGCTGTCGAACTCGGAACGGATCACCTTTGAATATGTGATGCTGAAGGGGGTGAATGACAGCGATGCCGATGCCAGGCGGCTGGTGCAGCTGATCGCGGGGATTCCGGCCAAGATCAATCTGATCCCGTTCAACGAATGGCCCGGCGCGCCCTATCAGCGCAGCGACCGGGAGCGGATTCAGGGTTTCGCGGATATCGTCTACAAGGCAGGCTATGCCAGTCCGATCCGCACGCCGCGCGGCGAGGATATCATGGCGGCGTGCGGTCAGTTGAAATCGGCAACCGAACGGGCGCGAAAGAGCCGGGCAGAGATCGCGCGGGAAGCGGGGTTGTGACCGCACGGCGTTGACGCCGCCGCATCGGCTGATAGGTCAGGCGCATGACCGTGCTTGGCAATACCGCAGCCCGCCGCCTGTTCCTGTCCGGCCACGGGCTTGGCGAGCCGCTTGGCGGCCTGGCCCGGGGTGCCGATCTGGCAGCCCTGATCGCAGGGCTGGGGTTTGTGCAGATCGACAGCATCAATATCGTCGAGCGCGCCCATCACATGATCCTGTTCGCGCGGCGACAGAGCTATCGGCCGGAGTATCTGAGGCCGCTTCTGGAGCAGGACCGGGCGGTGTTCGAGCACTGGACCCACGATGCCTCTATCATTCCTGTGGAACACTATGGCCACTGGCACCACAGGTTTGAACGCGACGCCCTGCGGCTGCGGGCAAACTGGCGCAGCTGGTTCCGTGATAGCTACGAGGACAAGTTTGAAACCATCCTGCGGCACGTTACCGACCATGGCCCGGTGACATCGTCGGATGTGGGCGAGGGCGAGGAACGCGGCAAGGGCGGCTGGTGGGACTGGCATCCGTCGAAAACCGCGCTGGAGTGGTTGTGGCGGACCGGGGCGCTGGCGGTAACCCGGCGCGAAGGGTTTCAGAAGGTCTATGATCTGACCGAACGGGTGATCCCGGCGGCGCACTACGGTGCCAGCGAAGTTGCGGTGATGGTGGATTGGGCCTGTGCCGGGGCGCTGGACCGGCTGGGGTTTGCCACGTCGGGCGAGCTTGCCCAGTTCTACCGGGCGGTAACGCCGGAAGAAGCGCGCGACTGGTGCAAGGCCGGGCTGCAGCGGGGCGATCTGATCGAGATCGATGTCGAAGGCGCGGACGGTGCGCTGCGGCGGCATGTGGCGCGCCCGGGGATTCTGCAGGCCGCCGTTGCGGACATGCCAACCCGGGTGCGCATCCTGTCGCCGTTCGACCCGGTGCTGCGCGATCGCAACCGCGCCGAGCGGCTGTTCGGCTTCCACTATCGCATCGAAGTGTTCGTGCCGGAGGCAAAACGGACCTTTGGCTACTATGTGTTCCCGGTGCTGGAAGGCGACCGGATCATCGGGCGTATCGACATGAAGGCGCACCGCGACGTCGGGCAGTTGCGGGTAAAGGCGTTCTGGCCAGAGGCGGGAGTGGCGATGGGCCGGGGCCGGTTGGCGCGGTTCGAGGCGGAACTGGGCCGGATGGCCGGGTTCGCCGGGTGCGACCGGATTGTCATGGCGCCGGGCTGGCTGCGCCCGACCGAGGCCAGTCCGGGTGGCAACGGCTAGGTGCCGGTGCGGAATTCGTGTTGCAGAGCGGCGGATTTCTCGGGACTGTAGGCGGCAGCACTCAGGAGCATTCACCGATGACAGAGACCCCGGCGTCAGCCCTGTTCTATCTTGGCGGAACCCAGCCCTGGTTTGCCGGGGCCGAGGGCATCTGGGTGACGACCGAGGACGGACGCCGGCTGATCGACGGCTCATCAGGGGCCATGGTGTCCAACATCGGGCATGGCAACCGCGCTGTGATCGAGGCGATGAAGCGGCAGCTGGATCAGGGGCCGTTCGCCTATCGGCTGCACTTTCGCAGTCATCCGTCGGAGGAACTTGCCGAGAACTTGCAGAGCCGGGCGCCGGCAGGCATGGGGCGGGTTTATCTGGTGTCGGGCGGGTCCGAGGCGGTGGAATCGGCGATCAAGCTGGCGCGGCAGGCCGCCATTGCCCGGCAGGAGGCCGGGCGATGGAAGGTGGTCAGCCGGTTCCCGGGCTACCACGGCACCACGCTGGGGGCGCTGTCGCTGACCGGGTATGATCCGCTGACCCGGCCGTTTGCGCCGATGATGGTGCAGATGCCAAAGATCGCCGCCCCGGTCTGGTGGCGCGATCAGGGACGCAACGACATGCAGGCGCTTGGGTTGCAGTTTGCCGACCTGCTGGCGGCAAAGATCGAAGCCGAGGGCCCCGAAACGGTTCTGGCCTTCATCATGGAGCCGGTCGGCGGTGCCTCGACTGGCGCGCTGGTTGCCCCGGACAGCTACTATGGCCGCATCCGCGACATTTGCGACCGCTACGGGATTTTCCTGATTCATGACGAGGTGATTTCCGGCATCGGGCGGACCGGCCGGTTTCTGGCGGGCGAACACTGGAATTGCCGCCCGGATTTCATCGTGCTGTCCAAGGGCCTCGCGTCTGGCTATGCGCCTCTGGGGGCGGTAATTGCCCGGACCGATCTGGTAGAGGCGGTGCAGGCAGCGGGCGGGTTCGCACATGGGCACACCTATGCCGGCAATCCGCTGGCGGCCTGTGCCGGGCTGGCGGTTCTGGGCGTGATCGACCGCGAAGGGCTGGTGGACAACGCCGCCGTACAGGGAGAAGTGCTGATGGCGGCCCTGCAGGGCCTGATGGCAGAGTTTCCGATCATCGGCGATGTGCGCGGCAAGGGGCTGCTGAGCGCAATCGAATTCGTGGCCGACCGCCGGACCAACGATCCGTTCCCGCCAGCCCTGAAACTGTCGCAGCGGGTGGTTGATGCCGCCATGCGGCGCGATCTGATCCTGTATGAACGCCGGTCGCTTGGCGGGGATCGGGGCGACCATGTCATGGTCTGCCCGCCGTTGATCGTGACCAGGGCAGAGATCGGGCTGATCGTCGAGCGGCTACGCGACACGCTGATCGAGGTGTCGGGCTGGTTGGCCGAACAGGGAAAAGCGGCATGACCCGGCCCGTCATCCTGTCCTGCGCGATCACCGGATCGGTGCATACCCCCTCGATGAGCCCGCATCTGCCGGTGACAGCCAGGGAGATTGCGCGGTCGGCGATTGATGCGGCGGCGGCTGGTGCCGCGATCCTGCATCTGCATGCCCGCAATCCGGTCGATGGGCGGCCAACGCCGGATGTCGATGCCTATGCGGCGTTTCTGCCCGAGATTCTGGCCAGCACCAATGCGGTGGTGAACCTGACCACCGGCGGCGGCCAGACCATGAGCCTTGATGAACGGTTGCAGGCCCCGATGGCTTTCGTCCCCGAAATGTGCTCGCTGAACATGGGATCGATGAACTTCGGGCTGTTTCAGATGGCCGAGCGACCGCGCGACTGGGCGCATGACTGGGAGGTCAGGCACCTGACCGGAAGTTCCGGCGTCATTTTCCGCAACACCTTCGACGATATCGCCCGGGTCATCACCGAAATGGGGCATCAGCGCGGCGCACGGTTCGAGTTCGAGTGCTATGATGCGGGCCATATCCGGACGCTGGCGCATTTTCGCGACCGGGGCATGGTGGCGGGGCCGCTGTTCGTGCAGTTCGTCCTTGGCATTCTGGGCGGCATGGATGCGACCGTCGAAAACCTGGTGTTCCTGAAGCAGACGGCGGACCGGCTGCTGGGGGACAGCTACGAGTTTTCGGTTGCCGCCGCCGGGCGGGCGCAGTTTCCGCTGACGACGGTTGCCGCGACGATGGGGGGCAATGTGCGTGTGGGGTTGGAGGACAACCTGTATCTGGGGCCCGGCAAGCTGGCTGAAAGCAACGCGGCGCTGGTCGGGCGCAGCGTGGAAATACTGGAGCGGCTGAACCTGACCATCGCCACCCCCGACGAGGCGCGCGCCCGCCTGGGTCTGAAGGGGCGTTGATGGCGGCCGGTGCGGGAACTTTTCATCGGTCTGCCCGGCAGAATTGCCTGCAACCGAGATTTATCGCGCCATGCGATCCGTGATCCGCCCAGCGATCCGCGACGACTGCGCGGCGATCGCGTCGATGATTGCGGCGCTGGCCGCAGAAACCGGCGTGGTTCCGCCGCATGTGACCACCGCCATGGACCTGATCCAAGGTGGTTTTGGCGATCACCCGGCCTTTTGCATGATCATCGCGGAAATCGGCCAGCCGGTTGGATTTTGCCTTTACAGCCCCAGCTATTCGACTTGGCGGGGGACTGCGGGGATTTACGTCGCCGATCTGTATGTGTCGAACAGCGCGCGCGGTAGCGGACTTGGGCGCAGGTTGATCGCTGCGGCCGCGCGGGCCGGGCCGGGCAGCACCGGCTTTGTCAAGCTGGAGCTTGACCACGGCAACGCCGCAGCGTTGCGGCTGTATCATGCAATCGGTTTTCAGCCGCTGGACCGGGACCGGTTGATGGTGCTGCAGGGAGCCGATCTTGCGGCGCTGACCGGGAGCTGAGGGAAGGGTGCGGATGTGGTTCGCCGGGCGGGCCGCAAATCACAGGTTTCAATCCGGCAGGAGCCGGGCGATATCTGGGCATGTCGCGCCGAACCGGAGCCTGCCATGACCGACTTCAAGGCCGCTGAGTATCATGCCACCCATTTCCGCTGGTCGGTTTCCGGCAGGGTCGGCACCCTGACGCTGGACCGGCCGGACCGCAAGAACCCGCTGACCTTTGACAGCTACGGCGAGATGCGCGATCTGTTCCGCAGACTGGTCGATGCGCAGGATGTGCGTGCGGTTGTGCTGACCGGCGCGGCGGGCAATTTCTGTTCGGGCGGCGATGTGCACGAGATCATCGGGCCACTGGTCGCGATGCAGGAAGCGGGGGACATGGCGGGGCTGCTGCGGTTCACCCGGATGACCGGTGATCTGGTCAAGGCGATGCGCGCCTGCCCGCAGCCGATCGTGGCGGCGGTTGATGGCATCTGCATGGGGGCGGGGGCCATTCTGGCGATGGCGGCGGACCTTCGGCTGGGGACCGCGCGGGCCAAGGCGGCTTTTCTGTTCACGCGGGTTGGTCTGGCAGGGGCCGACATGGGGGCATGCGCCATGCTGCCGCGGATTGTCGGGCAGGGACGGGCGGCGGAACTGCTGTTCACCGGGCGGAATCTGGGTGGCGAGGAGGCCGAGCGCTGGGGCTTTTTCAACCGGCTGTGCGCGCCCGAGGGCCTGATGGCCGAGGCCGCGGCACTGGCCGCCGCCCTGGCCGACGGCCCGGGGTTTGCGCATGCCATGACCAAGACCTGTCTGCATCAGGAATGGTCGATGGATATCGACAGCGCCATCGAGGCCGAGGCGCAGGCGCAGGCGATCTGCATGCAGACCGCCGATTTCGGCCGCGCCTATCGTGCGTTTGTCGCCAGAGAGGTGCCGGTGTTCGAAGGCAACTGAGCGGGCTACATATCCAGCAGGTTCCGGTGATGCCGCGTCAAGAGCACCAGCCCGGCGGCCGAAAGCGCCAGCGACAGGGCAATGACATAGGTCACCGACACGTAGTCGGCGTTGTAGCCGGTGTAAAACGAGCCCCGGATCTGGCCGACGATGTGCACCAGCGGATTGAACCATAGGTAGTCGCGAAAGGGCTGCGGCACGTTGTTGAACACGAAGAAGATGCAGGAAATGATCAGAAGCGGCCGGGTCAGGATCGACCAGATCACCTGCCAGGCCGGGAACATCATCATCAGGAAGCAGTTCAGGATGCCGACCCCAAGGCCAAGCGCCAGAGCCATGGCAAAGGCCAGACCGATACCCGGCAGGTACGGGATCGTTCGCGTCTCGTAGATCAGATAGATGCCGGTCAGGACCACATAGGCGACCAGCAATTCGGTCAGGGCATTCAGCACGAACCTGCCGATGATGGCATCGACAAAGGTCACGCTGGGATAGGCCAGCAACGGTTTCGAAAAGCGCAACGACTGCGCGACCTTGCCCGAAATGTTGTTGAACATCAGGAACGGCACCATCCCGGTGGCGTAGAACATCGGAAAGTTGGAGCCGATCGGCGGCTGCCGGAACGCGAACGAGAATACCACCGTCAGCAAGCCGATGCTGGCGACCGGTTCCAGAACCGCCCAGATGTAGCCGCCGGGTGACCGGCCATAGGTCGTCGCCATCTCGCGCAGCATCAGCGCCAGCACGGATCGCAGACTGGCAAACCGCCGACGACGGGCAACAACGGGTCGCAATGGGTTGCGAATGTCGGAGCCGGGAAGGATCATGCGTCCCTGTGGTTGCTTCTGGTGCAGAGATGAAGGATTATGTACCACCGCGACCTGATGTTCAAACGCTTACGCCCGAGGGTTATGTGAAACGAAAAGTAGAGCCTGACTCTACCGAAATGGTAACGGTGGCGGCCCCCGCTTTGCGGCGCAGACAAGCCCAGATCGACGGCCAACCGCTGCCGAAGCCGGTCGCGCTGCGTCAGCCCTTGCCGCAGACTGTTGCGGACGGGAGGCCCCAAGGTGGCGCCGCAGCACCCGAGCCAAAACCCGTGATGGTTGGCGCAATGCAAGCCAACGATCCGGACGGGGCGTCGCAAAAGCCCGCGCCGGTTGCTGCGGCTACACCCGCCCATTCGCCAGCCCCGGTGATTGCCGGGCCCGGACCCGTTCCGGCGCAGGTCGTCCCGGTCACGCCGTCCCCCGCTGCCGCGCCAGTGTCGCCACCCAAGGCCGTGCGGCCGCCGGTCCGTCCGGCCCGATTGAAGTCGCGGCATGCCGGGGTGCTGGCTTCGCTGTTGCTGTTCGTGCTGTTGCCAGCGGCAGCCGTCGCCTACTACCTGTGGGAAATCGCCGCCGATCAATACGCGTCGACCGTCGGCTTTTCGGTGCGGCGGGAAGAAGTCGGATCGGCGCTGGATATTCTGGGCGGGATCACGGCCCTGTCGGGCTCCAGTTCCTCGGACACCGACATCCTGTACGAATTCATCCAGAGCCAGAAACTGGTTGCAGAGATTGACACGGCGCTGGATCTGCGGGTGATCTGGTCCCGGCCGGAAAACGATCCGGTCTTTGCCTATGCCGCGCCCGGCACCATCGAGGATCTGGCGGCGCATTGGCGACGCAAGGTTCAGGTGTCCTATGATGCCGGCAGCCAATTGATCGAGGTGCGCGCCCTGGCATTCACGCCCGAGGATGCCACGGCCATCGCCACCACGATCTATGAGAAAAGCTCGGAGATGATCAACGCGCTGAGCGCCATCGCGCGCGAGGATTCGATCCGCTTTGCCCGGCAGGACCTGGACGAGGCCGTTGCGCGGCTGAAAACCGCACGGCTGGCCCTGACGGCGTTTCGCAACAAGAATCAGATCGTCGATCCCGCGACCGACATTCAAAGTCAGGCGAGTCTGTTGGGTCTGTTGCAGGCCCGGTTGGCCGAAGCCCTGATCGAACTGGATTTGCTGAACGATGCAACCAAGGCCACCGACCCGCGTGTCATTCAGGCGCAACGCCGGATTGCCGTGATCGAAAACCGCATCCACGAGGAACGGCGCAAACTGGGCATCGGCAGCGAAGCTGCCGGCGACGAGGTGTTGGCCGACGTGCTCGGGGAGTACGAAAGCCTGGTGGTGGACAGGGAGTTCGCCGAACGGACCTATACGGCGTCTTTGG
>JANNRR010000050.1:0-93124 GCA_031401675.1 Paracoccaceae bacterium
TCGACAAACGCGATGACCCGGCTCCGAAGCTCCATAGGATGTGGCTTGCCCATTTCGACCCCCCTGCATCTTGCAGGGCTACCGAATCACAATCCGCCCAATCTGGGAATCCTGAATCGGAACACTGGCGACACGCTTTAGAGCGCGATCAGGATTGGTGGAACCACCGCACCAGACCCGCTCTACACAATTTGATCAGAATTGCGCTCCACTCCGGCTCAAGTATCCTGCGGGGTGCGTCCGCCGGCGCGCCACCGGTCCGGGTACCGGTGCACGCGGGGGGTGCAAAACCCCCACCGGCCCCGAAGCAGCAGGCGGACGATTCTACCTGATCTCATCTCGCACCAGCCAGCCGGGCCAAGGCGGCGGCGCTCAGTCGGCCTTGCCGTCCACGGCATCCTCGCCCGCTTCGGCCAGCAGGCGGTCCAGATCGGGCACCGTCACGTTCCGCAGCCCGAGAATGTTGATCACACCGTCGCGTTTCAGTGCCGAAATCTGGCGGCTGACGGTTTCCAGCGTCAGCCCCAGATAGTCGGCCATCGCCTCGCGCGTCAGCGGCAGGTCAAACGTCACCCGGCTTTTGGGCGGGCGCAGTTGCAGGGCCAGATCGCGGCGCGCCAGGATCAGCAGCAGGCTGGCGATCTTTTCCCGCGCCGTCTTGCGGCCCAGCAGCAGCATCCATTCCCGCGCCGCATCCAGCTCGTCCAGCGTCATTTCCAGAAGCCGTTGCCCCACGTGCGGCGTCCGGATCATCAGGTCCTCGAACGCCTTTTTGCGAAAACAGCACATGACCAGATTGGTGGTGGCGGTCACGCTGTACGGGGCCCGGTCGCGCCCCGGTCGCCCCACGAAATCCGACGGCAGCAGCAGTCCGACCATCTGGGTGCGCCCATCCTCCATCGTCTGGGTCAGGGTGGCGATCCCGGTGACCACCGAGGCCACGAAATCCATCCGGTCGCCGGCCCAGACCAGGGTCTGCCCGGCCTCGAAGCTGCGGTAATACTTCATTTCCTCCAGCCGGGGCAGCTCGTCCGGTTCGCATCGGGCACAGACCGCACGATGCCGGATCGGGCAGTCGCCGCAGGTCAACAGCCCCGCCGGGTGGTCGTGCTTGGCCATGCATCAGGCTCCTGCCGGATCGGCGCATCAAGAAGCGCGCACCGGCAGTGCTATCGCAATTGGCCCGTCGCCGCAATGCGGCGTCACGGCAGCGGCTGCCAGCATGGCAATGCCTACGAAAGCCCGGCGGTTTCCAGAAACTGCACCTGCCTGGGCAGACATATCGAGCGCAGGTCGTAACGCTCGATTGCCGTGCGCCGCGCCGCCTGCCGCATCCGCGTGGCCCGTTCCGGATGTGCCAACCCCTCGATGAACCGGTCCGACCAGGCCGCGACATCGAAGAAATCGACCAGACGACCGTTCACGCCATCCTCGATCACCTCCATGATCGGTGCCGTCCGCGACCCTACGACATAGGCGCCGCAACTCATCGCCTCGATCATCGACCACGACAGCACGAACGGATAGGTCAGATAGGCATGCACCCGGCTGATCCGCATCAGACCGACAAAGGTGTCATAGGGAACCCGTCCGGTGAAATGCACCCGGGTCAGATCGATCTGCCCTGCCATCTGCGCCAGCAGATACTCGCGCCACGGCCCGCCGGTCGGCGGCCATTTGCCGTAGCCCCGGTCATCTCCGCCCACGATCACCACCCGCGCCTCGGGCCGGGCTGCCAGCACCGCCGGCAGCGACCGCAAAAAGACGTGAAAACCCCGGTACGGGTCCAGATTGCGGCTGACATAGGTCAGCACCTCGTCGCCCTGCCGCAGCAGCACGCCCGACCCCGGCAGCGTCACATGCGCCGTCGGGTCGGGGCGCAGCGCCGCAGTGTCCACCCCGTCATGCACCACGGTGATCATCGGCTGAAAGCACTTCGGAAAGGTGCTGGCCTGCCAATGCGTTGGCACGATCGCGGCATCGGCATCGGTCATCGCCTGCACCAGATGCGACTTGCGGCTGGTCACCAGAATCTGCGAGCTGACGCTTTGCGGCTGAAATTCCGGGTCGAAATCGGTGTCGAGTCCGGTCGAATGATAGCAGAATTCGCCGTAAGCCAGCATCCGCGCCTGCGGCCAGACATCGCGAAGAAAGAGCGTCTCGCCCCAGCCGATGTTGCCAAGGATCACATCCGGCGTGAACCCGGTCTTTGCCTTCAGCGCCATCGCGCCGCGCGCCGCCGCCAGCCCCTGCTCGGCCCGCTCATAGTGGTTGGCCGCGATCTTGCCGACCGCCTCGCTGGCTTTCTGCTGACCATAGGCATATTTGGCCACCGCCACCTTGATCGGGCGCTGGTTCTGCTCGGCGGTCAGCGCCACCACTTCATGGCCCAGCCGCGCCATTTCCTCGGACAGATGCGGGAACTGGCCCGGGAAATTCTGGTGCACGAACAGGATCTTCAAATCGCATCCCTCAGCTTGCCGGACTTTCCGCCCGCAAATCGAACGCCGCCGCCATCAGCGCCCTGGTATAGGCGGTCTGCGGGTCGGCAAAAATCCGACCCGCGTCGCCGGCCTCGACCACATCGCCGTTCTTCATCACGATCACCTTGTGCGCCAGAGCCCGCACCACCCGCAGATCGTGGCTGATGAACAGATAGGCCAGCCGGTATTTCCGCTGCAAGCCCCGCAGCAACTCGACGATCTGCACCTGCACCGTCATGTCCAGCGCCGATGTCGGCTCGTCCAGCACCACCAGTTTCGGCCGCAGGATCATCGCCCGGGCAATTGCCACCCGCTGCCGTTGCCCGCCGGAAAACTCGTGCGGGTACCGCCCCATGGTCGCCGGGTCAAGCCCGACCTCGCCCATGATTGCCGCCACCAAATCGCGCAGGTTCTGCCCGGCCGGCACACCGTGCACCCCCAACCCCTCGGCGATGATCTCCTGCACCGTCATGCGCGGCGACAGGCTGCCGTAAGGGTCCTGAAACACCACCTGCATGTCGCGGCGCAAGGCCCGCATCTGCCCCGACTGCCAGCCCTGCACGTCCTGCCCCAGAAACACCACCGGCCCCTGCGACGCGGTCAGCCGCAGGATCGCCAGACCCAGCGTGGTCTTGCCCGACCCGCTTTCGCCCACCACCCCCAGCGTCTCGCCGGCGCGCACCGAAATGCTGGCGGCATTCACCGCCTTGACATGCCCCACCGTCCTGCGCAGCAGCCCCCTGGTGATCGGAAACCACACCCGCAGCGCCTCGGTCCGCAGCACTTCCGGCGCGTCTTCGGGCACCGGATCGGGTCGGCCCTTGGCCTCGGCGGCCAACAGCTTCTGCGTATAGGGATGCCGCGGATTGGCAAAGATCGCCTCGGTCGGCCCCTGTTCGACAATCTCGCCGCCCTGCATCACGCAAACCCGGTCGGCAATGGCCCGCACGATGCCCAGATCATGGGTGATGAACAGCATGCTCATCCCTTCGCGGCGCTTCAGATCGGCCAGCAACTCCAGGATCTGCGCCTGTATCGTCACATCCAGCGCCGTGGTCGGCTCGTCGGCCACCAGCAGCTCCGGCCCGTTGGCCAGCGCCATCGCGATCATCACCCGCTGCCGTTGCCCGCCCGACAACTGATGCGGATAGGCATCCAGCCGCCGCTCGCCGTCGGCAATCCCGACCTTGTGCAGCAATTCCACGATCCGCGCCCGCGCCGCCGCCCCGGTCAGCCCCTGATGCAGGCTCAGGCTCTCGGCAATCTGCCGCTCCAGCGTGTGCAGCGGGTTCAGGCTGGTCATCGGCTCCTGAAAGATGAAGCTGATGTCGTTGCCGCGCACCTTGCGCAGCCGGGCTTCGGGCGCCCCGATCATCTCCTGCCCCAGATAGGTCACCGATCCCGTCACTTCCGCCGCCTCCGGCAGCAGCGACACCGTCGACAGCGCGGTGATCGATTTGCCCGACCCGCTTTCGCAGACCAGCGCCACCGTCTCGCCCTTGCCGACAGAAAAGCTGATGTGGCTGACCGCTTCGTTCACCCGCCCGTCCTGACGGAACCGGATGGTCAGATCGCGCACCTCCAGCACGGTGGCCCCCGGCACCACATTCCCCGTCACGGCGGTCATTTGAAAATCTTCCGCGGATCAAACGCATCGCGCACGCCCTCGAAGATGAACACCAACAGCGACAGCATGGTGGCAAAGGTGAAGAACGCGGTGAACCCCAGCCACGGCGCCTGCAGGTTCTGCTTGGCCTGCAACGTCAGCTCGCCCAGGCTCGGGGCCGATGACGGCAGGCCGAAACCCAGGAAATCCAGTGACGCCAGCGTGCCGATCGCCCCGGTGATGATGAACGGCAGAAACGTCAGCGTCGCCACCATCGCGTTCGGCAACACATGGCGGAACATGATCACCCGGTTGGAAACCCCAAGCGCCCGCGCCGCCCGCACATATTCGAAGTTGCGCGCCCGCAGGAACTCGGCCCGCACCACCCCCACCAGCCCGGTCCAGCCGAACAGCACCATCAGGAACACCAGCAGCCAGAAATTCATCGGGATGATCGCCGCCACGATGATGATCACGTAAAGTGTCGGGATCGATCCCCACAGCTCGATGATCCGCTGAAACGACAGATCGACCAGCCCGCCGAAATAGCCCTGCACCGCGCCGGCCGAAATGCCGATGATGCTGGTCAACAGCGTAGTGATCAGCGCGAACGCCACCGACAGCCGGAACCCGTAAATCACCCGCGCCACCACATCGCGCGCCGTGTCGTCGGTGCCCAACAGATGCGTGCCGTCCGGGGCCGACGGCGCCGTGCCGTCGATGTCATTGACGGTATTGAACGAATAGGGGATCAGCGGCCACAGGATCCAGCCCCGGGCAACCGGCTCGCCGCCAATCTCGCCGTCGCCCGCATCGTCAATCGTCGCCCCGGCATCGCTCAGGCACCCCTTGTGCCCCGCCGCCACGATCAGGCATTGCACGAATTCGTCGCGGTAGATCGCCTCGGTCTGAAAATCGCCGCCAAACGCGGTTTCCGGATAGAACCGGAAGATCGGTGTGTAATAGCCGCCGTCGTACCGCAGCAGCAGCGGCTTGTCGTTGGCAATGAACTCGGCGCACAACGACAGGCCGAACAGGAACGAAAACAGCCACAGCGACAGATAGGCCCGCCGGTTCGCCCGGAAATTGCGCCAGCGGCGTTGGGACAACGGTGACAGCGCCACCTCAGGACTCCCGCGTCGCGAAATCGATGCGCGGGTCGATCCAGACATACATCAGGTCCGACACGATGTTCATCACCAGCCCGATCAGGCCAAAGAAATACAAGGTGCCGAACACCACCGGATAGTCCCGCGCCACCGCCGCCTCGAACCCCAGCCGCCCCAGCCCGTCCAGCGAAAATATCGTTTCGATGATCAGGCTGCCGCCGAAGAACACCGACACGAACACCGCCGGAAACCCGGCGATCACGATCAGCATGGCATTGCGGAACACATGGCCATACAGCACCCGCCGCTCCGGCAGACCCTTGGCCCGCGCGGTCATCACATACTGCTTCTTGATCTCGTCCAGAAACGAGTTCTTGGTCAAGAGCGTCAGCGTGGCAAACGACGCGATGGTCGAGGCGATCACCGGCAGCGTGATGTGCCAGAAGTAGTCGCCGATCTTGCCCAGCAGGCTATAGCTTTCCCAATCGTCCGAATGCAGGCCGCGCAGCGGAAACCATTGAAAATATGATCCGCCGGCGAACACCACCAACAACAGGATGGCAAACAGAAACCCCGGAATCGAATAGGCCACGATGATGATGGCACTGGTCCAGGTGTCAAAGCCCGACCCGTCGCGCACCGCCTTGCGGATGCCCAGCGGGATCGAGATCAGGTAGGCGATCAGCGTTGTCCACAGCCCCAGCGTCAGCGATACCGGCAGCTTTTCCACCACCAGTTCCAGCACGCCCACCGAACGAAAGTAGCTTTCGCCGAAATCGAACCGCGCATAATTCCACATCATCAGGAAAAACCGCTGCACCGGCGGCTTGTCGAACCCGAAATCCTTTTCCAGTTTGGCGATGAACTCCGGCGGCAGGCCGCGCGCGCCCAGATAGCGTTCCTCGCCGCCCGCGCCCAGATCGCCGCCACCGGCATCGCCGCCGCCGGCAATGGTGTCGAACACGTCGCCGCCACCGTTGATCTGCGCGATGATCTGTTCGATCGGCCCGCCCGGCACGAACTGGGTCAGGGCGAAATTGATCACCATCACCCCGAACAGCGTCGGCAGGATCAGCAACAGCCGCCGCAGGATGTAGGCACCCATGCCGGCAGCGCTACTTCAGCGCGCCAGAGGCTTTCAGCGCCTCGGCCTTGTCGGCATTCACCCACCAGAAATCCAGATAGCCCGGGTCATAGGGCGGCAACTCTGCCGGATATTCGTACAGGTCATAGAATGCGAACGTATGCTTGTTCTTGAACCACTGCGGCACCCAGAACCGTTCGGCCCGCAGCACCCGGTCGATGGCCCGCGTCGCCACCTGCAGTTCTGCCTTCGACTTTGCCGCCAGCACCACATCGATCAGTGCATCCACCGCCGGGCTTTTCAGCCCCATCTTGTTGAAGGTCGACACATCGGCGGTATCCGCCCCGAACTCCTGTTTCATGTCGGCGCCCGGAATATAGCTCTGGGTCAGCGAAGCGTTGATCATGTCGAAATCGTGGCTGCGGTCGCGGGCGGTATATTGCGCGTCGTCCACCCTTGTCAGCGACGCATCGACCCCCAGCCGCTTCAGGTTTTCGACAAACGGATTGACGATCCGGTCAAACAGCGGGTCATCGCTCAGAAACTCGACCCGCAGCTTGTCGCCCGCCGCATTGCGCCGGATGCCGTCGGCCCCCACCGCCCAGCCGGCCTCGTCCAGAAGCGCGCTGGCCGTGCGCAGGTTGCCGCGGTCCAGCTGATCCGAAGTCGAGGTCGGCGCCATCACCGGCTCGGCGTCCAGCACGCCGGGCGGCAGAATGTCCTGCATCGGCTCCAGGATCGCCAGTTCCTCGAGCGACGGCAACCCGGTCGCCGCCAGTTCCGAGTTTTCCCAGAACGAGTTGATCCGGGCATAGAGCCCGAAAAACAGCGTCTCGTTCGACCATTCGAAATTGAACATCAGCGCAATCGCCTGCCGCACCCTCGGGTCGGCAAACTGCGGCCGGCGCAGGTTGAACACCCAAGACTGACCGGGGGCCAGATTGCCGTTGAACAGTTCGCGCTTTACCACCGCACCACTGGTCACGGCCGGAAAATCATAGGCCGTCGCCCAGTTCTTCGACGAGTTTTCGTTGCGGAACGTATAGTTGCCGGCCTTGAACCCTTCCAGCGCCGCATTGGAATCGGCGTAGTATTCGATCCTTATGGTCTCGAAATTGTTGCGCCCGACATTGATCGGCAGATCGCGGCCCCAATAGTCCGGGTCCAGCCGATAGGTCACCGACTGCCCGACATCGACCTTGTCCAGCACATAGGGGGCCGACCCCAGGAACGGCTCCAGCGAGCTTACTTCCAGATCGCGGTTGTTGGCCTCGTAATGCGCCTTCGACAGGATCGGCAGCCCGCCCGCCAGCGCCGGCAGGTCGCGGGTCGGAAATCCGGCCTTGAAGGTGAACTTGATCTCGGTCGGGCTCAGAACCTCGGCCTCTTCCACCTGCTGCGCCAGCACAAAGCGGAAATCCTCCAGCCCCTTGGTCAGGAACAGATCATAGCTGAACAGCACATCCGCCGTGGTCAGCGGCGAGCCGTCGGAAAAAGCCGCCTCGGGCCGCAGGGTAAAGATCACCCAGGACCGGTCCGCCGGGTATTCCATCGTGGTGCAGATCAGGCAATAGGACGCCCCGATTTCGTCAGAGGTGCCGGTCAGGATCGATTCGTAAAAGCCGCTCGCCAGGCCTGCCGCCCGGCCCTTGATGGTATAGGGGTTCATCGAATCGAACCCGCCAAGGGCTGCCAGCGACATTTCTCCGCCCTTGGGCGCATCCGGATTCACATAGTCCAGATGCTTGAAATCGGCGGGATATTTCAGATCGCCAAAGGTCGAAATCCCGTGCGAGATGATGGTATCCTGCGCCCGGGCCGCACCCGCCGTCAGCGCCAGCCCGACCGCCAGCGCCAGCCCGCACAGCACAACCCTGCGCCGCAGGTCCCGTGAAGTCGCACCGGCGGCGGCAACCGCTACAGCAACAGCGGCGGTACGACGGTGCGGACGGTTCTGCATCTTGCACTCCCTGCGATCCCATTGCCCAAACCCGGGCCCGACTTGTGGCCCAACTCTGGACCCATCTCAGTTAATGAAAGCTAAATCGGGCAGGGTCCACCGACAAGTTCCGATTGTGTGATGATTTCCGGCACTTTTCGTGAACACGCGCGACCCGAACGCAACAGCCGACCGGCATGGGGCGGCTGCATCCGGCCAGAGGTCGGACGATCAGTTCAGCGTCGCCAGATAGGCCACCAAATTGGCCCGGTCCTGCGGCTTCTTCATCCCGGCATAGGACATCTTGGTGCCGTCGACATAGACCTTGGGGTTGGCGATGAAACTGGCGATCGTCTCCGGCTCCCAGGCCCCGCCGTGCGCAACCATGGCCGCCGAATAGACATAGCCCTCGAC
Organism: Paracoccaceae bacterium; assembly: GCA_031401675.1. Taxonomy (GTDB): domain Bacteria; phylum Pseudomonadota; class Alphaproteobacteria; order Rhodobacterales; family Rhodobacteraceae; genus JANNRR01. The sequence goes on from JANNRR010000050.1 coordinate 8,636, forward strand.
CGCCCCGGCCGTCCGCCCGATCACGCCGTTCAGGTATGGCCCGGTGCCGTTCTTGCCCTGCAGATTGTGGCAGGCCTTGCAGGCGTTGAACGCCTTTTCCCCCGCCGCCACGTCCGCCACCGCATACAGATCGGCAAACGCCGGCCCCTCGTCCGCCACTTCGGGTTCCGCCGCCGCCACCTCGATCACATAAGACGCCGCTTCGTCGCCATGCCCGCCCGGGCCGCCGAAATAGATGGTCTCGGCCGCCCAGCCGCCCAGCAGAAACACCAGGAACGCGCCGCAGAACGCGCCGCCCACTTTGGTCAAAGTCATCGTGTCGAACATGTCGCATCCCGGCTCAGGTGAGGTTGGCCGTATCTATCCGCTTCCCCCGCCGGTTTTCAAGGTATAGTTACCGCGACCAATCGCCCCCATGCCGGGGCCGGGCTGCACGGGCGGGGGACATGGCCGGACGCATCGCATTTCAGGGCGAATTGGGTGCCTATGGCCATCAGGCCTGCATCGAGGCCCGCCCCGGCCTTGCCCCCCTGCCCTGCCCGACCTTTCAGGACGCGCTGACGGCGGTGCGCAGCGGCCAGGCTGACCTCGGCATGATCGCCGTGGAAAACTCGACCTACGGCCGCGTCGCCGACGTGCATTCGCTGTTGCCGCAAAGCGGGCTGCACATCGTCGATGAGGCGTTCGTCCGCGTCCATGTCAACCTGCTGGCGGTTCCGGGCACCCAATTGTCGCAAGTCAAACGGGTGCGCGCGATGGCGATCCTGCACGGCCAGTGCCGCGGCTTCCTCGCGGCGCACCACCTCGCCACCCTGAACTGGTCCGACAATGCCGCCGCCGCCCGCGAAGTCGCCGCCCTCGGTGATCCCGCCGAAGCCGCCCTCGCCTCGGAAATCGCCGGCGAGATCCACGGCCTCGACCTCCTCGCCCGCCACATCGAGGACAACCCCGACAACACCACCCGCTTCCTCGTCATGGCCCGCGCCCCCGATCTCGCGCGCCGCGCCCCCCACATGATGACCAGCTTCATGTTCCGGGTCCGCAACCTGCCCGCCGCGCTCTACAAGGCGATGGGCGGCTTTGCCACCAACGGCGTCAACATGACCAAGCTGGAAAGCTACATGGTCGGCGGCTCCTTTACCGCCACCCAGTTCTTCGCCGACATCGAGGGCCACCCCGAAGACCCCGCCGTCGCCCGCGCCTTCGAGGAACTGCGCTACTTCACCTCCGAAATGACCCTGCTAGGCACCTACCCCGCCGACCCGAGGCGCCACCAACCCCCCGCCCCGCCCGCGCCGTCACCGCCGTAGGGTGGGGTTCCACCCCACCATCCACCCCGCAGCCCGCAATGCCGATGTAGGGTGCGTGCTCGCACGCACCGCCTCGCTGATCGACGTTGTCGCGGCCCTGATCCTGTTCACCGCGCTCGGGGCCGCGCTGGTGCTGGTGGTGGCCGGTGCGAACTGGTTGGCCGGGGTGCCGCTTTTTCCGCTCGCCCCGCTGTTTTCCGGGCTAAGGGACGATCCGGCGGCCTACTACTGGCTCTTTGCCACACTGTTTTCCACGATCGTGCCCACAGCGGCACACGTAATCGTCGCGGCTTTCAGTCTGCTGATCCTGCCGTTTTCCGCAACGCAACGGTTGCCGCTCAACCGCTGGGTCACCGGCACTGACGCCACCGCCGCCATCCTCGGCCCGCTCAGCCTCGGCTTCGCCGCCACCCTTGCCGTCATGCTGCCTGTGCTGCTGCTCTATGGCCTTTATGTGCTGGCAGTTCTCGTCTGGCCACAACTGGCGCAAGGCTATCTGAGCATCTTCACGACGATTGCACAGATGGTTGGCGAGGTACCTCTTGCCGCAACGCAGCCGTGACGGGCATTGGCAAGGCGGGAAAAGCGTTAAAATCCGGTAAACCGAAAACTCCAACTCATTGAAAACAAAAGATATAACAAAGTGTCCCAACGTGAAACACCCCCCCCGGGGCTCCGCCCGTTCGGCGCTGAAAACGCTCCCCCGGAGCGGTTGCCAGCACCCCCCCTGGGCTCCGCCCGTTCGGCGCTGAAAACGCTCCCCCGGAGCGTTTTCCGGGCGCGCCTCACCCCAGCGTCGGCTTCCGCAGGCGGTCCTCGATCACCACGGCAAAGGCCTTGATCCGCCGGGCAAAGCGGTCGGTGACCCGGCCCTTGGCCAGCCGCAGCGACTGCACGAAAATCCGCGCCGCCAAAGTCTTCGGCAGGATCTCCAGACTGACCGCCACCCGCGTCCGCCGCCGCGACAGCGCCACCAGATCGACCAGCATCTCGCCGTCCAGCGCCTTCGAACTGCCGGCAAACCGCAGCGCGTTCGGCCGGTCGAACCCGACCAGCCGCGCCGTCAGCTGCCGCCGCTTGCCGCGGTAGTCAAAGGCCATGCGCCAGCCCTGCCCCAGCCCCGTCACCCGCGGCTGATCGGTCCGCGCCACCTCGGCCCCGCGCCGCAGCGCCGCCCGCTCGAAGCCGTCGAAATCGGTCAGGGCGGCAAACACCTCCTCGATCGACGCCTCGATATCCTCTTTGGTGTTGAGCTTCATCGCCGTTCTGTCCAGTTCAGCCGGGGTGCGGTCAGCCTCGCGCGCCGGGTCATTCCAACTGATCCGCCAGCCAGTTGGCAATCAGAAAATGCGCAATCGCACCGCGACGCGACGGCTTGATCACCGGATCGCCGCCCGCCATCACCGCCACCATCTGCTCGCGCGTCAACCAGCGCGCGTCCTCGATCTCGGCCGGGTCGATGGTGATGGCGCGGTCCAGCGCTTCGCCGTGGCAGCCGATCATCAGGCTGGCCGGGAATGGCCACGGCTGGCTGGCCAGATAACGCACCGCCCCGACCTTGACCCCGGCTTCCTCCAGCACTTCCCGGCGCACCGCAGCCTCGACCGTCTCGCCCGGTTCGACAAAGCCCGCCAGCAACGAATACATGCCCTCGGGCCAGCCCGGCGACCGGCCCATCAGCACCGAATTGCCCGAGGTGACCAGCATGATGACAACCGGATCGGTGCGCGGGAAATGCTGGCCGCCACACGCCGGACAGGTCCGCTGCCACCCGGCCATCGCAACCACGCTCGCCACGCCGCAACGGGCGCAGAACCCGTGGGTGTCGTGCCAGCCCAGAATGGCCTTGGCGGTGGCCACCATCTCTGCCTCGCGCGCGTCCAGATGGACCATCACGCTGCGCAGCTCGGCAAAGCGGTGGTCGTCGGGCAGACTGGGGTGCGCGAACTCCGTCGGGTCGTAGAACGCCGCAGCTACCGCAGGATCATGTCCCTCCGGCACCCAGGCGGAAACATCCATGGCAAACCGCGCCAGCGTGGTGCCGTCCGCCGCGGTGTCGAGCCCGAGAAACACCGGAACCGCCCGCGCGCCGGCAACCTTCAGCACCGGATGCCCCGGCTCTACCCAGCCCAGCCGGTCGCGTGCCGCGCCCGCCACCAGCGGCCGGCCACGCCACAGCGCGACCACCCTCGTTGCGGCATCGGCCAGCAGCGCCGCGATCCTGTCGGGTTGACCGCGCAAATGCGCAGCCCGGTCGAGGCCGGACCCGCCAAAGGTCACTGTCTCCGCATTCCGCATAATCCTGCCCCTTTTGCGGCTTCTTTGCCATGGTGACCCGGCAAGTTCAAATGCCTTCCCGAATCGCCGCTGTTTTTCAACCTTAGAGTGCAGAAAGACTTTGAATGTCGGACATCTGACTGGCACAGTCATCCGTCGACGACAATGGACTGCCAGCAGCAATGGCCCGGACACTCCAGGCGATCCGCGCGTCTTGCGGCGGGCCGGCCCGGGACGTTCCGACCGTCGCGCCCCGGCGACGACGCAACTTGCAAAGGCTGCAATGAGCCCGCATTCCCTGATCACCGGCCCGGATCGGCCCGACCAGATCCACCTGCGGATTCTGGAAACCACCGACCTGCACGTCCATGTTCTGCCCTATGACTACTATGTCGACCAGCCCGACCAGGGTGTCGGGCTTTCGCTGGTTGCGACGCTGATCGACCAGTTGCGGCAGGGGGCCGCAAACAGCCTGCTGATGGACAACGGCGACTTTCTGCAGGGCAATCCGATGGGCGACTACTTTGCCGCCCGGCGCGGCGTTGCCCCGGGCAGCCGTCATCCGATGATCGCGGCGATGAACCTGCTTGGCTATGACGCCGGAACCCTCGGCAACCACGATTTCAATTATGGGCCGGACTATCTGGCAGGCGCCCTTGCCGATGCCGACTATCCCGTGGTTTCCGCCAACATCACGTTGAATCCGCCGGCCGATCCACGCCAGGTTCGGGCGCTGACCCGCCCTTACATCGTTCTGGACCGCTGGTTGTCCGACGGCACCGGGCAGAAGCACCTGGTCCGGATCGGGGTCATCGGTTTTCTGCCGCCGCAGACCACAACCTGGGACCATCGGCACCTGAGCGGGATCGCGGTCACGCGCGACATCGTGCGGGCCGCCGAAGCCTGGCTGCCGGAACTCAGGGCGGCAGGTGCTGATATCGTCGTGGCGCTGGCCCATTCCGGCATCGGTCCTGCCAGCCATACCGAGGGGATGGAGAATGCCTGCATCCCGCTGGCGCGCGTTGCCGGCATTGATGTGCTGCTGACGGGGCACAGCCATCAGGTGTTCCCTTCGCCGCAGTTTGCCGTTTCGCCCGACATCGATCCGGTTGGCGGTACCATTTGCGGCAAGCCCGCCACCATGGCCGGGTTCTGGGGATCGCATGTCGGGGTTGTCGACCTTGTCCTGGCCCGCGAGGCTGGACAGTGGCGGATCGCCCGGTCCGCCAGTGCAGCGCTGCCCATCAGCGAACGGCGGCCCGATGGGACCGCGCGGGCGCTGGCGGTCAGCAAGCCCGAGGTCCTGACTTGTGCTGCGCGGGCGCACGCCGAAACCCTGGCCTATGTGCGCCATCCCGTCGGGGATTGCGGCGAACAGCTGCACAGCTACTTTGCGCTGGCGTCCGACATTCCGGCGCTGCGGTTGGTCGCCCGCGCTCAAAGCTGGCATGTGCGCGAAAAACTGCGGGGTACAGCGCATCAGGGCCTGCCGGTTCTGTCCGCCGCCTCTCCGTTCAAGGCGGGCGGCCGGGCCGGGCCGCAGCACTACACCGAAGTGCCTGTTGGCACGCTCCTGTTGCGCCATATTGCGGATCTTTACATCTACCCGAACACGATCCGCGCCATCAAGCTGACGGGCGCGGACCTTGGCAGCTGGCTGGAACGCGCGGTAGGATTGTTCAATCAGATCACCCCCGGGTCAACAGATCAGATGCTGGTGAATCCGGAGTTTCCGACGCACAATTTCGATATGCTGCACGGCGTGACCTATGCGATCGACCTGTCGCAACCATCGCGGTTCGATGTAACCGGTGGGCTGGTCAACCCGAATGCCTGCCGGATTGTCGGCCTGCGGTACCTTGGCTGCGCCGTGACCCCGGATGCCAGCTTCGTCATAGCGACCACCGACTACCGCGCATACGGTGGCGGTGATTTTCCCGGCGCCGACGGTTCGACCGTCATCTATGAAAGCCTTGAGACCAATCGCGACATTCTTTTGCAGTACATCCGCGCGTATGGCGCGCATGATGACGGATCGGTGCCGGCCTGGCGGTTTCAACCCATGCCCGGAACCAGTGTGCTGTTTGACACCAGCCCGAATGCCACCGCCTGCCTTGCTGCCGCTGCAGGAATGTCCGTCGAACCTGCCGGGGACGGGCCGGACGGGTTCAAGCGCTTCCGGCTGCGGCTTTAGGTCCGGTCAGGGCAATCACCCGGCGTGGCGACAACAGGAAGGGCGCGACGATCCCGCAGGTATCCGCCAGCGGCAGCAGGCCATCCGGCACGTCAAGCCCGATGACTTGCCGCATGAAATCCTGCCGTGCCCGCATCCGCGCCAGAACCGCAGGGTATGCAGCGCCAAGTGCTGCCAGCAGCGCGGCATCGGCAATCACATAGCCATCCTCCATCCGAGTCGATCCCCAGTGCGGATGCCCCGGGATGATATCACACTGCATGACCATCCCGGACCGAAGTTCAAGCAGGGACCCGTCGAAGATCGGCGAAGAAATCCACTCGTCATCGCCGATCAGATGGCCCGGGTTCAATGAAATCCCGTATTTCTGAAATGGCAGATCGGCTTGCACCTGCGCCCAGACATCACCACCGGCAACCCCCGGCCGCATCATCGCAAACCAGATGGACAGCGCCGCGACATAGGGTCCGGCGAACTCTGCCAGATAGCCCTGCGCAGCGTGCGGCAAGTCAGCCTCGTCACCTGCCACCCAGCCGGCGCGGCAGATGTTGCTGCCCCAATGCGCCACATTGAAACTGATCTGCCGACTGCGGGCAATCGTCTGCCCGGTCGGGCCGGTCAACCCCATGGTGTCGCGCGTGCCGGTGGCAAACGTCATGTGACAGTTCAGCGGCAACCCGCCAACCTGCCCGGCCTCGATGACCTGAAAATCCGTCATCCCCTCACGCAGCGCAAAGGCCATGCGCTGCACCGCCTTGGCCGCCATGTGGTTGGAAAACTCCATCCGCGCGATGTCGTCGATGCTGGCTGTAGCGCGCAACCCGTGGCCCGGATGCATGAAAAGGTCGGTCGCGTTCGTGATCTGATCCCGGCCGGTGATTTCGCGCAGCGCATCCACAAAGATCGCAGGCAACTCGATAGCGCGGGTAGCGTCGACTTCAGCGGGCTCATAGTATTTCCACCCCACGGTCCCGACCGTGCTGTTCGCCGGAATCGTGGCGCGCAGCAGTTCGTCGATGCTTTGCCCGCCCCGGCGCGGCTGCGATATCAGCGACAGGCTCGGGCAAAGCACCGGCACCACATCGCCTGCCTGCACCAGCGGCGAGCCTTGGGTATAACTCAGGCATTCATTGCCGGCCGCCAGCACTGCCGGGCCGTCATGACCGACGATCAGCAGCGCCTCCTCGAACCTCGGGTCAAAGCCCGTTGCCCACAGGGTGTTAGCGAAATGCTCGCGGTCGCCATAGATCACCAGCCGCTGCAACCCGCGCCCGACCATCGCCGCCCGGATCGCCGCCATTCGGCCGCGCAGCGCGTCCAGCGTTAGCGGCGGCGGCAGGTCGGGCGCGCCGAAATCCGGCCAGTCGATGTCGATCAGATGCGGGGCCATGCGGAACTCCTGTCGTGACGGGCGGAACCTAGCCGCTGGCAGCACGTCCGTCAAAGCCGCAACAGCGCCGGGGCTTTTCCCCGGTCATCCCGGTTCCGCAAAAAGTTCCCGGGGAAGTCACCGTGGCCGCACGCTCCTTTATGTTGACAGCGGAACACTCCAGACAGCGACCAGCTGCTCCGGTGCCGAGGGTGGTTGAACATCCGCCGCATCGATTGGGCCGCGCACTCAGATCGCGACATGGTCTCAGGCAGTAATGCGGCCGGCCACCTCAAAGAACGGCTTGGCTACCATGTGGTCGCCGCAACCCGCGCAGGCTCCTGATTGTTCGCTCGCCGGCGGCTGTTCGGTTGCCTGCGCGCCGTCACTGCTGATCTTGCATTGCGCGCACCACAGGCTTATATCCCCGGTCGAGAGGTTGGCCGGGCAAGTGTCTCGCCAACCCGGTCAGGTCCGGAAGGAAGCAGCCGTAACGAGCCCCGCTTGGGTCGTTGTCAGCCTCTCACCTGAATTCTTGAATGGAGGATGCTCATGACTGCCGCTGCATCCCTCCGGGTCCGCACCTGATCCATCGGTGCCTGCCCGGCTGAACCCGCACCCCGCGTCCTTGCGTCAAGGTCGCAGACGGTGCTGTTTTTCCATTCAAGGGCACAACAATTGTCAAACCCGCATACGCTCGCCGACCTCGGCTGGTCGGCCCACTATTTGCGCCAGCTCGAACTGGCCGAACTCTCGCTGCCGCGCCTGCGCATTTCGGCGGTCCATCGCAATCGCCTGACCGCCATCGGCGAGGCGGGCCCTTGCGACCTGCCGTTGCCGCCCCATGTCTCCACCGCCGATTTCGCGGTGGGCGACTGGGTGTTGGCCGCTCCCGGCGGGCAATTCCACCGCCGCCTTGACCGGCACACCCTGCTGCACCGCCGCGCCGCAGGGACGGGGACCGAAGCACAGTTGATCGCGGCCAATGTCGATACGCTGTTCATCACCACCTCCTGCAACGCCGATTTCAACCCCCGGCGGCTGGAGCGGTATCTGGCTCTGGCAACCGAGGCGGGCTGCGAACCGGTGGTGATCCTGACCAAATCCGACATGGCGGCCGACCCTGCAACCTTCGCGGATCAGGCACGCACCCTGAAACGCGGGCTGGCCGCCCTGCCGCTTGATGCCCGCGACCCCGGCGTCGCGGCACATCTGTCCGACTGGTGCCGCAAGGGGCAGACGGTGGCCTTGCTCGGCTCCTCCGGCGTCGGCAAATCCACCCTGATGAACAGCCTGAGCGGCACCACCGAAACCACCGCCCCGATCCGCGAGGATGACGCCCGGGGCCGCCACACCACCACCCACCGCGCGCTGCACCCGATGACCGGCGGCGGCTGGATCATCGACACGCCCGGCATGCGTGCCCTGCGCCTGACCGACGTGGCCGACGGCATCGATGCGCTGTTCGCCGAGATCACCGACCTGGCCCCGCACTGCCGCTTCCGCGACTGCAGCCACCACGGCGAACCCGGCTGCGCCATCGGTGCCGCAATCGAGGCGGGCAGCCTCGATCCCGCCCGCCTCGCCCGCTGGGAAAAGCTCAGGCGCGAGGATCGGTTCAACACCGAGACCCTGGCCCAATCCCGCGCCCGCCACCGCGCCTTTGGACGCATGCACAAGGCGCTGACCGACAGGCGCAGCAAACCATGACCATCGGCACCCTGCGCCCCGGGTTGTTGCAGAAACTCCACCCGGTGCCGCCACGGCCGGCCCGCAAGCTTGCAGAGCTTCCGGCGGGGCGGGTCGGTCGCCACCTGTGACGGCGAAACCCGCACCGCCGCCGAACCGACCCGCAGCACCCGCGACTCGGCTCAGTCCGCCCCCTGACCCAGGCTCTTTGTTCCTCCAATATCCCCGCCGGAGGCCCGGCACCGTCCCGATCCCCGCCACGGGTGGACGAACCCGCCCCCCCGCCCTAGGCTGACCCAACCGCGAATCCAGCGAGGCTGCATGTCCGAACCCGCACCGCCCGCCTACCAGGTCCTTGCCCGCAAGTATCGCCCGCAGACCTTCGCCGATCTGATCGGGCAGCAGGCGATGGTCCGCACCCTGAAAAACGCCTTTGCCGCCGACCGGATCGCCCATGCCTTCGTGATGACCGGCGTGCGCGGCGTCGGCAAGACCACCACCGCCCGCATCATCGCCAAGGGGCTGAACTGCATCGGCCCCGATGGCACCGGGTCTCCGACCACCGAACCCTGCGGCCTGTGCGAACCCTGCCGCGCCATTGCCGAGGGCCGCCATGTCGACGTGATGGAAATGGATGCCGCCAGCCGTACCGGTGTCGGCGACATCCGCGAAATCATCGACTCGGTGCACTACCGCGCCACTTCGGCGCGCTACAAGATCTACATCATCGACGAAGTGCACATGCTGTCCACCAACGCCTTCAACGCCCTGTTGAAGACGCTGGAAGAGCCGCCCGCCCACGTCAAATTCATCTTCGCCACTACCGAAATCCGCAAGGTGCCCGTTACCGTTCTGTCGCGTTGTCAGCGGTTCGATCTGCGCCGGATCGAGCCAGAGGTGATGATGGCGCACCTGAACCGGATCGCCGCCCTTGAAGGTGCGCAGATCGCCGAAGATGCCCTTGCCCTCATCACCCGCGCCGCCGAAGGCTCGGTGCGCGATGCGATGAGCCTGATGGATCAGGCCATCGCGCATGGTGCCGGCGAAACCACCGCCGAACAGGTCCGCGCCATGCTGGGTCTGGCCGACCGCGGCCGGGTGCTCGATCTGTTCGATCTGATCATGAAAGGCGAGCCTGCAGCCGCGCTTACCGAACTGGCGGCGCAGTATGCCGATGGTGCCGATCCCGTCGCCGTACTGCGCGATCTGGCCGAGGTCACCCACTGGATTTCGGTGATCAAGATCACGCCCGAAGCCGCCGACGACCCGACCACTCCGCCGGACGAGCGCATGCGCGGTCTTGCCATGGCGGCCCTGCCGATGCGCGCCCTGACGCGGATGTGGCAGATGCTGCTGAAATCGCTGGAAGAAGTGGCGATAGCGCCAAACGCCATGATGGCCGCCGAAATGGCGGTGATCCGCCTGACCCATGTCGCCGACCTGCCCGACCCCGAAAGCCTGATCCGCAAATTGCAGTCCACCCCCGCTCCTTCAGCACCAAACCCCCAATCCGGCCCCGCCCACAGCGCTCCGGCCCCACGGATGAGCGCACCACGCGTCATGCAGCCGCGCGGTGCGGCATTGCCGGCCCCGACCGCCGACACCCGGCCCCAGCTTGCCCGGTTTGAACAGGTGGTGGACCTGATCCGCCAGAACCGCGACATGAAACTGCTGGTCGAAGTGGAAACGACGTTGCAGCTTGCCCGCTTTTCCCCCGGCCGGATCGAGTTTCAGCCGACAGCGCAAACCCCCCGCGATCTTGCCGCCCGTCTCGGCCAGCGGTTGCAAAGCTGGACCGGCCAGCGTTGGGCGGTCAGCCTGGTCAACGAAGGCGGCGCGCCGACCCTGGCAGAGACCCGCGATGCCGAAAAGCGCGCGCTGGAGGTCGAGGCGGCCGGGAACGCGCTGGTGCAGACCGTTCTTGCCACCTTTCCCGGCGCCAGGATCACTGACATAAGGACCCCGGAATCCACCCTGGCCGAAGCCGCGACGGCGGCGCTGCCGGGCGTCGAGGATGAATGGGACCCGTTCGAGGATGACTGAAAGGAACCGAGGATGCTGAAAGGTTTGGGCGGCCTGGCCGGCTTGGGCGACATGGGCAAGATGCTGAAGGCGGCGCAGGAAATGCAGACCCGCATGGCCGAGATGCAGGAGCAGCTGACCAACATGTCGGTCGAGGGTGAAAGCGGTGCCGGTCTGGTCCGCGCCACCGCCACCGGCAAGGGCACGGTTCTGTCACTGACCATCGACCCCTCGATCCTTGTGGCCTCAGAAAAAGAGGTGGTCGAAGACCTGATTCTGGCCGCGATCAGGGATGCCCAGAACCGGGCCGCCGACCGCTACCAGATCGAAATGGGCAAGCTGACCGAAGGCATGGGCCTGCCGCCCGGCATGAAGCTGCCGTTCTAGGGCGGCTGGCGTGTCCGAAGCCCCGAAGCAGATCGAAACGCTGATCGAGTTGATGGCCAAACTGCCCGGGCTCGGCCCCCGCTCGGCCCGGCGCGCGGTACTGCACCTGATCAAGAAACGCAGCCTGCAAATGGCCCCGCTGGCCGAAGCGATGAAACAGGTGGCCCTGACCGCCCGCGAGTGTGTCAACTGCGGCAACATCGGCACCACCGACCTTTGTGGCATCTGCCAATCGGAAAAGCGGGCCACCGGCGAGATTTGCGTGGTCGAAGATGTGGCCGACCTTTGGGCCATGGAACGCTCGGGCACGTTCAAGGGCCGCTACCATGTTCTGGGTGGCACGCTTTCCGCGCTTGATGCCGTCGGACCCGAGGAATTGCGCATCCCCCGCCTGATCGACCGCGTGACCACCGAGCGGGTTACCGAAGTGATCCTGGCGCTTAACGCGACCGTCGACGGCCAGACCACGGCGCATTACATCGCCGATCAGTTGGCGGGAAGCAATGTGGCGTTGACCTCGCTGGCGCAGGGCGTGCCGATCGGCGGCGAACTGGATTACCTTGACGACGGCACGATTACGGCGGCGCTGCGGGCGCGCAAGGCGTTTTGAAAGGCGCGCCCGCCAGAGTGGTGATCACATGCCACTGCCCGTCAAAGCGGCATCCGCTTCGCGGGTTCCGCAGTCATTGCGTCCCATGCCCAGCCGGGCGCCAGCAGTCGGCGTGTCTGGTGTCTTCCAGGTGGAATCTCCTAAGATTCTCCTAACGAAAATTTCCAAACCTTTGTAATTAAAGCATTTCGATAATTGTCCAGGTTCGGACACTTCGAAATATCCGCGCAGAATTCAGCGGCGCGGATCATCCTCATCGTCGTTGTCATCCTCATCCGCCTCATCGGGCAGATTGAAGAACGAGTCAGCATCCGAAAAATCTGCGGGGCTTTCCTCGCGTTCGGTGATCCGGAATGCCTCGATCCCGCTCGGCATCTTCGGCTCGGCCGGCATCGCCAGCGACACCTCGGTTGACACCAGCTTGCGCCGCTCATCGTCGGTCATCACCACACCCTCGGCGGCTTTCTTCTTTGCGGCAGCCTGCACGGCGGCATCCAGTTCCGACTGCCGGCACAGCCCCAAAGCCACTGGATCGATCGGGGTGATCGAGCCGATGTTCCAATGTGTCCGCTCGCGGATCGACAGGATCGTCGGTTTCGTGGTGCCGACCAGTTTGCCGACCTGACCATCCGACAGTTCCGGATGAAAGCGGACCAGCCACAGAATGGCCGCCGGCCGGTCCTGCCGTTTTGACAGCGGCGTGTAGCGCGGACCGCGGCGTTTTTCCTCGCCGATGGCGGCTGGGTTGAACTTCAGCTTCATCCGGTAGTCGGGGTCGTTCTGCGCCCGGTCGATCTCGACCTGATCCAGCTGATTGTTGGCCAGCGGATCGAAGCCCTTGACCCCCACCGCCACGTCACCGTCGGCGATGCCCTGTACTTCCAGCTCGTGCAGGCCGCAGAAATCGGCAACCTGCTGAAAACTGAGCGTGGTATTGTCGACCAGCCAGACAGCTGTCGCTTTTGCCATCAAGGGTATGGTCATCGGGGCCTTCCTTTCGATATCTTTCCCACGCCGGGAAAACGGTTGGCCGCAGCCGGTAGCAGTCGTTTTCGGGGAAGTTACCGGGTATATAGCCACGTCATCGTCCAGAGGAAAGAGAAAATGCGCTGGCTTGCCCTGACCACCCTTCTGGCCTGCCCGGCGTTCGCCGAAGGCGAAGCGGCGGGATCGTTCGACTATTACGTGATGGCGCTGTCGTGGTCGGCCAACTGGTGCGCGCTGGAGGGGGAGGCGCGCGGCGACGATCAGTGCGACGCGCGGCACGACCATGATTTCGTGCTGCACGGGTTGTGGCCGCAGTACGAGGCGGGCTGGCCGAGCTATTGCCGGACCATGGCGCGCGACCCGGCGCGGCGCGACAGCGAAGCGATGGCGGACATCATGGGGTCGGGGGGATCGGCCTGGTATCAGTGGAAAAAGCACGGGCGCTGCGCCGGGATGCCGGCTTCGGATTATTTCGGGACGGCGCGGCGCGCCTTTGGGTCGGTGGTGATCCCGCAGGTTTTCCGCGACCTGGCCCGCGACGTCAAACTGCCGGCGTCGGTGGTGGAGGAGGCGTTTGTCGAGGCCAACCCGGGGCTGACGCCGGCGATGATCAGCATCACCTGTGATCAGGGCTACATTCAGGAGGCGCGGATTTGCCTGAGCAAGGACCTGGAATTCCGGGCCTGCGGCGTTGATGCGGCCCGGGATTGCCGGCTGCAGGATGCGGTGATGGCGGCGGGGCGGTAGAGCGTCCCCGCGTGAGACATTTTTTTCTTGTTGCATGTCATATAGTTAGGTGTATCTCGTCAACCAATTCTTAAGAATTGACCTCGGGTTTTCCTCTGTTTCAACTGAGCAGACGCCCGAAAGCCCTATGTCCTGGAAGCCAACCCGAGTGCGCGCAACGGGGCGAACTTCTTTCGGTAGGCGGCGGGGGTGGCCCCGACCTCGCGTCGGAAAATGCGGCGGAAAGACGAAGGGTCCTCGTATCCGACGAATGCTCCGATATCGTCGGGCGGGGTGTTTTCGGTTTCCAGCCGGCGCTTGGCTTCCTCGATCCGCAGCGTCTGCACATAATCCAGCGGAGCGCGACCGGTTGCAGCGCGGAACCGGCGGGAGAAGGTGCGGATGTTCAGCCCGGCGCGGTCTGCCATCGCCTGCACCGGGTTGGGGATGGGGTAATGCGCTGCAACCCATTGTTGGCAATCCGATATGGCCCGATCAGACGTGTTGATCCGCTTGTTCATCGCGGCAAACGGCAACTGGCCATCCTCGTGACCGGAAAGCAGATGGACCTTTGCCGTTTCAATCGCCTGTCGCAGTCCGCAGAATCGGGCAATGAGGTATAGCGCCAGATCCTGCCAGGAGGTCACGCCGCCGGAAGTCACGATCCGGTCCGGCTCTGCACTCAGGCACAGGATGCTGTCTTTCTTCATTCGGACCTTCGGGTAACTTCGGGCAAACAGTTCGCCGTAAGCCCAGTGTGCCGCCGCTTCACGGCCGTCGAGCAGGCCAGCTTCGGCCAGAACCAGAGTGCCGGAGCAGACCGAGGCGATAAGTGTGCCCTGCGCATGCGCCGCGCACAGCCAGGCGGCGATTTCGGGGTACTGACCGACGGGAGCCGTGTGGATCGGGCTGTACATATCACACACCATGATCGCGTCGGCGCGCGGGCATGCCGAAATGGCGGCATGCGGTTCGACGGCGATATTGCCAAAGCAGCGGAATGGCACACCATCGCGCGAGACGATCCGCACATCCATCGAGGCCGGCCCGGGAACACCCATCGTCATATCGGCAAACACCGCACCCACGGAATAGAGCACATCAAAAAGCCCGTAGAGCACGGCGGGTGAGGTGTTTTCACCGGCGAGCAGAAGGATTGTGGGGCGCGTCATCGGAATTCCGTTCCGCCAGATCCGGTCAATGATGGCCGATCTGGCATGTTTGTGTCAATTCCGCCTCTGACCAGAGGTGGGGAATTGTTGTAGGTGTTGGGTGTGAATTCGAATTGATTGGAGATTGAGGATGGACCATCCGGTTGCTTCGGAAGGATTTATGCGGCTGCGCGCACAGATGGCGGGCAAGCTGATGACGCCGCAGGATGCGGGCTATGACAGCGCACGGGCGGTTTGGAACGGAATGATCGACCGCCACCCGTTGGCCGTGGCGCACTGTGCCTCGGTGGCGGATGTGCAGGCGGCGGTTCGGTTTGCGCGCGCCGAAGGGCTGGCGGTTTCGATCAAGGCCGGCGGGCACAATGTGGCGGGACATGCCGTCGGCGATGCCTCAATGATGATCGATCTGTCAGGCCTGCGCAGGGTAGAGGTAGACCCGGCGGCGCGGCTTGCCCGGGTGCAGGGCGGCGCGCTATGGGCGGATGTGGATGTGGCAACGCAAAGACATGGATTGGCTACGCCGGGCGGGCTGATTTCCGAAACCGGCGTGGGTGGTTTGACGCTGAGCGGCGGGGTGGGCTGGCTGCGGTCGGCGCACGGACTTAGCATCGACAATCTGCGGGCCGCCGATCTGGTGTTGGCCGACGGGTCCTTGGCGCGCGCGAGTGCCACAGAAAACCCCGATCTGTTCTGGGCGATCCGCGGAGGTGGCGGGAACTTCGGTGTGGTCGTGAGTTTCGAGTTTGCCTTGCACCCGTTTGGGCCGCTGGTGATGTTTGCCGCCCCGATCTATCCGGTTTCGGCAGGGGCCGGACCGATCCGGGCCTGGCGGGAATTCCTGGCCGACAAGGCCGACAAGGTCGGCTCGATCTGCGAATTCTCCACCATCCCGGCTACTGCGGATTTCCCCGAGGACTATTGGGGGCAGCGCTGCTATACGCTTGCTGCCGTTTACGCCGGGGATGCTGACGAGGGGGAGCGTGTGCTGCAGCCCTTGCGCGAACTTGGGCAAACGGTCACGGATTTCTCCGGTCGGATGAACTATTGCGATGTACAAAAGCTGTTTGATGCGCTTTTCCCGGCGGGGGCGTTTCGGTGCTATTGGAAATGCCATCTGCTGACCGATCTGAGCGATCTGGCGATTGACGAGGCGCTGGAGAATGCGGTTGCCTCGCCTTCGGACAACTCGATCAGCTCATTGTGGAACTTCGGCGGGGCGGTGGCGGCGGCGGCGACAGAAGAAACAGCGTTTGGCGACCGGTCGTTTGGCTGGATGTATTCGCTGGATTCAGTCTGGACCGATCCGGGCGAAGATGCACGCGTGATGGGCTGGACAAGGGCGGCCTGGCTACGGGCGCAAAAACATGCGCCTGAGGGGCGGATATATCTGAACTTTGCCGGACAGGATGGCGATAGTGGCGACCTGACAAGGTCGGCGTTCGGGCGCAACTATGGCCGGCTGGCCGAGGTCAAGCGGCACTACGATCCGGGCAACATGTTCCGGTTCAATCAGAATATTCAGCCTGCCCCGTAACTGCCAAACTGCTGCACCCTGGGGTGTCCCGGGGCAGCGTCTCACCTTGAGGCAATTCTTGCTCGTAGAATCTTCCATAGGTTGCGTTTCTGAATTAACCAAATCTTCAGAATTCAAGGTCCGTGCCCTGTCCGGCCGGGTGGCCGGCCCTTCCTGCTGACACGGCGCAAGTACCTTACGCCCGTTCCGGGCGTTCTGCGCGTTTTGTGCGAACGGTCAACTGTGATACGCTTTTGACGTGTGGGCGGGGGCGATCCTGATGACTGATATCAACCTTGAAGTGATCAAGCTGCAGCAAGCGACCGAAATCAGGCGCGTGGAACTTCAGGCCGAAGTCAAGAAGGTGGTCTATGGCACGTTCCTGTTGGGGGTCGCGGTCGCATTGTTCCCGGTGATCTCTGGCTGGATCGAACACCGCTTCAACCTGCGGATCGAGGAGACCAAGCAAGTCAACCAGTTGGCGCTGCAACAAAATCAGTTGAATCTCGACCTGCAGAAGCTGGTGCAGGAGGTCGAGGCCGCCAAGACCAAAGCCTCGTTCGAATCGACGCAGTCGGACCGCAAGTTCTTCGAGGACATTGCCGACGAAGCCCGCAGCGCCAATCTGTCGGACCGCATCACCATTGCCGAGTTCTTCACCTTTCTGGCAACGACCGAGGAGGAACGTGAACACTGGGCGCAGTTTCGCGACCGGTTGCTGGAACTGCAAAACGAGTTCAACACCGACCGACTGGCGCTGATGCAGATCATCGCCAATCCGGCAAGCACCGAAGCGCGGATTCAGGAGGCGATTGCCCTGCTTCGCCAGATCGGCGAACGCGAAAGCGGGGTTGGCGTGGTTGCCCGGTTGCCGTGGTCGCAGGAAATTCCGATCGGTGCCATCGACACCACGGGCGGCAAGCTGTTGACGCGTGCCAGTAACGATTTTCTGCAAAGCGCGCTTGGCATTCCGCATGCAACCCCCAGTGAGGCCTGCCAGCAGACAGACAATCCGGCGCTGGCCGGCCTGTTGTCTGCCGGAAGTGCCGGGCCGATCTCGGTGGCCCTGCTTGCACCGGCTACTGTCTCGCTTGCGCGCATCCTTGACCGCGTCAAGACCGAAAACCCGGACCTTTACAACCAGATCGGCACCGCTGGCAGCCTGTGCGTCCGGCTGGTCCGAGGCTCTGACACTGTGTTGTCTAACCACAGTTGGGGCACCGCGATCGACCTGACGATTGCCGGGCAGCTTGATACGTTCGGTGATGGCAAAGTGCAGATCGCGCTGGCCGAACTTTCGAAGTACTTCGCCGACGAAGGCTGGATCTGGGGGGCCGGATTCGCCAACGAGGATTCGATGCATTTCGAGGTCAGCCAGGAGAAATTGCAGGAATGGCTGGATGCCGGGCTGCTGGCCCCGGCTGTCACCGGGAAATAGCGGCGCGTTGTCCGGTTTCGTTCCGGCACGCTGCCCGCGCGGCTTTTCCGGCCAGCACAACCGGGTTGATCCGGCAACCTGCATCGCCATTGCCGCGGAACCCTGTCATGCTGGCGGGGCCAGCGCCTGCGGCCGGAATCGACCGGCACTGCGACCCTGACCGAAAGGACCGACCGTGCGCATTCGCGTGGGCTGTGAATTGAGCTATGACCTGCCGGCGGATACGCCGATGATTGCGCTGTTGAATGTGCATTACACCCGGTTTTCGGCGCTGGAGCGCCCGGATCATCTGATCACGGTGCCGCCGGTGCCGATCCAGAGTTACCGGGACAGTTTCGGCAACTGGTGCAGCCGGTTCGTCGCCCCTGCCGGAGTGTTCCGGATCAGCACCGACGGGGTGGTGGTGGAAGATGGCCAGCCCGACCGCCTGGCACCAGAGGCCCAGCAGCATGCCGTGCAGGATCTGCCCTTTGAAACATTGCTGTACCTGCAGGGCAGCCGCTACTGCGAGACGGATGTGTTGTCACAAGAAGCGTGGCGGCTGTTTGGCGACGGCCCGGTCGGCTGGCACCGGGTGCAGGCAATCTGCGATTTCGTGCACGGGCATCTGGCCTTCAACTACGGGCTGGCGCGGCCGACACGCACCGCCGCCGAGGCCTACCGCGAAAGGTTGGGCGTTTGCCGGGATTTCGCGCATCTGGCAGTGGCGTTCTGCCGCTGCATGAACATTCCGGCGCGCTATTGCACCGGCTACATCAGCGATATCGGCACGCCGCAGCCGTGGGCGCCGGGCGATTTCGCCGCCTGGATGGAAGTGTTCCTGAGCGGGCAGTGGTGGGTGTTCGATCCGCGCAACAACACCCGGCGGATCGGGCGGGTGCTGATCGCGCAGGGCCGGGATGCGGCGGATGTGCCGCTGACCCAGACCTTCGGGGCGAATATCCTTACCGGGTTCCGGGTCTGGGCCGATGAACTTCCGGCATGATGTCCGACACGGCCCGGGCCGGCTATTGCCCGGCGACCTGCAGCACCACCTTGCCGATATGCTCACCCTCCAGCCGCCGGTGGGCAGCTGGCGCATCGGCCAGGGGAAACGTGCTGTCGATAACCGGCGCGACGCGGCCGGAGTTCAGAAGCGGCCAGACGCTTGCCTCCAGCCCCTCGGCGATGCGCGACTTGGCCAGATCGGATTGCGGGCGCAGGGTGGAACCGGTGATGGTCAGGCGACGCATCATCACCTCGGCAAAGTTCAGTTCGACTGCGGGGCCCAGCAGAAAGGCGATCTGCACCAGACGGCCATCATCGGCCAGGGCCTTGACGTTGCGCGGCAGATAGGGGCCGCCGACCATGTCAAGGATCAGGTCGGCACCGCCTTCGGCCCGCAGAACCTCCAGGTAATCCTCGGTGCGGTAATTGATCGCCCGTTCGGCCCCGAGGGTAAGGCAGGTGGCGCATTTCTGGTCCGACCCGGCGGTGGTGAATACCCGGGCCCCAAAGGCTGCGGCCAGCTGGATGGCGGTGGTGCCGATGCCCGAGGTGCCGCCGTGGACGAGGAAGCGCTCGCCGGCCTTCAGGCCGCCGCGTGTGAAGACGTTGCTCCAGACGGTAAAGAAGGTTTCGGGCAGGCAGGCGGCCTGCATCAACGACAGGCCCGCCGGGACTGGCAGGGCGTGGGCGGCGGCGGTGACGGCATATTCGGCGTAGCCGCCGCCGGGCAGCAGGGCGCAGACCGCGTCGCCCTCGGCCCAGCGGGTGACACCAGGGCCGACGGCGGCGACGTGGCCGGCGCATTCCAGGCCCGGCAGGTCCGATGCGGTGGGCGGCGGGGCATAGGCACCGGCGCGCTGCAGCGCATCGGGGCGGTTGATGCCGGCATAGGCGATCCGGATCAGGATCTGGCCGTGCCCGGCAACCGGCACCGGGCGGGTGGTCAGTTTCAGAACCTCCGGGCCGCCGGGCGTGGTGATTTCCACGGCGCGCATGGTGTGGGGCAGCGGCATTGCTTGGCTTTCGGGTACGGCAGAGGTTGCGGGTGCGGCGGGCTTTCAGGTACGGCGGGGCCAGTGCCCGGGAAAATCGGTGCGGGCCTGGCGGGTCGGCGCCCTGATCTGGCCCATCAGCCAGTTGGCGGGACCCAGCAGCGGTTTCAGGACCGGATTTTCGTTGACCGACGCCTTCAGCTTTTCGAACTGCATCACGTTTTCGATCCGACGGTCGAGAAAGTCCCACGTCGCCTGCTGGCTGGCGCTGGTATCGCCCAGCCAGAACAGCACGGTGGCGGCATAGACGCCGGCAAGGATCGCGCGTTTGGAGTACCAGTTTAGGTCATCCGAGGTGTCGCCAAGCTCTGTCCAGATCAGATCGGCGGTGCCCCAGATCGCCTTTGCCCCTTCGGGCGCGTGTTGCGGCAGGGCAAACAGCGCGGTGCCACGGCGCACCACTTCCTTGTCGGGCGTGGCCTCCAGCCGAAAACGGACAGCGCTGGCGATGCGGTCGCGGAACCGCAGACCGGCGAGGTCGGCGCTGCGAAGCCGGCCAAGCATCGCGGCATCGCCGGCGGTGTGGTAGGCAAGGGCGAGGTCGAGCGCACCGCGCGGGCAGATGGCGCGGGCCAGCGGTGCGGCGATGCCGGTATCCTGCACGGCGGCGCGAAACGTCGCCTCGGACCAGCCATCGAACGGCACGTGCGGCAGGGCAGCGGCGAGCAGGGCGGATCTGGGATCGTCGCCGGGATTGTCGCCATGAGTGTCGGCTGCAAGGTCGGGCAGATCACCGGTTGCATCATCGGTCGGGTCGGGCATCATCACCTCGGTCGGCTGCAAGGTTGGGTGGTAGACAAGAATGCGCGGCCTTGCTATAGGGCCACATCCTGCGATCAACGCAAATCTAACTTAGGAAGGTGGTGAAAACCACATGCAGGTAAGTGTTCGCGATAATAATGTCGATCAGGCTCTTCGTGCGCTGAAAAAGAAGCTTCAGCGTGAAGGGGTGTTTCGGGAAATGAAGCTGAAGCAGCATTTCGAGAAACCCTCGGTCAAGAGAGCCCGTGAGAAAGCCGAGGCAATTCGCCGGGCGCGCAAACTCGCCCGGAAGAAGCTGCAGCGCGAAGGCGGGCTTTAGTCCGGCATCCAAGGACCATGAATGACCCCCGTGCTTGCGCCCGGGGGTTTTTCTTTGCGCGTAACATGCGTGTTACGACGATCAAATCATTGATAACATACAATAATTGACGTGACATTCAGGTTTTGTTAACCGCGATCAGGGGCCCGCTTGGCCAGAAACGCATCCTCGGCCGCATAGTCGAACGGGTCATGGCCGTATTGTCCGAACACCGGGAACAGCGTCCGCCAGTCGGCGTTGGCGGTTGCCGAAACCAGCCAGCGCACCAGATCGGCGACGGTTTCGGCATAGGGCGGGCAGGTCCAGCCAAGCGCGCGAGCGGCGCTGCAGTCGACGGTGAACAGGGCCGGGACCGACCACGGCGAGGCCCCGACATGAAGCGGCGGCGGGCCGGAAAACGGCACGAGGGGAATCGGGCGGCCAAGCGCCGTGGCCACGGCTGCGGCGATACCGGCGACCGTCGGCGGGTCCGGGTCGGCGACATTCAGCACGCGGCGGCCGGGATTTTCCATGCACATCGCGGTCAGCGCAGCGATGCCGCTGGCGGCAGAGGTGTGGACCAGCGGCAACAGAGGGGGGGGGAGGCGTGCGGAGAGCCGTGCGGAAGGAGGCGGCCGGCCGGTGCCCCGGCTTGTGATTGGCCGGTGCTTTTGCGCCGGGCACGGTCTCGGGCGCGTCCGGTTTTGCCGGGGATACGCCTGATTGCCCGAAGCGGTTGACCCTTCAAGCAAAGGCACTGCGATTTGCGGGTGCGGCACATCCGATCGCAACGAAAGACGCGGACCGATCAGGGGACCGTCACCCGGGCCGTTGCCTGAAGGCGCGAGCCGCAGGGCAAGGGGATCGGGCTTGGTGCCGTGTTCGGGAAATCGGGGCGCGTCTGCCTCGGCGGGCGCACACTGCGCGCATGCCCGGGGGCAAGTAGGCGCGCCACGATCTGATTGCAATCAAATCGGGCAAGAAGGTGAAATCGGGCCCCTGCCCTTTGCGCCATAAGCAGGGGGACTTCGCTCCCTCCTCAAAACCCCTTGTCATGGCGTTCCGACCAGAAGGCACCACGCCTCAGATCAGCACGAAATCAATGGCCGCCAGCGCCAGACCCGGGGTCAGGACGGCAAAAAGCACGGCGGCGGCGGCCCCGTTGGCATCGGCATCGTAGGACAGATTGCCGGTGGCGGCGTCATAGATCAACCGGTCGTTGGCATCGATTGCCGCTGTTCCAATTCGGACTTCGCCCGCTGTCAGGGTCGGGCCAAGGGCGGACCATTGTGCCCCGGACAGGCCGATCCGGTCGAGGCCACGGTTGAAATCGAAGATGCTGTCGACATTGGTCGCCGCGTTCAGCGCGGTCGAGAACACGAACCGGTCGGCCCCGGTATCGCCGCGCAAAGTGTCGTTGCCAAGGCCGCCGTCCAGCGTGTCGTCGCCGCCCATGCCGCGCAACAGGTTGGTGACACTGTTGCCGCGGATGCTGTCGCCGGCCCCGCCGCCGGTGACATTCTCGATCAGGCGCAGTCTGTCCTCGGCGACGCCGCCGACAAATACGGTGGTGAGGGCGTTTGGGCCGGCCATCGCCACGCTGACCGCCAGCAGTTTTTCGGCGTAAATGGCGGTGTCGCGGCCGGTGCCGCCGTCCAGCGTATCGTTGCCGGTGCCACCGGTCAGCCGGTCGTTGCCGCCCCGACCGGTCAGAAGATCATTGCCGCCATCGCCATTCAGCGAGTCGCCGGGCCCGAATTCGGTGCCCCAGAACTTCTCGGCGTAGGCTTGCCCCACCCAAGTGACCGGCGCGGGGCGCGGGTCGAACACCTGACCCAGCACGTCGCCATCGACCTGCTCTGCCCAGGTCACCAGGAATCGGCCATCGATAAGGCCGGTAACATCGGGGTTGAACTCTGCCCCCGTGGCACTCGGCTTGACCACAAACGGCACATCCACCGCGACGCCCGCCGCGTCATACACCCGTGCCATCACATCAAAGCTGGTGAAGGGGGTGGTGCGAAACTCTGTCCACACCGCCACGAAACCACCGCCGAATTGCATCGCCGCCACCCGCACCTCGCTTTGCGTGAAGGTCGAGGAGGTGAGGGCCTGCGCTGCACCGCTTTCAATGCGCAGGAACACGTCGCCGGCATCTTCCCACACCACGACGCGCCCGGCCGTGGTTTCGGCGATATCGGGGCCACTGGCCGACTCGAGGTTGCCCGCGCCGTTCACCTTGGTGCCACCATCGGCGAAATCCGGCACGGGAAGCGCCCCGGTGATGGAGCGGGTATAGATCCCGTCGCCCGACGGACTTGCGAGATCATCGCCGCCATTGTCATCCCACACGACGGAAAGGCGGTTGCCGAGAACATCGAGCGCGCTGGATGTATCGCCGCCGACATTGCCGCTGAGCCGCACGATGGCACTTGTTGCCACCCCAAGGCCATCGAAGCTGCGGGCCACGACGGAATCCTCGGTATTGGTGCCCAGCCCATTGGTTGTCCCGTTGCGGTCGGTCCAGGCGATGACAAAGCCGCCATTGGCCGTGCCGATCACGGAGGGCTGCGATTGCAGTTCGGTCGCATCGGTCGTGGCGAGACCGCTGGCCACCGCGGCCCCCGAAGCGTCGAACAGCTGATAGCGGACGTTGCCCAGAGCATCCGTGGCGAAATCCTGCCAGACGATGACGAACCCGCCGCCTCTCAGCGCCGTAACATCGGGCGTGGTCTGTTTGCCGGTGGTGACGGAGTTGGTGGTCAGTTCGGAGGAGAGGGCCGTTGCATCGTAATCGAAGATCCGGTGCCGGACATCGCCGCTGTTGCTGCCGATATCGTACCAGGTGACAACCACGCGCCCATCGCGCAAGGTTGCCAGTCTGGCCTCGGGGCCATTGTTGCCATTAGCGGCGGATATCACGAATTGCGAGCCGATACGCAAGGGAAAGGTCATCCGAAATCACTCCAACAGATGCGAACGAGAGGGCTTCATCGCCAAGAATCAACACGATACCGTGCCCAAAATCATCACGAATCTACCAATCAAATCAAGTCCGGTCAAATCACGCGTGCGGATATTGCCCCAGAGGCGGACCCTTGGGGCAATACCTGATGCTCGACCGTGGCTCCGGTCAGGCGGCGACTTCGCTGCCGTCGGTACGCTGGATGGCGACAACGGCCGGGCGGGGCACGTTGTCGCCCTTGAAGTCCGGCCAGCGGGTGCTGGCGTTGGCCAGCACGTCGGCATCTTCGGCCGGGTGTTGCACCGAAACAAACAGCGTGGTGCCGTCAGGTGTGAAGCAGGGGCCGGTGCATTCCGCACCATGCGGGGCGGTGAACAGCAGCTTGGGCAGACCTCGCGCCGGGCCTTCGGTATCGACACCGTAGATGCCGTCGGGGATGTCGAAATCATTGGCGCCGTCGGTGGCCACGAACATCCGGCCCTTGGGGTCGAAGGTCAGGTTGTCGGGATTGACGAACCAGCCATCCTCGGAGGTGCCGGGGTGGAACTGCGCGCCATGCGCCGGGTCCTTTGGGTTGCCGGCCAGCACGAACAGATCCCAGGTGAAGGTATCGGCGGTGTGGTCGGCATCCTTGCCGGCGCCACCGGGCGGGATCATCTCGACGATATGGCCATAGTGGTTTTCCGGGCGGGTGTTGACCGGGTTCAGCTTGTCGGCGGTCATCTTCTTGTTCTTGGTCATCAGCGCATAGACCCGGCCGGTGACCGGGTTCGGCTCCATGTCTTCGGGCCGGTCCATCGGGGTCGCGCCAAGCGCATCGGCGGCCAGACGGGTTTTCAACAGCACATCGGCCTGCGTTGCAAAGCCGTTTTCCGCCGTCAGCGGTCCGGTGCCCTGCACCAGCGGCAGCCAGGTCAGGGTGCCGTCGGCGTTGAACACGGCCACCGAAAGGGTGCCCGCATCCAGAATATCCTTGCCCGAGGCCGGGTTGGCCGGATCGTAGGCGGCTTCGGTCACGAAGCGGTAGACATATTCAAAGTAATCGTCGTCGCCCATGTAGACGACGACGCGGCCATCCTTGTTCAGCACCGTGGTCGCGGCTTCGTGCGCCATCCGGCCCAGGGCAGTGCGCTTGACCGGCATCGAGGCGGGGTCATAGGGGTCGATCTCCACCACCCAGTCGAACCGGTTCGGCTCGTTCGGCTCGACCTCGACGTTGAAACGGGTGTCGAACCGGGCGCGGCTGTAATAGTCGGAGCCGTCATAGCCGTAGCGGTCCAGCACATCGGCGAACGGCGTCTTGGCGATGTCGCCGCCGAACGTATCGGAAGCGCCTTCCTCGCAGGTCAGCACCGTGCCCCACGGCGTCACACCGCCACCGCAGTTGTAGTTGGTGCCGCGCACCATGCGGCCTTCGGGGTCATAGCTCGTCTTCATCCAGTCATGCCCGGCGACCGGGCCCGAGATGGCCATCGGGGTTTCCAGCGTCAGGCGGCGGTTCATCGCGCTGTCCTGCACCACCGACCAGACGCCAGCCTCGCGCTTGACCTCGACGATCGAATGGCCGATCGCCATGTTGCACAGCGACACCTGTTCGGCGGTCATCTTGGCTGCGCCGACGTCATCGTCCGGCAGATCTTCGAACATCACGTTGAAGCTGACATATTCGTTGTTGACGCACAGCAGGCCGTTATCGGAGTTTTGAGATCCGCGCGGCAGCGGCATGTAGGCGATGAAATCGCAGTTGTAGCCAAAGCGTTCGGCTTGGGCGGCGGCATCAAGGCCGGCACGGTCGAACGCGCCCTGCCCGGCTTTCATCGGATCGCCCCAGGCGGCGACCACGTCGGCCCTGTAGCCGTCGGCGACCCGGTGCTTGTCGTCATAGACCCGCTTGAGTTCGGTGAACATCAGCGAGGATTGCGCATCCTGGGCAAAAGCCTGACCCGAGAACAGCGAGCCGACGAAGCCCGATGCTGCCACCGCGCCAAGCGTGGCACCGGAGCCGAGCAGGAAGCCGCGGCGCGATACGCGCTCGGCGATGATGTGGTTGATATCGGGACGGTCAGTCGTGCGGCTGCGCATGGCAATGCTCCTGTTGCGGGGGAATGCCAAAGCCTAGCGATTCCTGATGACAGGTCGGTAACAAGTCGGGCGTCAGTAGCGCGCATCCTCCAGCCCGCAGAACGCATCGACGGGCGAGGTAGTGTTGAACGGGGCGCGGCCAAGCAGACACTCCAGCACCGCTTCCTGCATCGTCTGCATCGTGGCGTAGGCGTTGATGCACGCGGGCGCACGCGGGGCGTCGTACAGGTAATAGGGATAACCGAACGAGACCAGGGCCGTCGGCACATGGTGCCAGTGGCGCTGCATGGCCGCGACGAAGTTGCTGCCCAGTCTGGCCCAGTCGAGGAAGATCCGGCCCCGGGTCAGCAGGGTTTCCTCGCCGAACAGATACAGGAGCAGGTCGGTGGTCCCGGGGGTGATCGGGGCGTCAGGGCCAAGCGTCACCTCGAAGCCTTCGGCGGCCAGCATGTCCGGCAGGGCGAAGGCGATCGGGTCGCGGTGTGGGGGCGAGATGATGCCAGTGGACAGGATGCGGATGCGGCGGTGGCGGGCGAGGCTGATCGGCAGCAGACCTTTGCTATCCTTGACCAGCGTCGGGGCGCGGGCGGTGACGCTGCGCGCAAGGCTGCGGTTCTGCGCGGTGCCGATGGCCTGACGGCGGTCGGCCTTTGTGCGGGCGGGTGCGGGGGCCGGTGCGCGGTGCAGACCAAGCGCGGCCTTCAGCCCCAGAACCCGCAGCACGGCGTCATCGATCCTTGCGGCCGGGATCGCGCCGGAGCGGGCGGCGGCCAGCACGGCGGCCATGTCGCTTTCGGGATCGTGCGAAAACAGGATCATGTCGCAGCCGTTGGCAATGATCAGCGGCTTGCTGTCCTCGGCCTTCACCCAGGCCGTCAGCCCGGCCATTTCCGAGGCGTCCGAGACGATCAGCCCGTTGAAGCCGAGCCGGTTGCGCAGCAGGTCGATGTTCAGGCGGTGGCTGACCGAGGCCGGGCGAAAGGCCTCGATTCCTGCATCCGGCCCGGCATCCGGCCCCAGGCTGCGGACAAAGGCCGGAAAGGCGATGTGGGCCGACATCACGCACAGCACGCCGGCGGCGATGGCGGCGCGGTACAGCGCGCCGTGCGTCGCTTCCCAGTCCGCGACGCTCAACGGCATGATGGTGGTGACCAGATGCTGGTCGCGGTCATCGTGGCCTTCGCCGGGGAAGTGCTTGACGGTGGCGGCGATGCCATGCCGCTGGAACACCTCGGCCTGGGCCAGCGCGTGGCGGGCGATGCGGGCGGGGTCGGAACCGAAGCTGCGGGTGGCGACGATCGGACTGCGAAAGGCGGCGTTGATGTCGAGGACCGGGGTAAAGGACCAGTTGACGCCGAGCGCCACCGCCTCTTCGGCCATGATGCGGGCGATGCTGCGGCTGGCCTCGACGTCGTCGATGGCGGCCAGCGCCAGCGGGTTGGGCACCTCGGTGCCGAAGGGCAGGCTCATCCGGCTGCCTTCAAGGTCGGCAGAGATCAGCGGCGGGATCAGCGCGCCGGCGCGGACATCCTCCAACAGGGTCAGCTCGTGGTCGGCATCAGGGGTAAAGAACCGGGTGATGCCGCCGGGTTGCAGCGCAGCCAGCCGGGCCGCCTCGCCCGGGTCCTTGCCCATCGACATCAGGTTGAACAGCTGCGCCACCTTTTGCGGCAGCGTCAGCGCGGCATGGGTTTCGGTGACCCAGGCGAGGGCGTCGGGGTCAAGGTTGAAGGGCGGGCAGGTCAGGAAACGGCTCATCGGGGCCTCCGGGGTTGCGGCCGGTTGGATCACAGCGCGCGGCAAGGGTCAAAGGCTTTGGCGAGGCCATAGCCGGGGCCGGGCACCCCGCCGCAATCCGGCGGCGCGGCCCCAACCCGCAAGCCGCAAGCCTGACCGACCCGCGCCAACCCAACATCGCCATCCGCAGCGCCGCCCTCGCCGCCGCCTCGTCAGGCCGCGCCGCCACACCCTGCCGGTTCCCGCATTCATTCCGTTTCAAATATCCCCGCCGGAGGCTCCGGCCACGCCGCCATCCCGGCCACCGCGTCCCGGCCTCCGTGTCCCGGCCAGCGCGTCACTTTCCCGCGCCACAGCACCCGGCCCGGCCGCCTCAGCGGCCCTGCAACTCCGCTGTCAGCCTGATCTCCACCGGTTTTCCCGCCAGCCGTGCGCGGTAGATCAGCATCGATTCCGCGACCCGCATGATGTAGGTCCGGGTTTCGGTGAACGGCACCGCCTCGATCCAGTCGACCGGGTCCACCCCCGCGGCCCGCGGGTCGCCCAGTTCGGTGATCCAGCGCCGCGGCCGCCCCGGCCCGGCGTTGTACCCTGCCGCCACCAGCACCAGCGACGGCCCGAATTCGGCCCGCAGTTCCGCCAGATAGGCCGCCCCCAGCCGGGCGTTGTAATCCGGATCGCCGGTCAGCATCGCCGGCACATAATCGACCCCGACCTTGGGGGCCATCAGCTTGGCGGTGCCCGGCATCACCTGCATCAACCCGCGCGCTCCGGCCTTGGAGATGACGGCGAAATCGAACTCGCTTTCCCGCCGCGCGATCGCCAGCGCCAGTTCCGGCGGTACCGGCAACTGCATGCGGGCCAGCCCGGTCACCGGATAATAGGCCCGGTTCAGGATCACCCCGCGTTCGGCCGCCTGTTTGGCCACCATCAGCGCGATGTGCGGCTCGTCCAGCGCCAGCGCCAGATCGGCCAGTTGCCCAAGCTCCACCGGCTGCAACCCTTCCGCCAGATGCACCAGGAAGCGTGTCGCCAGATCGCGGGCCCCGGCCTTCTGCAGGGCAAGCCCGACCTGCAGCACCGACGAAGTCATGAACCCGGCCGCCTGCCAGTCGGGATAGCTGTCGCCCCCAGACAGGGCCGCATCCATCGGCAGACCGGCCTTTTCCGCCGCCAGCAGCCCGTAGAATCCGGTCTGGTACTCTGCCGCGAACGCATAGGCCGCCCGCGCCGCCTCGTCGTCGCCCATTGCCGCATACGCCCGGCCCTCCCAATAGCCGGCCCGCCCCAGGCTGATCGCGCTTTTCACCGCGATCCGCAGGTTCTGGAAATGCCGCAGCGCCAGCGCCGGGTCCCCCAGCTTCTGCAAGGCGATATAGCCCGCCAGCCATTCCAGGTCGGCATAGTCGCTGCCCGCGCTCAGATGATGGTCCGCCGCCAGCCGGTAGGCCCGTGCCGCGTCGCCCGTGCGCATCTCGCGCCGCGCCAGCGCTGCCCGGTCGCCGGCCCAGACCCCGGGCCGCCCCAGGCCCGCTGCGGCGGTGCTGCGCTCCAGCAGCAGATCGGCGGCATCGTCCAGCCGTCCGCGATCCATCCGCCAGGAAAACCGCGCATGTGCCAGCCCGGCGCCGTTGGCGAACTCGGCCGGAACCGCCGCAATCAGACCGTCAACCCCGTTGACCCCGGCCATCAGCCCCAGTCGTGCCGCGCCCGAGGCTCGCCAGCCCGCCGGAACCAGTGCCAGCATCCGCTCGGCATCCACCGCGCGCCCGGCCCAGATCATCGCATCCAGCCGCGCCGTGTGCCGGGGTGCCAGCACCGTGCCGAACTCTGCCAGAAATGCCGTTTGTTGGTCTGCCAACAGCGGCAATTCAAGCCAGGCCCGCACCGCCGCCGTCTCGGCCTCGCCCGCCTTGCCCTGCCCCCGGAAGGCCCGCGCCAGTGCCAGCGCCCCGGCCCCGGTTGCCGGGTTGCGCTGATCGAAATAGGCCAGCACGGCATCTGCCCCGGCCGCTGCAACTGCAGGCTCGCCCTTTTGCAGCAGAAGCGGCAGCCCCGGCCAATCCGCCCGCCGCGCCGCAAACGCCGGATATTCCGCAGCAGTGCCCGCCGCCGCCCGCAGCCGGTGCCAGGTCACGATATCGGCCGCCAGCGGCCCGGCCCGCTCTGCAGCCGCTGCCGCCGCCGCCCAATCCTGACGGTCCACGTGGCGCAGCGCCTCGGCCAGCGCATCGTCTGCCCCGGCCCGGCCCGACAGGCTGACCAACAAGACGAAAATCAGCGTCAGCAGTCGGTTCACGCGAATTTCCTGTCCCGGGGTCAGCCGCACCCTAGCGGGCCGCGCCCGCCCCGCAACACACAAACTTGGCAACGGCGGCGCAGGCCGCTATGACGCACCCGACCATCGGCCGAGTCTCGGCCCGCAACCAAGAGGAGCGTGTCATGATCAAGGGGTCCATTCCAGCCCTGGTGACGCCGTTCAGGAACGGCGCGCTGGATATCGTCACGCTGAAACGTCTGGTCGACTGGCACGTGGCCGAAGGCTCTAACGGTTTGGTTCCGGTCGGCACCACCGGCGAAAGCCCGACGCTCAGCCATGCCGAACACCGTCAGGTGGTTGAGGCGGTGGTCAGGGCCGCCGCCGGACGATTGCCGGTGATCGCCGGGGCCGGGTCGAACAACACCACGGAAGGCATCGAGTTGATCCGCCATGCCGAGGCCGTCGGGGCTGATGCTGCGCTGGTGGTGACACCCTATTACAACAAACCGACGCAGCGTGGCCTGATCGCGCATTTCACCGCGCTGCACGACTGCTGCAGCCTGCCGATCATCATCTACAACATCCCCGGCCGCTCGGTGGTGGACATGTCGCCCGAAACCATGGGCGAACTGGCCAGACTGCCGCGCATCATCGGGGTCAAGGATGCCACCGGCAAGATCGAACGGGTCAGCCAGCAGCGCCTGACCTGCGGCCCCGATTTCATCCAGCTGTCTGGCGAGGATGCCACGGCACTTGGCTTCAACGCCCACGGCGGCACCGGCTGCATCTCGGTCACCGCCAACGTCGCCCCCCGGCTCTGCGCGGCGTTTCAGGCGGCGACGCTGGCGGGCGATTACGCTCTGGCTCTGGACTATCAGGACCGCCTGATGCCGCTGCACGAGGCGATATTCATCGAGCCTGGGCTGGTCGGGGCCAAGTACGGCCTGTCGCGGCTGGGGCTTTGCTCGGAAGAGGTGCGCCTGCCGCTGACCGGGCTATTGGACAGTACCAAGGCAAGGATCGACGCGGCGATGCGTCACGCCGGGCTGGTGAACTGATACCAGCCGGGTGACAGGCAAAATCCTCCCCCGCCTTTGGGGGAGGATCAAGTTGCGTTGCGGGTCGCGGGGCCACCCAAGCCTCAGGGCTGAATCTCGATCACGATCAGCGGATTGTCGAAGGCTTCCGACAGTTCCTCGTCGGCGCGGATCATGCCGACGCCGGGGGCGTAGTATTTGTACTCGCGCAGATCGGGGTCGACCGTGCTGGCCTCGTAGGTCTGCATCACGTCCTTGAAGCTGCCGCCGGGGCCGGTGATTTCCAGATCCACTGCCAGAATCTCGGCATAGTCCATCGCCTCGTCCGCCGGCGCATGTTCCTGAAACAGCGTCAGACCGACTTCCGGCACGCCGGAAACCGAAATCCCCGGCAGCGCTTCGTTCACCCCGGCGCGCCAGGCCGAATGATTGTCGGTGCCGGTCAGCTTGCCGGCGTCGTCGTAGCGGTAGTTGGTGACATCCTCGCCGAAGTACCAGATGTTGCCTTCGTTGTCGGCGGCGTAATAGTCGAAGGTCCGTTCGACCAGTATCCCGCCCTCGAAGGCTTCGTCCAGCACGGTCGTCGTCGCCACCCCCAGAATCTCGGGGCCGGGGCCGAACACTGTCAGCACGCCGTGTTCAACCACCGACGGGTCGTCAACCCGGGTGCCGCGCAAGGTGTGGCTGGTACCCTGCTCCAGCGGGAAATAGGGGTTGGCTTTCGGGGCAGCGAAATTCGCCACGTCAAACTCCGGCAGCACCGGGTCGACGGATTGGGCGGCCAAAGGTGCGGCCACGGTTGCAGCAAGTGTTGCGATCAGGACAAGGGCGGTCATTGGTTGCGTGTTCATCGTAAATCTCCATTCCGAGGGTTGCGAACCCGCCAATCCTGCCACTGCCCGCTGCCGGTTGAAAATCCGCCCGATACCGGATGCCCTTTAATATCGCATCCGGTGGATTGCCGAGCCACCCGCAGCAGGCATAGTCTGGGACGTAATCTGGCAAGATCGACCAGCCGCCGCACAAAGGGATGAGGATGCCCGTCAAAAGACTGATCACCCTGATTGCGGTCATCGCCGTCACCATTTTCGGCCTGTCGGCGCTGGACCTGATGCGCGAGCCGGTGTTTCCCCCCTGGCAGGAAGTGGCCATCGATCTGACCGAGAAGCTGATTCTGGTTGCGGCCATGGCGGTGGTGGCCTGGACGGTGCACGGCCTGATCGATCTGCGCGAGGGACAGGTTGCGCTGTCCAACAACCTTGTCCGCACACTGGCGCAGGGCGATGTCTGGCGCGAACAGCGCCGGGCCGAGATTGCCGCCCTGGGTCATGCCATCGAGGATCAGTTCAAGGTCTGGCGGCTGACTGCCGCCGAAATCGACATTGCCGGGCTGATGCTGAAAGGCGCCTCGCTGAAGGAAATCGCCCTTGCCCGCGACACCTCCGAGGCAACGATCCGCCAGCAGGCGCAGTCGGTCTATCGCAAATCCGGCCTGTCTGGCCGCGCCGAACTGTCGGCCTATTTCCTCGAATCCCTGTTCGCCACCGCCGAGGATGCGGCGGCGCGCAGGCCCGACCTGACGCTGATCAGCACCGGGCCGAAGCCGTGAGCCCAACCCTGGAAGCGCACATCCGACCGCCCGTCAGACGGGGCGGTACCGCACAAAGGCAAAGGCTTTGCCATCCGGCGACCAGCACGGCACGTTGATGCTGCCCTGCCCGCCGAACAAGTCCAGCAGCACGCGCGGGCTGCCTCCCGCAGCCGGCATCAGCCGCAACTGCACGTTGCGGTCGCGCGGATGCTGCGTCGTTCCCGCCTCGTAGGCCAGGTACAGCACATGCTTGCCATCGGGCGATGGATGCGGGAACCAGTTGACCCGGTCATCCTCCGTCATCTTCTGCCGGTCGGTGCCATCCGGGCGGATACGCCAGATCGCCATCGAGCCGCCGACATCCGAGTTGAACCAGATCCACGCCCCGTCGGGGCTGTAGTCCGGCCCGTCATGGTGCCCGCCGCCCTGCGTCACCCGGGTTTCCTCGCCGCCGCCCACCGGCATGGTATAGATGTCGAACTCCCCGTCGCGCTTGCCGACATAGGCCAGCGTCGCGCCGTCCGGCGACCAGCCGTGCCACCAGCTGGGCACCAGCGGCGTGATCCGCCGTGGCACGCCGCCAGCCACCGGCAGCGTGAACACGCAGCTGTCCGTCGTGTCGGTTCTGTCCGATATTGCCAGCATCGTGCCATCGGGCGAAATGCCGTGATCGTTGTTCAACCGGTCGTGGTGGCCGGTATCGATCCGTCGCAGCGCCGGTCCGGCGAGCGCCACCCGGAACAAGTGCCCCTCGCCGTTGACGATCAGCGCCGCACCGTCCGGCGTCCAGTTCGGTGCCTCGATCAGCTTGGCCGTGGTCAGCACGGTACCCGTGCTGCCATCGGCCAGCGTGTAGATCATCAATTCGCTGCGGACCCCTGTCATGACTCGGATGACCTTGCCCAAAGGTTGATGTTTTCCTCATTGGCATGGACATCGATCTCTGCCAGTTCCTCGTTTGTGAACGACAGGTTGTTTATTGCCCCGACGCAGTCAACCACCTGCGACGGCTTCGACGCGCCGATCAGCGCCGAGGTGATGCCGCCGCCGCGCAGCACCCAGGCCAGCGCCATCTGCGCCAGCGTCTGGCCGCGCCGCTGCGCAATCGCATGCAACGCCCGCAAGCTGCCGACCGCCCGTTCGGATATCATCCTGGGGTTCAGCGATTTGCCCTGCGTCGCCCGGCTGCCTGCCGGAATCCCGTCCAGATACTTGTCGGTCAGCATGCCCTGCGCCAGCGGTATGAAGGCGATGGAGCCGATGCCCAGATCGGCCAGCGTCTCTTTCAGCCCGTCACGCTCGACCCAGCGGTTCAACATGTTGTAGCTTGGCTGATGGATCACGCAGGGCGTGCCCAACGCCTTCAGGATCGCCGCCGCTTCGCGCGTGCGCTGCGAATTGTAGGACGAGACGCCGACATAGAGCGCCCGCCCGGACCGCACGATCTGATCGAGTGCCGCCATCGTCTCTTCCAGCGGCGTGTCGGGATCGAACCGGTGCGAGTAGAAGATATCGACATAGTCCAGCCCCAGCCGCTGCAGCGACTGGTCGCAGGATGCGATCAGGTTCTTGCGGCTGCCCCATTCGCCGTACGGCCCCTGCCACATGTAGTAGCCGGCCTTGGAAGAGATGATCATCTCGTCCCTGAGCCCGCGAAAATCGCTGCGCATGATGTCGCCGAACGCCGATTCGGCGCTGCCGGCCGGCGGGCCGTAGTTGTTGGCCAGGTCGAAATGCGTGATGCCTTGGTCAAACGCCGTGTGCAGGATCGCCCGCTTGGTCTCGTGCGGCGTGTCATGGCCGAAGTTGTGCCAAAGACCCAGCGCGATGACGGGCAGCTTCAGCCCGCTGCGGCCGCACCGATTGTAGACCATTTTCTCATAGCGGTCGGTGGCGGGAATGTAGGTCATGGCGGCTCCTGTCTGAATGATCCCGCCGGAGGCACGGGCGGATGGGTCGAAACCTCCGGCGGGGATACTTTAGGAACAAAGAAAGCGGATGACAGCCCTATTTCAACAAGGCGCGCCCCTGATCGGGGGAAAGCGCCTCGGGCCGGTCGCAGGTGGTGGTCAGGGTGATGAACTGCCCGGCCTCGCCCGCAGCCAGCACCGAGGTCATCACGTCAACCGCATGGATCGCCAGTTCCATTGAACAGCGGTGCGGTTTGCCGGCGGCCATGTTGGCGACCATGTCGGCCAGCCCGGCGGTGCGGTAGTTGGCGCGGCTGTCCTGATTGGGGATACCGAACGGATGGTTGCGTTCGGGCACGACTTCGTTGGTACCGTCGCGCCCCGCCACCTCGACCTCGCCGCCGAAGAAGTTCGGGTCGGGCACGAAGATGGTGCCTTCGGTACCATACAGCTCCATGTGGCCGTGCCGGTGTTTCCAGACATCCCAGCTGGTCGACAGGGTGACGGTGGCGCCGTTGGCGAAATCCAGCAGGGCATGGATGTTGGTCGGTGTCTTCACCGGGATCGTTTCGCCGTGCCGCGGCTGCGAGGTGATGGTCCGGGTCGGCGAGGCCGAACTTGTAAGGGCCCCGACGCGTTTCACCGGCCCCAGGAGCTGGATCAGGTTGGTGACGCTGTAGGGGCCGACATCCAGCATCGGGCCCGCACCCGGCAGAAAGAAGAAATCCGGGTTCGGGTGCCACATTTCCATGCCGTGGCTCATGATATGGGCGGTGCCCGCGACGATGCGGCCGACCGTGCCCTCATCAATCACCGCCCGGGCCAGCTGGTGCGCGCCACCCAGGAAGGTGTCGGGGGCCGAACCGACGCGCAGGCCCCTGGCCTTGGCAATCGCCCGCAGGTCTTCGGCCTCGGCCAGCGTCAGCACCAGCGGTTTTTCGCTGTAGGCGTTCTTGCCCGCCTGCAGGATCCGCTTGCTGATCGGATAATGCGCGTCCGGAATGGTCAGGTTGACCACCACGCCGATATCGCTGGCGGCCAGCAGCGCCTCCACCGTATCGGCCCGCACCCCGAACTCGGCGGCCCGGGCTCGCGCCGCTTCGGGATTGATGTCCGCCACCGCCCTGATCTCCAGCCCTTTGAACAGGGGCCCCAGCCGCAGGTAGGTTGTCGAAATGTTGCCGCAGCCGATGATGCCGACGCCGATCATTGCCATCTCCTCAATAGGCCGAAGCGGCGGCAAATGACCGTTCGGCAAAGCGCTTGTGGTCCGACGGATTGTCATGTTCCATCACGAAGGTGCCGCAGCCCGCTTTCTTCAGCGCGGCGCTCAGGCCTTTCCAGTCCATCACGCCGTGGCCGACATCGGCCCAGCCGTCTTCATTGGCAGCCTGACCGGCCGGTGCGATATCCTTGACATGCGCCGCCTTGATCCGGGCGCCGTACCGGGCGATCAGCGTCAGCGGATCCACCCCGCCGCGCACCACCCAGGCCACGTCCAGTTCCAGCACCAGCCTTGGATCGGCTGCCATCAGCTGATCCAGCGGCAGATCGCCCTGTGGCGTCGGCTTCACCTCGAAATCGTGATTGTGCCAGCCGACGGCCAGCCCTGCATCCCAATAGGGCTGCGCCATCCGGGCCAGGTCCTTGCCGAACGCCAGCCAGCCGGCCGAATCCTTCGGGCGCTGGTCGGGCATGATGTGCGGCACAAAGATTGATTTCACCCCCAGCACCTCGGCAATCGCCAGCACCCGCGCCGACTGGTCACGCACCATGTCCAGGCTGAAATGCCCGCTCGGCATCGCCAGCCCGTTGGCGCGCAGCCCCTCGGCCATGTCGTCCAGCGCCGACGCATCGGCATAAAGCGCGCCGTACCCCTCGACCTGGGCATAGCCGATATCGGCCAGCATCTTCAGCGTGTCGGCAAGCGGCGGGAAGTTGCGGGAGGAATAGAGCTGGTAGCTGAGCGGTTGCATGGGATTGTCCTTTCAGGTGCCGTAGGTGGCCGAATGAAGATCGCGGAGGGTGAAGACCGGGGCCGGACCCGGTTGTGCGGGCGTAAAGGTGATCGTTGCCGGATAGCCGGGAAAGATCGTGCAGGCATTGTCGCAGAACCGGCCCGGCTGATCGGCCTCGACCGCGACGAACAGGGCCAGCGCTTCGGCGGAAATGGTGATCTTCCAGCCGGTGCCGGAGGCTTCGACCGATTGGTGCAGCCGGGGCGGCAACAGGTCGTAGGTTTTCCACGGGTCCGGCGCAAAGACATCACCGGCATGGGTGCCGCCCGGGGTGCGCCAGACGGTCGCCAGCACTTCGCCCGGCCGCAAGCTGCCCGCCGCCAGTGTGACGACTTCAAGTGCGGCATCCGGGCCCACCGTGACCGCATGCGTGCCCAGCAGGCGCACCGCCCCCGTCATCTCGGCGGCATAGACATCCAGCGTGATCGCCACCGGAGCAGCGGTATCATTCACCGCCCGCAGCACCTGCCCGCCATCCTTCGGCACCGCCACCACCGTTACCGGCGCGTAGAAATGCTTGGCCATGTGGTGCAGCAGTTTCCAGCCGCCGCCGTGATCGAGGCTCGACCATGAACACACCGGCCAGGTGTCGTTCAACTGCCAGATCAGCGTGCCCATGCAATGCGGCTTCAGGCTGCGCCAGTGGGTGACGGCGGTCTTTATCGCCAGCCCCTGCTGGACCTGGCTCAGATACACGAAATTCTCGAAATCCACCGGGAAGCGGAAATAGCGGAACATGGTTTCGGCGATCCGCGCGTTGCCGCCGGCGTTCTTCTGGTGGCTTTCCATCACGGGGGAGGCGATGTTCCAGTCCTTTGAGTTGGCGAATTTCCGGATCACGTCCATCGACGGGTAGCT
Organism: Paracoccaceae bacterium; assembly: GCA_031401675.1. Taxonomy (GTDB): domain Bacteria; phylum Pseudomonadota; class Alphaproteobacteria; order Rhodobacterales; family Rhodobacteraceae; genus JANNRR01. The sequence goes on from JANNRR010000050.1 coordinate 45,887, forward strand.
TTGAAAGCCGAATTCCGAGCAGAAGCGCGGGCTGACATCGCGGTAATGATCGAAATCGCGGCGCTCGTGCCACACGCTCCAGAAATGCATGTCGCCGCTGCTGTCGTCGTGCCAGGCATCGCCGAAATTCATCGGCCCGGAGGAGGGGGAGGAGGGCCACCAGTTGGCTTCTGGAACAATCACCTTCAACCCGGCCTCGATGGTCCGGTTGAGCCGGTCATAGTTCACAAGGTAGCGGTCGCGGTTTTCGCGGCTCTCGGGGAACCAGGTCAGAGCCCCGATCAACTCGTTGTCACCACACCAAAGCGCGATGCAGGCATGATGATGCAGGCGATTGGCCTGTTGCTGAACTTCACGGCCGACTTCTCCGAGAAACTCGGGCGTCGACGGGTAGAGGTTGCAGGCAAACATGAAATCCTGCCAAACCATCAGGCCCAACTCGTCGCAGATATCGTAAAACCAGCCCGGCTCGTAGCGCCCGCCGCCCCAGACTCGGATCATGTTCATGTTGGCATCGACTGTCGACTGCAGCAGATCGCGGGTTGCCTCGGGCGTGATGTTCGAGGCCAGCGCATCCTGCGGTATCCAGTTCGAGCCCTTGGCAAACACATCGCGGCCGTTGACGCGGAACTTGAACCCGATGCCCGCAGCGTCCTTTTCGGTAATCAAATCCAGAGCGCGAAAGCCGATCCGCCGCGTGATTGTCTGGCCACCCACCGTTATGACAAGATCGTGCAGGACCTGTGCGCCCTGCCCGGCAGGCCACCACAGGTCGGGGTTATTGATCACGACGCTGGCGGCGATCAACCCTGCATGCGCCTTACCTTGCGCCGTCGCGCCCGCAACGGAGACAGTGACAGGACCATCAGCGATTTCAAGCGTTTGACCTGTAATGCTTACGGTAACCCTTCCCGGTTCATGGTGCTGAGTGATCACGGGGTTGCATATCTCTGGTCTGCCCAAAGGCCCCAGCCGCACCACCCCGTAAACCCCGAACGGGGCCAGCGCGATGTTCCAGTCCCAGCCGAAATCGCAGGCCGGTTTGCGCAACATGTTGCCGCTCGGGATCGGACAGTTGCTGGTGGAATAGGGGATGTAGAACGGCATCGCTGCCTGCCGCTCTGCCGCCACCCGAACCGGCGAGGCAAAGCGGATGCTGATCTCGTTCTCGCCTACCCGCAACGCTCCTGACAGATCGGCACTATGGCTTCGGAACATCGTGTCGGCCTGCAATACCGAAGTGCCGTTGACGAACACCTCGGCGACGGTGTCCAGCATCGAGATCACCAGCCGCAGATCGACGCGCGCCACCGTAAACCGCCGCGAGATCACCCAGTCGCGCTCGGCGATCCAGCGCAGCCCGTATTCGTTCCGCCCGAAGTACGGGTCGGGGATCAGCCCGGCCGCGTGCAGTGCCGAAATGCCGTCGCCCGGCACGGCCATGTCACAGCGCCACGCCCCCGTGTCGTCCACGAGGGCCCATTGGCCGGCCAGATCAAGCATGTCACAGTCTCTTTTCGCTCTGCTTGTCAAACAGCGAGGCGCGGGCGGCATCGAAACCGATCAGAATCCGGTCGCCGGCCTTGACCTGCGCCTGGCCATCCATGCGAAACCGCAGCGGCGTACCCCCGACACTGGTCCAGACCAGCGTATCGGACCCCATCGGCTCGACAATCTCGACCGTCGCCTCGGTCGAAAACGGCAGGTGCCGGGCAGCGTCGCCAGAATGGATGTGCTCGGGCCTGATCCCGAACCAGCCAGGGCCGGACGTCCGCGCACCCTCGAACTGATACCCCGTCAGCGGCAACTTGACGCCGCCGGTCACGAAATGTTCGCCGTCGACCATGCCTTCGAAAAAGTTGATCTCGGGGCTGCCGATGAAGCCCGCCACATACTTGTTCTGCGGCCGGTTGTAGATCTCGTTCGGGCTGGCCAATTGCATGATCGACCCGCTTTTCATCACCGCGATGCGGTCGGCCAGCGTCAGCGCCTCGATCTGGTCGTGCGTCACATAGATCATGGTGTTGCCCAGGCGATGATGCAACCGCTTGATCTCGACTCGCAGATCGGCGCGCAGCTTGGCATCCAGGTTCGACAACGGCTCGTCGAACAGGAACACGTCGACATCGCGGACCAGCGCCCGCCCGATCGCCACCCGCTGCCGCTGCCCGCCGGAAAGTGCTGTCGGCTTGCGCTGCAGGAACGGCTGCAACTGCAGGATCTCGGCCGCCCGCTGTACCCGCTTGTCAACCTCGGCCTTCGGCATCCCGGCAACCCGCAGACCAAACGACAGGTTCTTTTCCACCGTCATCTGCGGATAGAGCGCATAGGACTGGAACACCATGCCGATGCCGCGATCCTTCGGCTCTTCCCAGGTCACGTTCTTGCCGTTGATGAATATCTGCCCGGTTGACGGCTCCAGAAGCCCGGCGATGCAGTTCAGCAATGTCGACTTGCCGCAGCCCGACGCGCCCAGAAGCACGATGAACTCGCCGTCGCCAATGTCGATATCGAACGATTTCAGAACCGTTACCGCCCCGAACGACAGCGACACACCCCGGACCGAGACACTGATCTTTTCCATGTTTGTCATCCCTTGACCGCTCCGGCGGCAATGCCGCGGACGAAGTATTTGCCGGACAGAAAGTAGATGGTCAGCGGGACCAGGCCGGTCAGAATGGTCGCCGCCATTTCGACATTGTATTCCTTCACGCCCTGCAGCGAATTGACGATATTGTTCAACTGCACCGTCATCGGATAGTTCGTGGGTCCGGCATAGATGACCCCGAAAAGAAAGTCGTTCCAGATGCCTGTAACCTGCAAGATCACCGCCACGGTAAAGATCGGCAGCGACATCGGCATCAGGACCTGAAAGAAAATGCGCCAATAGCCCGCGCCATCGACCCGCGCCGCCTTGAACAACTCGGGCGGCAACGACGCGAAGTAGTTGCGGAACAGCAGCGTCAGAATCGGAAGGCCGAACACGGTATGCACGAATACCACCGCATAAAGCGTCGAATAGATGCCCATTTCCCGGGTGATGATCACCAGCGGATACAAAAACACCTGATACGGGATAAAAGAGCCGACCAGCAGGATGGTGAAAGACCATTCCGCAAGCTTGAACGGCCAGTTCGCCAGCGAATACCCCGAGATCGACGCCACCGCGATCGACACGACGACGGAAGGTATAGTGATGAAGACCGAATTCCAGAAACCCGGTGCCAGCCCCGTGCAGTTGAGCCCGGTGCAGGCAGCCGACCAGGCCTTGATCCAGGCGTCGAATGTGGGGCGCAGCGTCGGGATGAAGATATTGCCCTCGCGGATCTGGTCAAGATCCTTGAGCGAGGTGATGATCATCACATAAAGCGGGATCAGATAGTAGATCGAGGTGACGATCAGCAAAGCATAGATCAGCACGCGGCCCGGCGCGAACATCGGTTTGGGCTTGGCTCCGGAAGGCGTGATCGCGGATGCTGTGAGCATGGTCATGATGTGATCAACCCCTGCTTTTCTTGCCGAATTCGACGATGATCCACGGCACCAGGATGATGGCGGTGGCAAGCAGCAACACGGATGATGCTGCCGTTCCTTGCGCCAGAGCCCCGACGAACAGCTTTTCGTAGATATACATGGATGGCACCTGCGACGAGTTGCCCGGCCCCCCTTGGGTCAAGGCCAGAACCAGATCGTAGACGCGCACCGAACCCGATGCCACGATGACAAAGATCGTGATCATCACCGGCCGCATCATCGGGATGACAATCTGCATATAGGTCCGCCATTTCGGAATCCCGTCCACCCGCGCTGCGCGCCAGATATCATCGTCAATTCCCCGCAAGCCCGCCAGCATCAGCGCCATCACCAGCCCGGTGCCTTGCCACAGCCCTGCGATCACCACCGTGTAGATCGACATGTCTCGGTTGGTGAGCCAGTCAAAGGAAAAGGTCGTCCAGCCAAGGTCGCGGACCGTCTTTTCCAGGCCGAAGGCCGGATTCAGGATCCAGGCCCAGACCTTGCCGGTCACGATGAACGACAACGCAAAGGGATAAAGGTAGATCGTACGAAAAACGCCCTCGGCACGGATCCTCTGATCCATCAGCACCGCCAGCAGAAACCCGATGATGAAGGCAAAGCCGGAATACAGGATGCCGTAGATCGCCAGATTGGTGATCGAGGTGATCCAGCGCGGCGTGTTCCACAGCCGTACATACTGGTCCCATCCCACCCAGTTGTCGTAGAACTCCTGCGGGGTGAAGATCGGCAGGGTCTTGATGCCCGTGAAGGACGACGCGACCGTCCAGGCGGTGCTTCCGATGAACACCACCAGCACGATGAAGATCATCGGTGATGCGGCCATCTTGGAGGTCATATTCCGGAAAAGGGGATTTGGCCGCTTCAATCCAGACATTGGTTTTCCCCCTTAAGCTTGCCGAATTTGGCCCGGCATTTCTGCCGGGCCGGTTGTCACTTAGCAAAGGATCCGAAGATCACATTGGTGCGGCTTCGATGATCGCTGCGAACTGCTCTTGTGCCACTTCCGGCGTGATCGACAGGTCCGAGAAGAACTCTTTCATCACGTCGTTGATCTGGTTGAGCGAGTCGCGATCCAGCATCTGCGAGTTGTTCGGGAACACTTTCGTGCCTTTGTCGAGAATCTCGAGGCCCTTCTGCATGCAGTCATTGGCCGCGGTCAGGTCCACGTCGGCGCGCATCGGCAGCGAGCCTTTCTTCAGGTTGAAGGCGACCTGAACTTCCTTGGTCACCATCATCGAGGCCATGGCCAGCTGTGCCTTGGTCACTTCGGGGTCTTCGTTTTTCGGGAAGTAGAACACATCCCCGCCCGTTCCCAGAACCGGTTCGACGCCCAGACCCGGCAGGCAATCGAAGTCCTTGCCGGCAACCATGCCCGCCACGGCAAACTCGCCGCCAGCCCAGTCACCCATCACGTTAGCCGCGGCCTTGCCCTGGATCACCAAAGCAACAGCGTCATTCCACTGCGGAACCACGGTTTTGGGGTCGATGATTTGACGAGCCTGGTCGATGGCTTGGAACACGGCGGCGAATTCAGCGCCGCGTGCCATCTCCATGTTGCGGTCCTTGTAGACTGCGACATAGTTGTCGACGCCTGCGATGGCGACGATCAGGTCTTCCGTCAGCAGCCCGATTGGCCAGCCTTCGGCGAGCGACAGCGGGATGATGCCCTTTGCCTTCAGCGCGGGGGCTGCAGCGATCATCTCGGCCCAGTTTTGCGGCGGCGCGATGCCGGCATCTTCATAGACCTTGCGGTTGGTCCACATCCATTGACCGGAATGCAGGTTCACCGGCACGCAGTAGATCTTGCCGTCGAGGGTGCAGCTGTCCATCTGCGATTTCGGGCGCAGGATGGTTGCCCAGTCTTCGGCGCTCGCAAGCTCGGTCAGATCCTGCATCAGGCCAGCCGCGATCAGATCGTCCGCGTCCTTGCCGGGGTTCAGCTGGGTGGCACCCATCGGGTTGCCGCCGAGGATCCGGCTGATGATGATCGGGCGGGCCACGTCGCCCGAACCGGCAATCGCGCCATCGACCCACTTGTTGCCGGTGGCGTCGAACGCCTTGGCAAACTCGGCCACGGCGGCGGCTTCGCCACCGGATGTCCACCAGTGCGTCACTTCCACATCGGCCGCATATGCCGCCGACGTTCCGCACAGCGCGGTCGCGGCAAGCAAGGTCTTCATCAGTTTCATATTGAGTCCTCCCTGACTTCTAAATCGTTATAGATTTTGCTACAACGATTTAGAATTCGCAATCAAGCCCGAATCTGCGCCTTCGCTGACTTTATCACCGAAGGAGATGCCAAGGGCCTGATTTCACTGGACCGAAGCCTGCAGCACCAAACAGCCTGGCGGCCGCGAATCGGGGGGGACGACGGCTATGGACGAATCGCTTTTGCCGAAATTCGCGCCCGCGCCGGGGTCCGAGGCCGAGGAACGCCCGACGCTGAAGACCATCGCCCGGCTGTCGGGTCTGGCCGTGCCCACCGTGTCGCGGGCCCTGAACGACGCGCCCGACATCGGCGAGGATACCAAGCGCCGCGTCAAGGAGATTGCGCACCAGATCGGCTACCGGCCCAACCGCGCCGGGGTCCGCCTGCGCACCGGCAAGACCAATGTGATCGCACTGGTGCTGTCGACCGAAGGCGACATGATGAACCATACCGGCCGGCTGATCTCGTCTCTGGCCGGATCGCTGCGGGGCACCGCCTATCACCTGAACATCACCCCGTTCTTCCCCAGCGAGGATCCGATGACCCCGATCCGCTACGTGGTCGAAACCGCGTCCGCAGACGGCATCATCCTGAACCAGATCGAAACCCACGATCCGCGCATCCGCTATCTGATGGCGCGGGATTTTCCCTTTGCCACCCACGGCCGCACCGAATGGTGCGACAGCCACGCCTACTACGACTTCGACAACACCGAATTCGGCCGCATTGCCGTCGAGGCGCTGGTGGCCAAGGGGCGGCACCGGCTGATGATGCTGTCGCCGCCGCGCCTGCAGAATTATGCGCGCAACATGATCGACGGTGCCACCACTGCCGCCCGGCGGCTGCAGGTCGACTTCTGCGTGCTCGACAGCATTACCGCCGACAACCAGGCCGAACAGATCGAAGTGGCGGCAACCGCCTGCCTTGCCGGCCCCGACCGGCCCGACGCCTTCATCGTGCCATCGGCATCTGCCAGCATGGCGGTGATTTCTGCCGCCGAGGACCTGGGGCTGGAACTGGGCCGCGATTTCGACCTGATGTCGAAAGAGGCGACGCCGTTCCTGCGCCGGTTTCGCCGCGACATCCTGACGGTGCGCGAGGATGTCAGGCACGCTGGCTCATTCCTGTCACGCGCCATCCAGCACCGGATCGACCACCGCAACGCGCCGCCGATGCAGCGGCTGGACCGGCCCAGCCTGACGCCCGAGGTCTGACCGGCCCGCACCGGCAGGGCCAAGCCGGGATTTTGTTGGGTGGGGGATCGCGGCGGGTGATGGGTATTCGGCTGCTAGCCCAGCTTTTCCAACGCCTTGAGCAGCAACTGCACAGCCGTGGAGTTTTCACCGAGAACATACAGAACCCCGGCAAACGCACTCGCTGCCGCCAATTGCACCGTCCTCTTGCCCGCCTCTTCCCCTGCACTCTTGCGAAAGGTCAGCGAGAACCCCCCCTCCCCCGGCTCATCCTTCGTCACAGGGGCCGCCAGCTTGGCTTCCAACGCCCCGACCAGCCCGCGAGCCTCGGCCAGCGCCGCTGTCAGCGCGCGCACTTCCTCTTCCAGTCGAAACACGCGCCCCTCAAGCGCCTGCTGGCGGTCGTGCGCCGCAGTTGTCACCGCAAAGGCAATGCCCGACAGGATGCCGCCGATGACTTCCAGCCGTTCCAGCGGCGCGGGCAGCTGGTTCGCCCCGGTCTCGTTCTGCCACTCCCGCAACGCCCTGCCGATCTCGTCCCCGATCGGGCCAATCACCAGGGCCGACGCTGCAGGCTGTTGCAAAAGCCGCGACACCCGGCCTTTCAGTTCGGCCGAAGCGGGCGGCAAAACCACCGGCGATGCTCCACCCAACAGGGTGTCTCTTTCACGAAGGTAGCGCCCGTAATCCTTCCCCAGCCCCTGCAAATACGTCAGCGTCTCGCGCGTCCGATATGTGTTTTCCCTAATTTCCGAAAGCCACTTCAACTCCGGGTCCAGCCATGTCGCCGCCGTGCCCGCAAAGTGCAGGCCGATCCAAACATGTGCCGTGTCCTCTAGCGAGGTCATATCCTTCAGCGCCCGCAGATCCCGCACCGGGGTGTTGTTGAGGGTGAGCGTCCGCAACCGTTCCATCCCGCTTAATGCCCACAGGCCCGCATCGGTGATCCGGGTGTTGTTGAGCCAAAGCTCCAACATCTGGCCCATCCCTTGCAGCACCTTCAGCCCCGCATCAGTAACTCCGGTATTATCGAGCGAGAGCATCTGCAAACCCGGTATTCCCGCCAGCGCCCTCAGACCAACATCCGTGACGCCGGTGTTGTTGAGGTAGAGCCCCTGCAATCCTGCCATTCCTTGCAAGGTCTTCAACCCCGCATCGGTCACCCCGGTGTTGCCAAGCGAAAGTCTCTGCAACACCGCCATTCCTTGCAGCGCTGCCAGCCCCGTATCGGTTATCCCGGTGCTGTCGAGCGAAAGCCATTGCAACCGCGCCATCGTATGCAGTTTTCCCATTCCCGCATCGGTGACCCCGGTGTTGTCGAGGTATAGTCTCTGTAGCTCTGGCATGCCCTGCAGCGCCATCATCCCGTCATCGCCGAACGCCGTGTTGATGAGCCAGAGTTCTTGCAGCTTGTTCAGCCCGGAAATCTCTGGCGGCAGCCGGGTCAGTGCACGCGTTTGGGCGGTATCGAAGTCAAGGCTTGTCGCCTTCCCCGCTTTCGCGATCATCTTCTGCGCCGCCGCATAGGCCCGGTCTGCGTCGCTCATTCCACCCCTCCGTTTCGGCCACGATAGGGGGTGATATGCAAAAGGCAAAGGTCGAGTTACGCGGGCGTGCGCCGGGTTAAAGTGTGAACATCCGGTTAAAAGAAATCATCCGACTGAATGATTTCAAAGGCTTGAGCATGCGTCCCACCGTGAGACGCTTTGGCGCGCCGCCCCGGAAAGGGGGTGACATCCCCCCCCGGCCCGGTCTATCCAACCGGCATGAGCCTGACCCTGACCGACCTGTACGATGCCCGCGTTGCCGCCGGCACCCTGCGCCCCGATCCGGCGCAGCGGGCCGCCCTGCCGGAGCTGGAGGCGCGGCGGACCTGGCTGGAGGAGCAGGCGACCCGCAGGAAGGGGCTCCTCGCCGGCCTGTTCACCCGCCCGCCGGAAACCCCGCGCGGCCTCTATCTCTGGGGCGGCGTCGGGCGCGGCAAGTCGATGCTGATGGACCTCTTTACTGACGCCACCGACATCACTGCCAAACGCCGCGTCCACTTCCACGCCTTCATGCAGGAGGTGCACCGCGGCATGACCGCCGCCCGCAAGCGCGGCGCCGAGGATGCCCTGGCCCCGGTCGGCGAAGCCCTGACCGCCGACCTGCGCCTGCTGGCGTTCGACGAGGTGCAGATCACCGACATCACCGACGCCATGCTGGTCGGCCGCCTGTTCCAGATGCTGTTTGCCGCAGGCGTCATGGTGGTCGCCACCTCCAACCGCCCGCCGGATGATCTGTACAGGAACGGCCTGAACCGCGCACTGTTCCTGCCCTTCATCGCCACACTGAAGGAACGGATGGAAGTGGTGGAACTGGAGGCCGAAGCCGACTATCGCCAGCACCGCCTGCGCGGGGCCCAGGTCTACTTTCATCCCGCAGGCACTGCCAAGGCCGCCATCGACACCATCTGGCGCGACCTGACCGGCGGCGGCGGCGACACCCCGCCGCTGACGCTGCGGGTGACGGGCCGCGATGTGGTGATCCCGGCCTTTCGCAACGGCGCCGCCCGCGCCAGTTTCTGGGACCTCTGCGCCCGCGCCCTTGGTGCCGCCGACTATCTGGCGCTGGCCAAGGCTGTCCGCCTGCTGGTGCTCGAGGATATCCCGCAGCTGTCCGCCTCGAACTACAACGAGGCGAAACGCTTCGTGACGCTGATCGATACCTTGTACGAGGCCAGGGTCCGCCTGATCGCCTCGGCTTCCGACGTGCCCGAGCGGCTGTACATCGAGGGGACAGGTGCGTTCGAATTCGAACGCACGGCCAGCCGGCTGAGGGAAATGCAGGCGGCGGACTGGGGGCAGTAGTCGCGCCCGGTCAGGCCGACCGCAGCAGCACCTTGGCAGACCCCACCGCCACCGAGATCTGGCGGTACGCAAGCTGACGCGCGGCGGAAGCGTCGGAGGATCGCAGCAGCACCGTCGCCGCCTCCTCCACGATCGCGGTGGCTTCGGCGTTGACGGCAGGCAGCGATGCCGTGGCCACCGGCGTCAGCGGCCGCGACGTCGTCACCCCCCCGGCCCCACCGCTGCGCGCCCTGCCGCGCGGCAGCACCGGGTCGGCATTCCTTGCCGCCAGCGCCGCGAGTTTCAGCGCCGCCGTCTCGATCGCCGCGCGGGCCTCGGCATAGTCGCCGCTGGCTGGCATCGCTGCCGCAACCGACGCCAGCCGCTCGCTCAGACAATCCACCCGGTACTCGACTTGCGACAGGCTGCCGCAAAACACGGTCGCGGCCTGCAGGCCGTCGACGATGGCCGCCGTTGCCGCTTGCGACGCCGCGCCGGATTTGGCCGCGGCCGCAGTTCCCGATCCGGTCGCCGACGCAACACCGGACGCGCCTGCGTCCGACACGCCGCCAAGCGGGAACAGAAACACCGGCAGCCCGCTGTCCACCGACAAGACGCCGGCTGACAGCGGCGGTACCGGCAGGACCCATGCCAGAACGGCCAGCCAGACGAGTGCGGTGGCACCAGGGCGTGTCATGATGTCATCTCCCAAACGCATCTTTCAGGACCCAACTGACGGAAAGGTTCAGGCGACGGTTGTTCTGCATGTCGAACGCGTCAGCCAGCGACGCTGTCACCCCCAGGTTTGGCGCGCCGTCGAATCTGAACGAGGCACCGACATCGACGGCGTCGCCGGTCCAAGCCATGCTGGCACCGAAGCTGCGGGTCAGGCCGATCCCCGCGCCGACAAAGACCCCGGGCTTGGTCTGGTTCTTGCGCAGATGCGATCCCGCGCCGAGCGACAGGATGACCGGAAAGGACTGCTGCGCCGCCCCAAGCCTGACCTGCGAAAACGTCGTCACCGCCACCGTGGCACCGGGATCGCGGCCCGCTGCATCCCCCCAGTTCGCGATATGGTCCAGCGACAATCCGACGTAGGTCGGCGCGGCGCCGCCGGTGATCCGCCGCGCGAATTTCAACGCCAGATAGCCTGAATCGCCGAATTCGTTGGTCAGGGAGGTGACATGGGCCGAGACTTGAACGCCGACGCCTTTTTCGGCACTGCCCAGACCGAAGCCCAGGGCTGCCGACCCGTCAAGCCCATCCTCGGTCGGGCTGCGGCGGGTGCTGCCCGACAGTGTGGCGAAGAACGTCCCGTTCGGGGCGATCGTGGCAGACGGCACCCCGACAAGGGCCAGATGCTTTTGTCCCGCCCCGCCGGCATCTTGCGCATGCACCAGAGCCGGGTGGGCGGTCAGGCAAAGAAGCGCGAAGATGAAAGCCGACCGGCACGACCGGCCCACTGCCGCGAAACAGCCGGGCAAGAGATTGCGCATCTGCACCGTTCCATTCAATAATCTCAAGCTGTTCGTTACTTTAGCATGCCCGGCCGTGCCAGCGCAATGCATCGGCAGAAATCCGTAACAGTGCAGAATCATCGGCAGGGACAGCGCACAAGTGCAGCGCGGGGTGCGTCAGGCAACGGCTGCGGTGCTGGTCAGCAACTCGCGCACCCTCGGGATCACCCGTTCGCCGTAAAGCCGGATACAGCTGGCCAGATGCTCCGGCTCGACCGGCCCGGCGCTATATTTCAGATTGAAGCTTTGCAGCCCCAGCGTCTGCACGGTCCGCGCAATCTTGCGGGCCACGGTTTCCGGCGCGCCAAGATACAATGATCCATGCGTAATCTCGCGCTCGAATTCGTCGGGCTGCATCGGCGGCCAGCCGCGTTCGGCCCCGATCTTGTCGCGCATCTTCTTGTATCCCGGCCAGAACGCGGTGCGCGCGGCTTCGTCGGTTTCGGCGACATGGCCGGGCGAATGCACGCCGACCGGCAACGCCGGGCGACCGACCTGCGCCCAGGCCCGATGATACAGTTCGATATAGGGGTTGAACCGCCGCGGATCGCCACCGATGATCGCCAGCATCATCGGCAATTCATGCCGCACCGCCCGCACGACCGATTCCGGGCTGCCGCCCACACCGATCCAGGCCCGCAGCCGTTCCGACTCGGGCCGGGGATAGATGATCTGGCGGTCCAGCGGTGCGCGCAGCTTGCCGTGCCAGGTCACCCGCTCTTCGCGCAACAGCTTGCTGAACAGGTCAAGCTTTTCCTCGAACAGCGCTTCGTAGTCGCGCAGGTCTTGGCCGAACAGCGGGAACGATTCGGTGAACGATCCCCGCCCGAGGATCAGTTCCGCCCGCCCGCGAGCGATGGCGTCCAGCGTGGCAAACCGTTGAAAGAGCCGCACCGGGTCGTCAGAGCTGAGCACTGTCACCGCCGTGCCGATCCGGATGCGGCTGGTGCGGGCAGCGATTGCGGCCATCACGATTTCTGGTGCCGAAACGGCGAAATCGGCGCGGTGATGTTCGCCGATGCCGATGAAATCGACACCGACCTGATCGGCCAGCACTGCCTCGTCCACCAGATCGCGGATCACCTGGGCGTGGGTGTTCAGGCTGCCGTCAGCGCTCGACGTGACGTCGCCGAAGGTGTCAAGGCCAAGGTCGAGGGAAGGGGTCATTGGGTCCTGCGCAAACCGTTTCATTCTGGAAGTATGTCCGGCGCGCCGCCTTCGCAATAGCGCACGGCTGTGCATGGATATGCGCTTGGCTGTGCGCCAGTTGCCAAGCGGCGGGGTTACCGAGGAAAATAGCGTCACCCGTTTTCGCGCAGCACCGATCCGGCGAGGTACACCGAGCCGCAGATCAGGACCCGCGCCGAAGGCGAGCCGGCCACGATTGCCGCAAGCGCCGCTGCGACCGACGGGGCGATGTCGACAGCAAGACCTGCGGCCCGGGCCGCCGACGCCGTATCTTCTGCCGGCAGCGTGTTCTTTTCGCCGGGGATCGATACCGCATGCAGATGCACGGCGTGGCCCAGGAGCGGTCGCATGAAGCCCAGCACGTCCTTGGTGTTCAGCATGCCGCAGATCAGATAGGTCGGGCGCGTCGGCATCGCGGCAAGCGTGGCGGCTATCGCCTCGCCTGCGGCCGGGTTGTGGCCACCGTCCAGCCACAACTCTGCCCGAGGGGCCAGATCGGTCAACGGCCCCTGTCGCAGCCGCTGCATCCGGGCCGGCCAATATGCCCGCGTCACCGCCGCCTCGCATGCCGCTTCATCCTGGCCAAGATAGCGCAAGGCATTGATCGCGGCACCGGCGTTCTGAACCTGATGCGGGCCGGGCAGGTTGGGCAATGGCAGGTCCAACAGCCCGTCTTCGTCCTGATAGATCAGCCGACCGCGTTCGGTGCTGACGTGCCAATGCTGTCCGAACACGCGCAATGGGGCCCCAAGCCGGGCGGCCAGTCGCTCGATCACCGTCAGACCCTCTTCGGCCTGCGGGCCAACCACGCACGGAACACCGGATTTCAGGATCCCGGCCTTTTCCGCCGCGATCAGCGCCACGGTGTCGCCCAGATACTGCTGGTGATCCAGCGAAACCGGCGTGATGATGGTCAGTGCCGGTCTGGCGATGACATTGGTGGCATCGAACCGGCCGCCCAGCCCCACCTCCAGCAAGGTGAAGTCTGCTTTGCTGCGGGAATAGGACAGAAACGCGGCACAGGTGGTTATTTCGAAGAACGTGATGTTGCGACCGGCATTTGCCGCCTCGCACTCTTCCAGCAGCGCCACCAGCGCCGGTTCGCCGATCAGGTCGCCCGCCAGCCGGATACGCTCGTGAAAGCGCGCGAGATGCGGCGAGGTATAGGCGTGAACCACCCGGCCCGCCGCTTCCAGCCCGGCGCGGATCATCGCCTGGGTCGAACCCTTGCCGTTGGTGCCCGCCACATGGATCACCGGGGGAATGCGCCGTTCCGGATGGTTCAGCGCCGCCAGAAGCGGCCATATCCGGTCCAGCGTCAGATCGATGACCTTTGGATGCAGGGTCATCAACCGTACGAGAATCAGATCGGTATCGGGGGCCGATGGCAGCATCGCGGTTACTTCGTGGCGGCAGGCTGGGCCGGTTGCGGATCGGGCGCCGGCAGTTCGCCCTTGACCGCCGGGGTCTGGTTGGTCAGCATCCGGACAATGGTTATCAGGTCATCGCGCAGCGCCTTGCGGTGGGTCACCCGGTCCAGCATTCCATGATCCAGCAGATACTCGGCGCGCTGAAACCCTTCGGGCAGCTTTTCGCGGATGGTCTGTTCAATGACCCGCGGCCCGGCAAAACAGATCAGCGCGTTCGGCTCGGCCAGTTGCACATCGCCCAGCATGGCATAGCTGGCCGTCACGCCGCCGGTGGTCGGATGCGTCAACACGACAATGTAGGGCAGCATCGCCTCTTTCACCATCTGCACCGCCACCGTGGTGCGCGGCATCTGCATCAGCGACAGGATCCCCTCTTGCATCCGCGCCCCGCCGGCTGCCGAAAACAGGACCAGCGGCAGTTTGTGCTGCACTGCCCGCTCTGCCGCCGCAATGATGGCGTTGCCGACATACATCCCCATGGACCCGGCCATGAAGCTGAAGTCCTGCGCAACCGCCACGATCGCCGTCCGCCCGATCTCGCCGGTGGCCACCAGCATCGCCTCGCGTTCGCCGGTGGCCTTTTGCGCCGCCTTCAATCGGTCGGGATAGCGTTTCTGGTCGCGGAAATGCAGCGGGTCGGCCAATGGCTCGGGCACTTTGATTTCGCTGAAAATGCCGCCGTCGAACAGCGCGGCAAACCGGTCACGCGGACTGATCGGCATGTGGTGATTGCAGTTGGTGCAGACATTCAGATTGTCGGCCAGTTCGCGGTGAAACAGCATGGTTCCGCATTCGGTGCATTTCGTCCACAGATTCTCTGGGACTTCGCGCCGCGAAAACAGCGAATTGATCGTCGGGCGGACGTAGTTGGAGATCCAGTTCATCGGGCGCGGCTGCCTTTGTGGTCAATCTGCCAGCCTGACCTAAGCCGGGAGACTGCGGAATGCAATCGGCCTGCGGCAGGGAAGGCGGTCGAAGCATCCCGATATCGAACGAAGATCAGAGGACGAATCGCGCAATCCGGTTGCGCGACACAGCATTTCCTGAAGCCCGTTCATTGGCGTTGTCGCCGAACCAACCCCTACCCCAGATGCTCGATCAGCAGGGCAACAATCCGGGAATCCGGCTGGCGCAGCGCCTGCGGATCGGTCACCGCGAAAAATCCGAAATCGGCAGCCACCAGCGACGGGTCGGTCTCATAGCTGATCCCGATGGTCACCGGCCCGGAAAACTCGAACGTCCGGCCCGCAACCATCGGCAGCGCAATGACCTTGAGCAGCGGCTTGTTGAATTCGGTCTCGTTGTGACAGGCCGAAACCGAGGCGCTGCCAACGGGCGTCGAAATCCGGAAGGCACCGCCCGTTGCCGTGCTCAGTGTTACCACGCCGACCAGCGCGAACCGGCTGCCCTCGATGCGTGCCAGCAGCGGCGCGCAATCCGGGCTTTCACCACCCGGCTGCGCGTTCGGCTGGCCCGGCGAAAATGCCGCCACCGACATCGCCCGGTTCACGAACCGGGACTGGTGCCCGCCCTCGAACCCGGTAAAGACTTCTACCCAGGCATCGCCTGCGCTGAACATCGGGGAAATCCGCACCGGCGGCGGTGCCTTTTCCAGCAGCATCATCGCCCGGCGGCCAATGAAATTGGTGATGAACGACTCGTCCTTGTAGTGGCGTTGATCCTGATAGACATATTCGGGAAAGTCGGTCAGCCCCAGCCGGACCGGCACCTCTACCGACACGTCGAGCGAACGCAGCTGATAGTGCCGAAACAGCCGGCGCAACGCCTTGCGATAACCGGACATTTCCGGTTCGGTTGCGCTGCTCAGGGTGGCAAAGATCAGCGGCAGGAACCGGACGCCACGGCGCATGCAAAGCCGGATGGTGTATTCGCAGTACCGCAGCAGCAGGTCCTTGTCGTAGCCACCTGCGTCGATGTGATTCTGGTCGTTCAGCGCATATTCCCAGAACAGGACGTCGCCTTCGGTCAGATCATCCTGTGTTGCCAGCCGGTAATAGCCCATAAGCGACGACGCGGCCCCGACGGACCGGTTCAGCAGCAGGACCGATGCCGGCGCCCGCCGACGGAAGTTGCTGACCCAGCCCTTCAGGCGCACTGAGTTTGATCCGCCAATGACCATGGCCCTGGTGGCTGACTGATCCATGTTCCCCCTTTGGCCCCAACGAACAACAGGCGCGCCTGCTTAACGTGCAGGCGCGATTATTGTCCATACCGGCCGCGTGCGCCTGACGCAAAGCGTGAAAGCGCGAGCAGGGTTCAACCGGAGGAATAGTTTCAGCGGCCTGCTCCGCGGTTTTGGCAGTTAACGCCGCAGGGTCACGACGCGGCTTTGTGCTTCGGCGGATACTTCGGGGCATGCAGCCCAAGCTGGCGCGCGGTCCTTATGTCGGCAAGCAGGTCGCGTTCGGCGGCGCGGAACAGATCATTCAGGTCATCTATGACGAAATAGACCGGCTGGTGAATGTCGATCCTATACGGCGTCCGCAGGATATCGATGACGTCAAAGCCGCGCCGTTCCGGCCCGTCGCTGACCGACCACGGCAGTTCGGTGGGCGACGATGCCAGCCCGGACCCCAATGCCCTGATCTGACCGTTCTCTGTCGTCAGGCCAAACTCGATGGAAAACCAGTAAAGCCGGATCAGCCAGGCATAATCCTCCTTGGCGGCGCGCAGACCGGTCTGGCCGATGGCCTGGGAAAAACCGGCAAAGCGCGGGTCGGCCAGCAACGGCGTGTGGCCGAACACTTCATGAAAGATGTCAGGCTCTTCGATGTAGTTGAAATCCTTGCGCGACCGGATGAAAGAGGCGGCCGGGAACCGCCGTTCCGCCAGCATCGCGAAGAACCGCGCAAAACCGATCAGTGCCGGAACCGGCGCCACCTGCCACCCGGTCCGCGCCCGCAGCACTTCGGAAACTTCGACGCATTGCGGAACCCGGTCGGTCGGCAGGTTTACGACCTGCAGCCCCGTCATGTAGGCGCTGGCCGCGTGTTTGTGCACATTCGGTACCTGCTGCGCGCAAAGATCGCGCCAGACCAGATCCTCCTCGGCGGTATAGGCGATATAGCCGCGTTCGTCGGGGATCTTGGCGGAATAGGCGGTGGAAATGGGCATGGGCCGGACCATTGTTGACTGCTCCGGGTCATGATGACAGATTTGCGCGAAATTTTTCCCCAGAATCGGGCATAATAGCGTATTTTGGGGCATGTCATTTCAGATGTGGCATGAAACTGGGAAAATTCTACCGATGGAGCCGCTGGACGAGTTTGACAAACGCCTGTTGCGCCTGTTGCAACGCGACAGCCGGATCAGCACGCAGGACCTGGCCGAACGGGCCGGCCTGACAGCATCGCCCGCATGGCGCCGGGTCAGGCGGCTGGAACAGGCAGGCGTGATCGCCCGGCAGGTTGCGATCCTGGACCCGCGCCAGTTGGGTCTGCACGCCGTGGCCTATGTGCATGTGTCGCTGCTGGACCACACCGAGGCCAGCATCGCCCGGTTCGAGGATTTCGTGCAGCGTCAGGATCAGGTGGTAGAATGTGCCTCGATCACCGGGTCCAGCGACTTCATGCTGAAAGTCGTGGCCCGTGACCCCGCGGATCTGGAGTTCTTCATCATGCGCCGACTGCTGGCGCTTGGCATCGTGCGCTCCTCGACCACAAATTTCGTGCTGCGACAGACCAAGTACACCACGGAACTGCCGCTTGACTGACCGGGGCAACGCGGGCCGTGAGCCTGCTTGTGCCCGGCAAAAGCCTCGCCTATCAGGATGGCAGGTTTGCGGTCCGGGGGTCAGCGCCATGCCATTTCAGCCCGGAACCACGCGCCGGTTCGCGGTCGCAGCGCTGCTTGCAGCACTCACGGTTTCCGGCTGCGCCTTGGACCTGCCGACCGAGGGTGCGGCGGCCCCGGCCCTGCCGATGCGCATCGCCGTCGCCGAGCGCAGCATCGTTGTCGCCGGGCCGCAGGGCTTTTGCATCGACCGGCCGGCCGCACGCGACGGGCCTGGCGGGGCTTTTGTCCTGCTGGGAAGTTGCGCCGCCATTGCCGGAACCGCCGCCGCCGGTCAACCGGTGGCCCCGGCGGTGCTGACTGCCTCGGTCTCTGCCGCCGGGGTGCAAGCGGTGGCACCGCAGTTGCCGGCGCTGAACGACTATTTCCGCTCGGCTGCCGGTCGGGCGGCGCTCAGCCGGTCGGGGCGGGCGGCAACGGTTGCGGTGCAGCGGGCCTGGGCAAATGGCGGCGTGTTCTTTCTGGCAGCCAGCGATGCCAGCGGTGCCCGTGGCCAACGGGTCCAGCCCGAATTCTGGCGCGCCGTGTTCGATCTGAAAGGCCGGATCGTCACGCTGAACGTCACCGGACTGCAGACCCGCCCGCTGGGACCCGAGGCAGGACGCGCCACGCTTGAGGCGTTTGTGCGGCAGGTGCAGCGCGAGAACCGGTAGCCAACGCGCAAATACTGGCGCTGTCGCCACGTTTGCCGGTTTTGACGCCGAGATTTTTACGAAATAGAAACAATGGAACGGTTTTGTGATTGATTGTCCGGCAGCACACCGCCAAACCCGGCCTGTTGCCGCTGCTTCGCAACCATGCCTAGGGAACCATGCCCAATCCACTGCGCATCATGATCGACAACATTCTGCATCGACGGGCGCTGCACCGCTGGGAACAGGCCGCCGATGCTGCCGCCGCACTGGACGCCGAGGCATTGCGCAACCTGCGCGTCCGGGGCCGGCAGTTGCGCCGTCATATCGACCGCTTGATGCATATCGCTGACGGCAAGCTGGCACTGCCGCTGATCGGGTCGAACGCCATCCAGAAGCCGATGAATTCCGATTGGGCCTACCGCCCCGAAATCTGGCGCGGCCCGCTGTCGCCGCCGGGGTTGGCGGCAGTGCAGAACAAGGCGCAGATCGGCGACGAGGCGACGATTTTCCATGATTGCCGGGTCTCGGAACTGACCATCCGCCAGATTCGCAACACGCGTGAAGCGGATCTGGCGCCGTTTGGCCTGCGGATGGATGTGTTCCGCTTTGACGGCAGCTTCCTGTCGCTGGTTCTGGAACTGCCGGAGGAGGCGGCGCGAAGCCTGCGACTGAAACATGTGGTGCGGGTGGATGCCGTGGTCGAGCTGGAAAAACCGCTGGAGATATTTGCCCGCCTGAACGTCAAGCACGGCCCCAATGTCGAGCAGATCGTTCGCGAACTACCCTTGAACAAGCAGGAGGTGATGGTCGAATTCGACCTTGCCTATACCAAGCTGAATGAGAAACGGGTTGAAAAGATGTGGGTTGATCTGATCTTTGAAGGACCCGAGATGAACCAGATCATCCTGCGCGACGTGACGTTCAGTCGCCGCCCCCGCGCTGAACTGTAACCCCGATCACGTGGCAACCCCGATCACAAGGACCAAGCAATGGCCGACCTGACCCTGACCAAGACGCGCATCCGGGCCGGAGTCTGGGAAGGCATCCTGTCGGCCGAAACCGAACTGCATTTTCAGCCCGATGTCGAAGTGCTGCATCTGGAGGTTCCGGTACCGGGCGTGACGGTCGCCCTTGCCCCCGACATGAAAAAGACCTGGCATGTCCGCGTGCCGATCCCGGCGGAACTGTTGAGTGACGGCGTGCAGACCTTCTTGATCCAGGACAAGCGAAATGGCGAAAAGCTGCAAGGCTTCACCATCATCACCGGTGCGGTGATGGAGGATGACATCCGCGCCGAGGTCGATCTGTTGCGGGCCGAACTTGACATGCTCAAGAAAGCCTTTCGGCGTCATTGTCTGGAAACGGCAACCTGACGCCGATAAGAACGGCGACGCGCCGCGCAGGAGAGCCTGATGTTCGACATCCTGACCCGCACATTGCCGTTCTTTGCCGTGATCGGCCTTGGCTACTGGGCCGGACGCACCCGGTTCTTTTCACCAGAAGCGACGGCCTATCTGACCAAATTCGTGTTCTACTTTGCGCTGTCGGCCATGCTGTTCCGGTTTGCCGCCAATCTGTCGCTTGCCAGGGTCTGGGACACCGACCTTGTGCTGGCCTACCTGACCGCCTGCATTGCCGTTTATGCGCTGGCAAGCCTTGTCGGCTACTGGCGCAGGTTGCCGATAGCCGAAGTCGCGGTCGAAGCGCAGGTTGCGGTGATCGGCAACACCGGGTTTCTGGGGGTGCCGATGCTGGTCGTGCTGATCGGACCTGCCGCCGCCGCACCGGCGCTGCTGGCGCTGGCGATCGACCTGATTGTGTTTTCCAGTCTGATCACCATCCTGCTGACTTCCGCGCGTCAGGGAGGAGTGTCGGTCGCGGTCCTGCGCCAGGTCGGTTTGGGGCTGATCGGCAACCCGATGATCGTCTCGATGGGGCTGGGGCTGATCTGGTCGGCAACGGCCCTGCCGGTCCCGGCACCGGTGAACGATTTCCTGGCCCTGCTCGGTGCCGCAGCTACCCCCGGCGCGCTTTTTGCCATTGGCGCGTCGCTGGCCACCAAGACGGCGGAACGGCTGCAGGTCGCACTGTGGCTGTCATTCTGCAAGCTGATCCTGCACCCGGCGGCCGTCGCCGTCACCACGCTTTGGCTGTTCGACGTCGACCCGTTCGCCGCCGGTGTGATGATTGCCGTTGCGGCTTTGCCCGTCGCGGGAAATGTTTATATCCTGGCCCAGCATTACGGGGTTGCGCCGCAACGGGTTTCTGCATCGATCCTGATTTCGACGGCCGTCAGCATCGTCACGGTGTCGGCGGTGGTGGCTTTGGTGACGACGCGGCTGCACCTGTGAAAGGACGACATGAAGATCATCAGCGAACACAAATGCTTCGGCGGCATGCAGGGGGTCTATTCCCATAGGTCCGATGCGACGGGATGCGACATGACCTTTGGGTTGTTCCTGCCGGAACAGGTTCGGGGCGGCCCAGTACCGGTCCTCTGGTTTCTGGCAGGCCTGACCTGCACGCACGAAAATGCGATGATCAAGGCCGGTGCGCAGGGCTGGGCCGCCGCCCGGGGCATCGCGCTGGTCTTCCCCGACACGTCGCCCAGGGGTGACGGCGTTGCCAACGATCCCGCCTTCGATCTGGGTCAGGGAGCCGGATTCTATGTGAACGCGACCGCAGAGCCCTGGGCACCGCATTTCCGGATGTGGGACTATCTTGCGCAGGATCTGCCCGACTTCCTGCTCCGCACCTTTCCGCTGGATGCCGATCGTCAGGCCATCACCGGCCACTCGATGGGCGGCCACGGCGCGCTGACCCTGGCAATGGCCGATCCGGGCCGGTTCCGGTCGGTTTCGGCCTTTGCCCCGATTGCCCATCCCACCAAATCCGATTGGGGCCGCAAGCAGTTCACTGCCTACCTCGGCGCCGACGAAACGCTGTGGGCGGCGCATGATGCGGCATTGCTGATGCGCGAGCGTGGTTTCCCCGGCCCGCTGTTGCTGGATCAGGGCACCAGTGACCAGTTCCTGCATCTGCTGAAACCCGAAGCGCTGGCCGAAGCCATCGCAGTGCGGCGGCAACCGGCCACGTTCCGGATGCAGCGCGACTATGACCACAGCTATTTCTTCGTAGCCAGTTTCATCCGCGACCACATCGAATTTCACGCCGAGGCGCTACATGCCTAGCCCGACATGACCGCGATCTATGTCGATGCCGACGCCTGCCCGGTCAAGGCCGAGGCCGAACGTGTGGCCGACAGGCTGCGCGTGAAACTCTACATCGTCTCGAACGGCGGACTGCGGCCAAGCCCGCATCCGCTGGTGGAAATGGTGTTCGTACCCGATGGACCCGATGTCGCCGACAAATGGATCGCCGACCGCGCCGGGCGCGGCGATATCGTCGTGACCGGCGATATTCCCCTGGCCGCGAAGTGTCTGGCGGCCGGGGCCCGGGTCATCAAGCACAACGGCGAGGTTCTGACCACGGTCAACATCGGCAACATCCTGGCGATGCGCGATCTGATGGCCGACCTGCGTGCTGCCGATCCATTCCGGCAGGGCGGCGGCAAGGCCTTTACAAAGTCCGACCGCTCCCGTTTTCTTGAGGCGCTGGACCGCGAGATCCGCGCGGCGAAGAAGGAACCCCTGTGACCGACCGACCGCAAGCCGTGATCTTCGACATCGGCAACGTGCTGATCGAATGGCAACCCGAAAACTATTATGACCGCACCTACGGAGTGGCACGCCGCAAGCGGCTGTTCGCCGAGGTGGACCTGCATGCGATGAACCTGGCGGTGGATGCCGGAGCCGATTTCCGCAGCACGGTCTATGAATGCGCCGAGCGCCATCCCGAATGGGCCGGCGAGATCAGGGACTGGCACGACAACTGGATTCGTCTGGCGGCACCCTTGATCCCGCATTCCATCCGCCTTTTGCGGGCGCTGCGGGCCAAGCGGGTACCGGTGTTCGCTCTGACCAACTTCGGGGATGCCACGTTTGCCTATGCGCAAACCGAGTACCGGGTGCTGACCGAGTTTGACCGCGAATATGTCTCGGGCCGGATGAAGGTGATCAAGCCCGACCCCGAGATTTACCGGATGGTCGAGGCGGATTGCACGATTGCGCCCGGGCGGTTGCTGTTCGTCGATGACAAGGCCGAGAATGTGGCGGCAGCCAGCGCCCGGGGCTGGCAGACGCATCAGTTCGTGACGCCGGGCGGATGGGCGGGGGCGCTGATCGCCGCCGGATTGCTGACAGAGGCGGAGGCAGCATGACAGTCATTCTGATCGGGCCAGAGGCCGAAGCGCGGCTGTCCTGGGGCGGGCTGACCGCGGCGCTTGTGGCCGGGCACCGGCTGCCGCGTGCCGAGATCGGCGACACGTTTCTGTATCGCCGGTCCGACACTTTGCTGACCCGGTCGGCCTGGATCGACGGCATGGGGCTGGCGGTGAAGTCGGCCACGGTGTTTCCGGGCAATCCTGCGCAGGGGCTGCCAGTCGTCAACGGAGCGGTGAACCTGTATTCCGACCGGACCGGCGAGATCGAGGCGATTGTCGATTTTCACCTGGTGACGAAGTGGAAGACGGCGGGGGACTCGCTGTTGGCCGCCAGTCTGCTGGCGCGGCCGGACAGCCGCGAGATTCTGCTGGTAGGGGCGGGGACGGTGGCGCGGTCGATGATCGCGGCTTATGGCAGCCTGTTTCCGGGCGCGCGGTTTTCGGTCTGGAGCCGGACGGGGGCGGCGCTGGCTGGGGCCACGGTGGTGCGCGATCTGGAGACGGCGGTCGGGGCGGCGGATATCATCTGTACCGCGACCATGGCGACCGAGCCGCTGATCCGGGGCGAGTGGTTGGCGCCGGGCACGCATCTGGACCTGATCGGGGCGTACCGGCCCGACATGCGCGAGGTGGATGATACGGCGATGCGGCGGGCCTCGGTCTTTGTGGATGCGCGGGCCACCACGGTGCATCATATCGGCGAGATCATGGTGCCGTTGGCATCGGGGGCGATTTCTGAGGCGGATATCAGGGCGGATTTCTATGACATCGCGGCCGGGCTTTATCGGCGCAGTGGGCCACAGGAGATCACGCTTGCCAAGAATGGCGGCGGGGCGCATCTGGACCTGATGGTGGCGCGCTACATTCTGAATTTGGCGCGGGGCTAGCGTCTCGGCGCGAGACATTTTATAAGATGATGATATTATTGAATTAATGTTGGTTGATTTAGCCTTTTGTTAGCGCGAAATGAGATCAGATGGAATCGTCCTCCTGCTGCTTCGGGGCAGGTGGGGGTTTTGCACCCCCCGCGTCCACCGGTTCTCGGACCGGTGGCGCACCGACGGACGCGCCCCGCAGGATATTTGAGACAAAGTGAAGCGAAATTTGAATCAAATTGCGCGGAGCGGGTCAGGTTCGGTGGTTCTACCAATCCTCATCCCGCTTTAAGGAATGTCCGACGGCCCCGGCCCTTACAACCGGGTCGTCCGGTCAAACACCACCTGAGTAAAGCAGTCGGGCACATGGGTATCGGCCACGCCGTAGGCGTCGGCGGCCCAGCCGGCGGTGACGGTGCCGCCGCCCCGGTTGGCCAGTTGCTGAAACCGCCCCATGAAGATGCCCCAGGTATCGCCGTCCTTCGGCGGCAGCGAACGGCCATTGGCCAGATCGGTCAGGCTGGCCCAGGGGATCACAACCTCGGCGCTCCAGCCGCGATCGAGCGTGGCGGGGTCATTCGGCACCCCGTCGGCGGCGACATGCACGGCGACGCCGGGCAGATCGTAGTCGAGAAAGGCCCAGCGGGTGCCGCGCGGGTGATTGCCCTGCCAGAAGTTGTGCCGGTTGCGTTCATAATCGCCGCCAAACGAATGAGTGCGCGCGTGGTGCAGATCAAAGCGTGGCTGATCCCACCGGCCGCCGCGCACATAGGCATCGCGCCAGATGAAAAACACCTCGTACACTGTGCCGATAGCGTTGAATTCCAGTTCGTAATAGGCATCCCCGCCGTCGATGAACACCTCCAGATCATTCTCGTAGAACAGGAGGTCGTCGCGGTTGGTCATGGTGGCAATCAGGTTCGGCTCCTCGGCCCAGAAAGCGATGTGCAGGGCGGTGTCGTTCCACAGGATGGCGGCGGTTGTGGCCATGGGGGCAGGCGCGCCGCTGACCATATCGACAAAGCGCGGGGTGCGGCGCGCGCGCCCCCATTCCGGGCCGGCCGCGCGACCATCGGCGGCGGGCAGATCGGGACAAAAGGCGGCGCGGTAGGTGCCGGGGCGGTTGCCGTAGCCGTTCGGGTTCCTGGACATGGTGCCTCGCTTGTGCCGAAACTTCGGCCCGATGCTACGTGATCCACCCGCGAACGCGAGGGGCAATTCGGGCCCAACGGACGACGGTGCGAAATCAGAGGCGCGCGGAAGGTTGGGTTATACCCCTTCAACCAGGATCAGATCGGTATCGGCGGCTCGTTCGCGCACGGCGCGCGCGGCGGTATATTCGGGCGACTCGTAGAAAGCACGGGCGGCGGCCATGTCATCGAACTCGATCAGGATGACGGTGCCCGAGCGGGTACCCTCGCGGATGTCGGGGTTGGGGTTGCGGACAAGGATGCGGCCGCCATACTGCGCAATGGCCGGTCCGGACATTTTGCGGAAGGTATCGTAGCCTTCGGGGTCGCGCACACGTATCTGGGCGACAAGGTAAGCTTTGGGCATCGGCGGTTCCTTTCGACGGGGCTACCAGAGGTGCGCATGAATGCACACCTTGCGGAGCGGGGATTTGACCCTGCCAGGCGCAGGGCTTATATGCCAGCGATCATGGCAGAAAGATCAGACCCGAACTACCGCGTCATCGCCGAGAACCGCCGGGCACGGTTCGATTACTTCATCGAAAGTGATCTGGAGGCGGGCATCATGCTGCACGGCTCCGAAGTCAAGGCGATGCGGGCGGGCGGCACCGCCATCGCCGAAAGCTATGCGTCGGTCGAGAATGGCGAGTTGTGGCTGATCAACGGCTATGTCGCGCCCTACAGTCAGGCCAAGATGTTCGGGCATGAAGAGCGGCGCAAACGCAAGCTTCTGGTCAAGCAGAAGGAACTGGCCAAGCTGTGGTCGGCCACCAAGCGCGAAGGCATGACACTGGTGCCGCTGGTGATGTATTTCAACGACAAGGGCATCGTGAAGATCAAGATCGGCGTCGCCAAAGGCAAGAACAAGGGCGACAAACGCGCCACCGAGGCCAAGCGCGACTGGGACCGGCAAAAGGGCCGGTTGCTGCGGGAAAACAGCTGAATCCCTGCAATTCAACCGCGTTTTGGAACCAAAACCCGGAAAAGATTGCATTTGTTTCATATTTCGCTGAGAGTTCACGCGTTCGTGCTTCAGGGTGCGGATCAACCGGGCAGCGCCCGACAACAAGGACGGGAAATAAATGGAACTGATCATCAGCCTTATCGCGGGCGCTCTGGGTGGCAATGCCGCCGGGGCCGCGCTGAAGAACCTCAGTCTTGGAACGCTTGGCAATTCGATTGCCGGCCTGATCGGCGGCGTCATCGGCGGGCAGTTGCTGGGCATGATGGGTGCCGGCGAAGTGGCCGACGCGGCCGGGGCGGCAGCGTCCTCGGGTCTCGACTTCGGCGCAATCATCGGCCAGGTGCTGGCGGGCGGCGTTGGTGGCGGCGTGCTGATGGCGATTGTCGGCATGGTCAAGGGCATGATGGCCAAGTGAACCCTTTGGCGGCATCCGGTCCCGGGTGCCGCCGTGATCGGCCTTGCCTGCACCGGCCCGATTGATACAGTCGGGCAAGGGCAGGAGGCGCGCCATGTCGCAGGATGATCCGAAAACGCTGGTATCAACCGCATGGCTCGCCCGGCACCTGGGCGATCCCGATCTGCGACTTCTGGACGGGTCCTGGTACATTCCGGACAGCGGTCGCGATGCCGCTGCCGAGTATGCCGCCGCCCATATTCCCGGTGCCCGGTACTTTGACATCGACGAGGTTGCCGACCTGCGATCGGCCCTGCCCCATACCGCGCCGCCGCCGGAAAAGTTCATCAGCCGGATGCGGGCGATGGGGGTGGGCGACGGGCATCAGGTCGTGGTCTATGACGGGTCGGGCCTGTTTTCAGCGGCGCGGGTCTGGTGGTTGTTCCGCCTGATGGGCAAGGAGGATGTGGCGGTGCTGGACGGCGGATTGCCGAAATGGCGGGCCGAAGGCGGTGCCATCGAGGACCTGCCGACCGTGATCAAGGACCGGCACATCACCGTGCAGCGACAGCCGCGGCTGATCCGCGATGTGACCCAGATTGCCGCAGCGTCAAAGCTGGGCGATCACGAGATTCTGGATGCCCGCAGCCCCGGGCGATTCACCGGCACCGAGCCGGAACCCCGCCCCGGCCTGCGGTCGGGCCACATTCCGTCGTCGAAGAACGTGCCTTACGGCAGCCTCCTGAACCCCGACGGCACCATGAAGGCGCCCGGGGCGCTGCGGACGGTGTTCGCCGAGGCGGAGGTGGACCTGAGCCGGCCAGTCATCACCACCTGCGGCTCGGGGGTGACGGCGGCGATCATCAACCTGGCGCTGGAACGGATCGGGCACCGCAGCCACGCGCTGTATGACGGGTCGTGGGCGGAATGGGGCATGTACGGCGATCTGAAGGTTGCGAAAGGCTGAGGCCTGACGGACCTGACCCCGTGACGTGCGATGGGCGGCCCCTCGAAGCACCCAGCACAGACGAAAGGACGATGCATGCTGACGACGCTGGCACCGCAGCCGCAGGATCAGATCCTGAAACTGATCGCCCTGTTTCGCGATGACCCGCGCCCGGAAAAAATCGATCTGGGCGTCGGTGTCTACAAGGACGCGCAGGGCCGCACGCCGGTGATGCGGGCGGTCAAGGCAGCGGAAAAGCTGCTGTGGGAACGCGAGGCGACCAAGACCTATACCGGGCTGGCGGGCGAGACGGACTTTCACCATGCGATGACGGACCTGATCCTTGGCCACGGCTTCCCGCGCGAGCGGGTGGCGGCGGCGGCAACCCCCGGCGGTACCGGCGCCATCCGGCAGGCCCTGGAACTGGTGCGGCTGGCGGCACCAGCGGCGCGGGTGTGGGTGTCGAACCCGACCTGGCCCAATCACCTGTCGATCCTGGCCTATCTGGGGATCGGGGTGACCGAATACCGCTATTTCGATCCGGAAAGCTGTGCTGTCGATTTTGCCGGGATGATGGCTGATCTGGACCGGGTCGTCACCGGTGACGTGGTGCTGCTGCACGGCTGCTGCCACAATCCGACCGGGGCCAACCTGACCGGGCCGGAGTGGGATGCCGTCGCCGATCTGCTGGCGGCAAAGGCGGCACTGCCGCTGATCGACCTGGCCTATCAGGGTTTCGGCGACGGGCTGGAGGCGGATGCCGCCGGAACCCGCGCCCTGGCATCGCGCCTGCCCGAAGTGCTGATTGCCGCCAGTTGTTCCAAGAATTTCGGCATCTACCGCGAACGCACCGGCATCCTGCTGGCGCTGGCTCCGGATGCCGACAGTGCCGGGCTGGCCCAGGGCACATTGGCCATGCTGAACCGGATGAACTACTCGTTTCCGCCCGACCACGGTGCCCGGCTGGTGACGATGATATTGGGGGATGCCGGCCTGCGGGCCGACTGGCTGGCGGAACTGGAGACGGTGCGGCGGGGCATGCTGGACCTGCGGCTGGCGCTGGCGGCGGCGCTGCAGGCGGCCACCGGGTCGGACCGCTACGGCTTTCTGGCGCAGCACCGCGGCATGTTTTCGCGGCTGGGGCTGAGCCCGGCCGGGGTCGAGCGGCTGCGGGCTGATCACGCGATCTACATGGTTGGCGACAGCCGGATGAACATCGCCGGACTTAACCAAGCCACGATCCCGCTGGTGGCGCAGGCGGTGGCGCAGGTGCTGCGCGGCTGATCCCGCCCGGTGGCTGTTGCCGGGAATGCAGCCGCTCCATCGGTGCGAGCAGTCCGGCGACAAGGGTGCCGCTGTCCGGCGGCACGGCGTTGCCTCGATCCGATCTGCCACTGCATCATGATTGGATTGCACCGTAGGCGTGATCGGCCCGGCAAGGGGGCGCTGCCCCCTCGGCCTGCGGCCTCACCCCTGGGGTCGTTGGACCAAGAAGAAACCACCAGACGAGCACGCCCGGGTTGCGCAGGAAACGGGTCGCTCCGGCCGCTGTTCGCCGGTAGCTTTGGGCAAGCAATGGAGGGCCCCGAGATGACGATCCAGTTTTACCCGATGCCGACGAAACAGGCGCACGCCTACCAGGCCGGTCAACCGGACGCCTATGGCATGGTACCCGAACTCAAGGTTTCGGACGGCGACGCAGTGCCGTGCCGGCATTGCCTGCAGATGGTGCCGGCCGGGGCAGGTTATCTGGTGCTGGCGCACCGGCCATTCCCGGCGCTGCAGCCCTATGCCGAAACCGGGCCAGTGTTCCTGTGCGCCGAGCCATGCACTGCGGCTGTGGCGGGGGCGTCGTTGCCGGCCATACTGGACTCGCCCGGCTATATCCTGCGCGGCTACGGGGCCGATGACCGGATCGTCTACGGCACCGGGCGGGTGGTGCCGACGCTTTACCTCGCGGCGGCGGCGGCGGCTTTGCTGTCGATGCAAGGGGTGGCCTATGCGCATGTGCGCTCTGCGTCCAACAACTGCTATCAGGTCGGGGTCCGAAAGCTGTAAGGGGGGGGGCGCTGCCCCCCGCCTGCGGCGCCCCCCGAGATATTTGAGCCGGACTGAAATGGGCAGAGCGAGGTGGACGGATTGACCGGCGGACCAGCGGCAGCCTCACCCTTGCCGCCACGGCGCCAATTGCTATGGTGCGGCCAACCCTTGACCAGTGGAGCCGCCCATGCCGACCGATGCCCCCGAGACCGAGGTTGTTCCAACACGGCGGATTGCCTGTGACGGCGGCGACGGTGCGCTCGGCCACCCGCGCGTCTGGCTGACCATTCCCGACGACAAGGGTTTTGTCGAATGCGGCTACTGCGACAAGCGCTTTGTGCTCGACGCGCATGCCGAGGAAGAGCACTGAGCGGTGTCAGTGCGGCGATCGGCTGGAGAATGCCCGGATCGCGCCGATGATCCCGCCGACCAGTCCGCCAAGCGGCATCCAGAAGAAGATGACGCCCATGGCATAGGCACCCTCGGCCTGGCTGATATCGAAGAGGTAGCCGGCGGCGACACAGACGGCCAGCGCCAGGGCGGCGCCTGCGATCAGGCCGGCGAAAAAGCCGAGGAGTGTGCGGGCCATGGCGTGGTTGCCCTTATCGAACGGGTGGCAGACTGCAGGATACCGTGCGAACAATAGCGGAGACTGGCAAGGGGGATTTCGATGGGCGAGGCGTTCGGCAAAGGCCACCATCTGCATCTGATCGACGGCAGCGCCTTCATCTTCCGCGCCTATCATGCCCTGCCGCCGCTGACTCGGAAATCGGATGGCCTGCCGGTGGGCGCGGTGGCGGGGTTTTGCAACATGCTCTTGCGCTACGTCGAGGGCAATACCGGCCCCGATGCGCCGACCCATGCGGCGGTGATCTTTGACCATTCCGGCAAGACTTTCCGCAATGATCTGTACCCGGAGTACAAGGCGCACCGCCCGCCGCTGCCCGAGGATTTGCGGCCGCAATTCCCGCTGACCCGCGATGCGACGCGGGCGTTCAACCTGATGGCGATCGAGGTGCAGGACTATGAGGCTGATGACATCATCGCCACAATGGCCTGTCAGGCCCGCGATGCCGGCGGGCGTTGCACCATCATATCCTCGGACAAGGACCTGATGCAGCTGATCGGGGATGGCGTGGTGATGTTCGACGCCATGAAGAACAAGCTGATCGACCGGGATGAGGTGGTCGAGAAGTTCGGCGTCGGGCCGGAGCGGGTGGTCGATGTGCAGGCCCTGTGCGGCGACGCAGTCGACAATGTGCCGGGCGCGCCGGGCATCGGGATCAAGACGGCGGCGCTGCTGATCCAGGAATATGGCGATCTGGAGACGTTGTTGGCCCGCGCGGGGGAGATCAAGCAGGACAAGCGGCGGGAATCGCTGGTGAACAATGCCGATCTGATTCGTCTGTCGCGGCAGTTGGTGCAACTGGATTGCGCGATGCCGGTGGGGGTTTCCCTGGAAGAAACCGAAGTAAAGGCACCCGATACCGATGTGCTGTTCGCGTTTCTGAACCAGATGGAGTTTCGCAGCATCGTCAATCGGATCAGCGACAGGTTCGGAGTGAAGGCACCGCCGCTGGTGATCGCGAAAACCGCAGAGCCGGAGGCGATGGCTGCAGCCCCGGCGGCATTGCCGTTTGACGTCGCAAGCTACGAATGCGTGCGGGACCGGGCGGCGCTGGACCGCTGGGTGGCGCGGATACGGGAGCGGGGCTACGTGGCGGTGGATACCGAAACGACCAGTCTGGACGAGATGCGTGCAGAGATCGTCGGGATATCGCTGTGTGTGGATGCAGGCGTGGCCTGTTACATTCCGTTGGGGCACCGGCAGGGCGGCGGGGATCTGTTCGGCTCGCTCGCCTTGAGTGAGGGGCAGATCGGGCTGGAGGAGGCGCTGGCGGTGTTGAAGCCGGTGCTGGAGGACGCGGCGGTGTTGAAAATCGGGCAGAACATGAAATACGACGCCAAGATTTTTGCGCGGCTGGGAGTAAGGGTTGCACCGTTCGATGACACCATGCTGATGTCCTATGCGATGCATGCGGGCTTGCATAACCACGGGATGGATGCGCTGAGCCAGGAATATCTGGGCCATGCTCCGATACCGATCAAGTCGTTGCTTGGGTCAGGGAAAAGCCAGGTGACGTTTGACCGGGTACCGATTGACGAGGCGGTGAAATATGCCGCCGAGGATGCGGATGTGACCTTGCGGCTGTGGGAAGTGTTCAAGCCGCGCCTGCACCGGGCGCGGGTGACCACGGTTTACGAGACGATGGAGCGGCCGCTGGTGCCGGTGCTGGCCGAAATGGAGATGGCCGGGATCAAGGTCGACCGGGATACGCTGTCGCGGATGTCGAACGCCTTTTCGCAGAAGATGGCGGGACTGGAGGCGGAGATACACGAACTGGCGGGTGGTCCGTTCAATGTCGGCAGCCCCAAGCAGCTGGGCGAGATTCTTTTTGACAAGATGAGCCTGAAGGGCGGCGAAAAGGGGAAAACCGGGGCCTATGCCACCGGTGCGGATATTCTGGAGGATCTGGCCGCCGAGGGGCATGATCTGCCAGCGCGTGTGCTGGATTGGCGGCAACTCAGCAAGCTGAAATCGACCTATACCGATGCGTTGCAGGATCATATCAACCCGGAAACCGGGCGGGTGCATACGTCCTATTCCATTGCCGGGGCGGTGACGGGGCGGTTGGCATCCACCGATCCGAATTTGCAGAACATTCCGGTGCGCAGCGAGGAAGGGCGGCGGATCCGGCAGGCCTTTGTGGCGGAGGCGGGAAAAAAGATCGTATCGCTGGACTATTCCCAGATCGAACTGCGGATTCTGGCGCATGTGGCGGATATCCCGGCGCTGAAGCAGGCGTTCAAGGACGGGCTGGACATTCACGCGATGACGGCATCGGAAATGTTCAACGTGCCGCTGGATCAGATGACGGGCGATATCAGGCGGCAGGCCAAGGCGATCAATTTCGGGGTGATCTACGGCATTTCCGGCTTTGGCCTGGCGCGCAACCTGCGGATTCCGCGCGATGTGGCGCAAGGGTTCATCGATCGCTATTTCGAGCGGTTTCCGGGGATCAAGGCCTATATGGAGGCAACGGTCGCCTTTGCCAGAGAGCATGGCTATGTGCAGACCCTGTTCGGGCGGAAAATCCACACGCCCGAGATCAACGCAAAGGGACCGGGCGCGGGTTTTGCCAAGCGGGCTGCGATCAATGCGCCGATCCAGGGCACGGCGGCGGATGTGATCCGGCGCGCGATGATCCGGATGCCGGCGGCGATTGCCGGGATGCCGGCCAAGATGCTGTTGCAGGTGCATGACGAACTGATCTTCGAGGTGGACGAGGCGGCGGTGGCCGGGGTGATCGCCGTGGTCAAAGGCGTGATGGAGGGGGCGGCAGCCCCGGCGGTGCATCTGTCGGTGCCGCTGACGGTGGAGGGCGGATCGGGGGCGAACTGGGCCGAGGCGCATTAGGGTGCTGGATCAATGAGACCTCAGGCTCTTGCTTTTCCTCCGGGAGTTCTGCTGCAGCCTGCCGCCGCCTTCGCCGACGGGGAACTGGCCGACAAGGCCACGGGTGCCGTCTATGTGCTGGCCGCCAGGGACCACGGCACGGCGGTGCTGGTCTCGCAGGTGGACGAGATGGACGCCTTGAAAGAGGCCCAGGCGCTCTACCGCAAGGCCGGATACAGCGAGATTGTGCGTTTTGGCGGAAACCACTACGCTCATCACGGGTTCGGAAAGAACCTGTAGCCGCGCAAGGGGAGTCCCGGCCCATGCCAAAGCCCGCCGAAGCAATCACCGCCGTGGCCGTCATCGGCAACGGCCTCATGGGGCAGGGCATCTCGCAGGTTTTCGCCCGGGCGGGCAAGGACGTGCGCCTCATCGGGCGCAGCCGCGAGAGCCTCGACAAGGCCGTGGCTGCGATCCGCCGGAATTTCGATGCTTTCGTCGAGCGTGGCCTGACGGAACGCGCCGATGCCGATGCGGCCATCGCCGGCATAACCGTCAGTACCCGGCTGGATGACGCCACCGCCGCCGATCACGTCATCGAGGCGGTGCCCAATGTGCTCGAGACGCAGGTTGAAATCTTCGCCCGACTCGACGCCATTTGCGCGCCTGATGTCGTGCTCGGCTCGACCAGCGGCCAGCCGATCAGCCTAATGACCGGACGAATGAAGCATCCCGAACGGGCCGTCGCCATGCACTTCATCTATCCGGCGCAACTGATGCCCATTGTCGAGGTCTGCGGCGGGCCCGAAACAGCGCCACGCGCCGTGACCTGGGCCTGCGATGTGCTGAAGGCGGTGGGCCAGACTCCGGCGCTGATGAACAGGGAGGTCGACGGCTTCATCATCAACCGGTTGCAGTTTGCATTGCTGCGTGAGGCTTGGTCGATGTGGGCCAACGGCATCGCCAGTGCCGAGGCAATCGACAATTCCTTCAAGATGTCGCTGGGCCGGCGCTATTCCGTCACCGGTCCGATCGAGAGCGCCGAGCTTGGGGGCCTCGACATCATGAACAAGTTCGCCGAGTTCCTCCTGCCCGATCTCGAGACCTCGCCCACCCCGCCCGCCGCTGTCGGCGATCTGGCAAGGGCCGGGCACTTCGGCCTCAAGACCGGCAGGGGCATCTATGACTGGTCGCAGCGCGACGGCAAGGAGCTGCTGGCGGCCCGCGCCGACAAGCTGTTCCGGCACATGCAGGACGATGCGAAGAAGGGCTAGGCGCTGGCGTTCCGTTGCCGCCGCCAGTCGGTACGGGGGATAAACCGGGCAGGGGCAGAAACCGGGCGGAGGCGCAATTACATGGTGATCAGCTCCTATCCCGAGTTGCGCGATCTTGGACGGGCGCTCGGGCTGCCGGGTGTGGTCGAGACAACGGCTTGGGGCAATCCATGCCTGAAAGCGCATGGCAAGTTGTGGTGCTGGTGGAGCCCCTATGTCGATGCGGCGGTTTTCAAGGCCGACAAGATGGAGCGCGAGTTCCTGATGCAGGCCG
Organism: Paracoccaceae bacterium; assembly: GCA_031401675.1. GTDB lineage: Bacteria > Pseudomonadota > Alphaproteobacteria > Rhodobacterales > Rhodobacteraceae > JANNRR01. The sequence continues at coordinate 79,933 of JANNRR010000050.1, forward strand.
AACCCGAGGTGTTTTACCTGCATCCGCACTACCGGAATTACGATCTGGTGCTGGTGCGCGCCGGACGGATTGACGAGGGTTGGGCAAAGGCGCGGCTGGTGGCGCAGTGGCGGGCGGCGGCGCCGAAGCGGTTTCTGAAGGAATGGGACCTGCGTGGTGGCGGCGATGGCTGATCCCGTCGCCTTTGCCACACCGCGGGACTGGGCCGACTGGCTGGCCGAGCATCACGACACGGCGGCAGCGGCGCTTGTCCGGATGTTCAAGGTGGGGTCGGGGGTTCCCAGCATCACCTGGGAACAGGCAGTAGTGGAGGCGCTCGCCTGGGGCTGGATCGACGGAGTGAAACGCTCGCTGGATGAGGTTTCATGGGTGCAGCGGTTCACCCCGCGCCGGGCGAAAAGCGTGTGGAGCCAGAAGAACCGGGCGCATGTTGAACGGCTGATCGCCGAGGGGCGGATGCGCGCCCCGGGTTTGGCGCAGGTGACGGCGGCGAAGGCGGATGGGCGGTGGGAGGCGGCCTATGCCGGCAAGGATTTCGTGGTGCCGCAGGATTTTCTGGACGCGCTGGCCGGGGCACCGGCAGCTGCGCAGGCACATTTCGCGAGGCTATCTCGTCAGAACCAGTTCGCCATCTATTACCGGCTGACGACGGCCAAGCGGGCGGAAACGCGGGCAAAGCGGGTGGCGGAGTTCGTGGCGATGATGGAGCGGGGCGAGAAATTCTATTGATGTTGCGGGCTCAGCGAGCCCGGTACCGTGGGAAAAGCCACGGAACCGGCGGGAACCGATTCACGGAAGGTCGGTTGACCGGATCACCGGAAAGAACACGCCGCCCGACCACAGGCCGAACCAGCTTTCACCCTGATGCGGCGCGTGGCTGCCAAGCTCGATCAACCGGTAAAAGCTCTTGCGGTCGATCAGCGCCTCCAGATTGCGGCGGATGTGGATGTAGGGCTCGGGCTGGCCGTCCCGGGCGCGCGTGACCCGCAAGGGATGGTCGGGTCCGACGGTCGCCTGATCGCCGACGTTGGTGACAAAGGTCAGCGCCTGCGTAGCACCCTGCCCCGTTGCCTCGAAATCGACGGCAACAAACGGCGCGTCGTCGACCCCGATCCCGACCTTTTCCACCGGCGTGACCAGAAAGTAGTCATTGCCTTCGCGCCACAGGATGCCGGCGAACAGCTTGACCAACGCCGGGCGGCCGATCGGGGTGCCAAGATAGAACCAGGTGCCGTCCCGCGCGATCCGCATGTCGATATCGCCGCAGAACGGCGGGTTCCAGCGGTCGACCGGTGGCAGCCCGCGCCCGGTGGCGGCACCCACTGCCGCCGCCAGACTGCTGGCACTGGGCGCGGTGGCTTGCTCCTGTGGTTTCACGATCATTTGTCCTGTCATTCGTTTTGCCATTTGTGCCGGCTGCGATAGTTCGGTCTAATGTACCGAGTATAACGCGCGCAGAGGAGTTGTCATGGCCGATGAGGCGGAACTGGTTGCCGGAATCGAGGCGCTTGGCGAAAAGCTGGCGGCGGCAAAGGCCAGCATCAACAACCGTTTCATAGGGCAGGAACAGGTGGTTGACCTGACACTGGCCGCACTTTTGTGCGGTGGGCATGGGTTGCTGATCGGTCTGCCGGGGCTGGGCAAGACCCGTCTGGTCGATACGCTGTCGACCGTGATGGGGCTCAAGGGCAACCGCATCCAGTTCACCCCCGACCTGATGCCGGCCGATATTCTGGGCTCCGAGGTGCTGGAAACCGCGGCTGACGGCAACCGGTCGTTCCGGTTCATCGAAGGCCCGGTGTTCTGTCCACTGCTGATGGCGGACGAGATCAACCGTGCCAGCCCGCGCACGCAGTCGGCACTGTTGCAGGCAATGCAGGAGCGCGAGGTGACGATTGCCGGGCAGCATCGCCCGCTGGGCCGCCCGTTCCACGTGCTGGCGACGCAGAATCCGATCGAGCAGGAGGGAACCTATCCCTTGCCCGAGGCGCAGCTGGACCGGTTTCTGGTGCAGATCGACGTGGACTATCCGACGCGCGCCACCGAGCGCGATATCCTGATCGCCACCACCGGCGCGGAAGAGGCGCGGGCCACGCCGGTCTTTGGCCCCGACGAGCTGCTGGCGGCACAGGTCCTGCTGCGGCGGATGCCGGTGGGTGATGCGGTGATCGAACTGATCCTTGATCTGGTCCGCGCCTGCCGCCCGGGCGAGGCCGAAGCCTCGGCACGGGTCAATGCCTCGGTCAGCTGGGGCCCCGGCCCCCGTGCGGCGCAGGCGCTGATGCTGACCACCCGGGCGCGGGCGCTTCTGGACGGGCGGCTGGTGCCGAACGCCGAGGATGTGCTGGCGCTGGCCCGCCCGGTGCTCAGCCACCGCATGGCGCTGGGCTTTGCGGCGCGGGCGCGTGGCGAAAGCCTTGGCGACCTTATCGCCGGCGTCGCCGCCGATGTGACCCGGATCGAGGCGGCTGCGTGAGCGTCAGCACCGCCCCGCTGCGGCAACGGGCCGAAGGGCTGGCGGGGCATCTGCCGCCGCTTCTGGCCGATGCCCAGCATCTGGCGGCCACCGTCCTGCTGGGTGAACACGGGCGGCGGCGGTCGGGCATGGGCGACGAGTTCTGGCAGTACCGCACGGCCCTGCCCGGTGACGATGCCCGGCGGGTCGATTGGCGCCGGTCGGCCCGGTCCGACCAGCATTTCATCGCCGAAAAGGAATGGCAGGCGGCGCAGTCGGTGCTGCTGTGGGTGGATGATGCCCGGTCCATGGCGTTTTCCGGCGATGCCACCCGCCCGGACAAGGGCGACCGCGCCCGGCTCTTGGCGATGGCAGTGGCGGTCCTATTGATCCGGGGCGGCGAGCGGGTCGGGCTGACCGGGCTGTTGGCACCGCCGCGTGCCGGGCCGGTGCAATTGCTGCGGCTGGCCGAAGCCCTGAGCCGGTCCAGTACCGACGACTACGGCTCCCCCGAAGCCCGCGGCATGCTGCCCCACAGCCGGGCGCTGTTCGTGTCGGACTATCTTGGCGACATCGCCCCGATCGAGGCGGCGCTGGCCAAGGCGGCGGACCGGGGGGTTCTGGGGGCGATCCTGCAGGTTCTGGACCCGCAGGAGGAAGAATTTCCCTTTGACGGGCGCACGATCTTTGAATCGATGACCGGTGCGATCCGCCATGAAACGCTGAAGGCCGGCGATCTGCGCGCCCGCTATCTGGACCGGCTGGCGGAACGCAAGGACCGGCTGGCAGCGCTGGCCCGTGTCACCGGCTGGCAGTATCTGTGCCATCACACCGGCGCGGCGGCACAGTCTGCACTGCTGTGGCTGTACCGGTCGCTGGAGCGGGTGCACTGATGTTCATGATCGGGCCCGTCGGTTTCCTGCTGCCGCTCTTGCTGGTCGCGCTGGTCGTGCTGCCGATCCTGTGGCTGATCCTGCGGGCAGTGCCGCCGGCCCCGATCCGGCGGCGGTTCCCTGGGGTGGCCCTGCTCTTGGGGCTGACCGATGACGCGCATCAGACCGACCGGACGCCGTGGTGGCTGTTGCTGCTGCGGATGCTGGCAATTGCTGCCGCCATCATCGGTTTTGCCGGGCCGGTGCTGAACCCCGAGCCGGAACGGGCCGGGACCGGGCCGCTGTTGGTGCTGATCGACGGCACCTGGGCAGATGCGCGCGACTGGCCGGCGCGGCTGAACCGGATCGAGGCGGTGCTGGCCGAGGCTGAACGGGCCGGGCGACCGGTGGCGCTGGTGGCCCTGACCGATCTGCCCGCCGGGGCTGCCGGGCCCGACTCCCCGGACTTTCAGGCGGCGGCAGGCTGGGCGGCACGCCTGCCCGGCCTGATCCCGCAACCCTGGGAGCCGGATCCGGCGGTGTTGACCGCGTGGGCCGGAAACCTGACAGGCCGATTCGACAGCTACTGGCTGTCGGACGGTCTGGCGCGGGACAGCCGGGCGGGCCTGCTGGCGGCCTTGCAATCGCATGGCACGGTGTCGGTGTTCGAAAGCCCGCGCCCGGTCTATGGTCTGCGCCCGCCGCTGTTTCAGGACGGCGCGATCAGCGTGACAGCGATCCGTGCGGTTTCCGGGACGGCCAGCGACATCACGGTGTCGGCGCAGGGGCTTGACCCGGCCGGGATCGAGCGCGAACTGGCCAGCATCGTGCTGGCATTCGAGGCGGCGGCCACCGAGGTCACCGCGCAGGTGTCGCTGCCGCCGGAACTGCGCAACCGTGTCACCCGCTTTGCGCTGTCCGGCCTGAGGTCCGCCGGGGCGGTCAGCCTGACCGATGATGCGCTGAAGCGGCGCGAGGTGGCGCTGATTGCCGGGCGCGAGGACCGCGAGGGGCTGGAGTTGCTGTCGCCCACCCACTATCTGCATCAGGCGCTGGCCCCGGTGGCCGACCTGATCGATGGCACCATCGAGGACATATTGCTGGCCAACCCCGACGTGATCGTGCTGGCCGATGTGGCGCGGCTGACCCAGGCCGAGGCCGACGGCATGGCGGACTGGGTGGACAAGGGCGGACTGCTGGTCCGTTTTGCCGGCCCCCGGCTGGCCGCCAGCGACATCAGCCGCGATGCCGAGGACCCGCTGATGCCGGTGCGGCTGCGGCAGGGCGGCCGTTCGGTCGGCGGCGCGATGAGTTGGGGCGAACCGAAGGCCCTGCGCGCCTTTGCCGAACGCTCGCCATTCTTCGGCCTGACCATCCCGGACGAGGTGACGGTTTCCTCGCAGGTGATGGCGCAACCCGATCCGACGCTGGCCGACCGCACAATCGCAGCGCTTGCCGACGGCACACCGCTGGTCACCCGCAAGCCGCTGGGGGACGGGCAGGTGGTGCTGTTCCATGTCACCGCCAACGCCGAATGGACCACGCTGCCACTCTCGGGCCTGTTCGTGCAGATGCTGGAGCGCATGGCAATTTCCAGTCGCGCCTCCAGCCCCAGCCTGATTGACATGGCGGGCACCACCTGGGTGGCGGAAAAAGTGCTGGACGCCTATGGTTCGGTGATGGATGCCGGCCAGACCTCGGGCATACCGGGCGAACGGCTGGCCGAGGGTCGGCCCGGGCCTGGCATGCCGCCAGGGTTGTATGCTGAAGGCGAGCGCAAGCTGGCACTGAACGTCATCGGGCCCTCGGCGGTGCTGGCACCGGCGGCATGGCCTGCGGGCATCGCCGTCGAGGGGTTGGCCGTGGTGCCGGAGACCCGGCTGAAAGGCACGTTCCTGTCGGCGGCCCTGCTGGCACTGCTTGCCGACATCATGGCCGCACTGTGGCTGACCGGGCGGCTGGTCGGGCCGCGCGCAGTCAGGGCTGCACTGACCATGCTGTTTCTGGCCCTGATGCTGCCTTCTGGGGCCGGGGCGCAGACCGTCCCTGCGGTCGAAGGGGCGGACGGTGACCTGCCGCCCAACGACAGTCTGGCGCTGGCGGCGACCAACAACGTCGTGCTGGCCCATGTGATCACCGGTGACGCAAGGCTGGATCAGGTGGCGGCGGCGGGGCTGCGCGGCCTGTCGATCAAGCTGTTCGAGCGCACTTCGGTCGAACCGGCAGAGCCGATGGCGGTCAATCTGGAAACCGATGAACTGACGCTGTTCCCGTTCCTGTACTGGCCGGTTTCCGAGGCGCAGCCGATCCCCTCGGCCGAGGCCTATGTCCGGCTGAACCGTTATCTGCGCAACGGCGGCATGATCCTGTTCGACACCCGCGACGCCGATGTGACCGACTTTGGCGGGGCCTCGCCCACCGGGCAGAAACTGCAGGAACTGGCGCGGCCGCTGGACGTACCGGCGCTGGAACCGCTGCCGGCCGATCATGTGCTGACCCGCACCTTCTATCTGCTGCAGGACTTTCCCGGCCGTTTCATGGGCCGTGCCATTTGGGTCGAGGCCGCCCCCGCCGATGCCGAACTGGCCGAGGGCATGCCGTTTCGCAACCTGAACGACGGGGTGACCCCGGTGGTGATCGGCGGCAATGACTGGGCATCGGCCTGGGCGGTCGATCAGAACGGCGTGCAGATGTTTCCGGTCGGGCGCGGCTATGCCGGCGAGCGGCAGCGCGAAATCGCCTTCCGGTTCGGGATCAACCTGATCATGCATGTGCTGACCGGCAACTACAAATCCGATCAGGTGCATGTGCCGGCGTTACTTGACAGGCTGGGGCAATGAACACCGCGACCCTGATCCTCGACCCGCTGCTGCCCTGGCCCGTGCTGTGGTTTGCCCTGTCGCTTGCCGTGGCCGGCGCAGGCGTTGCGCTGTGGCGCGGCCTGACCGGCTGGTGGCTGCGGGCGATGGCACTGGCGGTGCTGCTGGTGGCGCTGGCCAACCCCAGTCTGCAGACCGAGAACCGGGCGCCGCTTTCCGACATCGTGCTGCTGGTGGTCGACAAAAGCGCCAGCCAGCGCATTTCGGACCGGATGGCGCAGATCGATGCCGTGGTCGCGGATCTGACCGCGCGTCTGGGATTGATGGAGAATGTCGACCTGCGCACCGTCACCGTTGCCGATGCCCCCGGCGAAGGCGGCAGCCTGGTGATGACCGCGCTGGCGGAATTGCTGGCCGAAGAGCCGCGGGCCCGGGTGGCGGCGGCGATTCTGGTGACCGACGGTCAGGTGCATGATGTGCCGCTGACCCCGGCGATTCCGGCGCCGCTGCATGTGCTGTTGACCGGGCGCGACGGCGACTGGGACCGGCGGCTGGTCGTCAGGAATGCCCCGGCCTTTGCCATCATCGATGAAGAGGTGACGCTGACTCTGCGGATCGAGGATCAGGGCGCGGTGCCGGCGGGCGCTGCCGGACTGGCCGATCTGGCCATTGCCGTCGACGGCGGCCCGGCCCAGACCTATCAGGTGCCGACCGGTGAGGATCTGTCGCTGCCGGTCACCCTGCCGCATGGCGGCATGAACGTGCTGCAGTTCAACGTCGCACCGGTGGAAGGCGAGCTGACCGACCGCAACAATGCCGCCGTCGTCCAGATCAACGGCGTCCGCGACCGGCTGCGGGTGCTGTTGGTATCGGGCGAGCCGCATGCCGGCGAGCGGACCTGGCGCAACCTGCTGAAGTCCGACAGCTCGGTCGATCTGGTGCATTTCACCATCCTGCGGCCGCCGGAAAAGCAGGACGGCATCCCGGTGTCGGAATTGTCGCTGATCGCCTTTCCGACACGCGAGCTGTTTGTGGAAAAGATCGACGAGTTCGATCTGATCATCTTTGACCGGTACCGGATGCGCGGCATCCTGCCGATGGATTATCTGGAGAATATCCGCGCCTATGTCGAAGCCGGCGGCGCGGTGCTGGTGGCGGCCGGGCCGGAGTACGGCACAGTGGATTCGGTGTTCCGCTCGCCCTTGGGCAGCATCTTGCCGGGTGCGCCAACGGCGCGGGTCATCGAACAGGGCTATGTGCCGCTGATCACCGACCTCGGCCAGCGCCATCCGGTGACCGAAGGGCTGGCAGCATTTGCGCCGCGCCCGACGATTCCGGCGACCGGGTCGGCACCTGCCATCCCCGGCTGGGGCCGCTGGTTCCGCACGGTCGAGGTCGAGCCGGTGGCAGGCGACATCGTGATGTCGGGGGCCGAGGGTCGGCCGCTGCTGCTCCTGGACCGGGTCGGCGAGGGCCGGGTGGCGCTGTTGGCCTCGGATCATGCCTGGCTTTGGAGCCGGGGTTACGAAGGCGGCGGGCCGCAACTGGAACTGCTGCGGCGGCTGGCGCACTGGATGATGAAGGAACCGGACCTGGAGGAGGAGGCGCTGACCGCCACCGCCGAGGGCCAGACCCTGACGGTGGTGCGCCGGTCGCTGGCCGAAACCCCGCGCGAGGTGACCATCACCGGGCCGGACGGTACGGTGACGCTGCTGCCGTTGCTGGAAACCCTGCCCGGCCGCTTTGCGGCAGACTGGACTGCGCCCGAGATCGGATTGTACCGCCTGAGCGACGGCGACATGCAGGCGGTGGTGGCGCTGGGCCCGACCGCGCCGCGCGAGTTCGAACAGACCATCGCCAGTGACGATCTGCTGGCACCTGCAGTCGCGGCGACCGGTGGCGGAACCTTGCGCCTGGAGGACGGCCTGCCCGATGTCCGCCGGGTCGGGATGGGCCGGGTTGCCGCCGGGCGCGGCTGGATCGGCATCACGGCGCGCGAGGCCTATCTGACCGCCGATCTGCGCATCGCGCCCCTGTTGCCGGCCTGGGCATTTCTGCTGCTGGCGTCCCTGCTGGCCGTCGCCGCCTGGCTGCGCGAGGGCCGCCGGTAGGGCGGGCAGCGAGGGTGTCCAGATCTGGACAAAGGACGGAAGCGTTGCTTTACAATGGCTTGGCTTTTTCTGTTCAGAGTTTCTTAAGGTTCTAGGGACCAAGTCAGCGCTGATCGGCGCTTCAAATTGAGGATCGCTACTCTGCCGGTTCTGCGGCCGGTTTCCATTTTTTGCCCGATTTGATTTCAATCAAATCGTGGCGCACCCGCCTGCCGCTTGGCAGGCGCTATAGTGCGCACCCGCCCAGCCAGGCGCGGCCCGATTTCCCGAACACGGCACCCAGCCCAACCTCCCTTGCCCGACGGCTAGCGCCTTTGGGCAACGGACCGGGCGTCCGTCCACTGGACGGCCACCTTTTCGGTCCCGATCCTCTAGGCCGACCGGTAACTTCAAGACCACGTGTGGCAGCACATCTGCGCCAAACCTCAAGTCAGCCGCCCCGTCCGGTTCCGGCAGAATGTCAGTCAGTTCCCTTCCGGGTTCGGCACATCCAGCAGCACCCGGCGCGACTGCGACGCGAACTCACTCCGCCACAGCACCCACGCTGTCGCCGATGTGGTCAGGATCAGCACCACCGGACCCGCCAGCCAACCACAGGCGCCAAGCGCGAAATAGATCGAGCGCAGACCGCGATTGAAGTTGCGGGCGGCGGTGATGTTGACCTCGGCCGCCTGACCGGCACGGTGCAGCGCCAACGGGTCGGCGGGATCGTTCGGCACCGACGCCATGATAACCGCGCAGTAGCCGAACAGCCGGTGCGCCCAGACGAATTTCAGAAAGGCATCCGCCAGAAACACCAGCACCAGCAGCAGCTTGACCTCCAGCACCACCGCCGTCGCGACTTGCAGCGGCAGGTCATTTGTCAAACCGACCAACCGTTCGGAATTGCCGACCAGCGCCAGGCCGCCGCCAATGGCGATCATGCAGCTGGAGGCAAAGAACGTGGTGCCCTGCCGCAGGCTGTCGATGATGGTGGCATCGAAAATCCGGGGCTGGCGGGTCACGAACTGGCGCATCCACTCGCGCCGGTAGGCCATCATCAGCACCGAGACCGACGGGTTGCGCGGCCCGGCGTGATCGATCAAGAGGCTGATCCCGATCCAGCCGGCCAGCAGCAGCGCAAGGGCGGCCGCGTCCAGCGGGGCGAACAGGTCCAGATGGTTGATCAACTCCATCCCCCGAGCCTAGCCCAGTTCCGCCGCCGGTGGCAGCCGCATTTGCGATCCGCGTACCGCAAACCCCGCCTACGGGCAGATCGGTGCCCCGCAACCATTGCCGCGCCGGATCGGGGCGACAAAGATCGGTCTTGCCAGATGGCGATATTGGTTATATTTTCTTACCAATCCTGACGAGGGCCCTGCCGTGGACATGCCGCTTCCCGACCCAGCCGTTCTGGCGGACAAGGCCCGGATCATCGCGCGCCTGCTGGCCGTGCTGCCAGCGGATGCTGTGATCCATGATCCTGCCGAAACCCGGGCCTATGACTGCGATGCGCTGACCGCCTATCGCTGCCAGCCGATGGCCGTGGTGCTGCCGCGCAGCACCGCCGAAGTCGCCGCCGTCCTGCGCATTTGCCACGGCGAGGGCGTGCCGGTGGTGCCGCGCGGGGCGGGCACCAGTCTGGCCGGCGGCGCGCTGCCGACGGCGGATTGCGTGATACTTGGCGTGGCGCGGATGAATGCGGTGCTGGAAACCGACACTGCCAACCGTTTCATCCGCGTCCAGTCGGGCCGCACCAACTTGAGCGTCACCGCTGCTGTCGAAGCCGACGGTTTCTTTTACGCGCCCGATCCGTCCAGCCAGCTGGCCTGCGCCATCGCCGGCAATATCGCCATGAACTCCGGCGGCGCGCATTGCCTGAAATACGGCGTCACCACCAACAACCTGATGGGGGTGACGCTGGTGACCATGGCGGGCGAGGTGCTGCAGATCGGCGGCGCGCATCTGGACGCTGCCGGGCTGGACCTGCTGGCGGTGATCTGCGGGTCGGAAGGTCAGCTGGGTGTGGTGACCGAGGCGACGCTGCGCATTCTGGCCAAACCCGAAGGGGCGCGGCCGATCCTGATCGGCTTTTCTTCGAACGCGGTGGCGGGGGCCTGTGTCAGCGACATCATCAAGGCCGGGCTGCTGCCGGTAGCCATCGAGTTCATGGACCGGCCCTGCATCGCGGCCTGCGAGGCCTTTGCCCATGCCGGCTACCCCGATTGCGAGGCGCTGCTGATCGTCGAAGTGGAAGGCTCGCCCGCCGAGATCGACGCCCAGCTGGGCCTGATCGGCCAGATCGCCCGCCGTCACAACCCGGTCGATCTGCGGGAAAGCCGGTCGGAGGAGGAAAGCAAGCGCATCTGGCTGGGCCGGAAATCCGCGTTCGGGGCCATGGGGCAGCTGGGCGACTATCTGTGCCTGGACGGCACCATCCCGGTTTCGGCGCTGGCGCATGTGCTGGGCCGGATCGGCGAACTGTCGGCGAGCTACGGGCTGCGGGTCGCCAACGTCTTTCATGCCGGCGATGGCAACATGCACCCGCTGATCCTGTTCGACGCCAACAAGCCCGGCGATCTGGCGCTGTCGGAGGCGTTGGGGGCCGACATCCTGCGGCTGTGCGTCGAGGTCGGCGGTTGCCTGACCGGCGAACATGGCGTCGGCGTCGAAAAGCGCGACCTGATGGGCGTGCAGTTCAGCGCCGATGATCTGGAGGCGCAGATGCGGGTCAAGGATGTGTTCGATCCGGGCTGGCTGCTGAACCCGGCCAAGGTTTTTCCGCTGGCGCTGAGCCAATCCCGGCGGGTGATGTGACTGCGGTGGCAGGGGGGGCTGTCTGCCACCCCGTCGACGTGACCGTCGCCCCCCCGAGGGTATTTCTGGAACAACGAATGACACAGGTGCTGCGTCCGCAAACCGAAGCCGAACTGGCCGCAGTGATCCGGACAGCGGCGGGGCCGCTGTGCATTGCCGGGGGCGGCAGCCGGCTGCCCCCGGTCGGACGCCGGGGCCAGGTGCTGGAAACCGGCGGGTTGACCGGGATCACGCTTTATGAGCCGGGGGCGCTGACGCTGGTGGCCCGGGCCGGAACCCCCCTGGCCGAGGTCGAGGCGGCGCTGGCGGGCGAGCGGCAGCGCTTGGCGTTCGAGCCGGCCGACCTGCGGGCGCTTTTGGGGACCGGCGGCACCCCGACCATCGGCGGCGTGGTCGCCACCAACGCCAGCGGTCCGCGCCGGATTCAGGCCGGGGCGGCGCGCGACAGTCTGATCGGGGTGCGGTTCGTCGATGGCACCGGGTTGCTGGTCAAGAACGGCGGCCGGGTGATGAAGAACGTGACCGGCCTTGATCTGGCGCGGCTGATGGCAGGGGCGCATGGCACCCTGGGCGTGGTGAGCGAAGTGGCGTTCAAGGTGCTGCCGGTGCCGGAAGCGGCCGCGACGCTGGTGCTGCGCGGTCTGTCGGTCGCGGCGGCGGTGGCGGCGATGGCGGCGGCGATGGGCGCGCCCTATGACGTGACCGGGGCGGCGCATGTGGACGGCGAGACGCTGTTGCGGGTCGAGGGCTTTGCCGCGTCAGTCACTTATCGGGCGGCAGCGCTGCGTAGTGTGCTGGCCGGGTTCGGCGACGCCGGGATCGAAGCCGGACCAGAGGCCGTTGCGGCCCGCTGGCAGGGGGTTCGCGACGTCGCGGCGTTTGCGGGGTGGCCGGGCGATGTCTGGCGGCTGTCGGTCAAGCCGTCCGATGCCCCCGGCGTTCTGGCCCGGATCGGCGCCGAGGCGGTGGTTCTGGATTGGGCGGGTGGTCTGATCTGGGCCCTGATGCCGGACGGGGCCGATCTGCGCGCCAGACTTGGCCCCGGGAATGGCGCGGCACCGGCGGCATTTCACGGCCATGCCACGCTGGTCCGCGCCGGCGCCGATACCACCGCGCGGCTGCCGAGGTTTCACCCCGAAGCGGCGGCGGTGGCGGCGATTGCGGCCGGCCTGCGGGCGAAGTTCGATCCGCGCGGCATCCTGAACCCCGGCTTGATGGGCTGAGATATGCAGACCACGTTCACCCCCGAGCAACTGACCGACCCGGCCACTGCCCGCGCCAATGCCATTCTGCGCACCTGCGTGCATTGCGGGTTCTGCACCGCCACCTGCCCTACCTATCTTGAGCTGGGCGATGAACTCGATAGTCCGCGCGGGCGCATCAACCTCATCAAGAAGATGTTTGAGGAAGGGGAGCCCGCCACCAAGGAGGTGGTGACGCATATCGACCGTTGCCTCTCCTGCCTTTCCTGTATGACAACCTGCCCTTCCGGTGTGCATTACATGCATCTGGTCGACCATGCGCGCGCCCATATCGAGGCCAGTTATGATCGTCCCTGGCATCAGAAACTGATGCGCGGCATGCTGGCGAACCTGCTGCCCTATCCCGGCCGTTTCCGCCTCGCGATTTTCGCGAGCGTGCTGGCAAAGCCGCTGAAACCCATGCTGGAGAAGCTGCCTGTCCTTGGCCGACAGATCGGCGCGATGCTGGCGCTGGCACCCAGATCCATCCCGACGCGATCTTCGATGGAAGGCCCTGCCGTGTTCCCTGTGAAAGGAACGCGCAAAGCCCGAGTCGCCTTGCTGTCGGGCTGCGCGCAGCCGGTTCTGGCACCCGAGATCAACGAGGCCACGATCCGTGTCCTTAATCGCCTCGGCGTCGAGGTTGTGCTGCCAAAAAACGAGGGGTGCTGCGGCGCGCTTGTCCATCATATGGGGCGCGAAAGCGAGAGCCACGGGCAGGCCGCAAAACTCATCGATGCCTGGATCGCCGAAATCGATGGCAACGGGCTTGATGCGATCATCATCACGGCTTCGGGCTGCGGTACAACGATCAAGGATTACGGCTTCATGTTCCGTAACGATCCCGCCTACGCGCAGAAAGCAGAGCGGGTTTCAGCGCTCGCCAAGGACATCACGG
>JANNRR010000051.1:0-11535 GCA_031401675.1 Paracoccaceae bacterium
TCGACAAACGCGATGACCCGGCTCCGAAGCTCCATAGGATGTGGCTTGCCCATTTCGACCCCCCTGCATCTTGCAGGGCTACCGAATCACAATCCGCCCAATCTGGGAATCCTGAATCGGAACACTGGCGACACGCTCTAAGGGAATCTTAGGATTTCACCGGAAAACAGCGTGACGGTCCGCCGCAAGTTCCCGGCGCGGTGGTCACGAAGCGCGGGGTTTGCGCGTCCATTTCTTGGCGAGCGCCGCCAGACCGGCGCGGAGCCGGTCGGTTTCAGGGTCGGCGGCATCGAATTGGCCGATCCATTCCATCTGATCGGCATATTCTTCGTGCGCGGGATCGGCCAGAATCTGGCGCAGCCGCTCGTAGCCGGGTGCGCCGCCGCAATCCTCGGGCGGGCAGCGGTTGGCGGCTTCGGTCAATCTGGGGTAGCGGGCGTCGGCCTCGGGTGGGGTGATTCGTTCCAGCTTGATCGTATGGTCCCAGCTATCGCCGAAATCATAGGTGTAGCGGAAGGTCTTGCCGGTAATTGCGGCCAGCAACTGGTTCAGCGTGGTCTTGGCGGCGGGCAGACGGTCATCGTCGAAGCTGTCATCGGGGTCGCCCCAGGCCTGCCGTTTCCACGAGAATTCATAGAGGTGGCTGTTGTCCCAGCCCATCGCGGCCTGCAAGGTCAGGTGAAGGCGGTCGAGCCGGAGGTCGAGCGGCACCTCGATCCGGCGCAGCACCACCGGGTCGACATCATCAAGGGTGATCCGGAGGCAGGCGATCTGTGGGTTGGTCATTCGCCGATCATGCCGCGAGAACCGGCGCGCGTCCAGCCGCGTTCAGGGGTTTGGTGCGACCGCCAGACGGAAGCTGACCGCTTCGGCGACATGCGGCTGGCGCACCATGTCCGAGCCGTCGAGGTCGGCAATCGTCCGCGCGACCCGCAGAACCCGGTGGTAGCCGCGGGCGGTCAGGCCGAAGCGTTCGGCAACGCGCAGCAGCAGGGCCTGGCCCTGGGGCTCCGGGGCCGCAACCTGTTCCAGAAGCGCGCCTTCGGCATCGGCGTTCACCCGGACCGCCGGCACCTCGGCGTAGCGCGCTGTCTGAAGGTCGCGGGCTTTTCGGACGCGATCGGCGATGGTTGCCGAGCAATCGCCGGCGGCGGGCAGGTCCAGATCGCTGTAGGCCACCGGCGGCACCTCGATCCTGAGGTCGAAGCGGTCCATCAGCGGGCCGGAAATGCGGCCGAGATAATCCTCGCCACAGACCGGTACCCGGGCGCAGGCCCGGGCCGGGTCGGTCAGATACCCGCATTTGCAGGGGTTGGCTGCCGCCACCAGCAGGAACCGGCAGGGGTAGCGGATGTGGGCATTGGCGCGGGCCACGACGATTTCACCGGTTTCAATGGGTTGGCGCAGGGTTTCCAGCACGGTGCGCGGAAACTCGGGGAATTCGTCCATGAAGAGAACGCCGTTATGGGCCAGCGAGATCTCGCCCGGCTTCGCGCCCCGGCCGCCACCGACAATGGCGGCCATCGAGGCGGTGTGATGCGGTTCGCGGAAAGGACGTTCGCGGGAAATGCCGCCTTCGTCCAACAGACCCGACAGCGAATGGATCATCGAGGTTTCCAGAGCCTCGGTCGCCGACAGCGGCGGCAGGATGCCGGGCAATCTGGCGGCCAGCATCGATTTTCCAGAGCCGGGTGAGCCGACCATCAGGACATGGTGCCGCCCGGCGGCAGCGATTTCCAGGGCGCGCTTGGCGCGTTCCTGGCCCTTTACGTCGCGCATGTCGCGGCTGCGCGGTGCCGGGATCACCTCACCCGGTTCCGCCGGGGTCAGCGGTGCCTGTCCGGTGAAGTGACGCACCACGTCATGCAGGGTGGCGGCGGCCAGCACTTCGGTTGCGCCGACCCACGCCGCCTCGGCCCCGCATTCCTTCGGGCACAACAGGGCGCGGTCTTCCTGGGCAGCGGCCATCGCTGCCGGCAGCGCACCGATCACCGGGATCAGCCGACCGTCAAGCGACAGCTCGCCGAGCGCCACGGTGTTTTCGACTTCATCCTTGGGAATGATTTCCAGCGCCGCCAGAAGCGACAGGGCAATCGGCAGGTCGAAGTGCGAGCCTTCCTTTGGCAGATCGGCGGGCGACAGGTTCACGGTGATGCGCTTGCTGGGCAGGGCGATGGACATCGAGGTCAGGGCGGCGCGCACCCGTTCGCGCGCTTCTGACACCGCCTTGTCGGGCAGGCCGACGATGGTAAAGGCCGGCAGGCCGGCTGCGACGGCGCACTGCACCTCGACGATGCGCGCCTCCACCCCCTCGAACGCCACTGTGTAGGCGCGCGCCACCATCGTGGATCCCCCGTTCAGATTGGTTAACGGCTAGGGGGGAGAGGTTTAGGAATGGTAAACTATGCCCGGTAAATCTGCATGAACTTTGGCCAGGCTTCGGGGTCGGCCACCGTTTGGTCGCGGCAGAAGTCGTTGCAGAAGCCCCAGATGCGGCCGCCAAGCGTCATGAAAGCGGTGACCGGTTTGCCGGAATAGGGGCAGGCGTCGTTGACCGACGGCCCGTGTGCGGCGGGCGCGGCCAGCAGCGGTACCGGGCCGGGCCAGGGGCGGCGGGGATAGTCGCGGTCGTAGCTGGGCTGATCCGGGCCGTCGGACAGACCCATGGCACGCCAGCGGCGGAAGCTGGGGTGCGCAAGATGCGCCTGGGCATAGGCGGCGGCGGCGGCGCTGACCGGCAGGTTGTAGCCGGCGATGCGGGCCGCGACCGGGGCAAAGAACGCGTCTGCGACAGAGTAGGGGCCGCAGAGCCAGGGGCCGGTGGACGCGGTTTGCTGGCGGGCATTGGTCCAGATGCGGTCAAGGCGGGCCAGATCGGCCAGAACCGCCGGGGTCGGCGCGCAATCCTGGTAGGACAGGCGCAGGTTCATCGGGCAGTGGCTGCGCAGGGCGGAAAAGCCGGCGTGCATTTCGGCCACCAGTCCGCGGGCAATGGCGCGGGCTTTTGGCGCGGTGGGCCAGTGGCCGGCATCGGGGTGGCGGCTGGCCAGTTCTTCGGCGATGGCGATGGTTTCGGGGACCACAGTGCCGTCCGGCGTGCGCATTGTCGGCACCTGACGCGCAGGCTGGAAATCGGCGAGGACGGTGGTCAGTTCGTCGGTGTAGAGCCGGGCGAGATGAGTCGTGACCGCGATGCCGAATGCGTCGAACAGCAGCCAGCCGCGCAGGGACCAACTGGAATAGCCGCGATCGCCGATGGCGAGGTGATAGGTCATGAGGTGGCTCTTTCTTGTCGTGGTTTCGAGGGTTGGCTGGCACCCTAGGGGCGGCGGCGGAGTGCGGCAAATTGCGATTTGTGCGGGGCGGCATCAGGCGATGTGATTGATCCGGCGGGCGGTCCAGCATCCGCCGGCGTGGTGCAGTTCGGTGACCGACAGGTTGGCGATGTCGTGGGACAGGGCGGCATCGGGGGAAAGGCCAAGTGCGGCCTGCACTTGCGTCAGGATGGTGCCGAAATGCGCGACGGCGATGATGTCGCGCCCGGGATGGCGGGCGGTGAGGGCGCTGACGAATTCATGGACGCGGGTGGCGAGCGCGTTCCAGCTTTCACCCCCCGGCGGGGCGACCTCGCCTGGGTCTTCCCAGAACGCCCGGCTGAGGTCGGGGTCGCGCAGGGCTGCCTCGGCATAACGCAGGCCGTCCCAGCTGCCGAAGTGAAACTCGCGCAGGGCCGGAGCGTGGGGCAGGCGGATGCGGCCGGTGGTCAGCCGGTCGGCGGTGGCGATGGCGCGGACAAGGTCGGAGGAAATCAGCAGGGCGTCGCCCGGCAGGCTGGCGTTCAGGCGGGACAGCGCGGCCAGATCGGACAGGTCGGCGGGGACGTCGCGCCAGCCGCAGAAGGCCCGCTCGTGGGTGGGGCCGTGCCGGACCCAGTGCCACGTGGTCATGGCAAGCGGCCCTTGAGCAGCAGCGGCTGCCCGGCGACCACCAGCACCACCAGATCAGCGGCAGCGGCGATCTGCTGGTTCAGCCGGCCCTGATCGTCGCGGAACCGGCGGGACAGTGCATCGGCGGGGACCAGACCGAAACCAAGTTCGTTCGACACCACGACCACCGGCGCGGGGCAGGCGGCGAATGTGGCCAACAGGGCGGCGGTTTCGGCAGCGATGTCGGCATTGGCCAGCGTGTGGTTGCTGAGCCACAGGGTGGCGCAGTCCAGCAGCACGCTATCCGCAGCGGTGACGCCAGCAAGGGCTGCGGCGATGTTGCGCGGTGCCTCCACCGTACGCCAGCCGGGGCCGCGCGCTGCCCGGTGCCGGTCGATCCGGGTGCGCATTTCGGCATCAGCGGCGGTGGCGGTCGCGACATAGACGCGGGCACCGCCATGGGCGGTCACCAGATGTTCGGCGAAGGCGGATTTGCCGGAGGCGGCACCGCCCAGAACCAGGGTCAGCAAGGGCAAGGGCATCGGCAACCTGCAAGTGATCCGAAACGCGCGCCCCTGCGTATCAAGCTATGACCAGACAGTTAAGAGCCAACTGTCGGCGGATTTCTGCTGGAGGAAAACCGGATGGCATTCGACGGATCAGTGAACCCTGGATTGTCGCGGCGGGCGATGAAAGCCGAGCTGCTGGATGCCGAGACCGAGTTGCGGCTGGCCTATGCCTGGCGCGATCAGCGCGACGAGGCGGCGCTGCACCGGCTGATCACGGCCTATATGCGGCTGGCGATCAGCATGGCGTCGAAATTTCGCCGCTACGGCGCACCGATGAACGATCTGATCCAGGAGGCCGGACTGGGGCTGATGAAGGCCGCCGACAAGTTCGACCCGGACCGGGGGGTGCGGTTTTCGACCTATGCCGTCTGGTGGATCAAGGCCAGCATTCAGGATTATGTGATGCGCAACTGGTCAATGGTACGCACCGGTTCGACCAGCAGCCAGAAGTCGCTGTTTTTCAACCTCAAGCGGGTTCAGGCCAAGCTGGAACGCGAAGCGCAGGCGGTGGGCGAGGTTCTGGACCGGCATCAGTTGCGCGAAAAGATCGCGCACGAAGTCGGGGTGCCGCTGCATGATGTCGAGATGATGGAGGGGCGGCTGTCGGGCTCTGATTTCAGTCTGAACGCAACGCAGGCATCCGATGAGGACGGGCGCGAATGGATCGACGCGCTGCAGGATGACGGGCTGCAGGCGACCGACATTGTCGAGCGCACGCACGATGCGGCACAGTTGCGCTCGTGGCTGGTGTCGGCGATCACCAGCCTGAACCCGCGCGAGCGGTTCATCATCCGCGAGCGCAAGCTGCGTGAGGACCCGAGGACTCTGGAAAGCCTGGGCGAAGAGCTGGGCCTGTCGAAAGAGCGGGTGCGGCAGCTGGAGTCGGCGGCATTTGCCAAAATGCGCAAGTCCCTTGAGGGGCAGAGCCGGGAAGTGCAGCAGTTCCTGCTGTGAAGCTTGGGCACACCGGGCCGTTTCGCGGTCCGGAGGACGGGTTTGGGGTCCCCTGCCCTTCGCAGTCTTGCCGAGACCTTTCGTGCCGGCGCTGGTCGTTGGGCTTGCGTCAGAGACCCGAACACCAGACAATGTCCGGACATGGCCGCGACTTTGGTGCGCTTTGGACCTCGGGGTAGCCGAGCAGGATGACAACGGAAGGTTCGAATCCGGACGGAACGCCAAGTTCCGCCGCCGCCCCCGAGCCGCGCAACCAAGGCAGCGGCGCCCCCACCCAGCAGGTGCCGAGGCCGCGGGAATGGGCGGCGAGCGTCAGGTTTTGCCCGGCACGGCAGCAGTCAAAGGGCGCTTCCGAATTGCCCAACCGTGCGCAAATCAACACGACCACCGGTGCGCCCCAGAACACCCGGAAGCCTGGCCGATCCACCCAACTCCAGCCCGGTACATCTGGTGGCCGGTGACGGCGGGCAAAATCCATTGCCTGTTGACCGCAGGCTTCAATCTTGTCAACGCCGTCCAATACACACAACGCCCAAGGCGTCTCATTGCCTGGTGGCGTGGAAACCTGCACCGCGTGCCACAGCAGTTCAGCGACGTCCGACCGCGCCACCGGGTCCGGACGATAGGCCCGGATTGTCCGCCACGTATGCATGGCCTCGACCACATCCATTCAGATACCTCGCGCGCAGAACACGCAGAAAGGGTATCACGCAACGGCCGGACGCACCTAAGCAAACGCGCCATGGCAAACCCAAGACCCTCGTGATTTCCGGGTGACCGCGTTGCCCGCCAAGCAGAGGTTCGAACCGGGAAACGGCCGCCTGCCCCCGCGACGGGGAGTTGAGTTTGCCCCCCGAGGTCCTTAACGTGGTGCGAGCCTGATGGGGAGCCTGATGGAGAGCCTGCAAATGCTGCACGGAAAACGCATCCTTCTGATCGTGGGCGGCGGGATCGCGGCTTACAAGGCATTGGAATTGATCCGGCTTTTGCAGAAGGCCGGGGCTAGTGTGACGCCGGTTCTGACCCGGGCGGGGGCGGAATTCGTGACGCCGCTGAGCGTCGCTGCACTTGCAGGGGCGAAGGTTTACACGGACCTGTTCGATCTGACCGACGAGGCCGAGATGGGGCATATCCAGTTGTCTCGCGCCGCTGACCTGATCGTGGTGGCACCGGCAACGGCAGATCTGATGGCGAAGATGGCCGGGGGGCAGGCGGGCGATCTGGCGGCGACGCTGCTGTTGGCCACCGACAAGCGGGTGCTGCTGGCCCCGGCGATGAATGTGCGGATGTGGACCCATGCTGCGACCCGGCGCAATCTGGCGCTGCTGCTGGCGGACGGGGTGATGACGGTTGGCCCGAATGACGGCGACATGGCTTGCGGCGAGTATGGGCCGGGCCGGATGGCGGAACCCGTGGAGATCGTGGCGGCGGTGGCGGCGGCCTTGGCGGATGGCCCGTTGCGGGGGCGGCATGTGCTGGTCACCTCGGGCCCGACGCACGAGCCGATCGACCCGGTGCGCTACATCGCCAACCGCTCGTCCGGGGCGCAGGGGGCGGCGCTGGCACGGGCGTTGGCGGGTCTGGGCGCGGCGGTGACCTTTGTGACCGGCCCGGCGCTGGTGCCGCCGCCGCCGGGTGTTGCCGTGGTGCGGGTGGAAACCGCCGCCGAGATGCTGGCGGCGGTGCAGGCGGCGCTGCCGGCCGATGCGGCGGTGTTTGCCGCCGCGGTGGCTGACTGGCGGGTGCTGGAACCGGCAGTGCAGAAGTTGAAAAAGGATGGCTCGGGCCGGGCACCGGGGCTGGAGTTCGCGCTGAACCCGGACATCCTGGGACAGGTGGCGCGGATGGCAAGCGGCCGGCCACGGCTGGTGGTGGGGTTCGCGGCCGAAACCGAGGATCTGGTGGCAGCAGCACGTGCCAAGCGGCTGCGCAAGGGCTGCGACTGGATCGTGGCCAACGATGTTTCGACCGGCAGCGGGGTGATGGGTGGCAGCGAGAACACTGTGGTTCTGGTGACCGACGCCGGGGCCGAGGTCTGGCCGACGTTGCCCAAGGACGAGGTGGCGCGGCGGCTGGCCGCGCGAATCGCCGAAGCGCTGGCATGAGAGACCAAAATTCTTGCAAGAATTTTGCCAAGAATTTTGGAAAATTCTTGGGATGCAGGGCCGGACCATGGGTCGGGTGGACAGGTCGGCAGCCTCCGGCGGGGGTATTTTCCTGAACAAAGATGGAGTGAGGGCGGGTTTGGGTCCAACATTGGAAGTGCTTTGGGAGGATTGGGCGGACCGCGATCTAGGCTTGCCGGCCTATGCCACGCCGGGGGCAGCGGGCGCTGATATCCGGGCCAATCTGCCGGTGGCGGACCGGGCGGGCGGTCTGACGCTGGCACCGATGCAGCGGATTGTCGTGCCGACCGGGGTGCGGCTGGCCGTACCGGACGGGTTCGAGTTGCAGGTTCGGCCGCGTTCCGGGCTGGCCCTGAAACATGGGATCACGCTGGCCAATGCGCCGGGAACGATCGACAGCGACTATCGCGGGCCGCTTGGGGTCATTCTGGTCAATCTGGGGGCGGAAGTGTTTGTAATCGCACACGGCGACCGGATCGCGCAGCTGATCGTTGCGCCGGTGGTACGGGCCCGGTTCGGGGTGGTCGACGTGCTGGCGCCGAGTGTTCGCGGGGCGGGCGGCTTTGGCTCGACCGGGCGGCGCTAGATGGTTTTGGTGTTGGCAGCGGCGGCCGGATTGTGGGGGTTGGGATACCTGATGCGGGCCCCGGTCCGGGTGCGCTGGGCCTGGATCGGCCTGTGGTTCGGGCTGGTGCTGGCGCTGCAGTTGTTGTTGCCGGACCGGCATCCGCTGCGCACCGCCACCGGCGGCTCGGCGGCTTTGTGGCTGGGGCTGGCGGTTGTGGCCGGGCTGGGCTTTGGTTACCGCGCCGTGCTGATCCGGCTCAGGGCGCGGGCGGTGCCGGTGGCTGTGGCCGCGGCGGGCAGTTTTGGTGAGGCGGAGCTGGAGCGCTATGCCCGGCATATCATGCTGCGCGAGATTGGCGGGGCGGGGCAGAAGTCCTTGAAAAACGCCAGGATTCTGGTGGTGGGGGCCGGGGGGTTGGGGTCGCCCGCGCTGTTGTATCTGGCGGGGGCCGGGGTCGGGACCATCGGCGTGATCGATGACGATCTGGTCGACGGCTCCAATCTGCAGCGGCAGGTCATCCATAGCGATGCGCGGATCGGCATGCCCAAGGTGTTTTCGGCCGAGGTGACGATGCGGGCGCTGAACCCGTTCATCACGGTGCGGCCCTACAATCGGCGCCTGACCGAGGAGGTGGCGGCGGATTTGGTTGCCGACTATGATCTGATCCTGGACGGGTCGGATAATTTCGAGACGCGCTATCTGTTGAACCGGGTCTGTGTAGCGACTGCCAAGCCGTTGATTTCGGCGGCGATCACACAGTGGGAGGGGCAGATTAGCCTGTTTGATCCGGGCCATGGCGGGCCATGCTATCAGTGCGTGTTCCCCGAGCGGCCGGCCCCGGGACTGGTGCCGACCTGCGCCGAGGCCGGCGTGGCGGGGCCGTTGCCAGGGGTGCTGGGCGCGATGATGGCGCTGGAGGCGGTGAAGCTGGTGACCGGCGCCGGCGAGGGGTTGCGCGGGCGGATGCTGATTTATGACGGGCTTTATGCGGATGTGCGGGTGATCGGGACCGAGCGGCGGCAAGGGTGCCCGGTGTGCGGGGCAAGCCATTGAGAACGGTGGGTTAATCTGCGGATTTCGCCGGAATTCTGCGTGTGGGAATCATATGGGTTTCATGCAGGTTTGATGCAGGTGGATTTTGCAGTCGGCGGCGTTAAGGATTTGGCGCGAATCGGGTGAGTTGGTGGTGCGGACGGTTGCGGTGGGGTGGAACCCCACCCTACGCGTCGGTTTGCGGGTGGCAGCAAGGGGGGGGCGATGCAGCTGGAAGGATCATGTCACTGTCGGGCAGTGACGTTTTCGGTGGAGGCGGCGGCGCCGGTGCCGTTTTGCCGCTGCTACTGCGAGGTGTGCCGCAAGGTTGGCGGGTCTGGCGGGTTCGGGATCAACCTTGGCGCAGATTTCACCACACTGAAGGTGGCGGGGCAGGCGCATGTCCGGGTGTACCGGGCCAAGATCGACGGCGCGGCCAGCCGGGCCGAGCGCAGTTTCTGCGGGGAATGCGGTTCCGCCCTTTGGCTCTGGGACCCGCGCTGGCCGGACCTGCTGCATCCCTACGCCGGGGTGATCGATACCGACCTGCCGGTGCCGCCGGTGCGGTCGCATATCCTGCTGGCCAGCAAGGCACCTTGGGTGCCTGTTGATCTGGGCGCGGGAGACCGGGTGTTTGACGGCTACCCGGATGAAAGTCTGGCGGTGTGGCATGCACGGCTGGGAGTTGCGGGGTAGGTGGTGCCGGCGAGCAGACGCTTTGAGTTCGCCTAACGGGCGCGGCTGCCGGTTTGCAGCCAGATCGTCAGGGCAAGCAGCGCGCCGATGACAATGCAGTGAATCCAGTCCTGATGGATCACGGCAATCTGGGCGACAAAGGCACCGATGTCGATGCAGAGCAGCAGGGCGGCACCCAGAATGCTGGTGGCCGGGATCAGGATCGCGATGCCGCCGGCGAGTTCCAGCAGGCCGGTGACATAGCGGAACCATTGGCCGAGGCCGACGGTTTCAAACTCGGCGACCATCATCGGATTGCCGGTCAGCTTCATGTAGGCGGCGGCGAGGAAAGCGGCGGCCAAGAGGACACGCAGGACCCAGAGGGCAATCTTCTTGACTGGCAGGTCGGCAGTGGGAGAGGTGGACATCGGGGCAAATCCTTCCGAGGGACGATGCGGCAGGCTAGCAGGTGGGTTGGGCACGGTTAACTCTGCATTATTTCAGGGGAGTGCGGGCTGGTTTGCACAGAAGTGGCTACTTGCTACGAAAATGCGCGCGGGCACGCAGTCACGCGCCCCCCCTTGCCCCGGCCGGGGTCCGTCGGCCATAGTCGGGTATCCGCTTCGTGACAGGGAGTTCACAGAATGAAGATAGCTGCCATTGTACCCGGCCTGGTTTATGGCCTGGTTTCGGGCCTTGCCCTTGCCGTTTCCGCCCCGTTTGCCGCCGCTCAGGCGCTGCCCGATTTGGGCGGGCGTGAGGTGGTGGTGGTGACCGAAAACGCCTATCCGCCGTTGCAGTTCGTGGAGGCCGCCAGCGGCAACGCCATCGGCTGGGAATATGACGCGATGGCCGAGATCGCCACGCGGCTGAACATCACGGTGAAGTACGAGAATACCAGTTGGGACGCGATGATCCCGGCAGTGTCGGAGGGGCAGTTCGATCTGGGGATGACCGGGATCACCATCCGCGACGACCGCAAGGAAAAGGTGGATTTTTCCGACAGCTACATGACCAGCCAGATGGTGATGATGGTGCGCGGCGATGAGGATCGGTTTGCCGATGCCGCGAGTTTCGGGGCCGATGCCGAGCTGCTGATCGCGGCCCAGCCCGGCACCACGCCGTTCTATGTGAGCGTGTACGAGGTGCTGGACGGCGACGAGGCCAACCCGCGCATCAAGCTCTTTGAGACCTTTGGCGCGACGGTCGAGGCGCTGCGGGCCGGCGATGTCGATCTGGTGCTGACCGATGGCACCGCCGGTCAGGGCTATGTCGATGCGTCCGAGGGCAAGCTGAAGATCGTGGGCAGCCCGCTTGGCACCGAGGATTTCGGCTTCATCTTTCCAAAGGGCTCGGATCTGGTCGCGCCGATGAACGCAGCGATTGCGGCGCTGAAGGCGGATGGCAGCATCGAGGCGCTGAACAAGAAGTGGTTCCTCGACTACAAGATCAACCAGTAAGGCGATGGCCCTGCCGTTGCGGCGGGGCCCTTGCGATGCAGCCAAACCCCGGACAGGACAAGGATTTTCCCTACTGGCTCCTCCTCGTGATCGGGGTGGGGCTGTATCTGTTCTGGCAGGTGGTGGCCGACGCGCTTTATGGCCAAGTGCTGCGCACGCTGGTCTAGGGGATCGGCATCACGGTATTCGTGGCGCTGGTCGCCTATGGCCTGGCCAGCAGCACCC
>JANNRR010000052.1:0-10499 GCA_031401675.1 Paracoccaceae bacterium
GACGGCGACGGCACCACCGACCAATGGGGTTTCTGGGATGGCGGCTATGATATGGAGCCGTTCTGGGGCGCGCTGGTCTGGGCCTACGGTGGCGATGTGGTCAACGCCGCCGAGGGCAAGACCCTGATCGGCTCGCCCGAGGCGGCGGCGGCATTCCAGCTGTTGCACGACATGTGGCTGACCGACAAATCGATGCCGACCGAGCAGCAGCTGGCGCAATATGGCTGGGACGGCTTCCTGTCGGGTGTCGCGGCCATGGGGGTTTCGGGCCACTGGTCGGTGCCGGAGTATTCGCAGGTCACCTTCAAATGGGACATTGCGCCGATGCCGTCAGGTCCGGCCGGCCGCGCGACCGGCGTCAAATCGGCAGGCTTCGTCATCGCCAAGGACAGCCCGAACCCGGATGCGGCATGGGCGTTCGTCAAATACGCCTTTTCCGATGCCGGACAAAGCGAACTGGCCCGGATCGGTCTGGCGATCCCGGTGCGCAAATCCATCGCCGAAGCCCCGGCCTATCTGCAACAGGCCACGCCGATCGACCATGCGCTGTACGTCCGGGCATTGGACTATGCCCACATCAAACCGGTGTTCAAAGGCTACGAGGAATGGTCGGCTGCGGTCGGCGACGCGCTGCATGCGGTCTGGGCCGGTGAAATGAGCCTTGCCGACGGCCTGGCGGCGGCGGTGGCCGACGGTGACGACGCGCTGGCCCGCAACCGCTAGCTTGGGCAATCTGCGGCCCCTTGGACCCGAACGGTGGTGGGTATTGGCCTTTCTGGCACCCACGCTGATCGGGCTTGCCTTTGGCACCTTCGGGTCGGTCTTTGCCACCATCGGCCTCAGCTTCACCGAATGGGACCTGCTGACCCCGATCGAGCCGGCCGGGGTCAGCAACTACGCAGACCTGCCCGACGACCGGCTGTTCATCAAGGCGCTGCGCAATACGCTGGCGTTTTCGGCGCTTTACGTCCCCCTGACCGTGGTGTTGTCGATGGCCGTGGCCATGGGGTTGAACCGCCGGGTTCCGGGTGTCGGGCTGTTCCGTGTGGCCTACTTCCTGCCAACGGTATCGTCGCCCACGGCAGTCGGCCTGCTGTGGACGTGGATCTACGCGCAGGACAACGGTGTTCTGAACGCCATGATCCGCAGTGTCGGCGGCGATCCGGTGTCCTGGCTTGGCCCCGGCGTCGCGCTCTACTCCATCGTGATCGTCAATGTCTGGGGGGCGATCGGCGGCGGCATGATCGTGTTTCTGGCCGGGCTGCAGGCGATCCCCGCCGATCACTACGAGGTTGCACGGCTGGACGGTGCCAGCCGCTGGCAGCGGTTGCGGTTCATCACCCTGCCCGCCCTAGCCCCGTCGATCTTCTTTCAGTCAGTGCTGACCACGATCAATGCGTTTCAGGCGTTCGACTACATCTACATCCTGACCCGGATCGGCAACGGCAATTCGACCATGCCGACACTGGTATTCTCGATCTACCGCACCGGCTTCCGGTTCTTTCGCATGGGCGATGCGGCGGCACAGGCGGTGGTGCTGACCGGCATCATCTTTGCCATGACCCTGATCTATTTCCGGCTGCAGAAACGCTGGGGTGAACAGGGATGAACCGGGCGCAGCTTGGCAACTGGCTGGCCTTTGCCACCCTGACCCTTGGGGCGATGGCGATGATCGGGCCGTTTGTCTGGATGATCTCGACCAGCCTGAAACCGATGGCCGAACAATTCGACATGCGCCTGATCCCGCGGACCCCGACACTCGCCAACTATCCGAGATTGTTCGAGATCATGCCGTTTCACCTGCTGATCTGGAACAGCCTGAAGATATCGGCAATCTCGGTCGCCGGGCAACTGCTGACCTGTTCGATGGCAGCCTTCATCTTTGCCGTGGTCCGGTTTCCGGGCCGCAACGTCCTGTTCGTCGTCCTGTTGCTGACGCTGATGGTGCCGGGGCAGATCACGGCGATCCCGCAATTCATCATCTTCAAGACCCTTGGGCTTTACGGCACCCAGGCGCCGCTGTATGCGCCGGCGTTTCTGGGCGGTGCCTTCGGTACCTTTCTGATGCGGCAGTATTTTCAGACGATCCCGATCGAACTGGCCGAAGCGGCGCGGATCGACGGCGCCTCGCTCAGCCGGATTTTCTTCACCATCTATCTGCCGCTGTCGAAACCGGCACTGGCGGCGTTTGCGGTCTTTGCCTTCCTGTTTTCGTGGAACGACCTGTTTTCGGCGCTGATCTACCTGCCGTCCGATCTGGAAAAGACCACGCTGACCGTCGGGTTGGCGTTGTTTCAGACCCAGTACGGCGGACAGTGGACGCTGATGATGGCGGCCTCGCTGATCTCGGTTGCGCCGATCATCCTGGCGTTCTTCTTTGCGCAACGCCACTTTGTGCGCGGGATCAGCCTGTCCGGCTTCAAATAGGACAGGCGGCCGAGTGTGCAGTACCGGCCCGCCTGACGGGCATTTGCGTCGCCAGAGTGCCTTGCACGGCAGCAAAGCGCCGTTTATCCGGTCTTCGTCGTCGAAATGCCGCGAATCCGTGCTGCTGATCATTGACCTTTCGGTCAAAGATACAAATCTAACCATCAGCCGGTCCGGGTTCTGCCCCGTTCATGCCCGGTTTGGCTTGCCCTATGCACTGTCAGAACCAATCCAAGGTCAATTTTCATGTCTTCGTTCTTTTCGGCCCATCGGATTACGGCTGTCATCGTTCTGGTCGCGGCCACAGCCTGGGTCGCAACCGGCGAATTTGCCGCCGTGGGCAGTGAAGAGGCCAGCGCTGCCGAACCCCCTGCCCAGCCGGTTCAGGCCGAACCCGCCGCGCTGCGCACTGTCGCCGTTGTCACGCCGGTCTTTGCGCCATATGCCCGCGAAATCCGGATATCCGGCGCGACCGAGGCCGACAAGCTGGCGGTTCTGGCGGCCCGTGCCGACGGCATCGTGCAGGAGCTTGGCGTGGAGCAGGGCAAGGACATCGCCGCCGACGCCCTGGTCGTGCGCCTTGAAGGTGCCGAGGTCGAGGCTGGGGTGATGACGGCTAAAGCGTCGCTTGCCCAGGCAAGGGAAAAGCTGGAGGTTGGTCAGGCCCTGTTTTCCCGCGGCAGCCTGCCGGAACTGGAACTGACGTCGCGCCGCGCCGACAAGTCGGCCGCCGAAGCCGCCCTGTCGCAGGCCGAGGCCGCCGCCGACCGGCTGCTGCTGAAGGCGCCGTTCGATGGCACCGTTGATTCCGTCGCGGTCGAGCTTGGCGAATGGGTGCAGGCCGGCGCCCCTATCGCCACCATCCTGTCGCTGGACCCGATCGTGGTCAAGGCCGAGGTCAGCGAGCTTGACGTGGCGCATGTGGCCGTCGGCTCGGCTGCCAAGGTCCGCCTGGTCAACGGCACCGAGATGCCGGGCACCATCCGCCATGTCGCCAAACAGGCATCCGCCGTGACCCGGACCTTTGTCGTCGAGGTGGCGCTGCCGAACGCCGACCGGATGATCCCGTCGGGCATGACCGCCGAAGTGCGCCTGTTCGCCGCCCCGCAACCGTCGGTGACGGTGCCACGGTCGGTCCTGACCATGTCGGCCGACGGGCTGATCGGCCTGCGCGTGGTCGGCAGCGACAATCTGGCCCGCTTTGTCCCGGTCAGCATCATCGACGACACCAATCAGGGCATGGTCGTCGCCGGCGTTCCCGACGACGTGCGGATCATCGTCGCCGGTCAGGACCTGGTCCGCGACGGCGATGCGGTCAATGTGTCGGAACTTTCGCTGGCGGACGCCGCCGGTGCCCTGAAATGAACCTGGTCGAGCTGGCGATCCGCAACGCGCGGCTGACCATCTCGGTGATGCTGTTCCTGATGCTGTCGGGCACACTCGCCTATATCTCGATCCCGAAAGAGGCCGAACCCGACATCCAGATCCCCATCATCTATGTCAGCATGGGCTACGAAGGCATTTCGCCCGAGGACAGCGAGCGGCTCCTGCTGCGCCCGATGGAAACCGCGCTGAAATCGATCCAGGGCATCAAGCAGATGACCGCCAGCGCCTATCAGGGCGGCGGCAACGTGGTGATCGAGTTTCAGGCCGGCGCCGATCTGGACAAGGCGCTGTCCGACGTGCGCAACAAGGTCGACGACGCCCGCCGCGATCTGCCGGCCGAGGCGGACGAGCCGACGGTGAACGAGGTCAATATTTCGGAGTTTCCGGTTCTGGTCGTGACCCTGTCCGGCGACGTCCCCGAACGCCTGCTGGCCGCCACCGCCCGCGAACTGCGCGACCGGATCGAGGATATTCCCGGCGTCCTCGATGCCGCCCTGCAAGGTGTCCGCGATGATCTGGTCGAGGTGATCATCGACCCGGCCAAACTGTCATCCTACGGCTTGCGCCCCGATACGATGATTGCCGGATTCAACGCCAACAACCGCCTGATCGCCGCCGGCTCGATGGAAGGCAGCGAGGGCCGCTATGCCATCAAGGTGCCGTCGCTGATCGAAACCGTGCAGGACCTCGCCGATCTTCCGGTCGTCGCCAACGGCAACGCCATCGTCCGCGTCAGGGATCTGGCCGAGATTCGCCCGACCATGAAGGACCCGGAGTCCGTCACCCGGCTGGACGGCAAGGGGGCTGTGGCCATCGAGGTGTCAAAGCGCATCGGCGCGAACCTGATCGAAACCGTCGATCAGGTGAAACTGGTGACCGAGACACTGAAAGAGCAGATGCCCGAAGGTGTCGTGGTGTCGTTCAGCCAGGACAAATCGACCACCATCCGCCAGCTGCTCAGCGATCTGCAGAACTCGGTTCTGACTGCCGTGGTGCTGGTGTTCATTGTCATTCTCTATTCCCTGTCGGTGCGGTCCTCGATCCTGATCGGCCTTGCCATTCCGGCCTCCTTCCTGATGGGCATTCTGGGGCTGCAACTGGCCGGGCTGACCGTCAACCTTGTGGTGCTGTTCAGTCTGATCCTTGCCGTGGGCATGCTGGTCGACGATGCCATCATCGTCACCGAATTCGCCGAACGCCGGATGGGCGAGGGCATGGAGAAACGTCAGGCCTTCGCGCTGGCGTCGCACAAGATGGCCGGGCCGGTCATCGCCTCGACCCTGACCCGGATTGCCGCATTCTCACCCTTGCTGTTCTGGCCGGGCATCGTCGGCGAATTCATGAAATACATGCCGATCACCCTGATCGCCACGCTGTCGGCCTCGATGGTCTATGCCCTGATCTTTGTGCCCACGCTGGGGGCCATCATCGCCCGGCCGTTCAAGACCCCGCCGCAGCACAAGGACGGAATGTACATGTGGGTGGTGGGCAAGGCGATCCGGCATCCGGTCATCGTCTTGTTGCTTGCGGTCAGCACACTGGTTGCGGTGCCCTACACCTATTCGCAGATCGGCAAGGGCGTGGAATTTTTTCCCGACGTCGAGCCCGACTACGGCCTGCTGTACGTCAAGGCGCGCGGCAATCTGTCGATCCTGGAAAAGGACGCGCTGGTGCGTCAGGCCGAAGCGCGGATTCTGGGCTGGCCGGGGTTGAAGACGGTCTATACAAGGGTCGGCAGCGGCGGCGGTGCCGGCAACGAAGCGCCTGCCGATGTGGTCGGCACCATCCAGTACGAATTCGTCGACTGGCGCGAGCGCAAGAATGCCAATGCCATCCTTGCCGACCTTCGCGTCGCGATGCAGGGCATTCCCGGTGTCGATATCGAAGTGTCGGTGCCCGCCGCCGGACCGCCGACCGGCAAGGCCATCCAGATCCGGCTGTCGGCCGAAGATCCGGTCGGGCTGAACGACGCCGCCCGGCGCATCGCCGAACAATTGACCCAGATTCCCGACGTGATCGACATAGCCAACGGCCTGCCCCTGCCCGGCATCGACTGGGAACTGCGGGTCGACCGGGGCGAGGCTGCCCGCTACGGCGCATCGCCCGGGGCGGTCGGGGCCGTGGTGCAACTGGTCACCACCGGCTTGAAGCTGTCGGATTTTCGGCCCGCCGGATCGGATGATGCGGTCGATATCGTGCTGCGTCTGCCGGTCGATCAGCGCACAATCTCGGCGCTGGATCAGCTGCGGATCGAAACCGATCAGGGTCCGGTGCCGATCTCCAACTTCGTCACCCGGATCGCGGCCCCGACCACCGGCACGCTGACCCGGATCGATTCCGCCCGGACCGTCACGGTTCAGGCCGGCATCCGCGAAGGCGTGCAGGCGCAGCCGGTCCGCGACGCGGTGGCGGTCATGCTGACCGAGGAGTTCAAGACCGAGGGCTTCGCCGTTGGCGGGCTACGCTGGACCATGGCCGGCGAAGACGAGGAACAAGCGGCGGCCGGGGCCTTTCTGGCCAAGGCGTTCGGGGCCGCGATCTTTCTGATCTTTGTGGTGCTTCTGGCGCAGTTCAACAAGTTCACCTCGGTCGCGCTGGTGCTGTCGGCTGTCGTCATGTCGACAATCGGGGTTTTCCTTGGCCTGATGATCATGGGGCAGCCGTTCGGCGTGGTGATGAGCGGGATCGGCGTCATTGCGCTGGCCGGGGTGGTGGTCAACAACAACATCGTGCTGATCGCCACTTACGACCAGTTGCGCAGTGAGGGCATGGACAAGATCGAGGCGATCCTTGAGACCTGCCGCGAGCGGGCGCGCCCCGTGGTGCTGACTGCGCTGACCGCGATTTTCGGGGTGCTGCCGATAGCCTTTGGCCTGAATCTGGAGCTGATGAACCACGAAACCACCATCGGCGCACCGTCGACGCAATGGTGGATTTCGCTGTCCGGCGCCATCGTCTACGGTCTGGCCTTCGCCACCGTCCTGACGTTGATCGTGACACCGTCGATGCTGATGCTGGTCACTCGCAGCTCGCAGCCCCGGCAAAAGCGCGGCTGGCGGCTGTTTCGCCGGCGGGCAGAGCCTGCCTTTTACCGCTGACCTGGGGCTGTGGCCTCACCTGACGCGCAACAGGGCTATGGCCGGGTCGAACCGGCGCAGGGCGCGCAGGATGTCGGCCGCCAGATGCGTGGACACGTAGCTGGCGTGGAACGACGACGGGGCGCGCAGATCGACCGTGCCGTCAGCGTGGTCTGCCCATTCCAGACCGGCAATCCAGGCGGCATAGACCGTGGGGCCTTCCTCGCGCAGCCGCGCCTTGGTGTGGCCCCAAAGGGTGTCGTGGTCCGGCGCCGCGCCGGCAGTTGGAAACGGCACGACATTGGTCGTCTGTTCCGCGTCTGCCGCCCCCTCGCCTTCCAGCCGCGCGATCAGATCGATGCCGACGTTTGGCCAGTCGGCCCTGGTGTCGGCCATGATCCGGGCCAGACCCAGACCATAGCGGGTCACCCGCCCACGCGCCGCCGCCCGCTTTTCGACCAGCCACCCCCTGCCCCGCAGTTCCGCCATCTCGCGTTTGACGGTCCGCACGTCAACCGACCACAGCCTCGCAATCTCGGCCTGCCCGACCGATAGCTGGTCCGTCTGCCAGTTGTAGCGCGCAGTGATCAGACAGATCAGCCGCAGCGCCAAACGCTGCCCGGTCTTGCCGCCCGCCAAGCCGTGCGCGCCAAGCACGCTCAGCACATCATACTTTCGCGTCGACCCGTGCCGCCCGACGGCCTTGTTGATCAGCATGCCCCTGTCCTCATCCGGGATCCCGGTCCCTTGCCCTGTCCGGACCTTCGCGGTCTCTTGCCGGGGAACGGTTGCCCTTTGCAACGCTAATCCCCGATCTGTCCGTATTAGCGTCCGCAATCGCGCATCTGTCAAGCGGTTGCTGCCAACAAGCTGCATCGGGGTCGCCGCTTCGTTTCAAATTCCATCAATGAAATTGGTTCAAATGGTATAGGGGGACAGCTTGAGTGTCACCCTATACAGCAGAAATGTCACCTCAACCCGTAGCGATTTGGCGGAAGAGTCACCCCAACCACCAGTGCAATCCCCGCCCTCGCCTGGCCGTGCCCGCCATCGGCGATCCCTTGAAGCTGCCGACCGATTCGCAGCGGAACCGCCATGATTTCCGGCCGGAAAGCGATTTTGCCGCCATCTTAACTTGGCCTTTGCGGTTCTTGCAAATCCGGCGTATTTTCCGGATCAGCGAATATCTACGTCCTGAGAGTTCCCGGAGCCCCGATGTACAATCACGAAGACCTGGCCGCCCTGCAGGCGCAGTCGTTGAAGATGCAGGGCTGGATCCGGCGGCAGACCTTTTCGCCCGAGCATGAAAAGACCCTGCGCCGCTTTTCCAGCTGGGAGGTGGCGGAACTGATCTTCAAGATCAATCAGTCGACCTTTCGCGGCCGGCTTGCTGCCGAGCCTGACCTTCCCGGCGGGGAAGTCGAAGAAGACGGGCGGCAGCGCTGGTTCTCGCTGACCGAGATCAACGAACTGCGCCGCCGGATGAAGATCAACCGCCACTCGCTGATGCCGCGCCGACCGGCAGGCAAGCGCGCGATCCGGGTAGCCATCGCCAACTTCAAGGGCGGCGCGGGCAAATCCACCGTGGCCCTGCACATGGCCCATGCCGCAGCCCTTGACGGCTACCGGGTGCTCAGCGTCGATTTTGACCCGCAGGCCACGCTGACGCATTCGATGGGGCTGTTCGACGTGTCGGAGGAACTGACGGTCTGGGGCATCATGGCCCGTGACCTGATGCTGGAGACCGACCGGATGAACGCCGCCCCGCGCGCTGCCGAAAGCGGCACGGCGGTGCCGCAACGCCGCATTCCCGCCAGCATCCGCGACATGGGGCTGGATGTGCTGCGCGCGTCGGACTTCATCAAGCCGACCGCCTGGCCGACCATCGACATCGTGCCGTCTTGCGCCAACGCCGCCTTTGTCGAGTTTGCCTCGGCCCAGTACCGCCACATGAATCCCGACTGGTCGTTCTTTGCCGCCGTGTCGCGCTATCTCGATGCCCTGCCCGACGATGCCTACGACCTGATCATCTTCGATTGTCCGCCGGCCATCGGCTATCAGTCGATGAATGCGGTGTTTGCCGCCGACGTGCTCTATATCCCTTCCGGCCCCGGCTATTGGGAGTATGACAGCACGACCTCCTTCATCGGTCAGCTGGCCGAAGCCCTGGGCGATCTGTCGCGGGGATTCGACGGAACCTTCCCCGCGGGGAAGATCCGGCTGCCGAAAGCCTTTCTGGAAGTGCGCTTCCTGATGACCCGTTACGAGCCCGGCAACGACCTGCACCGCGCGATGTTGGAGGCATTTCGCAAGGTTTTTGGCGAATTGGTGACCGAGCATCCGGTCGAAATGACCCGGGCGGTCGAACAGTCGGGCCGGTTTCTGTCGTCGGTGTACGAGATTGACTACCGCAACATGACGCGGGAAACCTGGCGGCGGGCACGGGCCACGTTTGACCGGAGCTATGACGAGTTCAAGGACTGCTTTCTGAAGGCATGGGATCAGGTGGAGGACAAGCTGTGACAAAGAAGCGCATGACCTTTGATATTGACCTGCCCGAGGGTGAAACCTTCCCCGCGGGGAAAGTTTCGGCCGCCCTGCCCCGTCGTGGTCCGATGGCCACCGCCATAGCCGAGAACGCCGACAGCCTGCGCGAACGGCAGAAGATTGAGGCCGAGATCAGGGCCGAAAACGATTCGCTGGCGACCGAGCATGTCCGGCTGAAACGGCTTGGGCTGATCCTTGACCTGGTGCCGCTGGAGGCGATCGAAACCTACAAGCTGACCCGCGACCGCGCCAAGGGCGACGATATGGAACTGACCGAGCTGATCGAGTCGATCCGCGATGTCGGCCTTTCGAACCCGGTCCGGCTCGAAGTGCGGTCGGATGGCAAGTACGAGCTGATCCAGGGCTACCGCCGGGTGTCGGCCTACCGTGCGCTCTTGGCGGAAACCGGCGACGCCGACCGCTGGGGCGCGATCCCCTCCGGGATCATGCCACGCGGCGAAACCATGGACATGCTGTACCGCCGGATGGTGGACGAGAATCTGGTGCGCAAAGACATTTCCTTTGCCGAAATGGCGATGATGGCGCTCAACTTTGCCCGCGACCCGGCCACCAGCGAACACGACCCTGACCGGGCGGTGGCCAAGCTGTTCCGCTCGGCGGGTTATCAGAAACGCAGCTACATCCGGGGCTTCATCCACCTGATGGACGTGCTGGGCGACGAGCTGAAATTCTACCCCTACATCCCGCGCGCTCTTGGCCTGCGGCTGTCGACCGAACTGGAGGAGCGTACGGGTCTGGTGACACTGCTGAGGGGCCAGCTTGCAGCGCTGGACAACCGGTCGGTCAACGAAGAGCTGGAGGTGCTGCGCCGTGCCGTCGGGATCGTGGGCGACGGCGAAGACATGGCTTCGGCGGCGCGGCCGGGGCGGTCGCAGAAGCTGCCGGCCGAGGACCGGGCCAAGACGACGTTTCAGATCGTCTCTCGCATGGGGGCGGCCAAATGCGCCGCCGCCAATGGCCGGCTGGAAATCAGGCTGGACCGGGATTTCACCGCGCTGGATCGTCGGCGGCTGGAGTCGGCAGTGCGGTCGATGCTGGACC
>JANNRR010000053.1:0-3355 GCA_031401675.1 Paracoccaceae bacterium
GCATAGGCCGCGCAGGCGTTCTGGTGGTTGTGCGCTCCGGGCAAACCCTTGATTTCCCTCAGGTCTATCGATGCAACCTGCCGCCCCTTCCGCCATTCCGCAAGGAACCCTTTCCGCGCAAAGACCGACCAGCCGAAGCCCTCCAGCTTCTGCCCCGAAGACACCCGGATCACCCGGTCATCCGCCGTGCCTTGCGCCAGGTGTCCGGCAAGAAAGCGCCCCTCCACCTCATCGACCCCGATGATCGCCCGGTCGGGGCCACCCAGGGTGAACAATCTTGATTTCGCAGCGAAATATCCCCCCATTCCGCCATGCCGGTCCAGGTGATCGGGTGTGAGGTTGGTGAAGACCGCCACATCCGGGGTCAGGGCGCGGGCGAGGTCGGTCTGGTAGGATGACAGTTCCAGCACCACGACTTCGCCGTCCTGCGGCGGGTCGATGTCGAGCACGCCGCGACCGATGTTGCCGGCGATCTGGGTGGGGCGACCGGCGACCTGCAGAATGTGATGGATCAGCGCCGTGGTGGTCGACTTGCCGTTCGAGCCTGTGACGGCGACCACGCGCGGGGACTGCTCGAAGCTGTCCCAGTCGGCGGTGGCCCACGAACGGAAGAACAGGCCGATGTCGTTGTCGACCGGCACCCCCGCCGCCCAGGCCCGGGCGATCAGTCTGTGCGGGGCGGGGTAGAGGTGCGGGATGCCGGGCGAGGTGATCAGGGCGGCGACGCTGTCGAGCGCGGTGGCTTTGGTCAGGTCGGTGAGGGTGAAGCCGTCGGCTTCGGCCTTGGCGCGGGCCTCGGGGCTGTCGTCCCAGAGGAGCGGCTCGGCGCCGCCGGCAAGCAGCGCCCGGGCGGTGGCAAGGCCGGAGCGGCCGAGGCCGAGGACGGCGACTTTGCGGCCGGAGTAGCCTTGGACGGGAATCATCGGCGGGGCCTTCTGAAGGTTGCGGCAGAATGGCGGGCGCAGGGAGGGGGGGCAAGGGGGGGCTTTGGCAGCGTGTCCAGATCTGGACAATTTAGCAAGGCGTTGATTTGGATAGGTTTTGAGAATTTCGTTCAGGATATCTTAAGCATTTCCGGCTTCAGGGGCGGCGCGAGAGGTCCGGTAGAGCATGATGAACCGGCATGGCGTATCCGCCACCCTCGCCACCCTCGCCACCCTCGCCGCCGTTCGATGTGATGCGCCCGGGCCTAAATTGCGGGTCGCGCAAAACGCGACGGGACCGGCAAGGCGATGAACCGCCGGACGATGCGCACCGGCCTGTCGCTCGCCATGTCCGAGAAAATTCCCCCCGATGCCGGTGTTTCATAGTAGGCTCGCGCCAATCCCAACGTGACCACATTTTGGAGCAACCGGATCATGGCCATCAACATTGCGACCTTTGGCGCTGCCGCCTATCAGATCGGAACACCCTATCCGCTGGCCGCCCATACCGCGTTGATCGGGGCGCACTATGTGGTTGATCCTGCGCTTTACCGGGTGACGCCGAACATCGGGGTCGGCAATCCCTGCCCGGTGACCTTTACCCCGGCGGTGGCGGGTGACACGGTGTACCTGCCCTATGCCCAGAACTTCATCTATTCGGTGCGGCTGCCGGTGGCCGGAGCCCCGAATGTCGTGACGGCGAACCTGTCGGGCTGCCGCATCTACGTGGACAGGATCGTCGGCACCAACGAGGTGATCATGTACCACGCCAATTCGCTGGCGATGGGGGGCGGCAACAACCCGCTGCATCAGAACATCGAAACCGGACCGCTGCTGACCGCGCTTGATCTGATGTACACCAACGCCCGGGCCTACTACACCGGGGCGCCGCACAATCTGAACCTGCAGGGCGTGGCGACCCTGGGCCGCAACACCTACAACAACTGCGTGGTGCACGAGGTGATGCGCAAGCAGGGGCAGAACCGGACCCAGGTGGATTTCTTCGGCGCAACCACGGTGTGCGGGGTCTTTAACGGCGGGCAGTGGCAGATGCACTGGCAGACCCACGGCATATTCACCTACATGCGCCCAAAAAATGCTCCGGTGGGCTGGGTCAAGGGGCGCGATCATACCAGCCCGCTGAACCCGCCGACCGTCACCCGGGTGCTGGGGTTCGGCCAGTTCCTGTAGGGGCGCTGCGGCGCGTTGATCGGGAAGCCGGGGGCATGCGGCGGACCCTCGGCCGGGCGCAGGCGCATCAGGTGGGCGCATCCCGGGGGCGACATGGCCGGACGTCCGGCGCGGGTCGCTGGAAAGCGGCATGGACCGGGGGTGAACGTCGCAATCGAAGCGGATTCAGGCCGGGGCGGAACTCACGGCGCTGCCGACGCGGGCGGGCACTTGCGGTATTGCAGCACGAAAGCACCATCATCGGAGTGGTCGTGCCCGGCCTTTGAATACATCTTTATCGGATCCAGCCGCAGACCGGTGATCTGCCCGGTATCGCGCATGGCGTCGAGCGCCTCTCCAAACCGCTGCTTTTCATAATGGACCTCGTTGACGCCGATCACGAACAGCGCGCCGGGGCGGGCGATTTCCAGCAGGGCGCGCAGCGGGCCGGGGCCGAGATGGCCGTGGGTGAAGGTTCCGGCGCTGAGCACAGCGCCGTAGTGGCCTGCGAACTGGCCGAGCGGGCCGGTCAGGTCGACCTGATGCAGGGCGCGGTACAGAATCTTTTGTCGGGCGATTTCCAGCATTTCCGGGGAAATGTCCATGCCGTCGATATCCCGTGCCGCAAGGCCCAGCTTTGCCGCGACAAAGCCGGTGCCGCAGCCGATATCGGCAATCGGCAGATCGGCCGGCACTGCGGCGCGGTGATAGATTTCGGCAATCGCCTGCGGATAGAACCAACCGAGTTCCGCCGCGAAATCCGTATCATAGGTGGGTGCAAACGCGCGGTAATAGGCGACATTGTCGGCAGGCGATTCGAGTTCATAGGCATTTTCGAGGATCGACTGCCCGGGGTGTTTTCTTGCCATTGCCGCCTCCGCTTGCGAAGTGATCCTGACACGGCAGGGCACCTTGCGGCAAGCGGGTTGAAAGCATGTTGCCGGTGCCCCCCCCGCTTCGCCCGCCGGGAAGTGGCAGAGCCACCCGCCGCTACCGCAGCTTCAGCGTGGCGAGGCCGATCAGCGCCAGGATCAGCGAGATGATCCAGAACCGGATCACGATCTGCGGTTCGGCCCAGCCTTTCTTTTCAAAGTGGTGGTGGATGGGCGCCATCAGGAACACCCGCCTGCCGGTGCGCTTGTAGTAAAGCACCTGGATGATGACCGACAGCGCCTCGACCACAAAGAGGCCGCCCACGATGGCCAGGACGATCTCGTGCTTGGTGCAGACCGCGATCGCGCCAAGGGCGCCGCCCAGAGCCA
>JANNRR010000054.1:0-52420 GCA_031401675.1 Paracoccaceae bacterium
GTGGACCTGGAAACCCGGGCCGATACCCTGCCGCGGCTGCATGAACGCCTGGCCCGCGCCTATGCCGGGCGGCCGCTGCCGATCGCCGCCGACCGTGCCTTTGCCGCCGTGATCGCACAGCACAGCATCCCCCGCGCATTGCCCGAGGCGCTGCTGGATGGCTTCGCCTGGGACCGCGAAGGCCGCCGCTACGAGACCCTGGAGGACCTGCACGGCTATGCCGCCCGCGTCGCCGGCACGGTGGGTGCCATGATGACGGTGCTGATGGGCGAACGCGACCCGGATGTGGTGGCGCGCGCCTGCGACCTGGGGTCGGCGATGCAACTGTCGAACATCGCCCGCGATGTCGGCGAGGATGCCCGGGCCGGGCGGCTGTATCTGCCGCTGGCGTGGCTGCGGGAAGAAGCGATCCGGCCCGAGGATTTTCTGGACGATCCGACGCCCGACCCGCGCCTGCAGCGGCTGACCCGGCGGCTGCTGGTTCAGGCCGAGGCGTTTTATGTCCGGTCCGAGGCCGGGGTTGCAGTGCTGCCGCTGGCCTGCCGCCCGGGGATTTACGCGGCGCGCCATGTCTATGCCGGGATCGGCGGGGCGGTGGCGCGGCTGGGTTATGACAGCATCAGCGGCAGGGCGCGGACCACAGGGCGGCAGAAGCTTGGCTGGCTGGGCTGGTCGCTGGCGCGCTCGGCGGCGTCTGCGGTCCTGCCGAAATCGGCGGTGCTGCATGCCCCGCCCCGTCCCGAAGTGGCGTTTCTGGTCGAGGCGGCCGCGCGCAAGCCGACCCGGTTCAGCCGGTCAGAGGCGCTGTTTGCCGCCTTGGCGCAGCTGGAGACAAAAGATCGCGCCGGTCGGACCTTGGATCGAGCCGGCACCTGACGTAGGTGTAGCGGGTCATCAATGGAGCGACCGCGATGGACTGGGGCCTGTTTCTGACATTTCTGGCGGCCTGCGGCGCTGCAGCGACGACCGGGATGCTGATCAAACCCGGTGCATGGTACGACGGCCTGAAAAAACCGGACTGGACTCCGCCGAACTGGGTGTTTCCGGTGGCCTGGACGGTGCTGTATCTGCTGATGTCGCTGGCGGCGATGCGGGTGGCGGGGGCGGCTGACAATGGGCAGGCCATCGCGTTCTGGGCGCTGCAGATCACGCTGAACACGCTGTGGACCCCGGTGTTCTTCGGGCTGCACCGGATGCGGGCAGCGATGGTGGTGATGGCGTGCCTGTGGCTGGCCGTGGCGGCGACGACCTGGGCGTTTTTCAGGGTCGATCTGGTCGCGGGGCTGCTGCTGCTGCCCTATCTGGTCTGGGTCAGCATCGCCTCGGCGCTGAATTTCACCACGATGCGGATGAACCCGGAGGCCGCAACCTGAGGTCAGGGCCAGCCCGCCCGGCGCGGTACC
Organism: Paracoccaceae bacterium; assembly: GCA_031401675.1. Taxonomy (GTDB): domain Bacteria; phylum Pseudomonadota; class Alphaproteobacteria; order Rhodobacterales; family Rhodobacteraceae; genus JANNRR01. Next base: position 1,404 of record JANNRR010000054.1, read on the forward strand.
CGCACCGCCAGCAGAGCCTTTATCAACGGCGAGCGGAAGCGGACGAGGTCCAGCGCCTCGTGAACGCCCACCACGGTTTCGCCGTCGATCCGGGTGCGCACCAGCGAGCGGCTGTAGAACGGCGCATCCAGCATCGCCATGGTCTGGCGCGGGCGTGCTCCGGCGTCGCAGCGGGTGTCGCGCGGCATGGCCCACAGGGTGCGGCCAAGCGGTGTCAGCGGTGGCGGGGTGATTTCGCGCACCGTGCCGTTGGCGGCAACGTCGAGACCAAGCGCCAGCGTCGAGCCGTCCGTCCGGATGCCATCGTAAAAGCAGGTGGTGCCGCCGTTGGCGCGCGGATACCGGCCCCAGGTCCAGCGGCGAAAGTCAGCCTCCAGCGCCGCGGTGCCGAAGTTGGCGTCGAAATAGCCGTGGCCGGTCCAGCTGTGGCCCTGCGTGAGGTCCACTTCGATCCGGGCAGAGGGGGCGAAGGGACGCCACAGGTGGCGGGCATCGGGGGTCAGCAGCGCCTCGACCTCGGTCACCACCGACGGGGTCAGCCGGATCTGGCCTTGCAGGCGGCTGACGATCGGCAGCGACGAGATTTCGTTGACGTCGATCACCAGGGTGCCGTTCTTCCAGGCCATGCGGCTTGGCCCGACCTGCAGCGCATCGCGGCTTTGACGCAGGGCGGCGCGGCCCCGGTCTGTCATCGCAAACCGCCCGCCGGGGCCGTAGGTGACCACGTTGATGCAGCAGTGGTTGGCGGGATCGCGCCGGCCTGACCACGCATACCACGGCGAAAACACCGACCCGATGAAGCCGATCACCGAGACGGCGCGCGCCCCGTCAGCCGAGACGCCATCGACATACCACCAGGCATAGCCGTCCGGCCCGACCGTGACGCGGAAGTCAGGTCGCTGAGTATCGCCTCGGCCGCATGCTTGCCGGACAGGGCTGCCATCGGCACCCCCGCCCCCGGGTGCGCCCCCCCGCCCGCCAGATACAGGCCCGGCAGCCGGGTCCGCGCGCCCGGCCGTTGAAAACTGGCCAGCGCTCCGTGCGGGCTGCGCCCGTAGATCGCCCCCTGCGAGCCCGGGAACAGCGTCGAAAAGCCCTGTGGTGTCATCAGGGCCGGGTCTGGCGGCGGCGGATCGAAGCTCAGGCCGAATCCGGCCAGTTGCGGAAAGGTCTTGGTGCGGCATTCGGCGATCTCTTGCGATGATAGGGTGGTTTTGGGCGGGGCGTTCATGATGATTTCGAAGCGTTCGGGACCAGTCGGGGGCGGGGCTGACAGGGCGCGGTCCTGGGCGCAGACGTACAGTGTGGCCTCGTCCGGCATGCGGCGGGCGGCGATGGGGCCGAACTCGCGCGCCGGGTCGGCGGCGAAAAACACGTTGTGGTGGATCAGATCGAGCGGCGCGGCGGTGGCGGCAAACGACCAGACCCAGGCCGAGAGACTGCGCGGCTGCGCGGTCGACGGTGCAAGCGCCTGCTGCGGGCCATTGCCCAGCAGCCCGGCCAGCAGCGCGGCGGGGTCGCCGTTGAAAACGACGGCATCGCATTTCAGCGACCGCGCATCCGACAGCACCACCTCTGCCGCCCGACCGTCCCTGCGCAGGATGTTCAGCGCCGAAATGCCGTAGCGCAGCGTAACGCCCAGCCGCTGAGCCAGATCGGCCAGCGCCCGGGCCAGTTGGTGCATGCCGCCCTGAACCGCCCAGACGCCCTGCGCCTCGGCCTGCCAGATCAGCGCCAGGACAGCGGGCGACAGGTCGGGGGCACCGCCGACATAGGTGGCGTAACGGCCGAAAAGCTGTTGCAGGCGCGGGTCGGAAAAGCAGGCGGCCAGATGGCGGGCAAGGCTGCGGCGCGGTTGCAGCGCCGGCCAGATTGCCGGAGTGCGGAGCGTGTTCAGCACGATGCCGGCCAGATTCGGCCGCGCCGCCTGCATCATCGGTGCCTCAAAGGCGCGGTAAAGCTGTGTCGACTGCCGGTGGAAGCGGTGAAAATCGGCCTCGGCCTGCGGGCCGGCAAAGGCGGCGATGGCGGCAGCGGTGGCCTGCGGGTCGGCATGCAGGTCCAGCCGGCTGCCGTCAGGCCACCAGTGCCGGGCGAGGATGGGTTGCGGGATCAGGGTCAGGTGATCCTGCAGCCGTTCGCCGGCAACGGCAAAAAGATCGTCGAACACCGCGCGCAGGGTCAGGACGGTGGGGCCGGCATCCACCGGCCCGGCCACGCTTGGCACGGTTCGCATCTTGCCGCCCGGTGTCGGCTGCGCCTCGACCAGCGTTACTGCCATGCCGGCGGTGGCCAGCCGGATCGCGGCACTCAGGCCGCCGATGCCTGCGCCTATCACCACGATCCTGTGTGCCGAAGCGTCGTTCCGCATGGCTGATTGTTGACTCGTGTGGCGAAACTGTCCAGTATGATTTACAACATATGTGTCAGATGAACGTGACATATGCGGCGTGTTGCACCGGTCGGGACCGGGTTGGAGGGCGTGATGGCCATATCTGCACGACTGGACGCGGCCACGGCTTTGGTACTGCAACGGGCAATGGGCGGCAAGGATGCGCCCGCCAGGCTGGCCTCGGCGCTGCACTATGCGGTGATACCGGGGGGCGCGCGGATCAGACCGACGATCCTGCTGAGCGTGGCGATGGCGTGCGGTGATGACCGCCCGGCGCTGGCGGATGCGGCGGCGGTGGCGCTGGAGTTGATCCACTGCGCCAGTCTGGTGCATGACGATCTGCCCTGTTTTGACGCAGCCGACCAACGGCGCGGCAAAGCGACCGTGCACCGCGCCTTTTCCGAGCCGTTGGCGGTGCTGACCGGCGACAGCCTGATCGTGCTGGCGTTTGACGTGCTGGCAGAGGCGGCGGATCAGGACGCCCACCGGGCGTTGCAGATGATCCGGGTGCTGTCGCGGCGGACCGGGATGCCGGACGGCATTTGCGCCGGGCAGGGCTGGGAAAGCGAGGCGCAGGTCAACCTTTCCGCTTATCACCGGGCCAAGACCGGGGCACTGTTCATTGCGGCAACGCAGATGGGGGCGCTGGCCGGCGGGCAGGATGCCGAGCAGTGGGAAGAACTGGGCGCCCGGCTGGGCGAGGCGTTTCAGGTGGCCGACGATCTGCGCGACGCGCTCTATGATTCCGAAACGCTGGGCAAACCGGCCGGGCAGGATGCCGTGCATGGCCGCCCCAATGCGGTCAACGCGCTGGGGGTACAGGGCGCGATCCGGCGGTTGAAGGATATTCTGGGCGGGGCGATCGCGTCGATTCCGTCCTGCAAGGGCGAGGCGATGCTGGCCGACATGGTGCGCCGTTACGCCGAGCGGATGACGCCGGTGGCCCCGGCGCTGCATCAGGCGCAAGCGCGGCGATAGGATGACCGTGCTGCCCCAGGTCGCGGCGGTACAGGCGTCGCCGCGCGGCTGGCTGTTGCGGCTGGCGGCGTCGCGGCGGTTTCAGGTCTGGGCGGCGCGGGTGCCGGGGCTGCGGCGGATTGCGCGGGCCGAGGGCGCGGCGCTGTTCGATCTGGTCGCGGGCTTCGTGAATACGCAGGTACTGCTGGCGCTGGTGGAACTGCGCGTGCTGCACCGGTTGCAGGACGGCCCGGCCACGGCGCGCGAGATCAGCGCCCCGTGCGGCATCGCGCCCGAGCGGATGCTGGTTCTGCTGCAGGCCGGTGCGGGGCTGCGCTTGTTGAAACGCAACCGGGATGGCCGCTTCGGTCTGGCCCTGCGCGGGGCCTCGCTTCTGGGTGTACCCGGGCTGGAGGCGATGATCCGGCACCACCGCGCGCTTTATGCCGATCTGGCAGATCCGGTCGGTTTGCTGCGCGGCGGCCGGCAGACCGCGCTGGCAGGGTTTTGGCCTTATGTTTTTGGCGCGGCGGGTGCGGTCGATCCGGCAGTGACGGCGACCTATTCCAATCTGATGGCCGACAGTCAGGCGCTGGTGGCAGAGGATACGCTGCGCATGGTGGACCTGACGGGCTGTCGGCGACTGCTGGATGTCGGCGGCGGCACCGGTGCCTTTGTGGCGGCGGCGGGCGCGATGTACCCGAGGCTTCGGCTGGACCTGTTCGACCTGCCAACAGTGCTGCAGGGGGCCGGCGACCGGCTGGCCGGGTTTTCCGGCCGGGTCACGCTGCATCCCGGCAGTTTCCGCGATGACCCGCTGCCCGCAGGGGCCGATGCGATCAGTCTGGTCCGGGTGCTGTACGACCATGATGATTCGACGGTGACGCGGCTGCTGGCGGCGGTGCATTCGGCCCTGCCGCCGGGCGGGCGGCTGATCATATCCGAGCCGATGTCGGGCGGCACCAGGCCTGATCGCACGACCGATGTCTATTTCGCACTTTACACGCTGGCGATGCAGACCGGGCGGACCCGGTCGGCTGCCGAGATTGCCGCGCTGCTGGCGGCGGCAGGATTCGCAAACATCCGTACACGCACAGGTTTCCGGCCATTCGTCACCTCTGTCGTCATGGCGGAACGTGGTCGGGCGTAAAGAGTTCATCGCCGAAGTGTCTATTTCATTTGACAGGTAAATATGTAAGTCTAAAATGACACTCAGAAGATGAGCCGTGCCAGAGTCCCGAAAGATGACTCGCGGCGGACATCCAGGGAGTGAACGTGGAAACCAATGCCGTCATCCTGTCCGGGCCGAAGGACCTTGCGCTGGGGCGGCTGTCGCTGACGGTGCCAAAGGCGGCGGATGTGGTGGTGCAGATCGCCTATTCCGGGATTTCCACCGGTACGGAAAAGCTGTTCTGGTCCGGCACGATGCCACCGTTTCCGGGCATGGGCTATCCGCTGGTGCCGGGATACGAGGCGGTCGGGGCGGTGGTCGAGGCGGGGGCGGAGTCCGGTCTGCAGGTCGGCGATCATGTCTTTGTTCCGGGTGCCAGTTGCTTTGAGGCCACCGAGGCCGGGCCGGTGCGCGGGCTGTTCGGCGCAGCTTCGCAGATACTGGTTACACCCGGGGCACGGGTCACGCGGATAGATGCCGGTTTTGGCGCACAGGGTGCGTTGCTGGCGCTGGCTGCGACAGCGCGGCATGCGCTGGCCGGGTTTGACCGGGCTCTGCCCGATCTGATCGTCGGGCATGGCGTGCTGGGGCGTTTGCTGGCGCGGCTGACGATCGCCGCCGGCGCGCCGCCGCCTGTGGTCTGGGAGACCAACGAACAACGCCATGCCGGTGCCAAAGGCTATCAGGTGATCCAACCCGAGGCCGACCCGCGCCGCGATTACCGAGCGATCTATGACGCTTCCGGTGCGCCGGACCTGTTGAACAGCCTGATCGGCCGGATCGTCAAGGGTGGCGAGGTGGTGCTGGCCGGGTTCTACACCGCCCCGATCTCTTTCGCCTTTCCACCGGCCTTCATGAAGGAGGCGCGGTTGCGCATTGCAGCCGAATGGGCCCCGGAAGACATGGTCGCCACCCGGCAGCTTGTCGAATCCGGAGCACTTTCCCTGGATGGTCTGGTCACCCACACCCGCCCTGCCACGGCGGCACCCGAAGCCTACCAGACCGCATTCACCGACCCGGACTGCCTGAAAATGATTCTCTACTGGAGTGGCCGCGCATGACGCTGGATATCCCGAACCTGAAGGATTTCGACTCGCGGCTGCGCGCCGAGGCGCATGAGGAGCCGACGCTGGAAATCCCGCAGGGCGAGCCCTCGAAAAAGACCCAGATCATCGCGATCTATGGCAAGGGCGGGATCGGCAAGTCGTTCACGCTGGCCAACCTGAGCCACATGATGGCCGAGATGGGCAAGCGCGTGCTGCTGATCGGCTGCGATCCGAAATCCGACACCACGTCGCTGCTGTTCGGCGGCAAAGCCTGCCCGACGATCATCGAAACCTCGACCCGCAAGAAGCTGGCGGGCGAGGAGGTGAAGATCGGCGACGTGTGTTTCAAGCGCGGCGGCGTGTTCGCGATGGAACTGGGCGGGCCAGAAGTGGGCCGGGGTTGCGGCGGGCGCGGCATCATCCACGGTTTTGAACTGCTAGAGAAGCTGGGGTTCCATGATTGGGACTTTGACTATGTGCTGCTGGATTTCCTCGGCGACGTGGTCTGCGGCGGCTTTGGCCTGCCGATCGCGCGGGACATGGCGCAGAAGGTCATCCTGGTCGCGTCCAACGACCTGCAATCGTTGTATGTCGCCAACAACGTCTGTTCGGCGGTGGAGTATTTCCGCAGGCTGGGTGGCAATGTCGGCATCGCCGGGCTGGTGATCAACAAGGATGATGGCACCGGCGAAGCGGCGGCCTTTGCGCATTCGGTCGGGATCCCGGTACTGGCGGCAATTCCGCAGGACGACGATCTGCGCCGGAAATCAGCGAACTACCAGATCGTCGGCAGCTATGAAAGCCAATGGGGCCCGATGTTTGCCGAGCTGGCCGACGCGGTGGCAATCGCCCCGCCGGTGCGGCCGGCGCCGCTGTCGCAGGATGGTCTGCTGAACCTGTTTTCGGCGGAAACCACCGGCAAGGATTTTGTCCTGACCCCGGCCACCGATGCCGACATGCGCGGCAAGAACGCGGTTCTGAAGAAGTCACTTGAAGTGGTGTATGACAATGCTTGACCTTGATGCGCTTGCCGCCGTTTGCGCCGAACTGGCCCGGATTTCCGCGAGGAATGGCCGGAAATGACCGAGGTCGGCTATGACAGCGCCCACAATGCGCCGTTGACCCAGTTGCATGCCGTCGATCTGCCGGAGCAAACGGGCGCGGGCGCGGTCGCGGTCGATGGTGCGGGCTGTCATGCCGGGGCGGCAACGATGCAGGCCGCCGCGCGGGCGGCGGGAAACTCCGCCCTTTTGGATCAGTATGCCGCCGACTATCCGCAGGGGCCGCACGACAAACCGCAAAGCATGTGCCCGGCCTTTGGCTCGCTGCGGGTCGGGCTGCGGATGCGGCGGGTGGCGACGATCCTTTCCGGCTCGGCCTGCTGCGTTTATGGGCTGACCTTCGTGAGCCATTTCTACGGGGCGCGGCGGTCGGTCGGATATGTGCCTTTCAATTCCGAGTCGCTGGTCACCGGCAAGCTGTTCGAGGATATCCGCGACGCGGTGCACGAACTGGCCGATCCCGGCCGTTATGACGCGGTGGTTGTGACCAATCTGTGTGTGCCGACGGCTTCGGGCGTGCCGCTGAAGCTGTTGCCGAGCGAAATCAACGGGGTGCGGATCGTCGGCATCGACGTGCCGGGATTTGGCATCCCGACCCATGCCGAGGCCAAGGACGTGCTGGCCGGGGCCATGCTGAAATATGCCCGCGCCGAGATCGAGGCGGGACCGGTGGCGGCACCTGTGTCGGGGCGGTCGGACCGCCCGCAAGTGGCGCTGCTGGGCGAGATGTTTCCGGCGGACCCGATGATGATCGGGGCGATGCTGGGGCCGATGGGTCTGGCCGCCGGGCCGGTGGTGCCGTGCCGCGAATGGCGCGAGCTGTATGCGGCGCTGGACTGCGATGTGGTGGCGGCGATCCATCCGTTCTACACGGCGGCGGTACGCGAATTCCAGAGCGCGGGGCGCAAGGTCGTGGGGTCGGCCCCGGTGGGGCATGACGGTACGGCGGCCTGGCTGGCGGCGATCGGGGATGCCTATAACGTCGATCCCAAGCTGATTGCTGCCGCGCAGAACGCGTTCCTTCCGGCGATCAGGGGCGCGCTGGCTGCTGCCCCGATCAAGGGGACCATCACGCTGTCGGGCTATGAAGGCAGCGAATTGCTGGTGGCGCGGTTGCTGATCGAATCCGGCGCGAAGCTGCCCTATGTCGGCACGGCCTGCGCAAAGACAGAGTGGAGCGCACCCGACCTGGATTGGTTGCGGGCGCGCGGCGTCAAGGTCAAGTTCCGCGCCAGTCTGGAAGACGACATGGCGGCGATGGAAGCCGTGCGGCCCGATCTGGCGGTCGGCACGACGCCGCTGGTGCAAAAGGCGAAAGAGGCCGGGATTCCGGCGCTGTACTTTACCAACCTGATTTCGGCGCGGCCGCTGATGGGACCGGCGGGGGCCGGATCGCTGGGTCAGGTGGTCAATGCGGCCATCGCGGGCAAGGCGCGGATGGCGGACATGAAGGCATTCTTTGCCGGCGTTGGCCACGGCGACACGGCGGGCATCTGGGAAGGCGCGCCGAACCTGCGGCCGGACTTCCGGGCGACGCATCAGAAGAAACTCGACAAGGCAGCGAAAGCCGCCAAGGCCGAGGAGATGATCTGATGCTGGTGCAGGATCACGACCGGGCGGGTGGCTATTGGGGGGCGGTCTATGCCTTCTGCGCCGTCAAGGGCCTGCAGGTGGTGATCGACGGCCCGGTCGGCTGCGAAAACCTGCCGGTGACATCGGTGCTGCATTATACCGACGCGCTGCCGCCGCACGAATTGCCGATCGTGGTGACCGGACTGGGCGAGGAAGAGCTGGGCCGCGACGGCACCGAAGGCGCCATGCGGCGGGCGTGGAAAACGCTGGACCCGGCGCTGCCGGCGGTGGTGGTGACCGGAAGCATTGCCGAGATGATCGGCGGCGGTGTCACGCCGATGGGCACCAACATCCAGCGCTTTCTGCCGCGCACCATCGACGAGGATCAGTGGCAGACCGCTGACCGGGCGATGACCTGGATTTTCACCGAGTTCGGCATGACCAAGGGCCGGATGCCGCCCGAAGGCAAGCGCCCCGAGGGTGCGCCGCCCCGGGTGAACATCCTGGGGCCGATGTACGGCGTGTTCAACATGGCCAGCGACCTGCACGAGGTGCGCCGTCTGGTTCAGGGCATCGGTGCGGACGTGAACATGGTGCTGCCGCTTGGCGCGCATGTCGCCGAGATGCGCAATCTGGTCAACGCCGACGCCAGCGTGGTGATGTACCGCGAGTTCGGCCGCGGGTTGGCCGAGGTTCTGGGCAAGCCGTATCTGCAGGCCCCGATCGGCGTCGATTCCACCACCAAGTTCCTGCGCAAGCTGGGCGAGATGCTGGGGCTGGACCCCGAGCCGTTCATCGAGCGCGAGAAGCATTCGACGCTGAAGCCGGTCTGGGACCTGTGGCGGTCGGTGACGCAGGATTTTTTTGCCACCGCGTCCTTCGGGATCGTCGCCAGCGAGACCTATGCGCGCGGCATCCGGAATTATCTGGAGAATGATCTGGGCCTGCCCTGCGCCTTTGCCGTGGCGCGGGTGCCGGGAAAAAAGACCAACAACGAGGCGGTGCGCGGGCTTTTGAAGCAGCATCGGCCGCTGGTCGTGATGGGGTCGATCAACGAAAAGATGTATCTCGCGGAAATGAAGGGCGGCTTTGGCCCGGCCCCGAGTTTCATCCCGGCCTCGTTCCCCGGTGCGGCGATCCGCAGGGCAACGGGCACGCCGATGATGGGCTACGCGGGGTCGGTCTGGATATTGCAGGAAGTGTGCAACAGCCTGTTTGATGCCCTGTTTCACATTCTGCCGCTGGCGTCCGACATGGACTCGGCGGCGGCTACCCCGACCACGCTGCGGCGCGACTTCCCCTGGGATGCCGATGCTCAGGCGGCGCTGGACCGGATTGTCAACACCCACCCGATCCTGACCCGGATCAGCGCCGCGCGCAGTCTGCGCGACGCCGCCGAAAAAGCAGCACTTGATGCCGGGGCAGAGCGGGTGGTGCGCGAAACCGTGGAGGGTCTGCCCGGCGCAGGTCTGCCACAAAACGAGGGAGTGAGGACATGAGCGACTATACCGCCAACAGTGCAGGGCATCACGCCAAGCGCGTGCCCAAGGCCGAGTTCATCCTGTATTTCACCTTGATCTTCAGCCTGGCGCTGCTGCCGCATGTGGTCGGCTGGCTGTATCAGGCGGTGCGTCACGCCAGTCTGCCCCGGCGCAGTCCGCTGGCGCGGGCCTGGCTGGACGCACAGGCGATCACGCCAATGATCTTTGGCGGCTAGTCTGGACACAGCATTCGCCGTTCCGGCAACGGAGTGGCGAAACACCGGAGGGGCATTCCGCCCACCGTGGCCCGGCCGCAGGGAGTGCGGCGTCAGTCCGAATATCCGGAGGATACTATGGCTGATAAATCCGACCTGTCGTTTACAGGTCTGACTGACCAACAGGCTCAAGAATTGCACTCTGTCTACATGAGCGGGCTCTGGTTGTTTGTGACCATTGCCGTCGTCGCTCACCTGGCAGTGTACATCTGGCGTCCGTGGTTCTGAGGAGGAACAAGAGATGAGCAAGTTCTACAAGATCTGGCTGATTTTCGATCCGCGTCGCGTCTTTGTGGCGCAAGGGGTCTTTCTGTTCCTGCTGGCAGCGATGATTCACCTCGTTCTGCTGTCCAACCCCAGCTACAACTGGTTCGACATCGCGGCTGCGAAATACAGCCGCGTCGCGCCGGTGCCGGCAGAGTAATCGGGGTCGCCTTCGTCACGGGCGGCCTGCAGCGGTCGCCCGTGACAATCCACACTCGCACCAAGGACCGCTTCGCCCAGCGCGTGTGCTTCGGCACCGAGGGCAAGCATCGCAACGCCAAGAGGGAAGCATGGCACTGCTCAGCTTCGAACGAAAATACCGCGTGCCGGGGGGCACGCTCGTCGGCGGCAACCTGTTCGACTTCTGGGTCGGGCCGTTCTACGTCGGGTTTTTCGGGGTCACGACGGTTTTCTTCGCGGCCCTGGGAACCGTTCTGATCTTTTACGGGGCGGCCATGGGGCCGACCTGGAATCCCTGGTTGATCTCGATCGACCCGCCGCCGATCGAGTTGGGCCTGCAAGCGGCGCCGCTGATGCAGGGCGGGTTGTGGCAGATCATCACGGTTTGCGCGATCGGGGCCTTTGTCAGTTGGGCCCTGCGCGAGGTGGAAATCTGCCGCAAGCTCGGCATCGGGTATCATGTGCCCGTGGCCTTTGGTGTGGCGATCTTTGCCTACGTCACGCTTGTGGTGTTTCGCCCGGTGCTGATGGGGGCCTGGGGTTATGCCTTCCCCTACGGCATCTTCAGCCATCTCGACTGGGTCAGCAACACCGGCTACCAATACGGCAACTTCCACTACAACCCGGCGCACATGATCGCGGTGACCTTCTTCTTCACCAACGCGCTGGCGCTGGCGTTGCACGGGTCGCTGATCCTGTCGGCGGCGAATCCCGGCAAGGGCAAGGTGATGAAGACGCCCGACCACGAGGATACCTTCTTCCGCGACCTGATCGGCTATTCGGTTGGTACGCTGGGCATCCATCGTCTGGGTCTGCTGCTGGCGCTGAATGCCGGGTTCTGGAGCGCGGTCTGCATCGTGATTTCGGGCACTATCTGGTTCGACCAGTGGGTCGACTGGTGGAACTGGTGGCTTGAACTGCCGTGGTGGGTGAACATTCCGGGAGGCGTCAATGGCTGAGTATCAGAACATCTTTACCCAGGTGCAGGTCCGCGCCATGCCCGAAATGGGCATGGTGGAGGACGTGGAACTGGGCAATCGTACCAGGGGAGCGGGCTTTTCGACCTTGCTTGGCTGGTTTGGCAACGCCCAGTTGGGCCCGATCTATCTGGGCACCTTTGGCGTGATCAGCCTTGCCACCGGGGCGATCTGGTTCATGATCATCGGCGCTCATTTCTGGCACGTGGCGGGTTACAACTCGGCTGTGTTCCTGCGCGATCTGTTCTGGATGGCGCTGGAGCCGCCGGCCCCTGAATGGGGTCTGCGCATTCCGCCGATGGGCGAGGGTGGGTTGTTTCTGGTAGCGGGGTTCTTCTTTCTGATCTCGCTGTCGACCTGGTGGGTGCGCACATATCTGCGCGCCGAAGCCCTCGGGATGGGCAAACATGTGGCCTGGGCGTTTCTTGGGGCGCTGTGGCTGGTGCTGGTGCTGGGGCTGATCCGCCCGCTGCTGATGGGAAGCTGGTCCGAGGCAGTGCCCTACGGCATCTTCCCGCATCTGGACTGGACCAACTTGTTCAGTCTGACTTATGGCAACCTGTTCTACAACCCGTTCCACGCGCTTTCGATCGTGTTCCTGTATGGGTCGGCCCTGCTGTTCGCCATGCACGGCGCAACCATCCTGTCGGTGACCCGCCTGGGCGGCGACCGGGAATTGGAACAGATCGTGGATCGCGGCACGGCCTCGGAACGGGCGGCGCTGTTCTGGCGCTGGACTATGGGATTCAATGCCACGATGGAAGGCATTCACCGCTGGGCCTGGTGGTTCGCCGTGCTGGTTGGTGTGACGGGTGGGATCGGCATTCTGCTGACCGGGACTGTGGTGGACAACTGGTATGTCTGGGCACAAGACCACGGCTATGCGCCGCTGGATTGAGGAGTGATCATGTCTGACAAGGATTTCTTCTATGACGATCAGCACCCGACGATCCGCCTGCGGGTCTGGGTTCTGGGGCAGATGATCTGGGGTGCGTTCCTTGCGGGGGTCTTCCTGCTGGTGGTTGTGGGCATTGTTATGGCGACCTGGGTCGTGGGCGAGTTTCTGCCCGAAGAAAGCAAACAGGCACCGTCACCCTATGGCGCGCTGGAAACGGCGCAGCCTGCAAGCAACGTCGTCTGATGGAACTTCGGCCCCGGCGGCAACGTGTCGCCCGGGCCGCAAAGGTGTTCGGGCCAGAAGCCGTCCCGGACCTGGGCACGTTCCACAGCCCGGTTCCCTTCCTGCTGGCTACAGGGAACTGGTGCCGAGTGCAGCGCATCCGGCACCTTTTTTCATCGAAGGACCCATGCCATGCGCCCAGAGACACCGCTTCTTGACAGAATATCCTCGCCCGCCGATCTGCGCGGGCTTGGCGATGCCGACCTGGCGCGCCTGGCCGATGAACTGCGCGCCGAAGTGATCTCGGTCGTATCGGAAACCGGCGGGCATCTGGGCTCTTCGCTGGGGGTGGTGGAATTGTCGGTGGCGATCCATGCGGTGTTCAACACCCCTGTGGACAAGCTGATCTGGGACGTGGGGCATCAGTGCTATCCGCACAAGATCCTTACCGGACGACGCGACCGGATGCGCAGCCTGCGGCAGGGCGGCGGGCTGTCGGGCTTTACCAAGCGGTCGGAGTCTGCCTTTGATCCGTTCGGCGCGGCACACTCCTCGACATCGATTTCCGCCGCTTTGGGCTTCACCGTCGGGCGCGACATGGGTCAGGCGACCGGCGATGCGATTGCGGTGATCGGCGACGGCGCGATCACGGCGGGCATGGCGTACGAGGCGATGAATGCGGCGGGTCATCTGGGCAAGCGGTTGTTCGTCATCCTGAACGACAATGACATGAGCATTGCGCCGCCGGTCGGGGCGTTGAACAAGTACCTGAACGGGCTGTCGGCGCACGCGCCGTTTGCCGTCCTGCGCGACATGGCAGAAGGGTTCGAGGCGGCCTTGCCCGGCCCGTTGCGCGATGGCGCGCGGCGCGCCCGGGCCCTGGTGACAGGGATGCCGGGCGGCGGCACCCTGTTCGAGGAATTGGGGTTCACCTATGTCGGCCCGATCGACGGGCACGACATGGCCGAGTTGCTGGCGACGCTGCGGGCCGCGAGGACCCGGGCCAAAGGGCCGGTGCTGATCCACGCGGTAACGGTCAAGGGCAAGGGCTATGCCCCGGCAGAGAACGCGGCCGACAAATATCATGGCGTGGCCAAGTTCGATGTGATTTCCGGCACGCAGGCCAAATCAAGGTTGAATGCGCCGGCCTATACCTCGGTCTTCGGGCGGGCCCTGACCGACGAGGCGGCGCGCGATGGCAGGATCGTTGCCATCACGGCGGCGATGCCGTCTGGCACCGGGCTGGACATCATGGCGGCGCAGTTCCCGGCGCGGGTGTTCGATGTGGGAATAGCCGAACAGCATGGCGTCACCTTTGCCGCCGGCATGGCGGCGGCCGGGCTGAAGCCGTTCGTGGCGATCTATTCGACCTTTCTGCAGCGCGGGTACGACCAGATCGTGCATGATGTTGCGCTGCAGAGTCTGCCGGTGCGTTTCGCCATTGACCGGGCAGGATTGGTCGGGGCGGACGGCGCCACCCATGCCGGGTCGTTCGACGTGGGCTATCTGTCCAACCTGCCGGGCTTTGTGGTGATGGCGGCGGGCGACGAGGCGGAACTGGTGCATATGGTCGCGACCGCTGCTGCCCATGACGCGGGCCCGATTTCGTTCCGTTATCCGCGCGGCGAAGGGGTCGGGGTGCAGATGCCGGAACGCGGCCAGGTGCTGGCGATCGGCAAGGGCCGGGTGGTGCGGCAAGGCACGGATGTGGCGCTGCTGAGTTTTGGCGCGCATCTGGCGGAATGTCTGCTGGCCGCGGAGGCGCTGGAAGCGCAGGGGGTTTCGGTGACGGTCGCCGATGCCCGTTTTGCCAAGCCGCTTGACACCGATCTGATCGGTCAGCTGGCGCGGCACCACGCGGCGGTGATCACGGTCGAGCAGGGGGCCGGTGGCGGCTTCGGGGCGCAGGTGCTGCAATACATGGCAAATTCGGGTGGGCTGGATCACGGGCTGCGGCTGCGCACGCTGACCCTGCCGGACCGTTTCATCGAACAGGCGAGCCCGGCTGCGATGTACGCCGACGCCGGGCTGACGGTGGCCGATATCAGTGCGGCGGTGCTGGCGGTTCGGCCGCACCGGGCATTGGCCAAGCGCGCCTGACGCCAGCGCAAAAGCCCCCGACAGGTGGGGCTTTCAATCGTGGACCGTGCTGGCCGGACGGACCGGATCAGTTCGTCACGGGTGCCGGGCTGAACTGCGACAGATAGGCCTGAAGGTCGGCGGCCATCGCCGCATTCTTGGCCTTGAACGCCATCTTGGATTTGGCGCCCTTGTCATCCAGCCGGGCTTTCAGGAAAGCACCCGGGTCCACGGCATATTCCAGAAAGGTCGGCTCGTCCCAGATCAGACCGGCAGCACCGGCCGCGACGATCGACTCGCCGTATTTGAAGCCTTCGTAGGTGCCGGCTTGCCGGCCAAAGACGCCAAACAGGTTCGGGCCGGCCTTGGCACCCTTGCCTGCCAATACCTTGCCGTCGGCATCAATGACGCTGTGGCAGGTCTGGCATTGCTTGAACGCAGCCTCGCCCTTGGTCGCGTCGCCTTCGGCAAATGCCGGTGCCGCGGCGGTTGCCAAAACCGCAAGAATCGCCAGTTTGAAGTTCATCGGGGTCACTTTCATTTTCCTTGATCAGGTGTTCGCGCCGGACGGCTGGCCGGATCACTTTCCCGCCCGCTCAGGCAACCGCGCGAGAAAGTGCGCATTGCTGCCAAAGCGAGGACAGGGCGGTGGCCAGATGGTCGATATCAGCATCGGAATGGAACGGCGAGGGCGTTATGCGCAGCCTTTCCGTGCCTTTGGCGACGGTTGGATAGTTGATCGGCTGCACGTAAATCCCCCAGTCGTGCATCAGGATATCGCTGATCATCCGGCACTTGACCGGATCCTTGATCATCACCGGGATGATGTGGCTGTCATTGGCCATATGGGGAATGCCCAGACGGTCCAGATGGGCGCGCAGCTTTGCCACCTGTTCCTTCTGCCGACGGCGCTCGACCTGGCTGACCTTCAGATGCTGGACCGAGGCGGTTGCCGCCGCAGCCACCGCCGGCGGCAGGGCGGTGGTAAAGATGAAGCCGCTGGCGAAACTGCGGATGAAGTCGCACAGCGGCGCTGACCCGGTGATGTAGCCGCCGACCACGCCGAAAGCCTTGCCAAGCGTGCCCTCGATCAGGTCGATCTGATCGGCCAGGCCTTCGCGTTCGGACACGCCGCCGCCGCGCGGTCCGTACATTCCGACGGCATGCACCTCGTCGATATAGGTCATGGCACCGTGGGCCTTGGCGACCTGAACAATTTCCCTGATCGGGGAAATGTCGCCGTCCATCGAATAGACGCTTTCAAACGCCACGATCTTTGGTCGGTCGCCGACCGCGGCCAGTTTGCGGTCCAGATCGCGCCAGTCGTTGTGGGCCCAGATCACCTTGTCGGCGCGCGAATGCCGGACGCCTTCGATCATCGAGGCGTGGTTGCCGGCGTCGGACAGAATTACCACGTTCGGAATCCGGCTGCCCAGCGTCGACAGTGCCGCCCAGTTGGAGACATAGCCGCTGGTGAACAGCAGAGCAGCCTGTTTCCGGTGCAGGTCGGCCAGTTCGGCTTCCAGCAACAGATGATGGTGGTTGTTGCCCGAGATGTTGCGCGTGCCGCCTGCGCCGGTGCCGCAGGCCTGCACGCAGTCGAGCATCGCCTTGACCACGGCGGGGTGCTGCCCCATGCCGAGGTAGTCGTTCGAGCACCAGACGGTGATCTCTGACACCTCGCCGTCCTTGTGATTGATCGCACGCGGAAAGGCGCCGCGCTTGCGTTCCAGTTCGGCAAAGGTTCGGTAGTTGCCTTCGGCTTTCAGGGCATCAAGCTGGCCGCGAAAGATGCTGTCAAAGTCCATTGGTGTCCTCGAGGTGGTCTATTTTCGGTTTCGCGGCGGGCAACATCCAGCGCCACAGTTTTTCGTCAGGCAGCGGCAGCACCATGAACCAATGCTCCAGCAACGCCAGCAGGCAGAGGCAGGTCAGCAGGGCATAGCCCACCGACATGCCGGGAGTTTCGACATTGATCGCGCGTTCCAGCAGCAGGGCGGATGCGACGGTCAGGATTGAGACCGAAATAGGGAAGAAAGCGGTGATGCGGCCGATGCGGAAATGGCTGGCCAGATGCGACAGCGGGCGTGGCAGGAAGTGGGTGTTGATGCGCGGCACCCCCAGAAACAGATTCAGCTTGGCCGAGATGCGGGCAAGGAAAAGCAGGGCAAAGGTGCCGAACGCAAAGGGGTTGGCGGCATCGATCGAGGCGATGCCCAGTGCGACCATGATGCCGATCAGCAGCAGCTCGTGCCAGGCGATGGTGCCGACGGCGCGCAGGAAACGCTGTGACATTGGCGCGAAAGGCGGGCAGACGGTCCGGTTGGGACCGGTGATGATGCCGGACAGAAACGCCAGCTCGACCCAGCCCCACAGCACCAGCGCCGCCAGAAAAGCCCAGTAGATGCCGCCAGCCGACAGATCGGGCAGCGACGCCCGCGCCGCGAAAAACCCGATTGCCAAGAGCGGCAGGCCCAGGAACACGGAATTGAGGTGATCCGAAGCAGTGCCGTTGTCAGCCACCCGCACCCGCCACAGGATGACGCCGGTGGAGAACCACCAGAGAAACAGGGTCATTCCGGCGGCAAGCCACGGGCTTTCGGTCATGCCGACCCCCGCCGGTCGGCCAGCCACGGGCCGGGGCGTGCCTGCCCCGAACCCCCGGCTGCATGGCGGTTGAAAGTCAATAGACCGGCTCCAGCCGCACATTCTTCGGCGGTTCGCGCTTGATCACCGGGATGGTGTAAAGGGCAACGAACGCCAAAAGCGCCCTGGCACCAGCCACGGTCTTGCCGACCCAGCCCGCCAGGCCGCCCTTGCGGGTGGCGGCATCCATCTGGCCGAAGGCATCGCGCATCCGGCGCAGGTTCGGCAGCCAGCGCGGATGATCGATGTCGATCTCGACCGGGAACACCTGCCGGGCGATGGCCGAGGTCTTGCGGAACACCTCCTGGTCATACCACTCGATGTCCACCCCAAGCGCCTTGTGGAATTCCGGCCGGGCATGGTCGCGCACGAACATGGTGGAATAGACCGCTGTCAGAAAGAAGCGGATCCAGAGCTTGTTGACGAAGGTCGAAGTCAGTTTGCGGTCGGTGCGCATCAGCAGCGCAAACGCCTCGCCATGGCTGAACTCGTCGTTGCACCATTCGCGGAACCATTTGAAGATCGGGTGGAATCGCTGTTCGGGGTGCGCCTCCAGATGGCGGAAGATGGTGATGTAGCGGGCATAGCCGATCTTTTCCGACAGGTAGGTGGCGTAGTAGATGAATTTCGGCTGGAAGTAGGTGTACTTTTTGGCCTTGGTCAGAAATCCTAGGTTCACCGCCACCCCGGCCTCGCGCAGGGCGTCGTTGATGAAACCGGCATGGCGGGCCTCGTCGCGCGACATGTAGCTGAACAGCTCGCAGATGTCGGGGTTGGTGCCGCGGCGCTTCATTTCCTTGTACAGCACGCAGCCGGAAAACTCGGCAGTGCAGGACGATACCAGAAAGTCGATGAACTCGCGCTTCAGCTTCGGCTCCATCCCGTCCCAGTCGACCTTGTCCCAGGCCTCGGTCTTCTTGAAATGACCCTTGTTCGGGTCCGATTTCATCTGGGCGATCAGGCGGTCCCATTCCGGGCGCACGCTGGTCACGTCGATCTTGTCCATCTCGTCGAAATCGGTGGTGTAGAAGCGCGGATTGAGCAGCGTGGTTTCGGTGGCCATCGCGGTGGTATCGGTCACCGGCGTCGAGGTGTCGATATCGTGCGGGAAAAGGTCCTGCGGGGTCGCGTTCATAGCGTCACCTCGTTCGAAAAGGAAAATTCGCACAGTTCCATGAAGCCGAAGTCGCCGGTCATCCGGGTCCACAGCCGCTCGACCGCGTTGGCGCGGGTGATCGTGGCCTGACGGTCCTCGACGATCAGTTCACCGTAAGCGGCAAGGATCGGGGCCCCGTGCACCAGCACCTCGTCGCCGGGGTAGACAACCGCGCCGTTGTTGAAACGGACGTGGGCATGCAGGCTTTCGAAGCGGTGGCTGACCTCGACGGTACAGGGCACCTGTTCGGCCGTTCTACTGAATATTCCCATGATCTGGTTCCCATTTTTTTGATTGTCGTCACTGTGACATGAGCCGTTCGAACGCAGCCCTGTTGTCGGATCCGAATGCGCCAAGTTCGGCGCTCCACCCGGTGTGGTCGTCGTGAACAGTCAGGCGGCCATTGGCGTATTCCACCAGACGCAACGGCAGCAGCTTGTCGACACCGGCGGTCAGCCGCGCACGTTCCATCGCGTTCTGGATGACGGTGACGAAGCCGCCGTGCGGCAGGTCCATCAAGACGATGCCATCCAGCGACAGGACGGTAACGGCCTGCGCGCCGCCGCCTTTCAGGATGATGCCGCGCTCTGCCACGATGGCGGCGGCTTTGGGCACGCCGACGTGGGCGCGCCCGGTCAGTACCGCAAAGCTGACCACGCACAGGCTGGCCAGAACCAGCGCCAGCATCGCCAGTAGCAGCGGCTTCGGGATCATGTCATTCGCGGGACGGGTTCGGGCTTGCGTCGACATCAATACCCCCTATTCCGCCGCCAGCGCCATGCCGGCACCGGCGTGCGCCACAACGGGTTCGTTAAGGCGGGTCTCGGCCGCCTCTGCCAGCAGTCCTGCGACCCGGGCGGCGTCGGGGATGCAGCGCAATGTTGGCTGGGTTCTGGCAAAGTGCCAGGGCCGGACGTGCGGCCAGCAGACGAGGTAGGAGATCCGGGTGTCGCCCAGGGTTTCCAGCGCGATGCTGCCGGTTCCGTTGCGACGGACGGCAAGGGTGGCTGCGCCGATCTGCCGGTAGGGCACATTCAACGTGACCGTCAGCGCAGACCCGATCCGCATCGCCACGCGGGAGGTGGTCAGCGTGTAGACGGTCGACCGCGCCTGCACCGCCGCCATGGCGTAAAGGATGCCGCAGGCCACCGAACCGATGGCGAGATAGGGCAGCATCACCGCCACAACCGAGCCGGCGCTGCCGCTCGACACGACAAAGGCGCGCCAGACCGCAAGTGCCACGAAATAGCCGGCGATCCAGGTGATCTTGAACGCCTCCCGGGCCAAGGCAAAGCTGGCCGGCCGGCCCTGCCACAAGACCTCTTCGCCCAGCGGCGGCCGGGCGGGCAGGCCCGGCAGCGGTTCGATGGCAAAATCGTCGTGGTGCTGGTTGACCATGGTCATCGCCTTCCCGATCAGAACCCGCGCTTGCGTTTATCCGCGGCGTACAGCGTGCCGCCGGCGTAGTAGGCGCTGATCTTGTCTTCTTCCAGCAGGGTAACTTCGGTCATCGACCTGGTTCCCGGCACACCGTCAAACAGATCAGAGGTCAGCGCGTTGATCCGAACCCGATCTTTCCAGATCTTGACCATCGGCATCGGCACCAGCCGTTTGGCACCGGAGTTCAGGTCGATCTCCAGATACCGGACCAGTTGTTCGGGCACGTCGACCCACATGTCGGAGATGCGTCCCACAACCTCCAGATCGCCGGCCTGCACCGGCAGGCTTCGCGGGTCGCGCCCGGCGGCCAGCGCGAAAGCCGTTGCCTGCGCCATCGGTACGATCTTGTTGTGGCCGTGGCCGTCAAGCTCTGGCACATCGCGGCGCGGGGCCCATGCGGCCGGGCCGACACCGTCGGTCATCGGGTTGCCATGCGGGGCGTGCGGAAAGCCATCAGAGGCTTCGGTGCGACCAAGCGCCACCTCGCGCGCCTCGCGTGCGCCATTGGGAACGGTCACTTCGCCGCGGCCATGCGGCAACAGGAAGGTCTTGGGCTTTGGCAGCGGGAAGGGACCCTGATTTGGCGCAGGCCCGCCGTCTTCGGTTTCCAGCGGGTAACCCTCGCGCATGTTCTCGGTCTGCAGGTAATAGATCAGCAGCGCAAAGAAGCCCCAGAACAGCCAGATCGCCAGTGAGGCGAGGTCGAAGTTTCCAAAGAAGGTGGTGCCCAGCATAGTATTGTCCTCCGGGATCAGTGGGGGAAGTCAACGAGGCCCATTCGGGCCCGCTTGATTGAAGTTTGCGGGGCGAAGAGCGTAACCCGCACCAAAGGGCCCAGGGCGATGATCGTGGCGAACAGGGCAACGATTTCGATCTGGTAGACAACGGCGTAGCCAAAAGCCGGTGTGGCGAAGACATCGCCCAGATGTCCGGCCATCGCATAGGAACCGACCGCGTCGCGCAGGCCGCCGCCAACGGCAATCGACAGGCCCGCCGCAGTTGCCTGGGCGGCACCCCATGCCCCCAGCACCAGACCCCGCCCGGCAACACCATGCATTGGCAAGGACATTGCGGCGGTAAGGGTCGAGACCGCGAACAGCCCCACCCCCAGACCGATGAGCCATGCGCCGAAGTAGAACAGCGCGGCAGACT
Organism: Paracoccaceae bacterium; assembly: GCA_031401675.1. Classification (GTDB taxonomy): domain Bacteria; phylum Pseudomonadota; class Alphaproteobacteria; order Rhodobacterales; family Rhodobacteraceae; genus JANNRR01. Next base: position 22,373 of record JANNRR010000054.1, read on the forward strand.
GCAGCGGGGCGGCAAAGATCACCAGCAGGAAGGCCGCGACCCCGATCAGCAGCCCGCGCGCCGCCATGCGGAACATGTCCTGACCCTGGCCTATCCAGCGGCCGGCCAGAACGAACCCCACCAGCGCGCCGGTGGCGTTGCAGGCGGTCAGCCAGGTGGTGGCACCGACCGACAGGCCCAGAATCTCTGCGCCGTAGGGTTCCAGCAGCACGTCCTGCATCTGGAAACCGATCGTGCCCAGCACCACCACCGCCAGCAAACGCCCGGCAGAGCCGCCCGCCATCAGATCGCGCCAGCCTTCAATGAAGACCGGCCGGATTTCGGCCATTTCATCCCGGCTCATCGGCTTGACTTTTTCCTGTTTCCACAGGGCGACAAGGTTCAGGACCATGGTGACGACGCCGCAGCCCTGTACCACCTGCACCAGCAGGATCTGGTCGAAATCGCGCAGCAGCCAGCCCAGAATCACGGCCGAAACCGCCATGCCCAGCAGGAACATCACATACAGCAGCGCCACCACCCGGGGCCGGGTTTCGTCGGTCGCGCGGTCTGATGCTAGTGCCAACCCGGCGGTTTGCGTCATGTGCATGCCGATCCCGGTCATCAGGAAAGCCAGACCGGCCAAAGCCTCGCCCGCCCAATCCGGCCCGCGGACCTGATCGCCGGACAGTACGATCAGGGCAAATGGCATGATCGCAAGCCCGCCCATCTGCCAAAGCGAGCCGAACCACAGGTAGGGAATGCGTTTCCAGCCGATCCAGCTTCGGTAATTGTCGGATTTGTGGCCCAGCATCGCCCGGAACGGGGCCGAGATGACCGGAAGCGCAATCATCAGGGCGACCACCGAGGCGGGCACCGAAAGCTCGACGATCATCACCCGGTTCAGCGTGCCCAGCAGCAGCACGGTCGCCATGCCGACCGAAACCTGAAACAGACCCAGACGCAGCAATTGCCCCAGCGGCAGCCCGTCCGAGGCGGCATCGGCAAACGGCATCCATCTGGCGCCAAGCTGCTTGATTTGACTGGATCTGACAAAGATCACGCCCGATACTCCAGACATTCCGAGATGTAGAAGCCGCGCGACACCCGGCCGATACGGGTCAGCCTGCCGCCGGTCGCCCGGTGCAGGGTGGCAAAGGCGTGCGGCACCATCGTCGGGCTGCGGTCGGCGCGGGGAAACAGCTTGCCCAACGACCAGAAGGTCATGAGAAAGGCGGTTTTCGGCGCGACGGTGAAGACCACGCTGCCAGCCGTCCGGCTGCCCAACCGGTCCAGCGCCGCCGAGATATCGCCGGTGCCGTAGTAGATCAGGCTGTCCATCGCCAGCACGTGGTCAAAGCGGCCGTGATCCGCCGCCGTCATGTCGCCGCTGGCGAAACTGACCCGGGCCGCATGTTCGACCGGCAGCCGCGCTCTGGCGATGCCGACCAGCGCCGGAGAGATGTCCACGGCCAGCACATCCGCCCCGCGCGCCGCCAGTTCCGCCGTCATCTGTCCGGCACCGCAGCCGGCGTCCAGCACCCGGGCACCACGAAGGTCGGCGGGCAGGCGCGACAGCATCAGGGCGCGCATCCTGTCGCGGCCTTCGCGCACGGTCTGGCGGATGCGTGACACCGGTGCGTCGGACGTCAACCGCTCCCACACCTTGGTGGCAGAGCGGTCGAAATAGTCCTCGACCCGGTCACGGGTGGCGGCATAGTCGGCCATCAGTCGAACCCCAGCAATTCGAAGATTTCGCGGTCCGGCAACGGCGCGGGGGTAGAACCCTCGCCGTTCACCGACCGCCAAAGCGTGTCGGCCAGCCGCATGTATTCGGCGCGGGCCATCACGATGTCTTCGCTGTCGTCCATCTCGAACAGCGTCTTTTTCTTCAGACGCGACCGGCGGATGGCATCGATGTCGGGCATGTGGGCGATGCGGTTGAAGCCGACGCGTTCGCAGTAGCGGTCGACCTCGTTGGTCTGGTGGCTGCGGTTGGCGACGCACCCGGCCAGCCGCACCTTGTAGTTGCCCGATTTGGCCTGAACGGCAGCGATGATGCGATTCATCGCATAAATGCTGTCGAAGTCGTTGGCGGTGATGATCACCGCGCGGTCGGCATGCTGCAGCGGCGCGGCAAAGCCCCCGCAGACCACATCGCCCAGCACGTCAAAGATCACCACGTCGGTGTCCTCCAGCAGGTGGTGCTGTTTCAGGAGCTTGACCGTCTGGCCCACGACGTAGCCGCCGCAGCCGGTGCCAGCCGGCGGGCCGCCCGCCTCGACGCATTTCACGCCGTTGAAGCCGGTTGCCACGTAATCCTCGGGCCGCAGCTCCTCGGCGTGGAAATCGACATCCTTCAGGATGTCGATCACCGTCGCCTGCAGCCGACCGGTCAGGGTGAAAGTGCTGTCGTGCTTGGGGTCGCAGCCGATCTGCAGCACCCGCTTGCCCATCATCGAAAACGCCGCCGACAGGTTGGAGGAGGTGGTGGATTTGCCGATCCCGCCTTTGCCATAGACCGAGAACACCTTGGCGCCCTCGATCCTGGCGTCGGCGTCCTGATGGACCTGCACCGAGCCTTCTCCATCAAGTCCCCGCAGATTGGGGATCGCGTCAAGCGGGCTCATGTGCGGGCTCTTTCCTTTGGGGAAGCATGAATGGCGAAAGGGTCGGGGCGGTCATTCTGCGGCGATCCCTTCCAGACGGTCCTCGAGTTCATCGGCGGCGCCGTGCAACGCGGCCAGGGTGGCGGCGTCGGGGGTCCAGTAGCTGCGCTCGGACGCCTCGATCAGGCGGTTGGCCATGCGGGCAGATGCGACCGGGTTCAGCGCCGCCAGCCGTTTGCGCGTCGCTTCGTCCAGCACGAAGGTTTCCGACAGCCGCTGATAGACCCAGGGCTCGACCGACTGCGTGGTGGCCGACCAGCCCATGGTGTTGGTCACATGCGACTCGATCTGCCGCACGCCCTCGGCACCGTGCTTCAGCAGGCCCTCGTAGAATTTCGGATTCAGCACGCGTGAACGGCTTTCCAGCGCGATCTGGTCGCGCAGGGTACGGACCTTGCCGGTGCCGCGGGTCTGATCGCTGATGTAGACCGGGGTATCGCTGCCGCGCTGGCGTTTGACGGCACGGGCGATGCCGCCCAGAGTGTCGAAGTAGTGGTCGACCGAAGTCACCCCCAGTTCCACCGATTCCAGGTTCTGATAAGCCAGTTCGACGTTCTTCAGCGCCTTTTGCAGCATGGCGGCGTTCTTGACGGCTTTGCCGTTGCGGCCATAGGCAAAGCTTTTGCGGGCCTCGTAGGCATCGGCAAGCTCGTCCTCGGCGCCGAAGGCAGAGCTGTCGACCAGCTGGTTGACGTTCGAGCCATAGGCACCTTCGGCATTGGAAAACACCCGCAGCGACGCGGTTTCCATGTCGACACCCATCTGTTCGGCATAGGCGAGCGCATGCGCGCGGACGAAGTTCTGTGACAGCGGTTCGTCGGCAGTGGCGCAAAGCCACGCGGCCTCGGCCAGCATCTTGGTCTGCAAAGGCAGCAGGTCGCGGAAGATGCCAGACAAGGTCATCAGCACGTCGATGCGCGGGCGGCCAAGCTGGGCCAGCGGGATCAGATCGGCACCGCACAGGCGGCCATAGCTGTCAAAACGCGGGCGCGCGCCCATCAGCGCCAACGCCTGGGCAATCGGGCCGCCGTCGGATTTGATGTTGTCGGAGCCCCAAAGCACCAGTGCCACCGAGCGCGGCAGGGTGGGGTGCGCCGCCAGAAGCTTGTCGGCCTGAGCCGCGCCATCGCGCAGCGCGAATTCGGTGGGCATCCGGAAGGGATCGAAGGCATGGATGTTGCGGCCGGTCGGCAGAATCTGCGGGCTGCGGATCAGATCGCCGCCCGGAACCGGCGTGATGAAGCGGCCAGAGAGGGCGCGCAGCAGGGCCGGGATTTCGCTGTCTTGCGACAGGTGTGCCTCGATGCGGGCACGGGCGGCAGCGTCCATCGGCGGCAGGAGGTCAAGGTAGTCGGCGCGGGCCTCGGCGCTCATCGGGCGGCCGACGACGTGCAGGCCGTCGGGGATCAGCGCGCCCTCGGCCTCCAAGAGTTTCAGCCAGAGCGCGGCGGGGGCCTGGCCGCCCATGTCGACGGCTGCGGCCTGTTCGGCGATCAGGGTTTCCAGATCGGCACGCGCGACCGCAAGCGGGGCCAGGCTGCGCCACCGGGTCAGGCTGTCCTTCAGATCGACCAGACCCTTGTACAGACCGGCTTGCGCCAGTGGCGGCGTCAGGTGGGTGATGGTGACGGCGTTGGAGCGGCGCTTGGCCAGCGTGGCCTCGGACGGGTTGTTTGCGGCATAAAGATAGACGTTCGGCACCTCGCCGATCAGCCGGTCCGGCCAGTCACGGGCGCCAAGGCCGGCCTGTTTGCCCGGCATGAATTCCAGCGCGCCGTGCATGCCGAAATGCAGCAGGACATCGGCCTGCCAGGTGTTGCGCAGCCAGATGTAGAATTGGGTAAAGGCGTGGGTCGGGGCAAAGCCGCGTTCGAACAGCAGCCGCATCGGGTCGCCTTCGTAGCCGAAGGTCGGTTGCAGGCCGACAAAGACATTGCCGAACTGCTTGCCCAGAACAAAGACGTTGCGGCCATCCGACTGCACCTTGCCGGGAGCCGGGCCCCAGACCGCCTCGATCGCTTTCAGGGGCGGAGTATTGCGCACGATGGTATCGGCATCGACAAAGGCCGCGACATTCGCGGGCTGGCCGTACATCCCGGCGTTGCCCTGCAATACCTCGGCGCGCAGATCGTCCACGGTTTCGGGCACGTCCAGCGTATAGCCGGCGGCGGCCATGGCGCGCAGCGTGTTGTGCAGGCTTTCAAAGACGCTGAGATAGGCCGCCGTTCCGGCAGCCCCGGCATTGGGCGGAAAGCCGAATAGCACGATCCCGACCTTTTTGTCGGCATTACGCCGCTGCCGCAATCTGGCCAATCGCAGGGTCTTTTCGGCCAGAGAGGTGATCCGCTCGTGGCAGGGCGACATCGCCCGGCTTTCAGAAGCACCCGAGCAGGCATGCGAACAGCCCTGACAGCCATCGAGGCCATGCCGACCGGCAAAGACGGTGGGGTTGGTTGCGCCGTCAATCTCTGGCAGGGCGATCAGCATGGTGGTTTCGATCGGGCCAAGGCCTGATCCCGCCGCTGCCCATTGGCCAAGGGTCTGAAACTCCAGCGGATGCGCCGCGATATAGGGCACATCCAGCGCCGACAGGGCAGCAACCGCCGCCGGGCTGTCGTTGTAGGCCGGGCCGCCGACCAGGCTGAACCCGGTCAGCGACACCAGCGCATCGACCGAGGTGCCGCGCGCGGTCTGAAAATAGGCGCTGATCGCCGGCCGACCATCCAGCCCGCCGGCAAAGGCCGGGATGCAGGCAATGCCCCGCGCCTCGAACGCCGCGATCACCGCGTCGTAATGCGCGGTGTCGGACGCCAGCACGTAGGAGCGCAGCATCAGAAGGCCGACCGTCACCTTGGCCCCGGCCGGGCGCGGCAGGTCGGCCAGGGTTGTGGTGATGCGGTTGGCAAGTGCCGGGTGATACAGCCCGACATCGGGATAATCGACCGGGGCCTTTGCGGTGGCACCGCGCCAGTCCTTGCGGGTCGAATAGCGCCCGATCAGGAACCGGATCATCTGTTCGATGTTGTCGTCGGACCCACCCAGCCAGTACTGCATCGACAGGAACCAGGCCCGCAGATCCTGCGCCTTGCCCGGAATCCAGCGCAGGATTTTAGGCAGGCGGCGCAGCATCGACATCTGCTTTTCGCCGGAATTGGCCGAGGTTTTCGCGCTGGGTTTCAGCTTCTTCAGCAAAGCCATCGCCGCCGAAGCCGGGCGCGACATATCCAGATCGCCCATCTTGGTCAGCTTGACGATGGCGCTGTCGGCGATCAGGCCGACAAAAGCATCGGCCCGGGCCCGGGCTTCAGTCAGGTCGGGCAGGATGGCGGTAATGTGTTCCTCGATGAAGATCAGGTTGGCGACGACAATGTCTGCGCTGGCAAGCGCTGTCTTGCAGCGGGCAAGGGCGGCGGGGTTTTCGGACCATTCGGCAGCGGCGTGGATACTGACGCTCAGGCCGGGAAAGTCGCGGGCCAGGCGCGGCGCGATGCGGGCGGCAGGGCCGGCGGCGTGCTGGTCGAGCGTGACCACAACGATGTTGTAGCCGACCCTTGTTCCGGTGAGCGGGGCATCAGCGCGCATAATGGGCCTTTGCCTCGTACAGGGTTTCGACGGAAATGGCGGTGACTCCCTTGCCCTCGGCATATTTTTCGGTGTTGCGGCGGGCCTTGCCGCGGACGAAGAACGGGATCTTGCGCAGCTCGTTTTCGGCATCCGACAGCCAGATGATCTGGGCGCTGTCGACCGGGGCGGCCGGTGTGGCCGGTGCTGCCGGTGCAGGCACGGCGACCTCGGGGGGGCATCGAGCCCCCGTCGGCCGCGGCCGCAGCGGCGGCTTCGGTCCGCGCGACGCGGGCGACATGCTGGCCGCCATGGTGCGAGGCACCCGCCGCATCATGAAACTCGAAGTCGTCGCGGAACATGTGCAGCAGATGTTCCTCCAGGCCCATCACCAGCGGATGAACCCAGGTGTCAAAGATCACGTTCGCGCCTTCCCAGCCCATCTGCGGGGAATAGCGCGCCGGGAAATCCTGTACATGCACCGGGGCAGAGATCACGGCGCAGGGGATGCCAAGGCGCTTGCCGATGTGGCGTTCCATCTGGGTGCCGAGGATCAGCTCGGGTTGCAGGGCGGCGATTGCGGCTTCGACTTCCAGATAGTCGTCGGTGATCAGCGCCTCGACGCCGTAGTCCTTTGCCAGTTGGCGGATGGGCCGGGCCATTTCACGGTTGAAGCAGCCAAGGCCCGCCACCTCGAACCCCATTTCGTCGCGGGCTATGCGGGCGGCGGCGGCGACATGGGTGCCGTCGCCGAACAGGAACACGCGCTTGCCGGTCAGGTAGGTGCTGTCGACCGAGCGGGTCCACCACAGCAGGCGCAGGCGCGAGGTGTCGGCCTTTACCGGCAAGCCGGTGATCTCCGCCACCTCTGCAAGGAAGTCGCGGGTGGCACCGACGCCGATCGGCACGGTTTTGGTGTAGGGCTGCCGGAACTCACGCTCCAGCCAGCGGGCGGCGGATTCGGCGTGTTCGGGGTACATCAGCACGTTGAAATGCGCGGCCCCAAGGCGGGCGATGTCGGACGGGCGGGCACCCATCGGGGCCACGACGTTGAGCGCAACCCCCATGTCCGACAACAGCCGGGTCAGTTCGGTGATGTCGTCGCGGTGACGGAAACCCAGCGCGGTCGGGCCGATCAGGTTGGCGGTGACCGGTTCGGTTCTGGCCACGGGTTTGGCCAGATGCCGGACGATCTGAAGAAAGGTCTCGTCGGTGCCGAAGCCTTCCTTGCGCTGATAGCTTGGCAGGTCCAGCGGGATGACCGGCAGGTCAAGCCCCATACTTTCGGCCAGGCCGGCCGGATCGTCCTGAATCAGTTCGGCAGTGCAGGAGGCCCCGACGATCAGCGCCTCGGGCCTGAAAAGCTCCACCGCATCCCGACAGGCGGTCTTGAACAGGGTGGCGGTGTCGCCGCCAAGGTCGCGGGCCTGAAAGGTGGTGTAGGTTACCGGCGGGCGGTGGTCGCGGCGTTCGATCATGGTGAACAGCAAGTCGGCGTAGGTGTCGCCCTGCGGCGCATGCAGAACGTAGTGCAAGCCCTTCATCGCGGTCGCGACCCGCATGGCCCCGACATGGGGCGGGCCTTCGTAGGTCCAGAGCGTCAGCTTCATTCGGCGGCCTCCAGCTGCGGGGCCAAAGGGGCCAGCAGGGCGCGGCGGCGCAGGGGCCGGGCGAACAGGGCGGCAAGGTCGCCGGCCTGTTCGTAGAAATGGACGGGCGTGAACACCAGTTCGATCGCCCATTTGGTGGCCATGCCCTCGGCCTCCAGCGGATTCGCCAGTCCAAGACCGCACACCGTCAGATCGGCGCGGGCGGAGCGGGCGCGGGCCAGCTGGCGGTCGACGTCCTGGCCTTCCGAGATCACCGGGCCGGCGGCCAGCAGCGCCAGATCGGGGGCCAGCAGGTCGCGGTGCAGATAGGGAGTGCCGACCTCGATGGCGGTCATGCCGCATTCGCGGGTCAGAAAGCGGGCAAGCGGGATTTCAAGCTGGCTGTCGGGAAAGAAAAAGATCGACTTGCCGGAAAGGGTTGTTGCCGCCGCTGCCACGGCCTTTTCCGCGCGGGCACGGGGGGCGGCGGTGACAGCCTCGAACAGCGCCTGCGGTACGCCGAATTCGGTCGCAATGGCTTGCAGCCACAGCGTTGTCCCCTCGGCCCCGAACGGGAACGGCGCCGGGATATGGCGCGCACCCCTGCGGATCAGCGCGGCCTGGGTGTCGCCAAGGAAGGGTTGAACCAGCGCGAACACCGTGCCCGCGCCGATTCCGGGGGCATCGGCAGCGCGGCGGGCGGGCAGGCAGCGCACCGGGGTAATGCCCATGGCGGCCAGAAGTGCCAAAGCCTGATCCTCGACCACATCGGGCAAGGCCCCGACGATCAACAAGGCGCGGGCAGCGGTTTCCGGCAGGGCCGGGACCATCGCGGCCAGGCAGGCATCCTCGCCTTGGGTAAAGGTGGTCTCGATTCCCGAGCCGGAATAGTTCAGCACCCGGACATGCGGCGCGTGTGCCGCGCTCATCCGTTCGGCGGCGCGGTGCAGGTCTAGTTTGATCACTTCCGACGGGCAGGATCCGACCAGAAACAGCTGCCGGATGTCGGGGCGGCGTGCCAGCAGGCGGGCTACTTCCCGGTCCAGTTCGGCCTGGGCATCGACCAGCCCGGCGAGGTCCTTTTCTTCCAGGATGGCCGTGCCAAAACGCGGCTCTGCAAATATCATCACTCCGGCGGCCGACTGCAGCAGATGCGCACAGGTACGGCTGCCCACCACCAGAAAGAAGGCGTCCTGCATCTTGCGGTGCAGCCAGATGATTCCCGTCAGGCCGCAAAACACCTCGCGCTGGCCGCGCTCTTTCAGGATCGGAGTGTCGGTACAGCCTTGCGCGGGAAGCGGCTGGTTCATGCCTGCACCGCCGCATCCAGCCGGGCCAGGCGCAGCTTGCGAAGGAATTGCGCCGCGTTGATCGCGTAGGTCAGGTAGGCCGCAAGCGCCAGGACCATCAGACCCACAGGCAGCAGGGCGCCGGTCCAAAGGGCCAGAATGTAAGCAGAATGCAGCGCGATGACGGCAAAGCTGAACACATCTTCCCAGAAGAAGGCGGGGGCCAGAAGGTATTGGCCAAACACCACCTTTTCCCAGATCGCACCGGTGACCATGATCAGGTAGAGAAAGCCGGTTTTCACCACCACAGAAATTGTGGCCGCCTCGTACCCGGCACCCGTGGCCAGATAGCGCACCACCAGAACCAGCGAGACTGCAAAGGCCAGGAACTGCAATGGCGCCAGAATTCCCTGTACCAGGGTCCAACCGGTCGCGTCGCGCCGCGCGCGTTCCGCCGCAGTGTAAAGCGGGGCCCGGACAGGTTGAGTGTGGCGATTCTTTGGCATCGACTTGCTTTCAGGCAACGTGTCCTGACCGCAATTCTAGCCCCGTGATTCCAAAGGTGTCAATCAGAACTTACACTATTTAAGTTGACACTTGTTGCGCTCATGGCCCCGAAATGACCAACTCTGCGACATAACGGGCAAAGTATTGCTATTTAACATCAGGTACTTGCATAGATAGTGCCCGGTGATTACCATGCGAAGTGTCATTTTTCTTTGACAATGTTGCAAACCTAAGGGAAAGTTACCTGCAAGGATGACCCCGATCGTGCTGAAAGACTCATGCGGCGGTTGCGCGGGTGGCCCTGGGGGGAGCCGGTCGGATGCAGGAAACTCGGGACCGGGATCAAAGTCGCATTGCCGGAAAAGATGCGGCCGGGGTGATCTATTTCGCGTCTCAGGTCGTGTCTCTGCTGGCGGGTCGCAATGCCAAACTGGACAGCGAACTGCGCGAGCCGGTGATTTCAGGCCTGGTGTCGGCATCGCTTTCCGGGACCAAGGACGCCTTTGCCGAACTGCTGACCGAGGTGCGCCGTTCTCGGATCAGTCTGGCGGCACTGGCCGATCTGTATATCCCCGAAGCAGCGCGGCGCATGGGGACATCCTGGGACGAAGATCAGATGTCATGGATGGATGTGTCGATTGGCGTGGCCCGGATGCAGAGCCTGCTGCGCGAGGTTGGCGCGGCCTGGGTGGCGGATCAGGCCGGCGATACCGGGCATGGTACGGTGTTGCTGATCGTGCCGGACCGCGAGCAGCATACGCTGGGACCGATGGTGGCGATGGGTCAGATGCGGCGCTACGGTGTTTCGGTCTGCCTGCGGATTGCGCCAAGCTTCGACGAATTGCGCACTCTGATGGCGGCGCGGCAGTTCGATGGGGTTCTGATCTCTGTTGCGACAAAGGAGAAGCTGGAGTCGGTTGCAAAGACAGTTCAATTTCTGAAAACCCTGATGAGCAAACCCACTCCGATCGTGGTGGGGGGCGCAGTAATGGCAAAAGTAGAGGATCCCGCATCATGCACGGGAGCTGATTTTTCCTCCAATGACATCGGTGCCGCGCTTGAAGTTATTGGCCTCAAGTTCGATGCCTTCTGCGTGCTGAAGCGCGCGTAACCAACCGCTGTCCCGACAAGACGGGTGGGCGGCAAAAGTGGCAAATTCCAGTGAACACTGATTCCAAGCACTTTCTGGCGGGCATGTCGATGCCGCTGATCGATCCGGCACTATTGTCCGAGATCGTGTCAACAGCGGCGGACATTTCCTTGCTGGTCGCGCATGAAGGCCGTGTAACGGCGCTTACGGTCAATCCGCATCACCCGGCCTTTGGCCAGCTGGAGGGCTGGGTCGGCCGGCACATGTCCGAAGTCGTTACCGAAGAAAGCTACGAGAAATTCACCAGGCGGATGGAAGCCCTTGCCAAGCCGGGGTCGCGTTCGCTGTCGTTGGAGATCAACCATACCGACAATGCGATCTGGGAATTTCCGGTTCGCTACACGATGCACGCCCTTGGCAGCGACAAGTCGGTGCTGATGCTGGGCCGCGACATGCGCGCCATTGCCGAAATGCAGCAACAGCTGGTCATGGCGCAGATCGCGCTGGAACGGGATTATGAATCCCAGCGCGAGATGGACACGCGCTACCGGGTGCTGATGGAGGCCACGCGCGACGCCGTGGTGTTGCTGGCGATGAACAACGGCCGGATTGCCGATCTGAACGCGGCGGCGGCGGTGATGCTGGGCGGCTCGCGGCAGGATTTTCTGGGTGGCGCGATTGCACAGGAATTCGAGGGACGACGGCGGAGCGAGTTCCTGGAAGCACTGACCAACATAGCCTCTGCCGACGGCGTCAGCCCGGTCGAACTGGTCGCCCGGCGGTCGCAACGAAAACTGCGGGTGACCCCCAAGCTGTTTCGGGCGGCAGGTGAGCGTCTGATGCTCTGCCGGCTTGAAGCGCCGGAGCAAGTCGGCATGACCTACAGCGAGACCAACGAGAATCTGGAGCGGCTGTTCCACGAAGGCGTCGATGCCATGGTGTTTCTTGATCAGGACGGACTTATCACCACCGGCAACGATGCGTTCCTGAAGCTGACCGACAGCACGCATCTGTCGAGCGTTCGCGGCCGGTCGATGGCCGATTTTCTGGCGCGCGGCTCTGTGGATCTGCGGGTTCTCTTGGACAATGCCAGACGGTCCCGGCAGTTGCGGCTCTATGCAACCAAGATCCAGAGCGAATTCGACGGCCAGACGTCGGTCGAGATTTCGGCCACCTATCTGAATGATCGGCCGAAATCGGGCTTTGGCATGGTGATCCGCGATGCCAGCCGCACCGAAATGCAGCGCCGTCCGGGCTATTCCGGCGGCGACGAGGGCATGCGCGGTGTCATGGAACTGGTCGGGTCCTCGACCTTGAAGGACATCGTGGCCGAGACCACCGACGTGGTCGAGAAGATGTGCATTCAGACCGCCGTCGACCTGACGCGCAACAACCGGGTTGCGGCGGCAGAAATGCTGGGACTGTCGCGGCAGTCGCTTTATGTGAAGCTGCGAAAGTTCGGGCTGTTGAGCAAGGACGACGAGTAGCATCTGGGGCATGACTTGTTCGGCAACGGCGCCCGCTGGTCGGGCGCTTTTCGCATTCTTGTCCTTCGTGCTCTGGCGCAAGTTTGCGCAACGTCAAGCCGCGAGGGTGAAAAAAGCGTCGTTCCTGCAGATATCTGCAGGAGCGCCAGGCTGGTTCGTCGTGCCCGTGCCGCTTGCCATTTCCAACGCCGCTTCATACGGCGGCGAAACTGAAACTCAAAACTTGCGCGACTCGAAAACGTAATGTTAAGTTGACACATGGATGTATCGCCAACCTTACATGCATCGTTCTGGCCACGGCCTAAAGCCATGTTGGAGCTGATCAAGCCCATCACCTGGTTTCCGCCGATGTGGGCCTATCTGTGCGGCATCATCTCGGCCGGGGTGTCGCCGTGGAGCACATGGCCGCTGGTTCTGTTGGGCGTCATTCTTGCCGGGCCGGTGGTCTGTGGCATGTCGCAGGCCGCCAATGACTGGTGCGACCGCCACGTCGATGCGGTGAACGAGCCGCACCGCCCGATTCCGTCGGGCAGGATACCCGGGCGTTGGGGCCTGGGAATTGCCCTGGCAATGTCGGTGCTTGCGCTGCTGACGGGCTGGCAACTTGGACCTTGGGGGTTTGCCGCGACAATTGTCGGGGTGCTGTCGGCCTGGGCCTATTCGGCAGAGCCGGTCCGGCTGAAGCGGTCGGGCTGGTGGGGGCCGGGGCTGGTGGGGCTGTGCTATGAGGGCCTGCCGTGGTTCACGGGTGCTGCGGTGCTGACGGCGGGGTTGCCGTCCTTTCAGGTCGTCACCATCGCACTGCTGTATGGACTTGGTGCACATGGCATCATGACGCTGAATGATTTCAAGGCGCTGGAGGGGGACAGGCTGCACGGCGTCCGCTCGCTGCCAGTGACGCTGGGCCCGGAAACCGCGGCGCGCGTGGCCTGTACGGTGATGGGGCTGGCGCAGGCGCTGGTGCTGGCGTTGCTGCTGGTGTGGGGGCGCCCCTGGCACGCGCTGGCAATCGGCGTTTTGCTGGTCCTGCAAATCCGCGCCATGAAAACCCTGTTGACAGACCCCAAGGGCAAGGCCCCCTGGTATAACGGCACGGGCGTTACGCTCTATGTCAGCGGCATGATGATCGCTGCATTCGCCGTGCGCACACTGGAGAGTGTGCCATGACCGGCCTGTCGTGGCTTTCCATCGCCCGGCTTGGTCTGGTGCAGCTTTGTCTGGGTGGGATCGTGGTGCTGACCACCTCGACCCTGAACCGGCTGATGGTGGTCGAACTGTCGTTGCCGGCCGTGCTGCCGGGGCTGCTGGTCGGGCTGCACTATGCCATTCAGATCACCCGGCCCAACTGGGGCTATCGCTCGGATACCGGTGGCAACCGCACAAAATTCATCATTCTGGGCATGGCGGCGCTGGGGCTGGGGGCGTTTCTGGCCGCCCTTGGGTTGGTTGTGATGGCGACGAACTATCTGCCGGGGTTGCTGCTGTCGATCCTGGCTTACGCGCTGATCGGCATCGGGGTTGGCGCGTCCGGCACCTCGCTTCTGGCGCTGCTGGCAACCGCCACCCATCCGCGGCGGCGCGCGGCGGCGGCGATGATCACCTGGCTGATGATGATTTTCGGCATCGCGGTCACGGCAACCGTTGTCGGCAAGCTGCTGGACCCCTATTCGTCCGGGCTGTTGCTGAAACTGGTTGCCATGGTCGGTATCGGCGCCGTCGTGCTGACCAGCCTTGCGATCTGGGGCATCGAGCGGCGGCATGGCGGCGCGGTGCAGCCGCAAACCGCCCGACTGCCGTTCCGTCAGGGCCTGGCCGAGATCTGGCGCGAACCGGCGGCGCGCAACTTCACCCTGTTCATCTTCCTGTCGATGACCGCCTATTTCATGCAGGAACTGATCCTTGAACCCTATGCCGGGCTGGCCTTCGGTTTTACCCCCGGCCAGTCGACGCAACTGTCAGGGGCGCAGAATGGCGGTGTGTTCATCGGGATGCTGACGGTGGGCATTGCCTCCACCGGACTGCGAATCGGCACGCTGCGGGTGTGGGTGATGGCCGGGTGCGCCGGATCGGCGCTGGCGCTTCTGGCAATCGCGCTGGCTGGGCAACTGTCTGGTGGCACAGCGGTGTTGCTGCCGGCAACGATTGCATTGGGCCTGTTCAACGGCATGTTCGCTGTTGCGGCGATCGGGTCGATGATGGCGTTGGCTGGCACCGGCCGGACCGAGCGCGAGGGTACCCGGATGGGCCTGTGGGGCGCGTCGCAGGCCATTGCGGCGGGGTTTGGCGGGTTGGTCGGGGCAGCGGCTGTCGATCTGGCCCGCCATCTTACCGCCGAAGCCACCGCCTTTGGCCTGGTCTTTGCCGTCGAGGCCGGACTTTTCGTGATTGCCGCGATCATGGCCGCACAGATCATCGAAACGCAGCGCCGGCCCGGGCAGGCCCGCATGGTACCGGGAGAATAGCATGACCTTTGATGTCATCGTCATCGGGGGCGGGCCCTCGGGTGCCACTGCGGCGGACGATCTGGCCCGCGCAGGCCAAAAGGTGGCCATGCTGGACCGGGCCGGGCGGATCAAGCCCTGCGGCGGTGCGATTCCGCCCCGGCTGATTGCCGACTTCGACGTCCCGGCCGCGCAGATCGTGGCACGCATCCAGACGGCGCGCATGATCTCTCCCACCCAGCGCTCGGTGGACATTCCGATTGAAAACGGCTTTGTCGGCATGGTGGACCGCGAGTATTTCGACGAATTCCTGCGCCTGCGAGCGGTGGGCCATGGGGCCGAGCGGCTGACAGGCACCTATCTGCGGCTGGAAAGGGACGCCGAGGGAACGCATGTGGTCTACCGCGACAAGGAAAGCCAGGCGGAAGTGCGGATGACTGCCCGGCTGGTGATCGGGGCGGACGGTGCGCGGTCGAACGTGGCCAAGGCCGAGGTTCCGGGCGGCGACAAGATCCCCTACGTCATCGCCTATCATGAGATCATCAAGGCCCCGGCGGCCAATTCGCAATATGACCCCAAGCGCTGCGACGTGATCTATGACGGCAAGATCAGCCCTGATTTCTACGGCTGGGTCTTTCCGCACGGCGAACAGGCCAGTGTCGGCATGGGCACCGGCATTGACGGCGTCGATCTGAAGCAGGCGACCGCCGATCTGCGCGCCGCTGCCGGGCTTTCCGATTGCGAAACGCTGCGGCGCGAAGGTGCGCCGATCCCGCTGCGCCCAATGGACCGTTGGGACAACGGCCGTGACGTGGTGCTGGCTGGGGATGCGGCGGGGGTGGTGGCACCCTCGTCGGGCGAAGGCATCTATTATGCGATGGTCGGTGGCCGGGTGGCGGCAATGGCGGCCATGGCGGCTTTGGCGTCGGGCCGGGCCTCGGACCTGAAGCTGGCGCGCAAGTTGTTCATGAAAGAGCACAAGATGGTGTTCAAGGTCCTGCGCTCGATGCAGGACGCCTACTACAAATCCGACGAGCGTCGCGAACGCTTCGTCAGCCTGTGCCATGATGTCGACGTGCAGAAGCTGACGTTCGAGGCCTACATGAACAAGAAGCTGGTGCATGCCCGCCCGATGGCGCATCTGAAGATCGGCATCAAGAACATCGCCCATCTTATGGGCCTGGTCCGTCCGGAACACGTATGACCGAAATGGTTGCCGCCTGGGTGAACGACACGCTGACCCCGGTGGAAAAGCTGGAGGTGCATCAGCGCGGGCTGCGCCACCCGGCGGTTTCGGTGTTCGTGATGAACGGCGCAAAGACGCTGATCCAGCGTCGCGCCCTTGGCAAATACCACACGCCCGGACTGTGGGCCAACACCAGCTGCACGCATCCGCGCTGGGGCGAGGACGCTGCCGACTGCGCTGCCCGCCGGCTAAGCGAAGAGCTGGGCATCACCGGCCTGACCCTGTACCGCGCCGGTGAAATCGAGTACCGCGCCGACGTCGGCCACAACCTGACCGAGCATGAGGTTGTCGCACTTTTCGTGGCCGAGGCGGCGCCGGACCACCCGCTTTTGCCAAACCCCGAAGAAGTGATGCAGACGGCATGGATATCCCTGGCGGACCTTGCCCGTCAGGTCCACGCCGAGCCCTGGCGCTTTGCGCCGTGGCTGCGCCTCTATCTGGCGGATGGCTGGGGCGACGCGGCGCGAACCCTGCTTCTGTCCGCCCGCGATGGCGCGGCCCGTGCAGCCGCCGACGCCTGACGCGACCGGGCCGGGCGGGATCGCAGCAGCGTTGCGGCCCGTCGGTGTGCATCGAGATGTCGTGAGAATCGATGTGGTCCCCGGCGATCCAGCGGGCGGTCCTGAAGGGATTTGACCCGGAACGCTGCCGACCCGGCGGTCTGGTCACGCATCGCCGCGATGTCATGGACGACGGACAGTCGCCAATCCGCCCTTCATCTACCGCTGGGAGCCCACCGACGCGAAGAGCGGCGACGTGCCGTTCAAGAACTACGGGCTGGCGCCCAAGTCCGCCGCCGATTTTGTCCTCCTGCTGCACGGTTTTCATTTTCTGAAAGATGAAGGCGTGATGGCCATCATCCTGCCCTACGGCGTGCTGTTCCGAGGCGGTGCCGAAGAGCGCATCCGCACCAAACTCCTCAACGACGGCCAAATCGACAGCGTGATCGGCCTACCCGCGAACCTCTTCTACTTCACCGGCATTTCGGTGCATCCTCGTGCTCAAGAAGTGCAAGAAGCCGGACGACGTGCTCTTCATCAACGCCGCCGAGCACTTCGTGAAAGGCATACGCCAGAACCAACTTACAGCCGAGCACACCGCCAAGATCATCGATACTTCCCAATTCCGGAACGAGGAGGACCGCCACTGCAGGCGCATCGGCATCGAGCGCATCGCCGGGGAAGGCTAAAATCTCAATATCTCCCGCTACCTGGCTTTGTTGCAACAGAGCCATCCTGCGATGCCGGGCCAAGCACTGTCTGGCTCAAGTTGGCTTTGTTCTGACAGTGCCCATCGAGAGATTGCGACCACTGGCAGTCAGTTGTTCCTGCAACACAGCGCGTTGGCCGTCGCTCACGTCGATCGGCAGAACAAGACATATTGTCGCCTGCACTTCGCCATCAATACCCAGAACAGGGGCAGCGAGGCATTGGGAGAAGCTGTTGATCAGCCCCCGGGTGATCACAACGCTCTTGCCGCGCGCAGCAATGCATTCCTCGATGAACCCTTCGATATCCACGACTCGGCGATCGGGCAGAATCAGGTCGTCGGGCTGGATAAGGTCTCGAATCTCCGCAGGACTCATCTGCGACAAAAGAAGTCGGCCGGAAGCGGTCCATGGAATCGGAATCTGCGATCCCACCTCCGAACTGATGCGCATCGGCCGCGACCCAGGATGAGTGTGTATGATGGCCTGCCGGTTGCGGTTCAGCATGCACAATTCGCTGGATTCGCCAGTCAGCGTCGACAGCGCCTCCACTTCGGACGAGCCGCGCCGAATCAGGTCGTTACCACGGAAATAACTGATGCCGTAGAGGTACATCGCCCTGCCGAAATACACCCTGTTATCGTTGCCGGTGACCTCGACCATGCCGGCTTCGGCCAGCACCCGTACAATCTCGTAGATGGTGGAGCGCGGCGCTCCGAGCGCCTTTGGAAGATCAGCGATGCGAACCGGCCGGCCACAGGCATTCAAATACGCGAAAAGCGTCAGTACGCGGTCAATGCCGCGCTCTCGGCTACCCCCAGGTACGATCGACGCTGAAGCGCGGGCGGTGCTTTGTTCATTCACGGACGTCGATCCTGTATTGCCAACTAAGGCAGGTTACCACTAGCGTCTCAAATACCGGACTGTTGTCCGATATACCAGACAAAGCCTCGGCATCCGAATGCTTGGGCGGAATACCCACAATATGGCAAAGGGAGGCGATTATGACAGAAGATTCTATCCGCCGGGATATCCTAAAGCTCGGCATGGGCGGGGCGCTGTTGGCGGGCACCGCTGGCATGGTTGCATTGAGCGCGCAGAAGGTAGCGGCACAATCTGCGCCCGACAGCCTGCTGCGCACGGTGATTGACCGGGGATACCTGATCGTGGGCACCGGCAGCACCAATGCGCCTTGGCATTTCGAAGATGAGGCGGGCAATCTGGTAGGCATGGACATCACCATGGCCAAGATCCTTGCAAAGGGCCTGTTCGATGACGAGACCAAGATCGAATTCGTCCTGCAGGACCCGGCGCAGCGGATCCCCAACATCGTGACCGGCAAGGTCGACATCACGATCCAGTTCATGACCATGTCGGCCAACCGTGCACAACTGGTTGCTTTCCCGCGCCCATACTACGTTGAGGGCGTGTCGTTGCTGACCAGCCCAAATGGAACGATGAAGACCTTCGATGAACTGCTGGCCGGAGGTGCCAACACGCGCATCTCGATCTTGCAGAATGTCGGCGCCGATGAAGGCGTGCACAAGGTGTTGCCCGATGCGCAGGTGATGCAGATCGATACGCAGGCCAACGTCATCGCGGCGCTTGAAGCAAAGCGCGTCGATGGTGCGGCTGTCGATCTGTCGACTGTCAAATGGCTCGTCGCGCGCAATCCCGACCGCTATGTCGACAGCGGCAAGGCGTGGGAATCGATGCTTTACGGAGCGGCGATCCGGCAGGGTGACCTTGACTGGCTGTGGTTCGTCAACACGACCTTCGAGATCGCCATGTTCGGCAACGACAACGCGCTTTACGACGGCGCGTTCCTTGAATATTTCGGGACCAAGGTTCCGGCCCGCCAGACCGGCTTCCCTTCGATCTGACCTCCCAGTCGGCCGGCGTCTCAGGTAGCGCCGGCCTTCGACTTCCTGACGGCGCCGGTCATTGACCGGCTGGTGAATCGGAGCAGGTATGGGCTACCAACTGAGCTTCACTCAGATTTGGCACAACTTCGATCGTTTGTGGTACGGGCTGATCCTGAGCCTCGAGTTGGCGCTGGTCGCGATCGCGATCGGCGCGCTGATCGGGCTGACGCTGGCGATCCTGTACGTATCTTCCGGCAGACTGATCCGAGCGATCATTTCGGGCTATGTCGAATTTATCCGCAATGTGCCGTTGCTGCTGCTTGTCTACCTCGTGTTCTATGGCCTGCCGACCGTCGTCGATATCAGATACGGCGCGCAGGTATCATTCGTCGCGACGCTGTCGATCTATGCGGGTGCTTATCTGGTCGAGGTGTTTCGCTCCGGGCTGGACGCGGTGCCCCGGGGCCTGCTGGATGCCGGCAAGGCGATTGGCCTGACGCCCTGGCAGCGCCTGCTTTACGTGCGGCTGCCGACGATGGCCCGGATTACCCTGCCTGCCTTGTCCAACACCTTCATTTCGTTGTTCAAAGATACTTCAATCGCGTCGGTCATTGCCGTCCCCGAGCTTACTTACGGCGCGCAGTGGATCAACAACCGGACCTTCCGCATCGTCGAGGTCTATGCCGTGACCACCGTCATGTACCTCGCCGCCGGATACTTGATTCTCTTCGGGCTTCGGCTGCTCGAGCGCCGCTTCCGGGTGGAGCGCTGAGATGTTGGAAGCAATCATCTATTCCCTTCCATATCTGATGAGCGGCCTTGGCATGACGCTGCTGGTCTCGCTGATCGTTGTGGCACTGTCACTCGTCGCCGGCATCGTGCTCGGCGTCGGGCTGATCTATGGCCCGCTGCCGTTGCGTTCGTTGATCCGGCTCCTGACCGATTGCGTGCGGGGTATCCCGATCCTTGTCCTGATCTTTGGGGTCTACTACGGCTTGCCGCCGCTGGGGCTCAATCTCAGTTCCTTCTGGGCAGCAGTGCTGGCGCTGACGCTATTCAAGACCGCCCAGGTGATTGAATACGTGCGGGGGGCCGTTTCTTCGATTCCCAGTGGCCAAATGGAAGCCGCCAAATCGATCGGCCTGATCTTCAGTCAACGCCTGCGTTACGTCATCTTTCCTCAGGCCATCCGCCGCTTCCTGCCGCCCTGGCTCAACGGCGTAACCGATGCGGTCAAGGGCAGCGCGCTCGTATCGTTGCTCGGATTGGTGGACCTGATGACCGCGATCAACCAGGTGATTGGCAGGACCTACGAGGCCATGCCGCTCTATGTCATTGGCGCGGTAATCTATTTCGCCATCAACTACAGCCTCTCCAGCATGAGCAGACTGCTGGAACAGCGGTACGCTTACATCAAGGAATGAGTTCCATGTCAGCGACCCCCCTGTTGCAGATTGCCCGCCTGACCAAGTCCTTTGGCACCATCCAGGTGCTGAAGTCAGTGGATCTTGACGTCGTCGCTGGCGAGGTGGTGACGGTAATCGGCCAATCGGGCAGCGGCAAGACCACGCTGTTGCGGTGCGTCAATTTTCTCGAAACCTATGACGGCGGCTCGATCAAGATCGATGGCCGCGAAGTCGGATATGTCGATCATGCAGGCGGCAAGAAGCGCAGCGAGGTCGACCTCGCCTTGATGCGAGCCGAAACCGGCATGGTGTTCCAGAGTTTCAACCTGTTCCCGCATCTCACGGCAGAAGAGAACGTGATGCTCGGGCCGCGCCGCGTGCTCAAGAAGCCACTCAACGAGGCGCGCGAAATTGCTCGGAATTGGCTGGACCGCGTAGGCTTGGCGGACAAGGCCAGGAGCCTGCCATCGGAACTCTCGGGCGGTCAGCAGCAACGCGTCGGCATTGCCCGCGCCGTCGCCCTGGGTCCCAAGATCCTGCTGCTTGACGAGATTACTTCGGCGCTTGACCCCGAACTGGTCAACGAGGTGCTCGACGTCGTGCGCCAACTCGCTGCCGACGGCATGACCATGCTGATCGTCACGCACGAAGTCGGCTTTGCCCGCGATGCCAGCGACCGGATCGTATTCATGACGGACGGGACCATCTCGGCGCAGGGAGCCCCCGACGCATTGATGGCGCAGGTCTCGGGCAACGAACGCCTGCGCAACTTCCTGTCACGCTTCAGCGCGACAGCTCACTGACGACCCACTCAGGAGACCGAATATGGCACATCTGGCGCGACTGGAAGCGCTCGGGCTCAGGTTGCCGCCCATTCCGGAGCCGATCGGCAACTTCCGCAATTATGTCCGCACCGGATCGCTGGTCTTCATATCCGGGCAGGGCCCGCGCGAGGCCGATGGATCAATGCACCAGGGCAAGGTTGGCAAGGATGTTACCCTCGTCATCGCCTATGACCATGCCCGTCTCATCGGCCTCAACATCCTCTCGGTGCTTGCCGACGCAGTGGGCGATCTCGACCGGGTTGCCCAAGTGGTGAAGATCCTGGGCTTTGTCAACGCCACTGACGACTTCGCCACGCATTCTGACGTCATCAACGGCTGTTCGGACCTGTTCACCACAGTGTTCGGCAAGATCGGCAAGCACGCCCGATCGGCCATCGGCGTATCGTCACTGCCCAACAACATCACGGTCGAGATCGAAGCGATCTTTGAACTGCGGACCTAGTCAAGGACATATCATGCCCGTCAAGTTGAACGACGCCAACAACCTGCCGATCCGAGAGCGACTGGGTGTGCGTCCGATCATCAACGCATCGGGCACTATGACGGCGCTTGGCGCCTCCTCAATGGTGCCCGAAGCCATCAAGGCAATGGCCGAAATCGCAACGGAATTCGTGGAGATGGACGATTTGCAGCGGGCTGCCAGCCAAGTCATTGCGCGCCTGACCGGGGCCGAGGCCGGGTTCGCAGCATCGTCGGCGGCCGGTGGCATCATCTTGTCGGTCGCGGCCGCCATGACCGGCGCGGCACTACTCGCCATCGAACGGCTACCGCTCGATACCACTGGACTCAAGACCGAAGTGATCCTGCAATACGGCCACAACGCTGCCTATGGCAACAGCATCGACCAGGCGATCCGGATCGCGGGTGGTACTCCGGTCCTGGCCGGTTCGGTGAGCGCGTGCCAACCCTATCAGGTCGCGGAGGCGATCACAGCAAACACTGCGGCCGGAATCTATACCGTGGCGCACAGCACCATCAGCTATGGCATGCTGAGCCTGCCCGAGTTTGTCACCCTCTGTCACGCCAGAGGCGTCCCGGTGATCGTCGATGCCGCTGCCGAGTATGACCTTCGCCGCTTCATCGCCGAGGGTGCCGACATCGCCGTCTACAGCGGCCACAAATTCCTGGGTGGACCGACATCGGGCGTTGTCGCCGGCCGCAAGGATCTGATCCGTGCCGGTTACTTGCAGAACCGTGGTATCGGACGCGGCATGAAAGTGGGCAAGGAGAGTATCGTCGGCCTGATCGCGGCGCTTGAAGCCTGGGAGGTTCGGGACCACGCTGGGATCAAGGCCCGCGAAACAGCCGTGATCCGGCTTTGGCTGAGCAGCCTTGCCGGTCAGATGGGGATCGAGACGCGCGTATCGCCCGATTCCACAGACAATCCGGTCGATCGTCTGGAGGTGCGGGTGAAGCCTGAAAGCGGCTTTTCCGCCTATGGTCTCGTATCCACCTTGGCCGCTGGCGAGCCGCCGATCATGGTACGCGGCCACCAGGTCGAACTGGGCCGGTTCTGGCTTGATCCATGCAACCTTCATCCGGGCGAGGCCGAGACCGTCGGGCGGCGGTTCGTGGAAATACTCACGTCCACGCGCCCGGCGGACGCCATGGCGACGCCAGGGAAATCGACCGCGACCCTGTTGAAATGGCCTGACTAAGCCCCAAGAACTCCAGAAGGTTGCACCATGTCCAAAGACATCCGTCCCGAACTCGGCTTCCGCCAGATCGTCAACGTGTCCGGCACCATGACGTCGCTCGGCGCATCGATTGCGGTGCCAGAGGCTATCGAAGCCATGAGCCGTGGCCTGCCGCAATTCTTCGACATGAACGCGCTGCACCGCTACGCCAGCACGGTGATCGCAGATCTGACGGGCGCCGGGGCCGGGTTTGTCACCGCTTCCTGCGCCTCTGGCATCACCGTTGCGGTCGCTGCAATGATGACCGGCACCGACCTGCTCGCAATTGAGCGACTGCCTGACGCAAGCGCGCTCAAGAACGAGGTGCTCATGCTCTCCGGCCACATGGTGAGTTTCGGCGCGCCGGTAGAGCAGATGGTCCGGCTGGCCGGCGCCGGGGTCGTACCAGTGGGTCAGGCGACGTCAGCATCGGCCTACCAACTGGCCGGCTCCATCACCGACCGGACTGCAGCGGCCCTGTTCGTCGTGTCGCACCACGTCGTCGACTATGCCCAGGTGCCGTTCCAGACTTTCGTCGAGGTCGTTCACGCAGGCGGCGTTCCGGTGATCGTCGATGCTGCATCCGAATACGATCTGCGGACGTTCCTTGAACAGGGCGCCGACCTTGTGGTCTATTCCGGTCACAAATTTCTCGGAGGCCCGACCTCGGGCATCGTCGCGGGGTCAAAGGAGTTGATCCGCGCCTGCTACCTGCAGAACCGCGGCATCGGACGTGGCATGAAAGTTGGCAAGGAGACAATCCTCGGAGTCAGCGCCGCGCTCATGGCCTGGAAGACACGCGATCATGCCGGGATCAGGGCTCGGGAGCGCGCGGCGTTGGATACCTGGATCATGGCCCTGGCTGACCGGCCGGGGGTGACCGCGATGATCGTTCCCGATCCCACCAACAACCCGCTGGACCGGCTGAAGGTGACGATCGATCCGGGCGCGGCACGGATCACCGCCTGGAACCTTGCCATGCGACTTGCCACCGGCGAACGGTCGGTCATTGTCCGCGACCACGAGATCGAGCATGGCCATTTCTTCCTCGACCCGTGCAATCTCCATCCGCAGGAAGAGCATTTGGTCGCGCAGCGTCTTGTCGAAGAACTCGGCAAGGCCATACTCTCCAACGACGTCATCAGCACCCCGATCAGAGATGTTTGGCTGGCGAGAGAGCAGGCCGTTCTCAATTGGCCGGACTGAATCGCCCCGATCCTATCGGAGCCCTCTGGCGTCATTTGACGCGGCCATATCGAGCAGGTCGGGCTGTGCATGGAAGCTCTCTTCAGCCTCTGCTGGCGGGATGTTTCCGATAGGGCCAAGCGGACGCCTGTCGTTGAACCAGCCGACCCAGCCGAGAGTGGCCATTTTCAGATCCTGCATGTTGCGCCATGGCCCTTGGTTATGGACCGGCTCGGATTTGTAGAAGTCATTGATCGTTTCAGCGAACCCTGATGACCGACACCAACATGCCCTTGATCGAGCTGCTGCAAAGGCATGGTGAGGGCGATTTTCTGCGCGCCGTGACGCAAGGCGTGCTTCAGCCGCCGATGGAGCATGATGTCGAGGGTATGATCTTCCCCAACGATGCCGCCATCACCCGCCTCGTCGGCGCGCTGCTGCTGGAGCAGAACGACGAATAGGCCGTTAAACGCGCCCGATGCATGACACTGGAAGCCATGGGCCCTTTGAGCGTTCGTCGGGGAATTGGTCCCCCGAACCAATTTCTGATCTTCTTCACTCCTCTGTTCAGCCTGGCCGTCGCGGCACGCTGATCAAGCAGGCCCGCGCCCGACATGGCGGTGATCTTCATGGCCAGCTACACCACGCTGCGGGACACGATCCCGCCCTGTGCCACAGGTCGTCTGAAACAGTGCTATTGATCTGCGAGGAACATCACGCTGGCGCACCACAGAAGCAGACCGAGGAATCATTGCGATATGAAGGCGGCGGAATGCAGCGGGCTGACAACGCTCGGAAAGGACTGCTTGGTACCGGAACACTCGAAGGGGATGAAAGGGCGCTTGGCAAACGCTGCCCTCCGGGCAAGCGCTTGTTATGGCGACAAAAACCACAAAATTGTGGTGCCCAGAAGAGGACTCGAACCTCCACGTCTTGCAACACTGGTACCTGAAACCAGCGCGTCTACCAATTCCGCCATCTGGGCCGATGTCGTGAGCGGCTGATTACGGGGTTGGTCTGACGCTGTCAACCGCCGCCGGGGTGAAAAATGCGGTGACAGTTGCAAGGGCCGGTTGCACGGAACCGCCACTTGCCGCACAACCGATGTGACACTCTGCCGAGGAGGAGACTGCCGTGAGCGAACCCACCGTGACCCGCGACGATATCGACGCTGCCGCCCGTCGGATTGCCGGGTACGTCCGGGTGACGCCGGTGCTGGAGTTGGCGCGGGGCGCGCTGGGCGGCGACTGGGTGCCGCTGATGAAGCTGGAGTTTCTGCAGCATTCCGGCTCCTTCAAGGCGCGGGGCGCGTTCAACAATCTGCTGTCCAGGCCGGTGGGACCGGCCGGGGTGACGGCGGTATCGGGCGGCAACCACGGGGCCGGCGTGGCGTTTGCGGCGGCAAGCCTGGGGCACAGAGCGCGCATCTATGTGCCGGCCTCGGCACCGCCCGCCAAGGTCGATCTGATCCGCCGTCTGGGGGCCGATGCCGTGGTCGACGGCACCGACATGACCCAGATCTTCAGGGCCTGCGATGCCTATGCCGCCGAGACCGGGGCGCTGCAGGTGCATCCGTTCGGTACGCCCGAAACCATCGCCGGGCAGGGCACGATGGCGCGGGAATGGCAGCAGCAGACGGCGCTGGACACGGTGCTGATCGCCGTTGGCGGCGGCGGTTTGATTTCGGGGGCGGCGGCGTGGCTGACCGGGCCGGGGGTCAAGCTGGTTGGTGTCGAGCCCGAAGGGGCCCGGGCGCTACATGCCGCGCTGGCGGCAGGCGGTCCGGTCGATGTGGTGAACACCTCGATCGCCTCGGATTCGCTCGGAGCGCCGCATGTTGCGCCGCTGGCCTTTGCCTTGTGCGTCAGGGGCGTTGACCATGTTGCGCTGGTGACGGATGCCGATATTGTTCTGGCGCAGCAGACGCTGTGGCGGGATTTCCGCATTGCCACCGAACCGGGTGGCGCCACGGCTTTTGCGGCGCTGCAGTCCGGGGCCTATGTGCCCGGCCCCGGCGAAAGGGTTGGCATCCTGATGTGCGGCAGCAATGTCGATCTGTTGAAGCTGCGGGAAATCGCCGGATAGGCCGATCCCTGCGCTGTTATTGCGGCTTGTCCGGGCCGGGGTGGATGGCTAGGAATGCGGCAGGCGCAGCGGCGGAGGCTTCGATGTCCCACTTGGTCACGATCTATGGCGGCTCTGGTTTCATCGGGCGCTACATCGCACGGCGGATGGCCAAGGCGGGCTGGCGGGTGCGCATTGCAGTGCGCCGCCCGAACGAGGCGTTGTTCGTGCGCCCCTACGGCGTCGTGGGTCAGGTCGAGCCCATACTGTGCAATGTGCGCGACGAGGCGTCGGTGCGCGCGGCGATGCTGGGCGCGGACGCGGTGGTCAATTGCGTCGGCACCTTCGACCGGTCGGGCCGCAACAACTTTGACGTGGTGCAGCGCGAGGCGGCGGGGCGGATCGCGCGGCTGGCGGCGGAACTGGGCGTGACGCGGCTGGTACATCTGTCGGCGATTGGTGCCGATCCGGCGTCCGACAGTCTGTATGCCGTGTCGAAAGCCGCTGGCGAGGCGGAAGTGCTGGCGCATTTCCCGCAGGCGGTGATCCTGCGGCCGTCGGTGGTGTTCGGCAACGAGGATCAGTTCTTCAACCGGTTCGCGGCAATGACCCGGCTTGGCCCGGTGCTGCCGATGGTCGGGGCCGAGACCAGGTTTCAGCCGGTCCATGTCGAGGACGTGGCGCAGGCGGCGGTGCAGGGCGTTCTGGGGACGGCAAAGCCGGGGGTTTACGAGCTGGGCGGGCCGGTGGTGGCGACGTTCCGGCAGGTGATGGCCGACATGCTGACGGTGATCCAGAAACGCCGGCTGCTGTTGAACCTGCCGTTCTTTGCAGCCCGGTTCGCCGGCGGATCGTTTGATCTGTTGCAATCGCTGAGCATGGGTCTGTTCCGCAACGGCATCCTGACGGCGGATCAGGTGCGTTCCCTGAAACATGACAATGTCGTGGCTGCCGGGGCGATGGGGCTGGCCGATCTGGGGATCACGCCGACACCCTATCTGACCGTGCTTCCGGAATATCTTTGGCGCTACCGGCCCTCGGGGCAATACGCCGCCATCAAGAATTCGGCCAAGAACCTGCGCAAGCCGTCCTGACAATGGCCGACAGCACGCTGATTGCCGCCGCCCTTGGGGTGCTGGAGGGGTTGACCGAGTTCATTCCAGTATCTTCGACCGGGCATCTGCTGCTGGCCGGGCATTTTCTGGGTTTTGCCTCGGCGGGCAAGACCTTTGAGGTGGTGATCCAGCTGGGGGCCGTTCTGGCGATCCTGTCGGTCTATGCTGGGCGGCTGTGGGCGGTGTTCGCAGCCGCGCCACGCGACCCGGCGGCGCGGCGGTTCGTCGTTTCGGTGGCGATCGCGTTTCTGCCGGCGATGGTGGTCGGGGTGCTGGCGCATGATTTCATCAAGACGGTGATGTTTGAAACCCCGGCGCTGATCGCAGCGATGCTGATCATTGGCGGAGTGGTACTGATCCTGATCGACCGGTTGCCGCTGCGGCCGCGCTATCGCGACGCCATGGGCTTTCCGTTCGGGATGGCGCTGAAAATCGGGATCATCCAGTGTCTGGCGATGATTCCCGGCGTGTCGCGGTCGGGGGCCACCATCGTCGGGGCGTTGGCGCTGGGGGCGGACAAGCGGGCGGCGGCGGAGTTTTCGTTTTTCCTTTCGATGCCGACGATGGGTGCAGCGGTGGCCTATGACATCTACAAAAGCCGTGATGTGCTGGATTTTTCGGCGTGGTGGTTGATTGCGGTGGGGTTTGTCTCGGCCTTCCTGGTGGCAGTGATCGTGGTGCGCTGGGTGCTGGCCTATGTCAGCCAGCACGGGTTCGCGCTGTTTGGCTGGTGGAGAATCGCCGTGGGAACCGCCGCCTTGGCCGGGCTTTGGCTGGTCGGCTGACTAGTAGGTCAGTATGTATTCCCTACTTTTCGAACGGGAGCCCGGAAATAGTTGCTCCGGTCACAAATTTTCCGAATTTAGGTCAGTGCCACTGCCTTTTCATTTGACACCAATGGATTTATGGAAAAACTCCGCGTTGAATGCTCGGAGTGACCCTGATGGCGCAGCAGCGCATGCTAACCTTCGTGACCGTCGAAAAGCAGACGCCGGAAAAGCGCCCGCCCAATCTGCGCGCGCAGGATTTCCATGAGATTTACCGCGAGTACGCCGCGACCAAGGCCGCCGAGCAGGCCGGACGCTGCAGTCAATGTGGCGTGCCCTATTGCCAAAGCCACTGCCCGCTGCACAACAACATCCCGGACTGGCTGCGGCTGACCGCCGAGGGGCGGCTGCGCGAGGCCTATGAATTGTCACAGGCCACCAACACGTTCCCGGAAATCTGCGGTCGCATCTGCCCACAGGATCGCCTCTGCGAAGGCAATTGCGTGATCGAACAGGCCGGGCATGGCACGGTGACGATCGGTTCGGTGGAAAAATACATCACCGACACCGCCTGGGAAAACGGCTGGGTGCTGCCGGTCCGCCCGATGATGGAGCGGCCGGAAAGCGTCGGCATCATCGGCGCCGGGCCGGGCGGGCTGGCGGCGGCGGATTTTCTGCGGCGGCAGGGGGTGCAGGTCACGGTCTATGACCGGCATGACCGGGCGGGCGGCTTGCTGACCTACGGCATTCCGGGATTCAAGCTGGAAAAATCCGTGGTGATGCAGCGGGTCGAACAGCTGGAGCAATCCGGGGTGCAGTTCGTGCTGAACTGCGCTGTCGGGACCGACATCAGCTTCAGCGCCATTCAAGGCCAGCACGATGCGGTGCTGATCGCCACCGGCGTCTACAAATCGCGCGACCTGCGGGCGCCCGGGGTCGGGGCTGCCGGAGTGGTGCGGGCCATCGACTACCTGACGGCCAGCAACCGCAAGGGTTTTGGCGACGCGGTGCCGGAATTCGACACAGGCGAGCTGGACGCCAGTGGCCGCCGGGTCGTGGTGGTCGGCGGCGGCGATACCGCGATGGATTGCGTGCGGACCGCGGTGCGACAGGGCGCGGTGTCGGTCAAGTGCCTGTACCGCCGCGACCGGGCCAACATGCCGGGCAGCCAGCGCGAAGTCGCCAACGCCGAAGAAGAGGGCGTCGAGTTCGTCTGGCTGTCGGCACCCAAGGGCTTCACCGGCGATGCGGTGGCCGGGGTGATGGTGCAGAAGATGCGGCTGGGCGCGCCGGATGCCACCGGGCGGCAGATGCCGGAACTGATCGACGGGGCGGACTATCTGGAAAGCGCCGATCTGGTGATCATGGCGCTGGGCTTCGAGCCCGAGGCGCTGCCGGCGCTTTGGGAGGTGCCGGAACTGGCGGTGACGCGATGGGGCACGATCAAGGCGGATTTCCGCAGCCATGCCACCAATATGCCCGGCGTCTATGCTGCGGGCGACATCGTGCGCGGAGCTTCGCTGGTGGTCTGGGCGATCCGCGATGGACGCGAGGCGGCGGAAGCGATTCTGGAGTATCTTGCCCAAGGGGCCCGGGTGGCGGCGGAGTAGGGGATTTCTGAATGCAGGTTTCATGCAGGTTTCATATGGGTTTCATGCAGCCAGTCCGCAGCAGCCGCCAAACTGCGGCTTTCCGGTGGGTCAGAGTCGCTGACCTGTTACCGCTGGTGCTGCTGGTGCTGATGGCCAGCCCCGCCACAGCCGGCACCTTTACCCCGCCCGAAGGCTGCACCGGCACCTTTACGGTGCAGATGCTCGGCTGCACGGTGTCGAACCATTACATCTGCGCCGGTGATCCGCCGGGGCACAAGTGGCGCACCGATTTTGCCCAGAACGGCGCGGTGTTTCGCAGCCGGATCGATGACGAGGCGCAGTGGATCGAAAGCTTCGATCTGAACCCCGACATGCGCGATGTCCTGGAACCCGGGGCCGCTGACCCGGCCAGCTTCACGGGCCTGCTGGGAACCGGCGGCGACACCTTTGACTTTACCACGCTGAGCG
>JANNRR010000055.1:0-10316 GCA_031401675.1 Paracoccaceae bacterium
CCAAAACCCCCAAAGGCGCCGGACAACGCTTGCAGCAGATGCGCTGGCGCTGCGCTGAAATCGGCGGGCGGCATGTAGTGATAACTGGTGCCCTCATCCCGCAAAGCCCGGTCAATCAGGATAAAGCAGGGTAGCCGGTCCATCGGCGCCAGTTGCCCCGATGAGGTGATGCTGATCAAAAGCTCGCAACCGCTCGCAAACATCTCCTCGGCCACCAACACGGCAAAGGACGCACCCACGGCACACGCCACAACGCCGGTCTCGTGGCCGTCGAGGGTGAAGCGCCACAGGTCGGTGTGATAGCAGACCCAGCCGTCGTGCTTTCGGGCGCGTCCGTTCGCATTGAGGTATCGGACGATGTCGCCATCCGGATCCAGCAGGCAAGTTTTTGGGACAGCCACCTTGTCTGCACCTTTCTGACGCCGCGCCTCGCGCAAGAGGCTTTCGGGAGTGAAGGCAGAAAGCGCGTCGTAGTGCTTGTCTCGCAGAATGGGTGGGGTTTCACTCGTCGCCATGCACGAGCTCCGGTTTGCTGCGCCCGATGCGCCAGTCCATGACCGTTCCCGCACAAAGGAAGACAAACCCAGCAAACTCGATGAGCTGGTTGTACGAAACCAGCATGCTGAAGCCGATCAGCAGAAAGCCGACCCCCGCGAGTGCGGCCGGGAAAAGGCGGCCATGCCTGTGTCGACGGACGAGAAGCACCGCAAACGTCAACCCGGCAAAGCGAACAATTGCCCCGGCCCAAACCGCCTCGTTCAGTGCGATCGTGACACCAAGCGCGCCCTGCAGCCCTATCGCTGCGAGTGTGCCGTAGCAGGCGACGAGCGAAAGGGCTGTGGCCAGAGGGGCGAGCCAATCGCCGGTTTTCTTGTCTGTCACACCATGCTCCGGTTTGTGGCAAGACCGCGCGCGATTGTCGTGGCGGTAATCATGGCTTTCAGTTTCATCCGGGACCGCCTCCATTCAGGATCATTTCGTCAGGTCAGTCTTTGTAGCCAGCCGGTCGTGCCACCTTCAAGCCAGTCCGCGACCGGGTGGCCAAGCCTGCAAAGCAGTTCTGCCCCTTCAATCGAGCGGCCGCCAGTTCCGCCAAAGTCAGCATCCCGGCCATCAGAACACCAGAACCTTGTCTGCAGCCAGTGTCGCCTCGGCAAGTTCATCCATGGTGGACCGAGTGACCTCTTGCATCATGTCGGTGATCGTCAACCCCCGTGCATCCATGCAGGTGCCGCACATCAGGACGCGGCCTTTGGCCGACAGAACGCGGCCCAGCATCTTTTCTAGATTGTAGTAGCCTTGAGGCGTCTTCTGCCCCGCCTTGGCGCAAAGCACAGCATCGGCCATCAGGAAGACGGTGACATCACCCTCGGGATCGTGCTTGGCCAGCGCATGGGCCATGCGCAAGCCGTTGAAGCTGCGCTCGGTGCCGTAGGGCGGGTCGTTCAGGATCAGGAGGTGTTTCATGTGGTGGCTCCTTGAGGCGCGGGGTTCAGACGGGGATGGGTTTCTTCGCCCCACCAAAGCAGCAAGGCACCCGAGGCGAACATCGACAGCGCCACGAACCAGAACGCGGCCTCGGTCGAGCCATAGAAGTGCGCTGTCAGCCCAAGGCCAAGCGCGCCGATGCCATAGCCCAGATCCCGCCAGAACCGGTAATCCCGATGGCCGATCCGCGCCAGGTGGGCGGCGTGATGTCGGCCACCGCCGCCGACAGGTTGGGATAAAGCAGCGCCATGCCAAAGCCGGTGACGGCGGCAGAGACCGACCACCAGACCGCCCCTTGCCCCAGCACGATCATTGCCACCCCCGCGCCGCAGATCCACATGCCCAGCACGTTCGGCCAAAGACGCCCGACCTGATCAGACAGCCGCCCGGTGAAAAGCTGCGAGCCGCCCCAGACCAGACCGTACCAGCCGACGATCCAGCCAATATCGGGCAGGCTGACGCCCCGGGCGATCAGGAAAACCGGAAGGATCACCCAGACCAGCGCATCGACGAACTTTTCGACCAGCCCGGCCTGCGACACCGCCGCAAGCCGTCTGTCGCGCCATGACATCAGCGCGAACACCTCCCATGTTGTGGGATGGTCCGCCACGCCTTGCGGATACCGCGGACGATAAGCACCTGCGGCACCACCAGCCTTGTGCCGCGCGGCTTCGGATTTTGCCCAAGGCAAGGTATCCTTTACCCAGACCAGCGTCAGCACCAAGGCCAACGCAATCACCACTCCGCCAAAGACCAGAAGCCCCAGCCGCGCGCCCCAGGCACTTGCGGCATAGGCCGTTATGATCCCCGCCAGCGCCACGCCGACATAGCCTGCAAACTCGTTCAACCCCAGGGTCAGCCCGCGCTGATCGGCCCGCGTAAAGTCCAGCTTGGACGTCTGGGTCATCGACCAGCACAGCCCCTGATTGACGCCAAGCAGCACAGTGGCTGCAACGATCCAGCCCCAGCTTGGGGCGAAATAGATCATCACCGGAATCGGAATCGCGGCGATCCAGCCCAAGAGCAGCACCCGCTTCCGCCCGATCCGCTCGGACAGCCGACCGGCAACGAAGTTCAGAACGCCCTTGACCACGCCAAAAGCCACCACGAAGGCGGTCAGCAACAGGAACGATCCCTTGGCGACGCCAAATTCGGTCTCGGCAAGGGCCGGAACCACGGTACGCATCATGCCGAGCGCAAAGCCCACCAGCAGAACCTGGATCAGCTGATGCACGAACTGCGTCAGGTTTTCCTGAATACCCAGTGACAGCCCTGCGTCGGCATCAGAGGCCGGGACAGTCATTCTGCCGCTGCCAATTGACCCGCATTCACGGCACGGATCTGCGCAGCACCTGGGGGCGGGGGCGGAATATCCGCGACCATCATCTGCACGAACGCGGCTTCATCCTCGACCCGAAACGCCAGGTTGTGGCGTTTCTCAAAGCCGATCGTCGATGTCGGCTTGCCACTCAGGCTGCGGCCACAGACCGACCCCGAATAGGCACCCGGCAACACCTCCAGCCAGTCGGGAAGGGCTTTAAGGGCCTGCACGCTTTGGAACAGGTCGCGCGCGCCTTCTTCGGCGCTGGTGGCCAGTTCCGTGCGGCCCAGATCGCCCACCATCAACGTGTGCCCGGTCAGAATGAACCAAGGGTCCTCGGACCGGGTCCGGTCGGTCACGACTAGCGAGATGTGTTCCGGCGTATGGCCCGGCGTGTGCATGACCCGGATTGCCACGTTGCCCAACTCCAGCACATCGCCACCCTGAACACCCTTGAAGTCATAGCTGGTGGTGGCACCCGCGTGCAGCACATATTGGGCACCCGCCACTTCGGCCAAAGCGCGCCCGGCCGAGACGTGGTCGGCGTGCAGATGAGTGTCTATCACATAGATGATCCGCATCTCGGTTGCCTCGGCAGCCGCCAGATACAGGGCAATGTCGCCGACCGGGTCCACCACGGCACCGGCGGACTTGCCGCCGCACCCCAAGAGATACGATGCCGCGACGGGATCGGTGTGCAGGAACTGGCGCAGGATCATGATGGTCTCCCGGGTGAAGACGGCCGGGATGCACTTGCATTGCGGGCCGTCACGTTTTACAGTCAAGTAATCTATTGATTGAAGTAGCGTGGAGAAGACGTGCATGTCAATGGGCCCGAAGCAGGCCATCCTTGCCGAGTTCGCCGGGGTCGCGCGCGCCTTGGGGCATGCCCACAGGCTGGAGTTGCTGGAGCATCTCGGTCAGGGTGAACGCGGGGTCGATGCCTTGGCCGTCCGTGTCGGGCTGTCGCTTGCCAATGCGTCCCAGCACCTGCAACAGCTCCGCCGCGCCGGGCTTGTTGCAAACCGGCGGGATGGCAAGTTCATCTACTACCGGCTGGCCGATGACGGGGTGACCGACCTTCTGACCGCGCTGCGTCATCAGGCCGAACGCAACCTGGCCGAGGTTGACCGGATCCGTCGCGGCTATTTTGCCGAGTGCGACAGCTTCGAGCCGGTGTCACGCGAAGAGCTGCTTGAACGGGTCGAAGCAGGTCTGGTGACCGTGCTTGACGTCAGGCCGCAGGATGAATTCGGTCAAGGGCATCTGCCCGGAGCCATCAACATCCCGTTGGGTGAGTTGCAGGATCGGCTGGCCGAACTCGATCCGGACCGCGAGGTGATCGCTTATTGTCGTGGGGCCTATTGCGTTTTCGCCTTCGAGGCCGTGGCCGCCCTGCGCGCACAAGGGCGCAAAGCGCGGCGGCTGGTCGATGGGTTTCCGGAATGGAAGGCGGCTGGCCTTCCTGTCAGTATCGAGAGCGGATTCAGGCCCGAAGGGATAGCGTGAATGCTTGCCTCTTCAAGCATCCAGCAGCGTGTGAAACCACAATCGTACGAACTCATGTGCGCCCTTCACTCGTGGACCTGAGCCCGACAACCGGCCGGAAGCAGAGAAGACAAGGGCTGGCATCGCGGGCGAGGCGAAAGGTGCTGACCGGTTGATCCAAAGAGCAATTTTCACGGCGAATGTCTGTAAGCGAAAAGCGTCTCAGAAGTCCGTTTCCACGTAGACCCCCGAGCAGTCGTAAGCGACCGCCGCTGCCGTAGCCCCATTGTTCATGAATAGCCGCGGCGACAGGAACTGCGTGTTGGCGGGCAGATCGGTTGTGATCTCCTGCTCGAAGACCGCGCCCGACACCTCGTCCACCACCCGCACCCAGACGGAACTGCCATTCGGCGGGGCGGCAATGAACAGCGACTGCACCCCACCCGTCGCGATGCCGAAACTCGCCCCCATGTCGGTCAACGTTGGCGCGCCGGTGCCATCGTTTGAGACCAGTTGGCAGCGGATATGGGTGCCCCGCTGGAAGCCGATGCCGATGCAGTTGATGGCGGTGGCCAGCGTCAGGGTGGTGGCCAGCGCGGCGGTCGATCCGTGAAGGCCGAAGAACCCCATGCCGGTGGCCTGGAGTGTGGTCAGCGAAATCCGCGTGACGAAGGTCCAGCCGCCCAACCCTGCGGCGTTGCCACGCCAGCAGGCCCAGCCTGCAGAACGCTGCTCGGCCGCTGAATCCACCACTGCCGCCGAGGTCACACGCCAGCGCCGCATGCTGGCGGCCAGGTCGGTCGCGGCCAGCGTCGGGTGCGAGACGGTGCCGAGCGAGGTGATGGGTAGGCCTTCGGTGGTGATCGTGGCGGTGACCGCGGGCGACCAATGGGCGATCCGGTTGACCCCGAAGTGGGGTTGCAGCGGGAAATCCCGGCCGGAGGGGCGCATCACGTCGATCCACGGAGCGCCCGCCCGGTTGCGGGCATATATTGCCGCCTTGCCGGAGGGCGGCGCGCTTGGGGCGGCACTGAGCCCCGGCAGGATGGTGGGCTGCGGCAGTTCCACCTGGCCGCTGGTGCGGTCGATCTTCAGCGCATCGAAGAAGGCAGAGCCATCCGGGCTGACCTTGAAGCTGAAATCGTCATTGCCCAGCAGTCCGATCAGCGCCCGGGCCGAAAATCTGGTCTTGAGGGCGAAGGCCGCATCGTTCCCAGCCGCCGCCTTGTTGACGGTGGCCTCAATCCCGGTGCCAGCGTTGTTCAGCAGCACTGCGGGGGTGTTCATCGACAGGCGGTTATAGCTGTCCGCCGTCGCCCCGCCGAGACCCAGAAGCTGGGCGGTCAGGTTCGCCTGGGGCATGCCGACCTGCGTGACGGCATTGGCGAAGGTCACCGTCGGCGTGTTCACGACCGTCGTGCCCCCGGCCAGCGCATTGCCCAGATCGAAGCGCGACACCGGCCCCGCAAAGAAATCCGCCGCCAGAACGCCAATGCGCGCCCGCGAGCTGAAGGTGGTCAGAAGGGCAAAGCCATCCGTCGCGGCGCTGCGGTAGACCGCGATCTCGCCCGGCCATGGCTTGGCATGCGCCGCGATCATCGGCCGATGCGCAGGCTGATCCTCGCGCAGCTGCGGCAGGTCCAGCAGCACGATGTCGGGTGCGCCAAAGACGGTCGGCGTCGACAGGGACGCCGGTCGAGGCTCTCCGGGCGGCAAGTCGTAGACCGCGCGATCCTGGCGGACAGCATCGACGCTTCGCAGGTCCGAGTCCGCGATGGATACCAGCCGCATTTCCGTCAGGCGACCATCGTCATCGAGCAGGATCACATCGCAGGGATTCAGCGCCAGACGTGATGGCGGCAGACGAAACACCGCACTTTCGCGGCCAACCCACGCCTCCATCAGTGCGCGACGACAACGGCGTTCGGCTTCTTCAGGAGGGATGGCCATCGGGAAGCTTTCCGAGGCGATGCGGGTGGTGTCGACGGTGATGCGGCGCGCCTCGACCTGTGCCGCGTCATAATCCTCGTCGGCGCGCGCGACTTGCCATTTCAGCGCCTGCGGCAGTTCGGTTTCCTGCGCTCGGGTCAGCTCCATCACGTCCCCCTGGGCCGAGGCTGGGGCGACCATGCTGTCGGGCGTGATGGTCAGACCGGCGATCCGGCCGCGCATCAGGAACTTGATGCACCCTTCACTCTCAACGGCATCGAAGCCGAAATGCCGCGCCAACGTGGAAATCGATGCCCTTGGGGCTTCCAGTGCCGAGATGATATAGCCTTCGACCGCTCCCCAGAGGCCGGAGACGTCAATCAATTCCTCCGGCATTCCAGCGCGCAGGCAGAGGTGCCGCACCAGCGCCGCGAGCGAAACCGCGCCAAGCCGCCCGGTCAGCCAGTGGCCCAGCCGCCAGTTCGGGCCGTCGGTCCAGACATTGGTCAGTTCCGGAAAGAACGGATAGGGCCGGGCATCCCACGTCCAGGCGGCGCATTCGGGGACGTGGACCATTCGGTTGCCATAGACCGAGGAGGTCGGGTTGTTCGACGATGCGCCCCACCAGAGATAGGTCGCCTCCAGATATGCCCGCTGGATCGCATCGTCGCGCCAGCCGCGCGAAAAATAGGGCGTGAAGCTTGACGCCGGGGCTGCGTGCCCCGCCCATCGCTGGAGCT
Organism: Paracoccaceae bacterium; assembly: GCA_031401675.1. Lineage (GTDB taxonomy): Bacteria > Pseudomonadota > Alphaproteobacteria > Rhodobacterales > Rhodobacteraceae > JANNRR01. Next base: position 6,967 of record JANNRR010000055.1, read on the forward strand.
GGCTGACATCTTCCGTGCTCATGGTCCTGCGTGGCGGCAGGCCCATGCGGGGCATGTCAGCCTGACCCAGCTCAAGGTGATGTCGGCCATCGAGGCCTGCCGAACCGAGGCGCTCGGCGGGCATGTGGCCGGTTGCGCCAAATGTGGCCACCACTACATCGCCTACAATTCCTGCAAGAACCGGCACTGCCCGAAGTGCCAAGGTCCGGCGGCCCGCGACTGGATGGCTGCGCGGGCCGAGAATCTGCTGCCCGTTGAGTATTTCCAAGTGGTCTTCACCCTGCCGGCCGAGATCGCGCAGATCGCGTTCTGGAACAAGAAGGCTGTCTATGACCTGCTATTCCGCGCCTCCGCCGAGAAGGTGATAACCATCGCTGCCGATCCGAAGCGTCTTGAAGCAAGGGTAGGCATGACGGCGGTGCTGCATACTTGGGGTTCGGCGCTGAGCCACCATCCCCATATCCACATGATTGTCCCGGGCGGAGGCCTGTCGCCCGGGGGCACCCGCTGGATCGGCTGCCGACCGGGGTTTTTCCAGCATGTGCGGGTTCTGTCGCGGCTCTTTCGCCGCCTGTTCATCGAAGGCCTGCTCGCCCTGCACCACACCGGGCAACTCGTTTTCTTCGGTAACCATGCCGGACTGGCCGAGACGGCCGCATTCAAAGCCTGGCTCACCCCGTTCCGCAAATCCGAATGGGTGGTCTATGCCAAACCGCCCTTCGGCGGCCCCGAGGCGGTTCTGGCCTATCTCAGCCGCTATACGCATCGCGTTGCCATCTCGAACAGCCGCCTGATCAGCGCCGATGCCCAGACCGTCGCCTTCCGCTGGAAGGATTACTGCATCAAGACCGGCGACCGACGATCGGTCATGCGATTGGCCACCGATGAGTTCATTCGCCGTTTCCTGATCCATGTCCTGCCCGATGGCTTCCACCGTATCCGGCACTACGGCCTGCTGGCCAGTGCCGGTCGCAAAGCCAACATCGCAAAGATCCGGAACCTGCTGGGGGAGGCGCTCCCCGTCGCGACCCCCGAAACGTCGGCCGAGCCGATCCCGCTCAGCCGCAGTTGACGGCTGACGTGGCGTTCAGCCAGCCCAACCGCTTCAGCCAGTTCCTGGATGGTGGCGAACTCGCCTGCTTCGATCCGCCGGCGCCAACCCCATGCCCGGCCAATGGCGCGCAGGATGTGCGGGTCTTGGGTCTGATCTTCGCTGGGGCGGTAGTCGGCAGGGGGCATGATCTTTGGCCGTCCGTTTTTCTTGCGCACCTTCTGGGGGATCAGGACGCGGATCGTTTCGGTTTGCTTGTTCATTCGGCAGCCTCCATCTGGCGCGGCGCAACCATCTCGCGGACAACGCCTGCAATCCCCTCGCGCCGAAAATCGACCTCAAGCCCGGCGGCGGTGACCGTACCGCGCCGCACCAGAAGTTGGATGATCCGAGCCTGTTCAGTGGGGTAGGAATTGCCCTTGTGCAGAGCTTCGCCCCGATAGACCCGGTTGTTCAGCAGCCGGTAAAGGTAGCCCTTGTCGATCAAAGTGCCCTGCTTATTGCGGAACCCATCACGACGTAGTTCACACGCCAGCACCGTGGCGGAGCCGAGTTCGATGAACCGCGCGAAGATCTGGCGAACGGATGCCGCCTCGGCGCCTTTCACAATCAGTTTACGACCCTGCACATCGTATCTACAGTCGAACATCGCGGGCGGCGAAGGCTTCGACTGGTTCTACGCCAGCGCTGCAGACCAGTCCGCGCAGATCCGCACGCCGATCACCGATGGCGCAGCGGGCAAGCCATGGGTTTTTCGTCCCAAGGATATCCGCGCGTGGTGGCAAAGCCAGCACTTCAACCGGCCGGGCGGGGTGGAGAGCGGCACGCCAACCGCATGGATCCCGCAATCGAAGCCAATCCGCTTCACTGAACTGGGCTGCCCCGCCATCGACCGGGGCACGAACCAGCCGAACGTGTTTTTCGACCCGAAGTCGTCCGAGAGCTTCACGCCGTTTCTCTCTCGCGGCTGGCGGGATGACCCGCACCCGCAAGGACCTCATCTCGCAGGTGGCCCGCAGGCTCGACGCCGTGCTCCCCGCGGACATCCACCGCTTCGGGGCACCGGACATCATGAACACCGATCAGGGTTCGCAGTTCAAGTCCTTCGCCGGGACCGACCGGCTGAAGCGAGCGGGCATCCGCATCTCGATGGACGGCAAGGGCCGCTGTATCGACAATGTGTTCATCGAGCGCCTGTGGCGGTCCCCGAAGTATGAATGCGTCTATTGTCGCGCCAGATTTCGGCTGTGGGACAATCGTGCAGCACCATGTTCATTTTCGCCAGGGCCCGGGTGGCGACGTCTTTTTCCTGACCGTAGATGGTGATGCCCGCCGGGGCCTCATCCCCCGCCTTCAACAAAAGCGATCCCGAACCGCATGTCGGGTCATAGATCGTTTGGTCCGGCCGCTTGGACCCGCTGATTCCGATGGCCTTCGCCATGATCCTCGACACCTCGGAAGGCGTGTAGAACTGGCCTTTGCTCTTGCCAGATTCAGTCGCGAAGTGGCGCATCAGATATTCATAGGCGTCGCCCAGGATATCATCGCCTTCGGCTCGGTTTTTGCGGAAATCAAGCTCAGGACGGTTGAAGATCGCAACAAGGTTTGACAGCCGGTCAACCATTTCTTTGCCAGTGCCGAGCTTTTCTTCCTCGTTGAAGTCGGCAACATCGATAACGCCTTTTAGGTCGTTCGCCTCGGCCAGCTTCGCAATGATAATATTGATTTTCTCGCCAATCTCTTTGTCACCTTTCAGGGCGACCATATCGGCAAAGCTACCACCTTCGGGGATTTCGATCAGGCCGTCTGGATCACCCGCGTATTTGTCAGAGACGTATTTCACAAACAGCAAAACAAGGGCGTAGTCCTTATACTGCGAGGCATCCATACCGCCCCGAAGCGCATCGCAGCTTGCCCAGAGTGAGCTGTAGATTTCTGATTTCTTAACTGCCACGAGGCCCCCGACTATTTTTTGCCACGCCTGCCGAATGATCGGCTTAGGTGCGCTTATTCATTCTGACAGCCAACAGGCTTTTGCCACTTCATTGTGGCCCAGCATAGCACGCTCCGGACCACCCAACTGACTGTTCCGCCTTACGCTTGCATCGTCAACATGGTTATGGTGCGCCCTGCCGGAGATGTCCGGCCATTTGCAGTCAGAAGGCTTATCCCCTTTGCTCCGGCTCCCCCACATCTTGTGCCGTGAAGGCTTGCGGCCGTGCCGCGTTCGCTCTATGTTCCCCCCATGCCGTCCCGCTGGAAAACGGACCGTCCGATGTCGCGCCAGGACTTCGAGGCG
>JANNRR010000056.1:0-11846 GCA_031401675.1 Paracoccaceae bacterium
TCGCCGAACAGGTCGGTTTCGCATTCCTGGCGGAAGTTGGTCTCGATGATCCCCGAGCGGCCACCGCCGATCGCCGAACAATACGACAGCCCGATCTCCATCGCGCGGCCCGAGGCGTCGTGATGTACCGCTACCAGACAGGGCACGCCGCCGCCCTTGACGAACTCGCCGCGCACGGTATGGCCCGGGCCTTTCGGGGCCATCATGATGATGTCCACCCCGGCTTTGGGCTCGATCAGGCCGAAATGGATGTTCAGCCCGTGGGCAAAGGCAATCGCCGCGCCTTCGCGGATGTTGTCATGCACGTATTTGCGGTAGGTGGCGGCCTGCAGCTCGTCGGGCATGGTGAACATGATCAGGTCGGCCCAGGCGGCGGCTTCGGCAATGCCCATGACCGTCAGCCCCTCGCCCGCCGCCTTTTTCGCCGACGGCGAGCCGTCACGCAGCGCCACCACCAGGTTTTTCGCCCCCGAATCGCGCAGGTTCAGCGCATGGGCATGGCCTTGCGAACCATAGCCGAGGATGGCCACCTTCTTGTCCTTGATCAGGTTGATGTCGCAATCACGGTCATAATAAACGCGCATTTCGGGTGGTCCTCTTTGGTGTGGCGCGGCCGGATCGACCTGCGGCGTTGCGGGCCTGCGCGCGGGCGCAAGCGTCATTTGCCATAATCTGCCGCTGGCCGGAGTTCAAGCACCTGCCGCACCGCCCCGGGCATGCCGCCACCCTGCTTTTGCCCGCGCGGCATCTTCTTGGCGAAAATACCCCCCGCCGGAGGCCCTTTTTCTTGCCCCGCGCGCCCGGGCCGCCTAGGTACGGAGGGTAACCGGAGGAAAGGATTGCCATGCCCGCCCTGCTGTCCCACATCGACCCCGACGGCCTGCAGGAATTCTCGGTGGTGTTCACCGACCGCTCGCTGAACCACATGAGCGCCAGTTTTCAGGCGGTGATGCGCGACATCTCGGGGATGCTGAAGTCGGTCTATCACGCCGAGGCGGTGGCGCTGGTGCCGGGCGGCGGCAGCTATGCCATGGAGGCGGTGGCGCGGCAGTTCGCCACCGCGCGGCATGCTTTGGTGGTGCGCAACGGCTGGTTTTCCTTTCGCTGGAGCCAGATCTTCGAGGCTGGCAGCTTCACCAGCGAAACCACCGTTCTGAAGGCGCGCCAGACCGGAAACGGTGACCGCGCGCCGTTCGCGCCGGCCCCGATTGCCGAAGTGGTGGCGGCGATCCGGGCGGCGCGGCCGGATGTGGTCTTTGCGCCGCATGTGGAAACCTCGGCCGGTCTGATCCTGCCCGACGACTATCTGGGTGCACTGGCGGCGGCGGCGCACGAGGTCGGGGCGCTGTTCGTGCTGGACTGCATCGCGTCGGGCTGCGTCTGGGTCGACATGCAGGCGACCGGCGTCGATGTGCTGATTTCGGCGCCGCAGAAGGGCTGGTCGGCGTCGCCCTCGGCCGGGCTGGTGCTGCTGTCGGCGCGCGCCGTGGCGCGGATCCAGGACACGGTGTCGAACAGTTTCGCGCTCGACCTGAAGAAATGGCTGGCGATCATGGCGGCCTATGAAGGCGGTGGCCATGCCTATCACGCCACCATGCCGACCGATGCGCTGCGTGCGTTCCGCGATACCATGCTGGAAACCCAAGCCTACGGCTTTGACCGGCTGAAGGCGGCGCAGTGGCAGCTGGGCGACGCGGTTCGGGCGCTGCTGGCGGCCCGGGGCGTGGTGTCGGTGGCGGCCGAGGGTTTCGGCGCGCCGGGGGTGGTGGTCAGCTATACCGACGACCCCGAGATCCAGAACGGCCGCAAATTCGCTGCCGCCGGCATGCAGATCGCCGCCGGGGTGCCGCTGATGTGCGACGAACCGGCGGGGTTCCGGACGTTCCGGCTGGGGCTGTTCGGGCTGGACAAGTTGTATGACGTGCCGGGGACGCTGGGGCGGCTGCAGGCGGTGCTGGATCAGGTGCTGGTCTAGGTCCCGGGGCTGGTCTGGGCCGGGGGCGGCGGGTTGGCGGCGCTGCCGGAGCCTCCGGCGGGGATATTTGTAAAAAAGAGAATGTGCAGGCCAGGGCTGGTGGTCCGGTCAGACGCCGAGGCCGGCCCGCATCAGGGTCTGGCGCACCGGTTTGGCGCCGTGCAGGGTGCGCAGCGCTGCGGCCCGCAGATCGCGCAACGCCGGGGTGCCCAGCATCGCCGCCCGGTTCAGCGCGTCGATCGCGAGCACCCGGGCCTTGACCTCGGGCCAGCGCCGGCGGTGATAGCTGTCGAGCATCGCGGCGCTGCCAGGTTCATGGTTCTGCGCCAGCTGCAGCACCAGCGCGATATCGGCCAGGCTCATGTTCAGCCCCTGCGCCCCGATCGGCGGCATCACATGCGCCGCCTCGGCGATCAGGGCGGTGCGTTCGCCGGCGAAGCGGTCGGCAATCTGGCTGATGATCGGCCAGAGCGTGCGGCGGCTGGCCAGCGTCAGCGGGCCATAGAGGTGACAGGCGCGCGCGGTCATCGCCGCTTCGAACTCTGCCACCGGCAGCAGCGACAGGCGCAGGGCTTCGGCACCCGCCTCCATCCAGACCACGGCAGAGGCGGGTTGCCCGCCCCGGTCCTGCAGCGGCACCAGCGTGAACGGCCCGCCGCTGCGGTGCACCTCGGTCGAGACGTTGCCGTGCGGCACCGGGTGGGTCACGGCAAAGGCCAGCGCCTTTTGCCCATAGCGCAGGGTCCGGACCCCGATCCCCAGCGACTGTCGCACCGGCGAGGCGCGGCCGTCGGCAGCGATCAGCAGGGCGGCCGACAGCCGGCTGCCATCCGACAGCGTCACCAGCGCCTCGGCCTCGCGGGTCAGGACCGACAGGGTGGCGACACCGGACCGAAAATCGACGTTCGGCAGTTCGGTCAGTCGCGCCAGCATCTGGCGGCGCAGAAGCCAGTTCGGCAGGTTCCAGCCGAATGGCGCATCCGACAGCTCGGCGGCATCGAAATCCTTGATGCTGCGGGCCGCGCCCGGGGCCCCGCCGGCATCGACGATCCGCATGATCTGCAACGGCGATGCGTCCGGGGCCAGTCGGTCCCACAATCCGGCGTCTTGCAGCACCGCGATGGCCGGTTGCAGGAATGCGGTGGAGCGCAGGTCGGCACCGGCGGCGCCCTGATCGGTGACCGGGGCCGCCGGTTCGACCAGCACCACGCGAAAACCGGCGGTGCCAAAAGCACAGGCCGCCGTCAGCCCCGCCACGCCGCCGCCGGAAATCAGGATGTCGGTGGTGTCGCGCATGGCCCGCCTTTGCGTTCAGATCCGTTCAGAGATAGCGCGGCGGCTGCGCCGCGTCGAAGCGGCATCCTGTCCCGCTCAAGGCAGGCGCGCCAGGAACCCCGCCAGATCATCGGTATGGTGGTGGATGTGCGGGGCGGTTTCGCGGGCCGGGGCCACATGCACCGTCCGCATGCCCATGGCGTGCGGTGCCTTGAGGTTGCGGGCATCATCCTCGAACATCGCAGCCTGCCCGGGGTCGAGCCCGTCGGCGGCAAACACCGCCTCGAACGCCGCGCGTTCAGGTTTCGGGCGGAAGCCGGCGTGTTCCACCCCGTAGACCGCGTCGAACACCCCGGTCAGGCCGCGCGCAGCCAGCACCCGTTCGGCATAGGGGGCCGAGCCGTTGGTATAGACCACGCGCCGCCCCGGCAGGGCCGCGATCCGGGCGCGCAGGTCGGGGTCGGGCTGCAGCGCGACCAGCGATATTTCGTGGACCTCGGTCAGGTAGGGCGCAGGGTCGACGTCATGTTCGCGCATCAGCCCGGCCAGCGTGGTGCCATAGGTGGCCCAGTAGTGGCGGCGCAAGCGGTCGGCCTGCGCGCGCTTGACGCCCAGCGACTGCATGACAAAGGCGGTCATCCGGACCTCGATCTGGTCAAAGAGCCGCGCCGATGGCGGATAGAGCGTGTTGTCCAGATCAAAGACCCAGGCGCGGATGGCGGAAAATGCGGGGCGTGACATGGTGGCCAGACTAGGGCCGGGGGCCGGGGGCTGCAAGGGCGGCGGCGGCATCGGGGCGGGCGCGCCGGGCCGGATCGGATGCGGACGACGGCAGGATCGGCGCGACCGGTCCGGCCTTTGGTCCGTCTGCACACCGGGCGGGAAAACCGGTTCCCCCTCTGGCCTGAAGTGCGCTAGGCTGCGGCCCTGAGCGGAGGACCCATGGCCGATCTGCGAGCCGCATTGAAAGACGCCTATCCGCTGATCCTTGCGGCGATCGACAGCGGCATCTACCGCCCCGGCGACCGGCTGGTCGAATCCGAACTGGCCGAGCGCTTCGGCGTGTCGCGCACCCCGATCCGCGAGGCCTTGCAGCGGCTGGAAACCCAGTCGATGTTGACCCGCGACGGCCGCAGCCTGATCGTGGCGTCGCTGGACCACAACCAGCTGGCCGAGCTATACATCGTGCGGGCCGAGCTGGAGGGGTTGGCGGCGCGGCTGGCGGCCCGGCATGCCACTGCCGAAGAGGTGCATGTGCTGCGCAGCATGGTCGAGGACGACCGGGCGCTGGTGGCCGAGCCGGTGGCGCTGGCGCGGGCCAACCGGCGCTTTCACCGGCAGGTGCATCTGGCCTCGCACAACCGCTATCTGGTGCAGCAGCTGGACCTGGTCTACCGCTCGATGGCGCTGTTGGCGGCCACATCGCTGTCGGCAGCCGGGCGCGGGGTGGCGACGCTGGCCGAACATGACGCCATTGTCCGCGCCATCGAGGCCGGCGACGGCGATGCCGCCAACGCGGCGCTGCGGCTGCACATCTCGAAAGCCTACGAGACCCGGCTGAAGATCGACGCCGGCGGCAAGTTGGTGCGGTAGGCGGGGTCGGTTGCGGCGGGGTCGCAACCCGGGCGTTTGCGCGCCGGGTGTCTTCGCGCCGGTCGCGGCAGTCCGGTGCCCGGACCCCGGCCAGCCGCGACGGTCCATGGGTCGGGGCCGTTGCGCCGGCCCGGTGCGGTGCGCCGGCACAGCGGCACAGCCGAAATCACCGGGCCTCAAGCCGGTTCCGCCAACTCCGCCAGCTTTGCCTCGGCCGCGTCATGCAGGCCGTGCGCCGTCTTGTCCCAATAGAACGGCTGCGCGATCAACTCATACAGGGCCTTGTAGGCTGCCAGTGCCCCAAGCGGGAAATACAGGGCCAGCGTCGGCACCCAGAGCCGCAGGAACCGGTGCCGGGGGCCGTTGACCGCGATCAGGCCGGCGAAGATGTTCACCGCCTCGGCACTCAGGAACAGCACCGCAAGTCCGGTCAGCGCCGGGCCCGGCAGGGCCGCCGCCAGCGGGTGCCATAACCCCAGCGCCAAGAGCCAGAACGACCACATGAGCGGCGCCAGCAGGAACTGCGACAGCGTGCACAGGAACAGGATCTGGAAGCCCGCGAATTTCCATGGCCCAAGTTGACGCCACAGCAGCACCGGGTCGCGCATGTGCACGCCGTAGGTCATGGCATAGCCCTTGAGCCAGCGCGACCGTTGCCGGACCCAAGGCCAGGCCCGGCAGTTCGCCTCCTCCTCGGTGACGGTCGCCAGCAGTTCGGCCCGGTAGCCGTGGCGGGCCAGCCGGATGCCCAGATCGGCATCCTCGGTCACGTTGTGCGCATCCCAGCCCCCCAGCTTCTCCAGCGCCTCGCGGCGGAAGAACAGCGTGGTGCCGCCCAGCGGGATCGCCAGACCAAGCCGCTGCAGACCGGGCAGCAGCACCCGGAACCAGGTGGCGTATTCGATGGTGAAGCAGCGCGCCAGCCAGTTCGAGGCCGGGTTGTAGAAATCGAGCACCCCCTGCAGACAGGCCACCTCGGGGCCGCGCGCATGGAACCGGCGCACGACGTGGTGAATCTGACCGGCCTCGGGCGCGTCTTCGGCGTCATAGATGCCGATCAGGCTGCCCCGGCAGAAGTTCAGCGCAAAGTTCAGCGCCCGCGGCTTGGTTTTCAAGGGGCCTTTCGGCACCACCACCAGCCGCATCCAGCGCGGCAGCCGCGCCCCGGCCAGCGCCGCGCGGGTCATCGCATCCTCTTCCTCGACGACAAGCAGCACGTCCAGCAGCTCTTTGGGATAGTCCAGCCGCCCCAGACGGGTCACCAGCCGGCAGGCGATGTCGCATTCCTGAAACAGCGGGATCATCAGCGAAACCACCGGCAGCCGGGCAATGCTGGCCGGGCCGGCCGCAGGCGGTGCTGCGCCGTCACGGTGCCGGTGGCGCAGTTCGGCGATGGCGGCCGCAAGCTTCAACCCGGTCGCGGCCACAAGGGTCAGCGCGGTCCAGCCAAGCAGGACGGCCAAGGGCAGCCCCGGTGCCAGAACCAGCATTGCCAGCACCGGCAGAACCGCCCATAGCCCCAGCCTCCGCAACCTGTCGCCATCCCACATCCGGCAGCTTTCCCGTTCCGGAACAAGGGTTTCCGCGCGGATGTTCAGGGCCGACTGCCGCGTATCCAGAAGCGCCGCATGCAGATCGCGTTCCGCCGCCAGCGCCATCAGAACCGTGCCGAACTGCGCCTCCAGCTCCGGACGGATCCGGGCGAAATCGTTCGGGCGGGCAGTGGCCACCACGGTCGCGCCGCCAACCTGCCGCCACGGCAGCAGCCCCTGACGCAGGCACCAGTCCGGCCCCAGACGGTCGATCAGCCGGGGGTCGGGGCGAAAGCGGGCCGGGTCGATCGCCGCAGCCCCCCATTGCAGCGACAGGGCCTGCATCAGATCGGCCTCGGCGACCCAGTCATGCGCCAAGAGGATATCGCCCAGCCGCGCCGCCTCGCGCGCCTGCATCGCCAGCGCCTTGACCAGATTGCCGGGATCGACCGCGCCGGCTTCCAAGAGAATTTGCCCCAGCGGCCGCCGGTCCGTGGCGCGGGCAGAACGCGGGACCGGTCCGGGGCGCACCACCCGGTCCGGACGTGAGGAAACAAGACGAAGATGGGCAGTTTTCATCCGGCTGGCAGACCGATGCAAGGGCAGGTCCGGCCATCCTTGCCGCCGAATCTTAAGGGCGTGTTAAGACGTGGTTAACACCAGCCTCAGGCCGCGCGGTTTTTCTGCATGGCTGCGGCGAACCGTTCGAAAAGGTAATAGCTGTCCTGTGGCCCCGGGCTGGCCTCGGGGTGGTACTGCACCGAAAACACCGGGCGGCCGGCCAGCCGGATGCCGCAGTTCGAGCCGTCGAACAGGCTGACGTGGGTTTCGACGACGCCCTTTGGCAGAGTCTGGCTGTCGACCGTAAAGCCGTGGTTCATCGAGGTGATCTCGACCTTGCCGGTTTCCAGATCCTTGACCGGGTGGTTGGCACCATGGTGGCCGTGGTTCATCTTGACCGTGCGCGCCCCCAGCGCCAGCGCCAGCATCTGATGCCCCAGACAGATGCCGAACAGCGGCAGGCCGGCCCGTTCCAGCACGCCGCGGATCATCGGCACGGCATAGGCACCGGTCGCCGCCGGATCGCCCGGACCGTTCGACAGGAACACGCCGTCGGGGTTCTGCGCCAGCACGTCGGCGGCGGTGGCCGAGGCCGGCAGAACGATCACGTCGGCCCCCGAGGACGCCAGACAACGCAGGATGTTGCGCTTGGCGCCGTAGTCGATGGCGACAACCCGGTGTTCGGCAGCACTGCGCCGCGCATAGCCCTGCGGCCAGGCCCAGCGCATCTCGTCCCAGCGATAGCTTTGCGCGCAGGTAACCTCGCGGGCCAGATCCAGCCCGACCAGGCCTTTCCAGGCACGGGCCTTGGCGACCAGCTGTTCCAGATCGAAGCGGCCTTCGGGGTCATGGGCAAGCGCCACATGCGGCGCGCCCTGCTGCCGGATGGCGCGGGTCAGGCGGCGGGTGTCGATGCCGCCCATGCCGATCCGCCCCCTGGCGGCCAGCCAGCCGGTCAGATGCCCGGCGGCACGCCAGTTCGACGGCTCGGTCGGGTCCCATTTCACCACCATGCCGGCAGCAACCGGTTGCGCGGTTTCGTCATCCTCGGGGTTGACCCCGACATTGCCGACATGGGGAAAGGTAAAGGTGACGACCTGCCCGGCATAGGACGGGTCGGTCATGATTTCTTGATAGCCGGTCATGGCGGTGTTGAAGCACAGTTCCGCCACCGTCTCGCCGGCGGCACCGAAGCCTTGCCCGTAGAAAACCGTGCCATCGGCAAGCGCCAGGCAGGCCGTGGGGCGTTTCGGCGAATGGCTGGTGGTCACGGCGGCACCCCCGGGGCAAAATCTGCCGGACACTATGGGCAGCCGCGCCTGTGGTCAAGGGCCGAGCCGGCCCGACGTGGTGATTTGCAATATCGTTTGTTTTCAGATGGTTGTGGCGGTTGTTCTGGCAGTTGCCCCGGCACCTGTCCCGCACTATCATCAAGGGTTCGAAGAGCCGGGGGGGCAGGACAGCGAATGGACACGCGGGCACGGATTTCGGCGGCGCTGAAGGATGCGATGCGGGCGCGGGAGGCGGACCGGGTTGCGACGCTGCGACTGATCAATGCCGCCCTGAAAGACCGCGACATCGCCCTGCGCGGCGAAGGCAACGATGCCGGGGTCACCGAGGCTGACATTCTGTCGATTCTGGGCCGGATGGTGAAACAGCGCCAGGAATCGATCCGCGCCTTTGATGACGGCGGCCGGCCGGAACTGGCGGCCAAGGAACGCGCCGAGATTGCAGTGATCGAGGAATACCTGCCGCGCCAGTTGTCGCCGGCGGAAGTGGAGGCGGCGATCGTGGCCGCGATTGCCGAGGTTGGCGCGCTCAGCATCCGCGACATGGGCCGGGTGATGGCCGAGTTGAAGGGGCGTTATGCCGGGCAGATGGATTTCGGCGCGGTCGGCCCGATGATCAAGGCTCGGCTGGGGTGAGGCGCGCCCGGAAAACGCTCGAGGAGCGTTTTCAGCGCCGAACGCCCGGCGCGCCAGTGACGGGCCGGGGCGGGCGCGCCGGGAAATTGCGCCCGCAAGACGTTCCGAGGGGAGCGTTTTCAGCGCCGACCGCCCGGCGCACCGCCACCGGTCGCAGGCTGGCCGGATCAAGCGCATAGGCTCAGGCGCTCGAGCCGGGCCCCGAGGTCTTCAGCAGGGCGCGGACCGGGGCTGGACCTGCCCGGCAAAGCCGGTAGGATCGCGGCATGGGGATCGCGATCTATGTCTTTGCCGCTCTTGCCGAAATCGCCGGCTGCTTTGCGGTCTGGTCGGTCTGGCGGCAGGGGGCATCCCCGTGGCTGCTCTTGCCGGGCATCCTGTCGCTGGTGGCATTCGCCTGGCTTTTGGCGCTGTCACCCGCCGACATGGCCGGGCGGGCCTTTGCCGGCTATGGCGGCCTCTACATCGCCGCCTCGCTGGTCTGGCTGTGGCTGGTCGAGGGCCGGGTGCCGGACCGCTGGGACCTGGCCGGGGCCGTCCTGTGCCTGATCGGCGCGGCGGTGATCCTGTACGGGCCCAGGGAGTAGCATCCGCCAACCGGCAAACCCGCCGGCGATCACCGGTTCAGAACCGGAACTATCGTTGACGACGCGGCGGCACTGGGCACCCGACGCTTGCTGCGCGCAGGGTGCCCCGGCCGGACCGCCCTCAGGACGGCGGCTTGTACATCGCCGCCATCTTGCCCGCACGCTGCTGCGCCGTTGTGAACTCGGCCGAGGTGAAGGCCTGCACGGTCTTGAGGTTCGATACCGCACCCGACGCGCCGACCACCATCAGACCGGCCAGCAGCCCGACGATGTCGTCGGTTGCACAGATCATGCTGAAGTCGGTGTCGCCGGTCGTGATCAGAAACGACACCAGCTTTCCGCCGCTGCCCTCGATGATCGCCCGCGCCGCCGCCTCGCGGTCGCTGGGGTTGGCGATCATCCCCTTTGCCCCCGCCGCCGTATAGCCGCCCGTGATGATGTAGTGTGCCATGAACTCCCCTCATTTCATCCGCACACCCGGTGCCGCAGCCCGCGGACCGGCAGTGTGCCAAGACACAGCGTAGCACGACCAGACGCGTCAGGTTGGCCTTTTCAGCACTGCTGTTGCGCCTGATCCCTGCGGGGCCCGTCGCGTGCGGGCCAGACTACTACACCGGGGTTCGCGCTGCGGCGATCATGTCCTGCAACGCGTCGCACAGGCTGGCGCGTTCCTCGCACGACAGAAAGGCCCCGATCTCGACCTCGCGGCCGCCGCCCTTCAACGTCACATAGTCGGGCACCGGCCCGCCGGTCGGATACCGCTGCACCGAAACCCAGTGCGGGTTCGCTGCCCATTCCTGCCGACGCCCGCGCGGGTTGTGGCGCACCAGTTCGATCCGGTCGGGCCACAGCGACAACACCTCCAGCAACGCGCCATCGCGGTCGCTTCGACACAACGCGAACCAGACGCCGGCGACGGCCAGGGCGAGGAAGGGCAGGATGCCCCAGAAAGCGGACGTGCCGATCAGGGCGAACAGCGGCAGTGCCATCAGGCTTGCGGTGCCACCGATGAACCAGACGAACCCGCGCGTCGGCAGGGACCGGTGCGGCCACAGCGACAGCCGCAGCAACAGTCGGGTATCGCCGGCATCGGGTGTTGTCTTATAGGGCAAGTGCGGGACCTGATCGTAGCTTCTCCTGCCAGTATCTAGCCGGTTTTGCGCGGCAGCCAAGGGCGCCAAGGGGCGACCAAAGCGGCGATCATCGTTGGCAAAGGGGCAGGCGGGGCAATCGTGCTGGCGGCTGCGGGGGCAGGGCTGATCCGGGCGAAGGCCTCGGGATGATCGGTCCGTCGGCGGGGCAGGGTCTGGCGACCGTGCAGGCCATGCCGGAAGCGGCCGGGCCCGAAGCCGGTGTGGAGCCATCCGGCAGAGGATGCGGGCAGGCAGGCGGCGCATCCTTGGCGCGCGGATCGTGACCGTCGATGTGGTGCGCTGCCGGACCCCATGTCGCAGCGCTTGGGCGCACACGGGCCGCTTCAAAGCACAAGGCCCCGGATCGATCCGGGGCCTTTGTTTTCAGTCATCGCCTCAGTGCGCCGGCAGCTTGTCCCAGTCCGACCGCTTCGGCAACTGCTCGAACGTGTGTTCCGGCGGCGGGCAGGGCAGGGTCCATTCCAGCGTGTCGGCATGCTCGTTCCAGTAGTTGTTCACCGTGATCCGCTTGCCGTAGCGCAAGGTGTAGACCACCACCCCGATGAAGAACAGGAACGACGCGAACGACAGGAATGCCCCGATCGACGACCACCAGTTCCAGTAGGCGAACGCCTCGGGGTAATCGATGTAGCGGCGCGGCATGCCCTGACGGCCCAGGAAATGCTGCGGAAAGAACGTCAGGTTGGACCCGATGAACATCGCCCAGAAATGCAGCTTGCCGGCCCATTCCGGATATTCGCGGCCCGACATCTTGCCGATCCAGTAATAGATGGCGGCAAAGATGCCGAACACCGCGCCAAGGCTCATCACATAGTGGAAATGCGCCACCACGTAATAGGTGTCATGATAGGCGCGGTCGACGGCCGCCTGGCTCAGCACGATGCCGGTCACGCCGCCAAGCGTGAACAGGAACAGGAAGCCAAAGGCCCACAGCATCGGCGTCTTGAACTCGACCGAGCCGCCCCACATCGTGGCGATCCAGCTGAACACCTTGATGCCGGTCGGCACCGCGATGACCATGGTCGCCAGCATGAAATAGCTTTGCTGGGTCAGCGACATGCCGACGGTATACATGTGGTGCGCCCAGACCACGAAGCCGAGCACACCGATCGCGATCATCGCGTAGACCATCGGCAGGTAGCCGAAGATCGGCTTGCGCGAGAAGGTCGCGATCACGTGGCTGATTATGCCGAAGCCCGGCAGGATGATGATGTAGACCTCCGGATGGCCGAAGAACCACAGCA
>JANNRR010000057.1:0-98217 GCA_031401675.1 Paracoccaceae bacterium
CTGATCCGGAAAGCCGCCGCAAGAACCTACCAGGCCTTGTGGAGACAAGTCGGTGCCGTCTGCGACCTATTCCACCCGCAGGAGTGCCGAAACTACTTCATCGCCGCAGGATATGGGACCAATTGAAGGCGACACGCTCTAAATGTAAAACTCAAGTTATTGATTTTCAATGATAATAAAAATGTTCCGGCGCGAGACGGTACTCCGGCGCGCCGACCCGCCCGGCCTACCGCCGCCGTTTCGCCTCGATCACGTCCCAGATCAGCGCCGCCGCGTTCACGCCGTCGAACCGCTCCAGCTCCTGAATGCCGGTGGGCGAAGTCACGTTGATCTCGGTCAGCCAGTCGCCGATCACGTCGATACCCACGAACACCTGCCCCTTTTCGCGCAGCACCGGCCCGATCTCGGCACAAATCTCGCGGTCCCGCGCCGTCAACCCGACGGCTTCCGGCCGCCCGCCCACATGCATGTTCGACCGCGTCTCGCCCGCCTGCGGCACCCGGTTGATCGCCCCGACCGGCTCGCCGTCGACCAGGATGATCCGCTTGTCGCCCTTGGCTACATCCGGCAGGAACTTCTGCACGATCAGCGGCTCGCGGCTCAGCCCCGTGAACAGCTCGTGCAGGCTGGCCAGATTGCGGTCATTCGGGTCAAGCCGGAACACCCCCGCCCCGCCGTTGCCATAGAGCGGTTTCAGGATCACATCGCCATGTTCGGCCTTGAACGACCGGATCGTCCGCAGATCGCGGGCGATCATTGTCGGCGGAATCAACCCCGGGAACCGCAATACCAGCAGCTTTTCCGGCGAATTGCGCACCCAGAACGGATCGTTGACAACCAGCGTCGCCGGATGGATCAGTTCCAGCAGATGCGTTGTCGTGATATAGCCCATGTCGAATGGCGGGTCCTGCCGCAGCCAGACCACATCCCAGTCAGCCAGATCGACCTCCTGTTCCTCTCCGAACGTGACGTGATCACCCTGCACCCGGCGCACCTCGACCGGCCAGCCAAGCGCCACCACCCGCCCGTCGCGAAACGCCAGCCGGTCGGGCGTGTAGAAAAACAGCTTGTGCCCGCGTGCCTGCGCCTCCTCGGCCAGCCGGAACGTGCTGTCGGCACGGATGTTAACCGACCCGATCGGGTCCATCTGCAACGCAACCTTCAGCCCCATCCCGCGCCCTCCCGACTGCCGCACCGATACTGGCGCGCGCATCTCGGCACCCTCCTCGGCCCAGCCTTCTTCGCGCAGTGGCTGCCGAGTTGCAATCGCCTCAGGTTGCGGATGCGCCGTCGTCAGGCGGCAAAGGCATTTTCGACAATCTCGATCCGGCCGATCCCGTCGACCAGCGCGACATCAAAGCGCACATCCGTGTCCAGCCCCCTTGGTTCGCCCGAAAGAAACTCGCTGGCGGACGCACAGATCCGGTCCATCTGTCGGCGAGTCACCCTGTTGGCAGCGCGGGCGAAGCTGTCGCTTTTCTTGACCTCGATGAAGATCAGGCCCTGACCATCGCGGGCAACCAGATCGATCTCGCCGCCGCTGCCGCGCCAGCGTCGCGCGGCGATCACACGCCCTCGGCGTTCGTAATGTTCGGCCACCGCCTGTTCCGCGACAAAGCCGGCATGATAGGCAACCGCACCGCTCATTCCTGCCGCCCGAGCCGCAACGCGACCCCACAGACGACGCGGCGCAGCAGGCCGAGGTTAGCCGCCCCGTCCGCCACCGCGTCATTTTGCGTCTGCCGCTTCGATGCCATCCGTAAATCCCCTGCCAAATCGAAAGTTTTCACCGCCCGCAACCGCTCATTCCTGACGCCCGAGCCGCAGGGCGACCTGATAGACGACGCGGCGCGGCAGACCGAGGTCGGCCGCCACGTCCGCCACTGCATCCTTCAGCGTCTGCTGCCCAAGTGCCACCCGCAAGACCTCCTCAACATCAGCGGTTTCTACTTGTTGCCGCTCTGCCCGGTCGATCACCACAACAAATTCGCCCTTTGCCGGGCGACCCGCAAACTGCCCGGCCAAGGACCCAAGTGTGCCCCGCTGCACCTCTTCGAATCGCTTGGTCAGTTCGCGGCATACCGCCGCCCGCCGCCCCTCTCCGAAAGCGTGAACCAATTCATCTAATATTCGGTGAATGCGTTTTGGCGATTCGTACAGCACCAGCGTCGCCGGCAGTCCGGCGAGTTCGGCCAGAAAGCGCTTGCGGGCGCCCGCCGCTGGCGGCGCGAACCCCGCGAAAAGGAACCGGTCGGTCGGCAGGCCCGAGACCGTCAGCGCCGCCAGCACCGCCGAGGGGCCGGGGGCGGCAATCACCTGATGTCCGGCATCGATCACGGCACGGCCAAGCTGATAGCCCGGGTCGGCGATCAGCGGCGTTCCGGCTTCCGAGGCATAGGCCACCGACATTCCGTCGGCCAGCGCCCGCAACAGCCGCGGACGCATCGCGGCACCATTGTGATCGTGATAGGCCAGCAACGGCCGCTCACCCACCTGGATGCCGTGGATGTCCAAGAGATGCCGCAGCGTCCTGGTGTCCTCGGCGGCCAGAACATCGGCGGTTGCCAGAATGTCGAGGGCGCGCAGCGTGATGTCGCGTGCCGCGCCGATCGGCGTCGCCAGAAGATACAGGGCCGGTGCCAGCGGCCGGGTCCGGTCGGCGCGAAAGCCCGCTGGACTCACGTCCGGCCGGACCCCGCCGGAATCGTCTCCGCTCATCCCCGATCCGCCTTCTGCAAAGTTTACTTCCCGTCGCGACCGGCTTAGGGTCGGTAGCGATTTCTGCCGTTTGCCGACAGGTACATGCCCCCGTCAGCAGTCCGGTCAGCGCCTGCCATCGAAGCCCCGTGTTGAAGCCCGTGCGTAAGGAATGTCCATGTTTCATGCTTTGACGATGATCCGCAAGTCCCTCGGCCAGGCCATCATGCCCGCCACCTTGCTGGCAGCGGCACTCGGGCTTGCCGCCTGTGACCCGACGGCCCTGACCGGTGGCGGCGGACCCAGCATCAATACCCGCAACGCGGTTGCCGTTGCGCTCCTGGTGCCGGGCGGCTCCGGTCAGGCCAGCGACGAGTTGCTGGCCCGCAGTCTGGAAAATGCCGCCCGGCTGGCAATATCCGATCTTGGCGACGTGCAGATCGATCTGCGGGTCTACAACACCGCCGGGCAGGCCGGGCAGGCCGCCGCCATGGCCGTCGAAGCGGCGGCAGACGGTGCTAAGATCATCCTCGGCCCGGTGTTCGCCGAAGAGGCCAACGCAGCCGGGGTTGCCGTTTCGCCCGCCGGCATCAATGTGCTCAGCTTCTCGAACAACGCCGACATCGCAGGCGGCAACGTCTTCGTACTGGGGCCGACGTTTCAAAACACCGCCAACCGCATGGTCAGCTATTCCGCCAGCCAGGGCAAACGCCGGATTGCCATCGTGCACGACCGCAACCCCTCTGGCGAGATCGGTCGCCGCGCCGTCGAGACCGCCGCCAGCGGCAGCGGTGCCAGCATTGCCGGGGTCAATTCCTACGACTTCTCGCAGGAAGGGGTGGTGGCCGCGATTCCCGGCATTGCCGCCACCATCCGCTCATCTGGTGCCGATGCGGTGATCTTTACCGCCGATACCGCCGGCGCCCTGCCGCTGATCACCCAGCTTCTGGCCGAAAATCAGATCAACCCCGCCCAGATCCAGTTCGTCGGCCTGACCCGGTGGGACGTGCCGGCCGGCACCCTGACGCAGCCGGGCCTGCAGGGCGGCTGGTTCGCCCTGCCGGATCCAAGCCTCAGCCAGCAGTTTGCCAGCCGCTATGAAACCGCCTTTGCCGAACCGCCGCATCCGATTGCCGGTCTGGCTTATGACGGCATTGCTGCCATCGGTGCCCTGATCAAGGCCGGCAATTCCAACGCGCTGGCCGCCTCGGGCCTGACCCAAGGCTCGGGCTTTGTCGGCGTCAACGGCATATTCCGCCTGCGCGCCGATGGCACCAACGAACGCGGGCTGGCCGTCGCCCAGATCCGCAACAACCAGGTATTCGTGATTGACCCTGCCCCTCGTGCCTTTGGTGGTGCCGGTTTCTGATCCGGCCCGGCCTGCTGCAACCGTCGTGACGCCGGATGGTCTGATCTGTCCGGCGTCCGACATTTTCGATGCGGCGGCGATGCGCCTGCGGATGGCGGCGGCG
Source organism: Paracoccaceae bacterium (assembly GCA_031401675.1). Lineage (GTDB taxonomy): Bacteria > Pseudomonadota > Alphaproteobacteria > Rhodobacterales > Rhodobacteraceae > JANNRR01. The sequence continues at coordinate 4,170 of JANNRR010000057.1, forward strand.
CTGTCGCTTGCCCCGGACCGAAAGGCGGCCCGGGCCAGCGCTGTCGCTTTGCTGGCCGAAGCACGGACTTTGGGCAATGCACGGCTGGAGGCGGCCTTTCGCAGCACCTCGGCTCCGGATCAGACCGGCACTGCCAATCACCCGCCTGTCCAGATCCAGCCCGGCACCCCGACCCAGCCCGCCGCGATCAACCCGCTGGACCCCAAAGCGGCGCGCCGCCTGATCCGGTCACAGGCCTTTCTGACCGACGGTCTGGTCACTACCGCGCTCGATGTCGCCATGCGGCACCTGCACCCGCTGCCCAGCCCGACCATCAGCGAACGCATCGCCGTTCTGGCGGTCGGCGGCTATGGCCGCGCCGAAATGGCCCCGCATTCCGACGTTGATCTGCTGTTCCTGACCCCGTACAAGATCACCCCCTGGGCCGAAAGCGTCATCGAATCGATGCTGTATCTGCTGTGGGACCTGAAGCTGAAGGTCGGCCACGCCAGCCGCACGGTAAAGGACTGTCTGCGGCTGGCGCGCGAGGATTACACCATCCGCACCGCACTGCTGGAACATCGGCTGCTGGCCGGTCACGCCCCGCTGGCCCAGGACCTGAAGGACTCGCTCTGGTCCGAGGTGTTTCGCGGCACAGCACCGCAGTTCATCGAGGCCAAGCTGGCCGAACGCACCGAACGGCACCTGCGCCAGGGCGGGCAGCGCTACGTGCTGGAACCGAATGTCAAGGAGGCCAAGGGCGGCCTGCGCGACCTGCAGACGCTCTACTGGATCGCCAAGTACCTGCACCGGGTCGAGGATGTCGCCGGACTGGTCCGGTTGGGCGTCTTCACACCCGAGGAATACGCCACCTTCAGCCAGGCCGAAGCCTTCCTGTGGACCGCGCGCTGTCATCTGCACTACATCGCCGGGCGGCCGATGGATCAGCTGACCTTTGATCTGCAGGTCGAGGTTGCCGAGCGCATGGGCTACGAGGATCACGGCGGCCGCCGCGCCGTCGAGCATTTCATGCAGGACTATTTCCGCCATGCCACCCGCGTCGGCGAACTGACCCGCATCTTTCTGACCGCCCTTGAAGAACAGCACGTCAAGAGCGGCCCCGGTCTGGTCGGCCTGTTCCAGCGCCGCAAGAAGACCAGGGACGGGTTCGAGGTTCGCCAGAACCGCCTGTCGATCGCCAATCCCGAAGAATTCCTGAACGACAAGCTGAACCTCCTTCGCATCTTCGAGGAAGCCCTGCGCACCGGGCTGTTGCTGCACCCCGTCGCCATGCGCCTCCTGGCCGCCAACCTGCACCGGATCGACGAGCCGATGCAGGAAGACGCCGAGGCCAACCGGATCTTTCTCGACACGCTTCTGAAGCACGGCAACCCCGAACGCGCCCTGCGCCGGATGAACGAACTGGGCGTCTTGGGGGCCTTCATCCCCGAGTTCGAACGCATCGTGGCGATGATGCAGTTCAACGTCTACCACCACTACACGGTCGACGAACACATCATCCAGTGCATCTCGACCCTGGCCCAGATCGAACGCGGTGAACTGGTCGAGGAACTGCCGATCGCTTCGAAGATTCTGGCCGAGGGCATCAACCGAAAGGTGATGTATCTGGCGCTCCTCTTGCATGACATCGGCAAGGGCCGCCCCGAGGATCACTCTGTCCTCGGCGCCCAGGTCGCCCGCAAACTGGCGCCGCGCTTCGCCCTGACACTCGAAGAGGCCGAGACCGTGGAGTGGCTGGTGCGCCACCACTTGCTGATGGCCGATACCGCGCAGAAACGCGACATTTCCGACCCGCGAACTGTCCGCGATTTCGCGCGGGCCGTCAAAACCCGCAAACGGCTGGACCTGATGACGGTAATGACGGTTTGCGATATCCGCGGGGTCGGGCCCGGCACCTGGAACAACTGGAAAGCGATGCTGCTGCGCCAGCTGTACCGCGACACCGCCACCGCGCTGGAAACCGGGCTGGAGGCGGTGAACCGCGAACGGCGTGAAGAGGAGGCAAAGCGCGCCCTGCATCAGGCCCTGGCCGCCTGGGACAAGGCCGAGGTGAAACGCGAATGCGACCGGCATTACGGCCCCTATTGGCAAGGGTTGACCACCGAAACCCACCGGGTATTCGCCGCATTGCTGCGCGGATTGCGCGATGACGAGATCCGCATCGACCTGAAACCTGACCCCGACCGCGATGCCACCCGGGCCTGTTTCGCGCTGGCCGACCACCCCGGCATCTTTTCCCGCCTGGCCGGGGCGCTGGCGCTTGTCGGGGCAAATGTCGTCGACGCGCGCACCTACACCTCGTCCGACGGCTTTGCCACGGCGGTGTTCTGGATCCAGGATGCCGAAGGCGCGCCGTACGAGGCTGCCCGCCTGCCGCGCCTGCGCAACATGATCGAAAAGACATTCAGGGGCGAAGTGGTGGCCCGCGACGCGCTGATCACCCGCGACCGCATCAAGAAACGCGACGGCCAGTTCCGCTTTCCCACCACCATCATCTTCGACAACGACGGCTCGGAAATCTACACGATCATCGAGGTCGATACCCGCGACCGGCCCGGCCTCTTGTATGACCTGACCCGGACACTGGCGGCCAACAACATCTACATCGCCAGCGCGGTGATCGCGACCTATGGCGCGCAGGTGGTCGATACCTTTTATGTCAAGGACATGTTCGGGCTGAAGCTGTGGGCCGGCCACCGGCAGGACGCGCTGGAACGCAAACTGCGACAGTCGATCCTCGACGGCGCGGAACGGGCCCGGGCCTGATGCGTCCCGTCCGGCTGATTTCCGGGTTTCTGACCGTTGGCGGCTGGACCCTGTTCAGCCGGTTTCTAGGATTTGCCCGCGATATCCTGATGGCCCAGACCCTTGGGGCCGGGCCGGTGGCCGAGGCGTTCCTGATCGCCTTTTCGCTGCCCAACATGTTCCGCCGCTTTTTCGCCGAGGGCGCGCTGAACATGGCTTTTGTCCCGATGTTCGCCAAGAAGCTGGAGGCGGGCGAGGATGCCGGCAGATTTGCCGGCGATGCCTTCAGCGGCCTCGCCGCGCTGCTGATCGCCCTTACGGTCGCAGCACAACTGGCGATGCCCTGGCTGGTCTGGGCGATGGCCAGCGGCTTTGTCGGCGACGACCGCTTTGCCATGGCTGTCAGCTATGGCCGGATCGCTTTTCCCTATATCCTGTTCATCTCGCTGGCGGCCTTGCTGTCGGGTGTGCTGAACGCCAGCGGCCGGTTTGCCGCCGCCGCTGCCGCGCCTACCGTGCTGAACCTGTTTTTCCTCGGGGCCATGCTCCTGGCCATCCGCCTGCATTGGCCGATCGGCCCGACGCTGGCCTGGTCGGTTCCATTTGCCGGCATCGCCCAGATGGCGCTGCTTTGGGCGGCGGCGGCCCGTGCCGGATACCGCCTGACCCTGCGCCTGCCGCGCCTGACCCCGGACCTCAGGCAGCTTGCCTGGATTGCCGGCCCGGCGCTACTGGCCGGCGGGGTCAGCCAGATCAACCTCCTGGTCGGCCGGCAGGTCGCGAGTTTCTATGATGGTGCCGTGGCCTGGCTCAGCTATGCCGACCGGCTGTATCAGTTGCCGCTCGGGGTCGTGGGCATCGCCATCGGCGTCGTGCTGCTGCCCGATCTGTCCCGCCGCCTGCGCGCGGACGACGAGGCGGGAGGGCGCGCCTCATTCAGCCGCGCGGCAGAGTTCGCGCTGACGCTGACGATTCCGGCGGCGGTGGCGCTGATGGTGATCGCGTTGCCGTTGATCAAGGTGCTGTTCCAGCGCGGCGCGTTCGGGGCCGATGACAGTGCCGCGACGGCGCTGGCGCTGGCGGTCTATGGCGCCGGCCTGCCCGCCTTTGTCCTGCACAAGGTGCTGCAGCCGCTGTTCTATGCCCGGGCCGACACTCGCCGGCCGTTTCGCTATGCGCTGGTCTGTCTGGCGGTGAATGCCGGGCTGGCCGTCGGGCTGATGCCGGTGGCCGGTTTCCTGTCGGCAGCGCTGGCGATGACCGTTGCCGCCTGGGTGATGGTCCTTCTGTTGTGGTTCGGCTCGCGCCGCATGGGCGAGGCAGTGCGGCTGGACGGTCGGCTGCTGTTCCGCCTGCCCCGCGTTCTGGCTGCCTCCGGGATCATGGGTATGGGTCTGATCGGCGCAGCCGCGCTATTGCAGGGCGCGCTTGCCGATCCGTTTCTGCGCTATCCGGCCCTGCTGGCGCTGGTGGCGGGCGGTGCCGCCGTCTATTTCGGCGCCGGGGTTCTGGTCGGAGCGTTCCAGTTGGCTGACTTCAGGTCGGCCATGCGCCGCCCCAGGGCGTGATGCTGTCCGGTGGACCCGCAGCACCAGGGTCGCTCCTCGCAACTTGATTCCAGTTTCGCTTCACTCTGGTTCAAATATCCTGCGGGGGGTGTGGGGGTGCAAAACCCCCATTTGCATCGGTGCGATGGGAAAACGGTTCCAGCAGACCTCACCCCGCCCTATCGCCGCCGCAGCTGATGCATCGCCCGCTGCCAGCCCCCCGGACTGACCACGAACGACAGCGCAAAGCCGGTGACAAACCCCGCCACATCGGCCAGCCACTGCGAGTTGCCGCCGAACAGCAGGCTGAACAGCAGCTGGGTGGCCAGCAGAAACCCGATCAGCGTGAAGGCCCGCAGCTTGTTGGCACCCTTGGCCGCCAGATTGACCCACAGCAGAAAGGTAAAGGCGCCGATCAGCCCATAGACCGGCGGATAGCCCCCGATCAGCGGCAGCGGATCATCCAGCACCAGCCCATAGACCGCCGCCCCTACGATGGCCGCCCCGAAAAACACCGCCAGCACCGCCCACGGCCGGTAAATCTCGCCCACCATCTTGCCCAGGGCGAGGATGAACACCACCACGAACAAGGCATGGGTGAAGCTGCCATGCACGAACGGATAGGTGACAAAACGCAGCAGATGTTCGCCCGGGAACAGCCGGTTTTCCAGCATCCAGTCGAACACCGTGTTCAGAAACGCAAACCGCTCCACCGCCTCCAGCCGCCAGCCCACCGCCTGCGGCCCGCCGACCAGACCCCGCGACCCCAGCCCGAACCCGATCTCGATCAGCAGGGTCGGCACGGCCAGCAGCCACACCACCGGCGGCAACGGATTGAGCGGCGGGGCATTGTGATCACTGTCCATGCGCGGCCCTTCGGTTGACGCGGGTTGGCCCCGGCGATATGCGATGCGGGCAGAAACTTCCAGATCAAGTGAGGAACCATGACAGCAGCGGTCCAAACGCCTGAGGTCAAACCGGCGCAAAGCTTCACCCCCCGGGTGTTTTCCGGCATCCAGCCTTCGGGCGACCTGACGCTGGGCAACTACCTCGGGGCCCTGAAACGCTTTGTCGAAATGCAGGACGACGGGATAGAGACCATCTACTGCATCGTCGATCTGCATGCGATCACCGTCTGGCAGGACCCCGCCACCCTGCGCAAGGCGACCCGCGAACTGACCGCCGGCTTCATCGCCTGCGGCATCGATCCGGAACGCTCGATCCTGTTCAACCAGTCGCAGGTGTCGGCCCACGCCGAACTTGGCTGGGCCTTCAACTGCGTCGCCCGCATGGGCTGGCTGCAACGCATGACCCAGTTCAAGGACAAGGCCGGCAAGCACGCCGAAAACGCTTCTGTCGGCCTGTTCTGCTACCCGGATCTGATGGCCGCCGACATCCTGACCTATCACGCCACCCATGTGCCGGTGGGCGAGGATCAGAAACAGCATCTGGAACTGACCCGCGACATCGCGCTGAAGTTCAACCACGACTACGGCGTCGATTTCTTTCCCATCGTCGAGCCGGTGATCCGCGGCCCGGCCACCCGCATCATGTCGCTGCGCGACGGCACCGCGAAAATGTCGAAATCCGATCCGTCGGATCAGTCGCGGATCAACCTGACCGACAACGCCGACACCATTGCAAAGAAACTGCGCAAGGCGAAAACCGACCCCGACCCGCTGCCCGAAACTGCCGCAGGCCTGTCCGACCGACCCGAGGCGCGCAATCTGGTGAACATCTACGCCGCTCTGGCCGATACCACGGTCGATGCAGTGCTTGCCGAATACGGCGGCCAGCAGTTCGGCGCTTTCAAACCGGCGCTGGCCGATCTGGCCGTGGCAAAGCTGACCCCGATCAGCATCGAGATGTCGCGCCTGATGCAGGACACCGCCGAGATCGACCGGATTCTGGGGCGCGGTGCCGAACGCGCCGAAGCCATCGCCCGCCCGATCCTGCAAAAGGCCTACGACATCCTCGGCATGATCCGATCGAGGCGCTAGGATGCTCGGGCACCTTGCCCGTGCCCTCTTGACCCTGACCCTGGCCGGGTCGCTGGCCCTGACCGCCTGGACCGGCGTCCGCATCACCCAGAACCCGGCCCTGCGCGCCATAGTCGAACGCAGCGCCGACCAGATCGTCGCGGCAACCGACCGCATGTTGGCCGAAGCCGAAACCCCGGCCCGGATCATCAGCCGCCTGCAAGCCCTGCTGGCCGAGCCGGACCGCAACTGGCTTGCCATCGACGCCGTGCGCGCCGTCGCGGCCGAACAGGGCACCGCCCTGCCTGCCGATCTGGTTGCCCGCATCGATCAGGCCTACCGCGACGACAGCAACCTGTTGGCCACCGCCACCGATTGCGCCGCCTGCGCCTGGGATCCGGCGCAATGCCCCTTGTCGGCCACGCTGATCTGCCAGGCCCCGATGGTGCTGACGCCCCTGGGCGATCTGGCCGGTCTGGCGCTCGAATCCGGCAACTACGTCCTTGGCGCCGAGGTTGACCGGATCAACCTGGTCCTGTCGGTGGTCGGTCTTGCCGCGACCGGGTTGGTTGTGGTGACCGGCGGCTCATCCGCCACCGTCAAGCTCGGGGCCAGCGCCGCCAAGCTGGCACGAAAGATGGGGCTGGTATCGCCGCGTCTGACCGCCCTGCTGGTCGATGCCGCCCGCAACGGCGTGAACTGGGCCGCCCTTCCCGCCGTCCGCAGTCTGGACGACCTGACGGCGACACTGCGTCCTGCCATCGTGGCACCGGTGGCGTCGCTCCTGTCGGATACCGGGCGGATCGCCGACCGGCTGGGCCCGGCCGCAACCCTGCACATGATCCGCTACATCGACGATGCCGGCGACGCCCGCCGGCTTGCCGGTGCGGCCGAGGCCCTCGGGCCAAAGACCATCGGGCGGCTGGAGGTTCTGGGCAAAAGCCGGCTGCTGCGGGCCACCTTGCGCGGGTCCGACACGCTGTGGTCGCTGCTGGCGGGCTTTGTGGGGCTGATGGCATCGCTGGCCGGGCTGGCAGGTCAGACCGCCGCATCGGTCTGGCTGCGCGCCCTGCGCCGGGTGGCCCGGCGGCGCTAGTCAAGACCGCCTCGACTTGGCTGTGGACAAGCTGGCAGTCACCCCCGCAAGTCACCAAAGTGACGCATCGTCGTCACAAGCCGGATTCACTGGCACCCTAGCGTTCGGTCAAGGTCGGCTGATTCCCCTGCCCGGCCCGCTTCGGCCCTGCGATCCTGCTTCCCCAAGTGCGCGGCTTTCCCACAAGCCTGCGCGGTTGCACCGAGGCTCTGGCGACGTCACGTGGCAAACCCCGCCCTGACCCGCCCGCCCCCGGCTTCGTGCCGGGGGCCTTTTTTCGGGCCCGCGATCCCTTGCCCCCAACCCCGATCCATCGCATCCAGAGCGATCTTCACCACGCACAGGGAACGCGCTGCCGATGACCCGCGTCTGGAACCTCTATCCCTGGATCGCCGCCGGCCTCGTCTTTGCCGCGCTCAGCCTGTCAAATGCCGATGGCCCGCGCTCGCCCCTGTGGTACAGTGAATTCGGACTTTACGCCCTGATGATCTTCGGCCTGCGGGTCAGAACCTTCCTGCCGCTGTCGCGCCGGGCGGCCCCCATTGCTAATGTCGGGCTGGTGCTGGTGTTCGGCGCGATTTATGAATCCAGCCTTACCGTTGACGGCACCGGTTTCGGCGGCATGCATCCCGACACGACCGCGTCCTATCTGCTGGCGGCGGGCGACTATCTGATGCTGGCCATAGCGGCGCTGGTGCTGATCCGCCGCTATCACCTGACTTTCCGGCAGACCTACTTTCTGGCAGCAGGCATCAGCCTGAGCGAGGGCCTGATCTTCACCGGGGTGCTCACCGCCATCCTGACCTCGGCACAAGCTTACCTGGTACCCTTGTTTGTCGCCTATTACGCGCTGGCCTATGCCGGTTTCATTGCCCTGCCGCTTGTGCTCATCAATCCCGATCTGCTTTGGCGCGGCGGCGCAACCGACCAGCCCGGCGCGTCTGCAAGACACCTGTCCATTCCGCTGATCTGGGTCATCGGCTTCGGGTTGGCATTCGTTGTCCGCGTGATCTGGGGTCTGCTTTATGGTCCCGCCATAACGGCGCTTTTCAACCTGCCGCCCGGTGTGCCGGGCCTATGATCCAGGCTCTTGCCATTTTCGCACAAAAACCACCGCGCCTGCGGTAGCCATGCATTTTCGCACACTAACCCTGCCCTTCGGTCCCTGTTCCTGCCAGAACAAACCCCATACTCTGTCACAAAGAGCCATTGAGGAGACTTTCATGCCTGCCGTCCACCCGCAAACCCGCATCGGCCATGTTCATCTCAAAGTTGCCGACCTTGATCGCGCGATTGCCTTCTATTCCGGCGTTCTGGGATTCGAACGCCAGCAGCGCTACGGCGCGCAGGCGGCATTCCTGTCGGCCGGCGGCTATCACCACCATATCGGGCTCAACACCTGGGAAAGCAAAGGCGGCAGCCCCGCGCCGCGCGGCCATACCGGCCTGTATCACACCGCCTTTCTGTACCCGAACCGCGCCGAACTGGCCGACGCGCTGCACCGCGTCGTTCAGGCCGCGATCGTGATCGACGGCTCTGCCGACCACGGCGTCTCCGAAGCGATCTATCTGCGTGACCCCGACGGCAACGGGGTCGAGTTGTACCGCGACCGGCCCGAAGCCGAATGGCCGCGCCATCCCGACGGCACGCTGTCGATGTCGAACGCACCGCTCGATCTGAACAAACTGTTATCCGAACGGGTGGCCTGAAACGGTGTCAGACCGACCAAGAGTTAATTTTCCATGAACGAAAAACTTTAAGTCATTGTAATATAACAACTAAAAAATGTCTCGCGCCGAGACATTTTTGGTCGGCGGTCCTCGGCCACCCTGGCCCCGCCGGGGCTGGACCCTTGCTGCCCAAGATGCCACTCTTCCGGAAAAAGGGAGAGTTCGATGGCCACCGGCACCCACGTAAGAACCTATTTCGAAGGCCGCTGGCATGCCGGCGACAAAACGATCATGCGCGCCGCCGACCATGGCTCCTGGCTCGGCACCACCGTATTTGACGGCGCCCGCTATTTCGAAGGCGTCGCCCCCGACCTTGCCGCCCACTGCGCCCGGATCAACCGCTCCGCCCTGTCGCTGATGATCACCCCGACCGTGACCCCCGAAGACATGATGGCCATCATCTGGGAGGGGCTGGCAGCCTACGCCCCCGACGCCGCCGTCTACATCCGCCCGATGTACTGGGCGATCGAGGGTGACGAAACCGGGATCGTCCCGAAACCGAACAGCACCGGCTTCTGCGTCTGCCTCGAACAGATCCCGATGGCAAAGCCCGAGGCCGCCACCACCCTGACCACCACCCGCTTCCGCCGCCCCGTGCTGGAGGATGCGGTGGTGAATGCCAAGGCCGGATGTCTGTATCCCAACAACGCCCGCATGCTGACCGAAGCCCGCGCCAAGGGCTTCGTCAACGCGCTGGTCTGCGACGCCTTGGGCAACGTCGCCGAAACCGCCACCGCCAACGTATTCCTGGTCAAGGACGGCGAGGTCTTTACCCCGGTTGCCAACGGCACCTTCCTTGCCGGCATCACCCGCTCGCGCCACATCGCCAACCTGCGCGCCGACGGGGTCAGGGTTCACGAAGCCGTCCTCGGGTTCGCCGACTTCCGCACGGCAGACGAGGTGTTCCTGTCCGGCAACTTCTCCAAGGTAACGCCAGTGGCAGAGTTCGACGGCACTCCCAACCAGCACGGCCCCGTCGCCCACCGCGCCCGCCAGCTTTACTGGGACTGGGCGCATTCAAGCGGCGGGCGCAACTGACGACGCTTGCCACGACGGCCCCGGATCGGCGATGATCCGGCGTCGGGGGGGACAACATGCGCAAGTTTCTGGTCGTGCTGGATGACAGCCGCGAATGTCTGAATGCCATGCGGTACGCGGCATTGCGGGCATCGCACACTGCCGCGGGGGTGCAGATCCTGTCGATCATCCCGCCCGAGGAGTTTCAGCACTGGATCGGCGTCACCGACATGATGCGGGCCGAAGCGCGCGAAAGGATCGTGGCGCATTTCGAGGTCTTTGCGAAATGGATGCGCGACAAGCAGGGGGTGGACCCGGAGCTGGTGATCCGCGAAGGCGAACCGGTGTCCGAGATTCTGGCGCAGATCCGCGAGGATGCCAGCATCGGCGTGCTGGTGCTGGGTGCAGGCACCGACAAGGGCGGCCCCGGACCGCTGGTCACCCAGTTGTCGCGCAATTCCGGCACCCTGCCGGTGCCGATCACCATCGTTCCGGGCGAGATCAGCAAGGAGCGGCTGGAGGCCATTACCTGACCGGACGCCCGGTTGGAGAGACTGCTGCGGGCCTTCTGGCGCGGCGATAAGGTGGTGAAGGGTTCGGCTACTAGCCGTGTCCAGACTCGGACACTTTTGTAACTCATTGATATAGCTATATAAATGAAAATCTGTTAACTGAATTTTAACCTGAACGAACCCCGGTGCAATGCCAAGGAAGGCCTCGCCCACTGCGCTGCCGGTGCTGCATTGTTGCGATAGGTCGGCGAGGTGTGGTTGCCATGGAGGGAGCTGGCCAGCCAGTTCCGCCAAGGACCCGAACAGCGCTTGACCCGCTTGCGCGCTTGAGGCCTGTTCAGTCGGCATAAGGCACCTCGGGCAGCCACACGATCATCCGCTAGCCGAATCGGCAATTTCAAGCTATTGTAACTGCACGTTTCATATCGCTGGTTGGGTGATCAAAATGATTTTAATGGCCAGGCGCCTTTCGGCGCTGTTCGCAATACTATTGCTGTTCGGTGCCTGCGACCCGCTGATCAGTTCGTTTTCGGAAGAAGCCTATCGCAACGCAACCTCGCTGAAAGCCCGCAGTCTGGCTTTGGTCGTGCAATCTGGCGAACCCTATGCCAGTCATGCCGACGACGCCGAAACGCTTTTGGTCGATATCGATGCCGCCTATGAGTTTCTGAAGGGCCGCTCCGGAAATGACGATGCCGTTCGACAGTGGGAAATCCTGCGCAATCCCGGCGGCAATATGATTGGCGGATTTGTCGCGCTTTGGCAGCAAAGTGGCAAGGTTTCGGAATTCGCGCGCAATGATGCCGCCGCTGAAATTTCGGCAGGATTTGACTATGTGATCTGCCTTGAAGCCTTCAAACGCGATCCGAAAAGTTGCAACAATCGGCAGGAGGAGTAGCATGTCACTTTCTGACAATTGGGAGGATTTCGTCGCGACGGTTCGTTCCGGAGTGACGGAGCTGGCCAAGAATACGTTGGGCGGCGCCCTCGACCAAGCAAAGGCCGATGCTGAGAGTTTCCTTGAAACCGCAAAACCCAAACTCCGGCGTTGGGCGGATGCTCTTGCTAACGGGCAGATCACCCGGGAAGAATTCGAGTTTCTGGTCGGAACACAGCGAGACCTTGCGTCTCTGCATGCGATAACGGCCCTTGGAATGATCAAGACGCGGGTCGAACGGTTCCGTACAGGGTTGATCAGTCTGGTAGTGAACTCTGCGTTTGGAGCCATCGGGCTCTGATCGCTGTTTAGAACCATTCCAAACCTTGACACTCCCGAGGTCAGGGCGCATATCCGACTGGAATAGTTGGAGATGCATCATGTTCATCCAGACCGAATCCACACCGAACCCGGCCACCCTGAAATTCCTGCCGGGGCAGACCGTTCTGGACATGGGAACGGCCGATTTTCCCAGTGCCGACGCGGCGGAAAAATCGCCGCTGGCCCGCCGGATATTTGCCACCGGTGGCGTGACCGGAGTGTTTTTCGGCAATGATTTCGTAACGGTGACCAAGGCCGAAACCCAAGCCTGGGAGCACATGAAGCCCGCGATCCTGGGTGCGATCATGGAACACTACCAGTCGGGTGCTGCCGTGATCGAGGGCGAACGGACTGCCTCGGGCCATGCCGAGCATTCGGGCGAGGATGGCGACGTGGTCCGCCAGATCAAGGAATTGCTGGATACCCGCGTCCGCCCGGCGGTAGCGCAGGATGGCGGCGACATCACGTTCCACGGCTTTGACCGGGGTGTGGTCTATCTGCACATGCAGGGGGCCTGTGCCGGCTGCCCGTCCAGCACCCTGACGCTGAAGATGGGGATCGAGAACCTGCTGCGCCACTATATCCCCGAGGTGGTCGAGGTGCGGCCGGTTGCCGCCTGAGGCGGAGCCGGAGTCCTGGAGTTGCCACTGATCCTGGCATTCGACACATCGGCCGCGCACTGCGCGGCCGCTTTGCTGTCCGGAACCCGCGTGTTGGCCGAACGGGTCGAGCCGATGGAAAAGGGCCAGGCAGAACGGCTGATGCCCTTGCTGGAAGAGGTGCTGGCCGAAGGCGGCGCGGCCTGGCGCGATCTTACGGCGATCGGCGTCGGCACCGGGCCGGGGAATTTCACCGGCATCCGGATTTCGGTGGCGGCGGCGCGGGGGTTGGCCCTAGGCCTGGGGATACCGGCGCACGGGGTATCGGTGTTCGAAGCGTTGGCTGATGGCCTGCTGCGCCCGGTTCTGGTGGTGCAGGATGCCCGGCGCGGACAGGTCTATGTGCAGGAGTTCCGCAACGACGGTCCACAAGCCGCGCATCTGACGGAACTGGTGGATCTGGACAGGGGGCATGATCCGATGCCCCGCGTCGGATCGGCGGCCAGCGCGGGGTCGGGCGGTTCCATACTGCAGCCCGCCTATCCCGTTGCGGTGGCGATAGCCCGCGTGGCTGCAGGCCGGTCCGCGACCAGGCAGCCGCGCCCTGCACCGATTTATCTGCGCAGCGCCGATGCCGCGCTGCCGTCCGACCCGCCGCCGGTGATCCTGCCGTGACCGCACCGGCGATGGCGGCGGCGATGGCAGACCTGCATGCCGCATGCTTCACCATGCCGCCGCCCTGGTCGCGGCCGGCATTCGCCAGCCTGTTGGCCGACCCGCTGGTGCTTGCCTTTGCCGAGCCGCAGGCCCTGCTTGTCGGCCGTGTCGTGGCCGGCGAGGCCGAACTGCTGACGCTGGCCGTGCACCCGGAGGCGCGCCGCCACGGGATCGCCCGCCGACTGTTGCAGCAATTCCATGCCGAGGCGCTGGCCAGATCCGCGACCGAGGCGTTTCTGGAGGTGGCGGCGACGAACCGGGCGGCGGTCGCGCTTTATGCCGGGGCGGGATATGCCGAAGCCGGGCGGCGGCGCGGCTACTACGCCATGGCCGGTGGCGCGGCCATCGATGCGCTGGTGCTGCGTAAACCCTTGTCGTCGGTCTGATTTTGCCCGCCCGGCCCAATCTTCGGTTATTCGCGGCACGAAACCGGCCTGCCTGCGCAATTCCCTATTGACCGCTTTGCGGCTCTGCGGCCTTAATCATCCATGATCCACAAGAGATCTGCCTATCTTCGGGCAGGACCAGCATCCTCTGGCCGCCCCAAATGCCAACTGGGAGACTTTCATGACCCTTCTGCAGAAATTCCTCGGCGCAGCGGCCACGCTGGCGCTGAGCGCGGGTGTCGTATCCGCCGACCCTGCCATCATCTTCGATCTTGGCGGCAAGTTCGACAAGAGCTTCAACGAAGCCGCCTTCAACGGCGCGCAGCGGTGGGCGGCCGAAACCGGCGGCACTTTCAAGGAACTGGAAATGCAGTCCGAAGCGCAGCGCGAACAGGCGTTGCGCCGACTGGCCGAGGCCGGGGCCAACCCGGTGGTGATGACCGGCTTTGCCTTTGGCGACGTGCTCAATCAGGTCGCGCCGGACTTTCCGGATACCAAGTTCGCCATCATCGACATGGTGGTGGATCAGCCGAACGTGACCTCGGTGGTGTTCACCGAGCATGAGGGCAGCTATCTGGTCGGCATGATGGCCGCCATGGCGTCAAAGACCGGCACGGTCGGCTTTGTCGGCGGCATGGACATTCCGCTGATCCGGCGCTTTGCCTGTGGTTATGCCCAGGGTGTCAAGGCGGTCAACCCCGATGCCACCATCGTGGCCAACATGACCGGCACCACTCCGGCGGCCTGGAACGACCCGGTGAAGGGCGGCGAACTGACCAAGGCGCAGAAGGCGCAGGGGGCCGACGTCGTCTATGCCGCAGCCGGCGGCACCGGCGTGGGCGTGCTGCAAACCGCCGCCGACGAGGGCATCCTGTCGATCGGCGTCGACAGCAACCAGAACTACCTGCACCCCGGCAAGGTGCTGACCTCGATGCTGAAGCGTGTCGATGTGGCGGTGTACGACGCCTTCAAGGCCGGTATGGAACAGCCGGGCGGCGTGCTGGTGAAGAACCTGGCCTCGGACGGCGTCGGCTATGCGCTGGACGACAACAACGCGGCGCTGGTGTCGGCAGAGATGAAGGCTGCGGTCGATGCCGCCGCCGCCAAGATCATCTCGGGCGAGATCGCGGTGCATGACTACATGTCGGACGACAGCTGCCCGGCCCTGACCTTCTGAATGGACGCAGATGCGATAGCGGAGCGGCAGGCAACTGCCGCTCCACCCGTACCCGCCATCGAGTTGCGCGGGATCTCGAAGGCCTTTGGCCCGGTGCAGGCCAACAAGGATATCAGTATCCGGGTCGCCAAAGGCACCATCCACGGCATCATCGGCGAAAACGGCGCGGGCAAATCCACGCTGATGTCGATCCTTTACGGCTTCTACAAGGCCGACGCCGGCGAGATCATCGTCAATGGCCGCCCGACCCTGATCCCCGACAGCCAAAGCGCGATCCGCGCCGGCATCGGCATGGTTTTCCAGCATTTCAAGCTGGTCGAAAATTTCACGGTGCTGGAGAATGTGATCCTTGGGGCCGAGGACGGTGCAATGCTGCGCCCGAGCCTGGCCAAGGCGCGCAAGCTGTTGACGCAACTGGCTGATGAATACGAACTGAACGTCGATCCTGATGCGCTGATCGAGAACCTGTCGGTCGGGCATCAACAGCGGGTGGAGATACTGAAGGCGCTGTACCGGCACGCCGACATCCTGATCCTGGACGAGCCGACCGGCGTTCTGACCCCGGACGAGGCTGACCACTTGTTCCGCATCCTGACCGGGCTGAAGGATCAGGGCAAGACCATCATCCTGATCACCCACAAGCTGCGCGAAATCATGGAGATCACCGACACGGTTTCGGTGATGCGGCGCGGCGAGATGACGGCGACGGTCAAGACCGCCGAAACCAGCCCCGAACAGCTTGCCGAACTGATGGTCGGTCGCAAGGTGCTGCTGCATGTCGCCAAAGGCCCGGCCAATCCGGGCAAGTTGGTGCTGGAAGTCGAGAACCTGCGGGTGCGCGACGACAGGGGCGTGGAACGACTGAAGGGCGTATCGCTGACGGTTCGCGCCGGCGAGATCCTGGGAATTGCCGGGGTGGCGGGCAACGGCCAGTCGGAATTGCTGGCGGTGCTGGGCGGGATCGAGGACGGCACCGGCATCATCCGCCTGAACGGCGAGAGCCTTGATCTGACCGGCGCGAAATCCGACGGGCAGACCCGGCGGGCACAAGGCATCAGCCATGTGCCCGAGGACCGGCAGCGGCTGGGCCTGATCATGGATTTCGCGGCGTGGGAAAACATGGCCTTTGGCTACCACAACGACCCGGCCTATCAGCGTAACGCGTTCCTGATGGACAATGCCGCGCTGCTGAAAGCTTCGGAAGAGAAGATGGAGCGGTTCGACGTGCGCCCGCCGAACCCGCGGCTGGCCGCCAAGAGCTTTTCCGGCGGCAATCAGCAAAAGATCGTGCTTGCCCGCGAGATTTCACGGAATCCGGACCTGCTGCTGGTCGGCCAGCCGACGCGGGGGGTGGATATCGGCGCCATCGAATTCATCCACAAGCAGATCGTGGCGTTGCGCGACGCCGGCAAGGCCATCCTGCTGGTGTCGGTGGAACTGGACGAGATCATGAGCCTGTCGGACCGGATCGCCGTGATGTTCGATGGCCAGATCATGGGCGAACGTCTGCCGGAGCAGACAAATGTGCGCGAACTGGGCCTGCTGATGGCCGGCGTCGCCGGAAAGGCGGCATGATGGGCAAGCTGCCAGCCTGGGCAGATGTGGTGCTGGTGCCGCTGGTCAGCCTGTTGATGGCGGCGGTGATTTCGGCGCTGGTGATCCTGGCCATCGGCGAAGACCCGATGCAGGCGATGAACACCATGGTGACCGGGGCCCTGGGGTCGGCCTATGGCTGGGGCTACACGCTGTATTACACCACCAGTTTCATCTTTACCGGGCTGGCTGTCACCGTCGCCTTTCACGCCGGGCTGTTCAACATCGGCGGCGAGGGGCAGGCGCAGCTTGGCGGGCTGGGGGTGGCGCTGGTCTGTCTGGCGTTGCCGTGGCCGCACTGGACGCTGGCACTGGTGGCGGCATGTCTGGGGGCGGCGCTGTTCGGTGCGGTCTGGGCGGCGATCCCGGCCTATCTGCAGGCCAAACGCGGCAGCCACATCGTGATCACCACGATCATGTTCAACTACATCGCCGGGGCGCTGATCGTCTATATGCTGGTCGATGTGCTGCGCCCCAAGGGCCAGATGGACCCGGCAACCGCGCGGTTTCCCGAAGGCGCGAAGCTGCCGACGCTGAACGATATTCCCGGCTTCAGCCTGATCTTTGAAAAGAACGTACCGGCCAACGTCACCTTTCTGATCGCGCTGGCGGCCTGCGTTCTGGTCTGGCTTTTGTTGTGGAAGACCCGGCTGGGCTACGAGATTCGCGCCTTTGGCAAGTCGCAGTCGGCGGCGCGCTATGCCGGGATCAATCCGTTCCGGATCACCATGATCACCATGATCATTTCGGGTGCGCTGGCCGGGCTGATGTCGATCAACAACGTGATGGGCGAAAGCGAGCGGCTGGTGCAGAACTCGACCGAGGGGGCCGGGTTCATCGGGATTGCAGTGGCGCTGATGGGGCGCAACCATCCGTTGGGCGTGCTGCTGGCGGCGGTGCTGTTCGGATTTCTGTATCAGGGCGGCGCGGAACTGGGCCTGTGGACCTCGATCCCGATCGAGTTGCGCATCGTGGTGCAGGGACTGGTGATCCTGTTCACCGGGGCGCTGGACCAGATGGTGCGGATGCTGTTGAATTTTCTGTTCCGGCTTGGCCGGACGAGGGTTGCGTGATGGATTTCGCAACGCTGATCCAGATCCTCGACTCGACGCTGCGGCTGGCGACGCCGCTGTTGCTGGCCTGTCTGGCCGGGTTGTTTTCGGAACGCGCCGGCATTTTCGACATCGGGCTGGAAGGCAAGATGCTGATGGCCGCCATGGCGTCGGGGGCGGTTGCGGCGCTGTCGGGGTCGGTCTGGATCGGGCTGGGGGCCGGGATCGTTGCCTCGATGGTGCTGGCGGGGCTGCATGGCGTGGCCTCGATCACCTTTCGCGGCAATCAGCTGATCAGCGGCGTGGCGCTGAATTTCCTGTCGTCGGGGATCACGGTGCTGGTGGCGCAGCGGCTGTTCGGTCAGGGCGGACGCACCCCGCCGCTGGAAGGCGATGCAAGGTTCGGGCCGATCACGCTGCCGTTTGCCGAGGCGCTGAAGGATGTGCCGGTGTTCGGGCCGGTCTATCACGAGCTGATTTCGGGCCACACCATCCTGGTCTATGCGGCACTGGCGCTGGTGCCGGCCAGCTGGTGGCTGTTGTTCCGCACCCGCTTTGGCCTGCGGCTGCGGGCAGTCGGCGAAAACCCGGCGGCGGTGGATACGGCGGGGATTTCGGTGGTGCGCCTGCGCTATGCGTCTGTGGCGATCACCGGCGTGCTGTGCGGTCTGGCCGGAGCCTACATGGCGACGGCGCTGCAGGCCGGGTTCGGGCGGGAAATGACCGCCGGGCGCGGGTACATCGCGCTGGCCGCGCTGATCTTTGCCAAATGGCAGCCGCGCGCTGCGTTGTGGGCCTGCCTGCTGTTCGGGTTCTTTCAGGCGCTGGCGCTGCGCCCGGATGTGGTTCAGAACGTGGTGGGGGTCAAGGTACCGGTGTCGCTGCTGGATGCCCTGCCCTATATCCTGACGGTGCTGGTGCTGGCCGGCTTCGTCGGCAAGGCGATCCCGCCCCGGGCCGGAGGCGAGCCCTATGTCAAGGAGCGCTGAGCTTGTCACGCTGATCCGCGCCCGCGCCGGGGCGGCACCGGTCAGGCTGGGGCTGATCCTCGGGTCCGGCCTCGGGCATCTGGCGGCAACGGTGGACGGGGTGGCGATCGACTATGCCGATCTGCCCGGGTTCCCGCATGCCGGGGTGTCGGGGCACAATCCGAAGCTGGTGGTGGGCGATCTGGAAGGGGTGCGGGTCGCGGTGTTCGGCGGCCGCGAGCATTATTACGAAAAGGGCCGCGCCGACGCGATGCGCCTGCCGCTGGAGGTGCTGAAGGCACTGGGGGCTGAAACCCTGATCGCCACCAACGCCGCCGGGTCGCTGCGTCCGGACATTCCGCCGGGCGATCTGATGCTGCTGAGCGACCATATCAACTTTTCCGGCCTGAACCCGCTGATCGGCGAGCCGAGCGACGCCCGCTTCGTGCCGATGACCACGGCGCACGACCCCGACCTGCGCGCCGCGCTGCTGACTGCCGCCAAAGCCGAAGGCATCGCCTTGGCCACCGGGGTCTATGCCTGGTACTCCGGCCCGTCGTTCGAAACCCCGGCCGAGATTCGCGCCATCCGCATCCTCGGCGGCGACGCGGTTGGCATGTCGACGGTGCCAGAGGTGATCCTGGCCCGCTTTCTCGGCCTGCGGGTTGCGGCGATTTCCACCATTACCAACATGGCCGCCGGGATGAGCGCCGAAAGCATCAGCCACGAACATACCAAGGCGATGGCGCCGATGGGCGCGGCCAAGCTGGAGCGTATCCTGCGGCGTTTTCTGCGGCAATTGCAGCACGGTTGACCCCGAACCGGCCTGACCGTTTGACTTGGGGGCAGGATCGGTCTCATCTGGAACAAATCCCCTGCCAGTGGCCCGAATGCAGATTTACCTCCCCATCGCCGAGGTTTCGGTCAACGCCTTCCTGCTGTTCGGGCTGGGCGGGCTGGTGGGGTTGTTGTCGGGGCTGTTCGGAGTTGGCGGCGGCTTTCTGATCACGCCCCTGCTGCTGTTCATGGGAATCCCGGCCCCGGTCGCCGTGGCCACCGGGGCCAATCAGGTGGTGGCTTCGTCAGTGTCGGGGGTGATGACGCATCTGCGGCGCAAGACGGTGGACCTGACAATGGGCACCGTGCTGCTGGTCGGCGGTCTGATCGGGTCGACCGGCGGCATCTGGGTGTTCAACATCGTCGAAGCCGCCGGGCAGATCGACCTGTTCGTGCAACTGTCCTACGTGCTGTTCCTGGGGTTGATCGGCGCGTTGATGCTGCAGGAAAGCCTGCGCGCCCTGCGCCGCGCGCGTCTGTCCACTCCGGTGCCCCGGCGCAGCCACACGTTGCTGCACGGTCTGCCTCTGAAGGTGAAGTTCCGCGTGTCCGGCCTGTACATCAGTGTGATCCCGCCGGTGCTGGTCGGCGTGCTGGTCGGGTTTCTGGCGGCGATCATGGGGGTGGGCGGCGGCTTCATCATGGTGCCGGCAATGATCTACCTGCTCGGCATGCCGACCAAGGTGGTGATCGGCACCTCGCTGTTTCAGATCATCTTTGTGTCGGCCTTTACCACGCTGATGCATGCGGTCATTTCGAACTCGGTCGACATCCTGTTGGCGGCGATGCTGATCGTCGGCGGCGTGGTCGGTGCCCAGCTTGGGGCGCGGCTCGGGGTCCGGCTGAAGGCAGAACAACTGCGCATCCTCCTGGCGCTGCTGGTGCTGGCGGTCTGTGGCAAGATCGCGCTGGACCTGTTGATCCAGCCGGGAGAGTTGTATTCGCTGACCGAGGCAGGCAAATGACCCGGGCGCTTCTGCTGATCCTGGCATTGACCGCATTGGGATCAACCGGACAGGCAATGGCCGAACAGGTCGTGGCCGGGCTCAGCACCAACCGCGTCGCCATCACCGCGAACTTCGTCGGGTCGGAGATCCTGATCTTTGGTGCCGTCAAGCGCGAAGAACCGATCCCGGACGGCAAACTGGACGTGGTGGTGACGGTGCAGGGCCCCTCCAGCCCGCTGACGGTCCGCCGCAAGGAACGCCGCTACGGCATCTGGATCAATGTCGATCAGGTTGGCATCGATCTGGCGCCAAGCTTTTATGCCGTGGCCACGACCGGGCCGCTGACCTCGATCCTCAGTGCGACCGAGGACTTCCGGCAGAAGATCTCGATTCCGCTGGCGATCCGATCGGTCGGTGCACCCGACACCGTGCAGGATGCCCAGACCTTTTCCGAGGCGCTGATCCGCGTGCGCAGCAGTCAGGGGCTGTATCTGCTGCGGGAAAACTCGGTCGAACTGGCCGAGGATACCCTGTTCCGCACCCGGATCGCCCTGCCCGCCAATCTGACTGAAGGCAGCTACAAGACCCGGATATTCCTGACCCGCGACGGTCGGGTGGTGGACCGGCTGGAAACCCAGATCGTGGTGCGCAAGGAGGGGTTGGAACGGTTCCTGTTCATTCTGGCGCACAAGGACCCGGTGATCTATGGCCTGTTGTCGCTGATCATCGCGATCGTCGCCGGTTGGACAGCCTCGACCATATTCCGCTACATCCGGTCCTGAGACCGGCTCCGGCGTTCTTGTGGAAAAAGCTGCTGGCCGCTGCCTACCCCCGGCCGACCAGCGGCATCTTGCTGGCCATGATGGTCATGAACTGCACATTGGTGGCCAGCGGCAGGCCGGCCATGTGCAGCACGGCCTGGGCGACGTGGTCCACATCCATCATCGGCTCGGTGCGGATGCTGCCGTCGGCCTGGGGCACGCCCTTGGCCATCTTGGCCGCCATATCGGTCTGCGCATTGCCGATATCGATCTGACCGCAGGCGATGTCGAACGGGCGGCCATCCAGCGACAGGGTCTTGGTCAGACCGGTGATCGCGTGTTTGGTGGCGGTGTAACCCGCCGTGCGCGGGCGCGGCGCGTGCGCCGAAATCGAGCCGTTGTTGATGATGCGCCCGCCTTGCGGCGATTGCGCGCGCATCTGGCGGAAGGCGGCGCGGGCGGCGAGGAACATGCCGTTCAGGTTCACGTTCACCGTCTGATACCAGTCATCGAGCGTGATTTCATCGATCAGCCCGTTTGGGCGCGATACGCCGGCATTGTTGAACAGCGCATCGATCCGGCCGAAACGGGTGGCAGCCATGGCAAAGGCGTCATCGACCGCCGTGGCATCGGTGACATCAGCGGGCAGGCAGAGCGCGCTGGCATGGTTTGCGGCAACCTCCTCTAGTTGTTCGGCCCGGCGGGCCAGAAGGGCGACATTCCAGCCGGCGGCGAGGAAGGTGAGGGCGGTAGCCTTGCCGATGCCGCCCGAGGCCCCGGTGATCAGGATGGTTTGTGCCATGGCGGAGCCTTTCAGAATGCCTTGAAGGTCATGGTGGTCAGCGTCCGCTGAATACCGGGAATGTCGAACAGCTTTTCGTTCAGGAAATGCCCGACATCCGCCTCGGCCGGAATATAGACCTTGGCGATCAGGTCATATTCGCCCGACGTCGAAAACAGCTCCGACACCACTTCGCGGGCATAGATCGCGTCGGCCACCGCATAGGTCTGGCCGGGGGTGCAGCGGAACTGAACGAAGACGCAGCGCATGGGAACCTCGGATTGCATTGCGGCCAGACTATGGGCTAACCGGCGGTCTTGCCAGTGGCCTTATCCGGCCTCCAGCTCCAGCGCCGCCGAATTGCCGCGCAGATCGTCGATCCGCAGCGGCGCGGTCGGCAGGCCAAGCCGGTTGCGCACCACCCAGTACAGCCGCGATTCGGCGCGGGTGATCGCCACGTAGGTCAGTCGTTTCCACAATGCCAGCCCCGCCTCCATCCGGCCGGTCTGCGCGGCGGCGAACAGGTCGGGGGCAAAGACCTGCACGTTTTCCCATTGCGAGCCCTGCGCCTTGTGGATGGTCACGGCGGCCCCGTGCAGGAAGGCGGCCCCCATGCGGGCGGCAAACGGGATGAACGGCTCTTCGCTGTCCGGCAGTTCGATCTTGACGATGCTGGCGGCGGACACCTGCGGTTCTTCGGCTCCGATGACGTGCAGCCGGGAAAAGCCGGGCCGCTTGCCGGGGCCCAGATAGATCACCTGTGCCCCCTTGATCAGTCCGCGCGCTTCCAGATCGATGCGCTTGCGGCGATGTTTCAGCGGCAGCTCGATGCCGTCGCAGATCAAGGGCTCACCCGGCAGCAATTCATCCTCGGGCGCGTTGAAGGCAGCGCGAAAGGCGGTGATCAGCCGGATACGCGTGGCATTGCGCCAGACCAGTACCGGGCTGCGGGCCATCATGTCCGCCTCGACCCGCTGGCCCAGCACGACGCGGTCATCGCGCTGTGCCGCCTGTTCGACCATGCGTTCGAAATCGGAAAAGCCGAGGTCGGGGTCGCCCAGGGCATGCGCCAGATCCAGGATCGGATTGTCCTGCGCCTGCCGGTGGATGCGGCTGAGCACCAGCTTGCGGCCCGATGGCAGCGCATCGAACACCATGGCGCCGGACTGGTTGACCGGTGCCAGCTGTGCCGGATCGCCGAACAGGACGAGCGTCGGAAAAATCTCCTTCAGATCCTCGAACTGGCGGTCATCCAGCATCGAGCTTTCATCGACAAAGCCGATATCCAGCGGCTCTTCGCGGCGTTTCCAGCCCAGAATGAAATCCGACCCGCGCAGACCGGCCGACGCCAGCGCGCCGGGGATCGATTTGACGGCATCATAAAACGCCCGCGCCCGGTCAAGCGCGGCCTCGGTCAGCCCTTCGATGGTCGGGCGGGTGCCGCTGCCGGCCAGCCATTCGGCGATCCGTTCGTAGTCCGGGTCATAAAGCGGGGTATAGAGGATGCGGTGGATGGTGGTGGCAGGCACACCCTGATTGCGCAGGACCGAGGCCGCCTTGTTGGTTGGGGCAAGGATCGCCAGCGTCCGGCGATCCTTGCGCCGCCGCCCCTCATAATCGCCCGACACGGTTTCCACCCCAGCTTGGCTCAGCGCCTTGGCCAGTGCCGCCAGCAGCATGGTCTTTCCCGATCCGGCCTTGCCGATCACCGCCAGCACCGAGGGTCCGCCGGCTGCGTCAGCTGTCAGCACGGCATCGGCCAGATTGACGCCGACGCGGCGCAGCACTTCGGCCACCTGGTCGAAGGCTTCGGCCTGATCTTCGGAAAATTCCAGGGCGGGCAGGGTCATGGCGAAAGCCTATCCGGCCCACCAACCCGATGCCAGCACCGATCGGTTCAGAGACGCTTGCCGATGCCTTCACGCGCCAGATGCGCGACGATCTCGGCCGCAGGCGGGCGCGCCGCTCCGGGCCGTTTGTTCGCAATTTCGGCGGCTGCCAACAGCGTGGTTTCCTCCAGCTGCAGGGCGAGGCTGTTCAGGCCGTTTTCCCGGGCAAAGCCGCGCAGGTCGGTCAGAACATCAATGATCCAGTCATATTGCATTGCAATCTCACAGCGAACATTGTTTCAGAATTCAACGCTAGCATGTAATTTGTGACTTGCATATTGCGACTTTGCCTGCCGCATCGGCAACAATCAGCCGATCAGGCGTCGGATTGCCAAGGATCGCTCAACGACCCTGCCCGGCCTCCAGCGCATCATCATATGTGCGCAGACCAGCGCGCGGCACCTGCACCAGCACCGCCATGTTGCCCGGCTTATGCTCGTTGCGTCGCATCTTCATGTGCGCCGCCGGAATTTCGGCCCAGGGGAACACTTCGGAAAGGCAGGGGTCAAGCCGGCGTTCGACCATCAGCTTGTTGGCCGCCGCCGCTTGTTTCAGATTGGCAAAATGGCTGCCCTGCACCCGCTTCTGGTGCATCCACAGATAGCGCGCATCAAAGGTCAGATTGTAGCCGGTGGTTCCGGCGCAGATCACCACCATGCCGCCGCGTTTCACCAGAAAGACCGAGACGGGAAAGGTCGACTCGCCCGGATGTTCGAACACCATGTCGACGTTGTTGCCCTTGCCGGTGATGTCCCAGATCGCCTTGCCGAACTTGCGGGCCTCGTTGAACCAGGTCTTGTACTCGGAGGTGTTGACCGTCGGCATCTGGCCCCAGCAGGCAAACTCCTTGCGATTGATCACGCCCTTGGCTCCCAGGCCCATCACGAAATCCCGCTTGTCTTCATCCGAGATCACGCCGATGGCGTTGGCCCCTGCCGTGTTGATCAACTGGATGGCGTAAGACCCAAGGCCGCCCGACGCCCCCCAGACCAGCACATTGTCACCCGGCTTCAACACATGCGGCCGGTGGCCGAACAGCATCCGGTAGGCGGTCGCCAGCGTCAGGGTGTAGCAGGCGGATTCCTCCCACGTCAGGTGACGCGGGCGCGGCATCAGTTGCTGCGACTGCACACGGGCGAATTGCGCAAACGAGCCATCGGGCGTCTCGTACCCCCAGATGCGCTGGCTGGGCGAAAACATCGGGTCACCGCCGTTGCACTCCTCGTCATCGCCGTCGTCCTGATTGCAGTGGATCACGACTTCGTCGCCGACTTTCCAGCGCTTGACCCGGTCGCCGACCTTCCAGACCACGCCGGACGCATCCGACCCGGCGATGTGAAAGGCCGCGCCGTGGCCGTCGAACGGGCTGATCGGCAGGCCGAGTGCGGCCCAGACGCCATTGTAATTCACCCCGGCGGCCATCACCATCACCAGCACCTCGTTGCTGTCGATGGTCCAAGTATCGACCACCTCGACCCGCATCGCGGTTTCGGGTTCGCCGTGACGCTCGCGCCGGATGGTCCACGCATACATCTGTGCCGGAACATGGCCCAGCGGCGGCAATTCGCCGGGTTCATACAGGTCCTTGCCCGGCGCGTCACCGGCCGCTGCGGCCAACACCCTTGCAAAAGCCATTCCTGCCTCCTTTCGCAAAACCATGCCGCGACGCAGAATCGGCGGCAGTCACGGCAAGAGGTAAGATCGCTTGGATAATTATACAATACTTTTTGTTAAGATTTTGAAATTTTCAGTCGCGCATGATTATTGCGCAACCCCTTCT
This sequence comes from Paracoccaceae bacterium, assembly GCA_031401675.1. Taxonomy (GTDB): domain Bacteria; phylum Pseudomonadota; class Alphaproteobacteria; order Rhodobacterales; family Rhodobacteraceae; genus JANNRR01. The sequence continues at coordinate 29,541 of JANNRR010000057.1, forward strand.
GTCCCCTGTCCGGTCTCCAGAAGTTGCGCAATCGAAGCGGCATAGAACGCCAGCACCTCTTCCTGTCCCGGCATCGGGGCCACCAGATCGCCGGTGATGACGATCAGCCGCCGCAGCGCCAGCTGGTCCAGCCCGAACTGCACCGACAGCCCGTCCTGGCCGCGCGGCAGATGCAGATGCGCGCCCGCCGCGCGCAACTGATCCAGCAGCCCTGTGCCCCGGGTGGTCACCTGATCGCGGGGCAGCGGGCCATCGGCCATCAGCAGCACCGCCGACACCAGCGGCACCGGCAGCACCGGCACCAACGCGCGGACCCGCTGCATCAACAGCTCGGCCAGCGCTTCGGTCGGGGCTGCCGGTGTATCGACCAGAAACTGCCCCAGCGAAATCGGCGCGCCGAAACTGACGGCGGCATAGCCGAACCGCTGGAAGCGACCGCGCAGCTTCTGCCACAGATGCTTCAGGAAGAACCGCAGGATTGATCCAATCCGGGCCCGGAACCGGCGTTCCCCGGCCTTGGCTGCCCCGATCAGCACCCGGTCTTCCAGCACGCGGTCATAGTTCAGCGCCACCGGAATGAACACCACGTCGCGCCCGACGCCGGGTTGAACGCCGGTGATGATGTAGTTCAGCAGCCCCATCCGCGCCGGGCCGACCTTGCCGTCCAGGCTCAACCCGCCCTCGGGGAAGATCGCCTGAGTGACGCCCTCTGCCGTCGCCATCTGGACATAGCGCGCCAGCACCCGCCGATACAGCGGGCTGCGCGACCGGCGCCGGATGAAATAGGCCCCCATTGACCGGATCAGACCGGACAGCGGCCAGATTTGCGCCCACTCGCCAACGGCATAACTCAGCGCCGAGCGTTCCGAGGCAAGATAGGTCACCAGCACATAATCCATGTTCGAACGGTGGTTCATCACGAACACCACCGTGGCCTTCGGATCGATGCCGGCCATCGCCGCCGCATCGAAATGTCCCAGACGGACCCGGTACAGGAGCCGCGACAGCCAGCGCGCCGCCTGAATGGCGAACCCGAAGTACATCGAGGCCGAGAACGAGGGCACAATCTCGCGCGCATAGGCCCGCGCCTGCTGGTGCGCCACGCTTTCCGGCACGCCGGATTCGCGTGCCTGTTCGACCACCGCCTCCATCACCCGCGGGTCATAGATCAGCCGCACGATCATGTCCTGCCGCCGCATCAGCTTGAACGGCTCGATCGGCCGGTCCAGCCGCCGGTTCAGCCGTGCCACCACCCGCTCCATCCGGCGGCGAAAGAACCAGCGGACCGAGGGGGCCAGAATCCGGTCCAATGCCGCAATGGCAGCCAGGATCAGGGCCAGAACCAGCAGCCAGAGGGGAAGGGTTACGGTGCCCGACATTCAAGCATGTGTGTCAGGGATTTGAGCGGCGGTAAATCCCGCCATGCTGCGGCGCTGGCTGACGGCGCGCGCCGGGGGTTTCACACCCCCGGACCCCCGTGGGATATTTTCGAAAAGAAGAAGCCGGGAGAAGGTCGGGCATTGCCGCGATGCAGCGTTTGACATAGTTACAAAGTTTCGCGTATCAGGCATATTGGCGCAACAATGTTGCCGGCATGATTTCGGAGACCCCTATGACCCCCCGCGACAAGCCATGGCTGTTTCGCACCTATGCCGGCCATTCGACGGCGACGGCCTCGAATGCACTGTACCGGGGCAATCTGGCCAAGGGGCAGACCGGGCTGTCGGTGGCGTTCGATCTGCCGACGCAGACGGGCTATGACAGCGACCATGTCCTGGCGCGCGGCGAAGTGGGCAAGGTCGGGGTGCCGGTCTGCCATCTGGGCGACATGCGGGCGCTGTTTGCCGGGATTCCGCTGAAGCAGATGAACACCTCGATGACGATCAACGCCACCGCACCCTGGGTACTGGCGCTGTATATCGCCGCCGCCGAGGAGCAGGGGGCGGTTGTGGCAACGCTGGAAGGCACGGTGCAGAATGACATCATCAAGGAATATCTGAGCCGGGGCACCTATATCTGCCCGCCGAAGCCAAGCCTGGCGATGATCACCGATGTGGCGGCCTATACCGCGCGGGCTTTGCCGAAATGGAACCCGATGAACATCTGCAGCTATCATCTGCAGGAGGCGGGGGCGACGCCGGAGCAGGAACTGGCCTTCGCGCTGGCCACGGCCTGTGCGGTGCTGGACGATCTGCGCGGCAAGGTCACGGCGGCCGAGTTCCCGGCGCTGGTCGGGCGGATGTCGTTCTTCGTGAACGCGGGCATCCGGTTCGTGACCGAGTTGTGCAAGATGCGCGCCTTTGTCGAGTTGTGGGATGAGATTTGCCGGGACCGGTACGGCGTCGCTGACGCGCGGTACCGCCGGTTCCGCTACGGCGTGCAGGTGAATTCGCTTGGACTGACCGAGCAGCAACCCGAGAACAACGTCACCCGCATCCTGCTGGAAATGCTGGCCGTGACCCTGTCGAAGAAGGCGCGGGCGCGGGCGGTGCAGTTGCCGGCGTGGAACGAGGCCCTGGGATTGCCGCGGCCCTGGGATCAGCAATGGTCGCTCAGGATGCAGCAGGTATTGGCCTATGAGACCGACCTCCTGGAGTTTGACGACCTGTTCGACGGCAATCCGGCGATCGAGCGCAAGGTCGCGGCGTTGAAAGAGGGAGCGCGGGCGGAACTGGCCTTGATCGACGGCATGGGCGGGGCGGTGGCGGCGATCGAGTACATGAAGGGTCGGCTGGTCGAGAGCAATGCGGCGCGGATCGGGCGGATCGAAAGCGGTGAGACCGTGGTGGTGGGGGTCAACCGCTGGGTGGAGGCAGTGGCGTCGCCGTTGACTGCGGGGGATGGGGCAGTGATGGCCGCCGATCCGGGGGCGGAGGCGGATCAGATCGGGCGGCTGATGGCGTGGCGGGCGGGCCGGGATCAGGGCGCGGTCACGGCGGCGCTGGCGGAGTTGCGCCGGGTGGCGGCGGCGGGCGAGAATGTGATGCCGGCCTCGATTGCGGCCGCGAAGGCGGGGGTGACGACGGGGGAATGGGGGGCGGTGGTGCGGGCGGTGCATGGCGAGTACCGGGCCCCGACCGGGGTGGCGCGGGCGCCGTCGAACCGGACAGAGGGGTTGGAAGAGATCAGGGCGGCGGTCGATCAGGTCTCGGCCCGGCTGGGGCGGCGGATGCGGCTGCTCCTGGGCAAGCCGGGGCTGGACGGGCATTCGAACGGGGCCGAGCAGATCGCGGCCCGGGCGCGCGACTGCGGCATCGAGATCGAGTATCAGGGGATCAGGCTGACCCCGGCGGAGATCGTGGCCGGGGTGGTGGAGAGCCGGCCGGACGTGGTCGGGCTGTCGATCCTGTCGGGCAGCCATGTGCCGCTGGTGGCCGAGGTGGTGGCGCGGCTGCAGGCCGAAGGGGTGACGGTGCCGCTGGTGGTGGGGGGGATCATCCCGGACGGGGATGCGGCGACCCTGCGGGCGATGGGGGTGGCGGCGGTTTACACGCCCAAGGATTTCCAGTTGAACCGGATCATGCTGGACCTGGTGGGGCTGGTGGAAGGGGCGCGGGCGGCGGCGGAGTAGGGTTGGGAAATGTCCCGGCGCGGGACATTTTTTTGTTGTTTTATATCAGCTGTTTAGGGTGGTTGCGTTAAGGGATTTTTTACCTTTTTTTGGGGGGGGAGCGCATAAAGGCGGCCCCCTGCGGGGGAAGGTGGCGGGGTCATCAGGAGGGGACGGCGAATCCGACCCACCTGGAGGTGGCGGCGCCATTGCGATTCCCGCTATTTGCCTATGCGTGCTAGAGTTCAGGTCTGGACACAGACTCGCTAGCGATTCATGTGTTTTCCAGCCTTGGTCGCGGCGTGCCAGTGCCCATCAGCCGCTAAGCTGACATTTCAATAAAATGCCGCCTGATCGGCGGTCAACCATAAGTAAATCAGGAGGAAGACATGAGTGCCAAGACACCAAGTGAACTCCGTGAACTCGTGCGCGGGGAAGTGATTGTCGAAGGCGACGCCGAGTACGAGAGCGCCCGTTCTGTCAACAATGGAATGATCGACAAGCGCCCCGCCGTGATTGTCAGAGTGATGAACGCCGGAGACGTCATGACCACAGTCAACTATGCCAGAGACAACGGTCACAAGCTGTCGATCCGGGGCGGCGGACACAGCGGCCCGGGGTTCGGCACGAACGATGGCGGGGTCGTCATTGACTTTTTGAGAATGCGTGGCGTCAGGGTCAACCCGAATGCCAAAACAGCAAGAGCCGAGGGTGGCACAACCTGGGGTGACTTCAACGCCGCCACGAATGCTTTCGGCCTTGCCACGACCGGGGGGATCATCTCCACGACCGGGATTGCCGGGCTGACGCTGGGCGGAGGTATCGGCTACCTGACGCGTGGGCACGGACTTTCGCTGGACAATCTGGTGTCGGCCGATGTTGTGACGGCCGATGGCAAGCTGCTCGTCACCAGCGAGAACGAGAACGCCGACCTGTTCTGGGCGATTCGCGGCGGTGGCGGGAACTTTGGCGTGTGCACCTCGCTGGAATACAAACTCCAGCCGGTCAAGAATGTGTACTGGGGACCGATGTTCTTTGAGGTAAGTGAGGCAGAAAACATTCTGAGGTTCTATCGCGACTATATCAAGGATGCGCCGGAAGAGATGGGCGCGTTTCCGGCTTTCCAGATCGCCCCGCCGCTGCCCTTCATCCCCGAAAACCGGCACGGTGACATGTTTGCGGCGATCGTGGCCTGCTGGTCTGGCGATCCCGCTGAAGGCGCACGCCAGTTCAAAGCCTTCCACGACGTCGCCGAAGTGAAGGCCGAGATGGTGGGACCGGTCCCCTATCCGGCGATCAACGCAGCCTTCGACGGTCTCTTCCCGCCGGGGATCCGTCAGTACTGGAAAGGCAACTTCGTCAAGGAACTGACGGACCAGGCTATCGCGGCGCATGTCCAAAACGGTCCGAACGCGCCGAACGCGAGCTCGACTATGCACCTTTATCCCATCAACGGGGCCTGCCATCGGGTTGCGTCGGATGCCACGGCGTTCGGGCATCGCGACGCCAACTTTTCAATGGTTATCCTTGCGGCGTCGGGAGATCCCGCAGATGACGCGGCCAACACAAAGTGGGTGCGCGACTACTCCGATGCGGTCGCGCCCCATTCAGAGGTCGGTGGCTATGTCAACTTCATGGACGACGACGACGGAACACGGGTGCGGGCCAATTATGGCAACAACTACGACCGACTGGTGAAGATCAAGCGCCAGTATGACCCCTACAACCTCTTCAGGGTCAACCAGAACATCGCGCCCTGAAAGACCGTTGGACCAAGGTAGGAGTTGTGCCTGACAAACGGGATCCGGCAGCTACCCCGGGGCACAACTGCTACGCTGGCGTTTCTGCTCGCCGACCATTCAGTTCCCTTGCAGTCCGTGACCTCTTTCTTCCCAATTTTCCGGTTGTAGAAAGGTAGGCCTGGTGCATGCTGCAATTGCAGTGAAAGTTGGGTTTGTCCCGCGTCGCAACCATTCGAAGACTCGACCGATGCCCCGATCCCTTCCTCCCCACCGCTACGGGACAGAGGCGCGCATTTGGCGGGGGCGAGAGATCGGGCGGCAACGGGTGCCTCCGGCGGGGATATTTGTTGAACAAAGAGGCCGGTTGTAGCGGCAGTGCGGGCTGGTTCGGATTGGGAGGGGCGTCGGAGGCAGGGCGGGTGTCAGAGGCGGGCGGGTCCGGGGCGGGTTGGGAAATCAGCTTTGCGGGCGGGTCTTTTTGGGGTCGTATTGTGTCGGGGTGGTGATGGTGGCGGGCAGGCGCATCTGCTGGCCGTCGAGTTTGCCGACCTCGACCTGGCCGCCTTCGGTGGCGTGGGTCACGTCGATGCGGGCCAGGGCGATGTTCTTGCCCAGGATCGGGGAGCGGGTGGCGGAGGTGATGACGCCGACCTGGGCGCGGCCGACAAAGATCGGGTCGCCGTGGCCGATGCTGGTGTTTGACGCCACGTCGAGGCCGACGAACCTGTGGCGCGGGTGGTCCTTGCGGTCGATCAGCGCCGCGCGGCCGATGAAATCGTCGGGTTTGGATTTCAGCGGCACGGTGAAGCCGATGCCGGCCTCGAACGGGTCGGTCTGGTCGGTGAAGTCGTAGCCGGCGAAGATCAGGCCGGCCTCGATCCGCAGCATGTCGAGGGCTGCGAGGCCCATCGGTTGCAGGCCAAAGTCGGCACCGGCGGTCCAGACCGCGTCGAACACCGCGCGCGCGTCCTTGGGGTGGCAAAAGACTTCGTACCCCAACTCGCCGGTATAGCCGGTGCGCGACAGCACGATGGGCGGGCCGGCGGCATCGCCGATGCGGCCGATGGTGAAGCGGAACCAGCCAAGCTCGGGGACGGCGGGTTGGTGCGGCGGCGTCCAGATCACGCGGGAAATGAGGTCGCGGGAGTTGGGGCCCTGGACGGCGATGTTGTGCAGCTGGTCGGTGGAGGCGCGGATCATCACTTGCAGGCCGAGCTTTTCGGCCCATTCGCGCAGCCAGATGCCGCCGGTGTCGTCGCCGCCGATCCAGCGGAAGTTGTTCTGGCCGAGGCGGAACAGGGTGCCGTCATCGAGCATGCCGCCGTGGTCGTAGCATAGGGCGGAATAGACAACCTGACCCTGGCTGAGCTTCTTGACATCCCGGGTCAGGGTGTATTGCAGCAGGGCTTCGCTGTCCGGCCCGGTGATTTCCCATTTGCGCAGGGGGGAGAGGTCGATCAACGCCACCTTTTCGCGGCAGGCCCAGTATTCGGCGATGGTGCCGACGGCGGGGAAGGCATGTGGCAGCCAGTAACCCTTGTATTCGACCAGATGCCTGGTTTGGAGGTGCAGGCTGTCGTGGAAGGCGGTCTGTTTGGTCATCACGGGCTCTGCATTGGGGGTGGGGCGGTGGGCGATGGCGCGCTGGAATGGTTCGGCGCCGGAATAGGTACGGACATGGATGTCGGAGAGGTACCAGCCGTTGCCGGGCGAGGTGTCATCCGGGCAGGCGGAGGAGACGCAGATGATGTCGGTCAGGGCGCGCAGCAGCACGTAATCGCCGGGGCGGGACCAGGCCTCATCGGAGGTCAGCATGCCGTGGGCGTCGATGTGGGTGTTGTAGAAGAAGTTGATGGCCATCCAGCCCGGGCGCTTGGCGATGCCGTGCGGGGCGAGGGCGTGGTTGAAGTTGTCCGAGCAGTTGATGTGGCCGGGGTAGCCGATGTCGTCGTAATACTTGGGCGCACAGGCCATGGCAAAGGCGTCGTGGCGGCCGACGGTGTCCTGAATGACCTCGACCAGCGGCAGCCAGTCCTGATCGTAGAACTTGGAATGCAGGCCGGGCATGGGATAATCGCGGCCCATGAAGGTGCGGGTGGTGGTGACGTCGAGCGGGCGTTCGGTGCCCTTGTCAAGCTTGCGGGCGGCGAAGCACTGGAAATCGGTCATCTGGCGGCCATCGACATCCTGGATCTGGATGTAGTCGCCGGATTTGACGAAATACGACTCTGCAGTGGCGGCTTTCACCCGCAGATCGAGGACGGGGGTGGCGAGCGGGTCCGGCAGCTCGAAGCGGGGGATGGGGCGGAGACTGGAGCGCTGGATTTTCACCACGAGCGGCGTGGTGGTGTTTTGCGCGCCGGGGTCCATTGCCGGGCCGGGGGCGGCGATGGCCAGCACGCCCGCGCGGTTGGCGGTAAAGGTTTCGGCGGCGCCTGCGGGGGTTTGGGCATCAAAGAGGCTGATGGCGCCGGCATGTGCGAGGTTGATACCGCGCCGCAGGAGACGCTGGGCCGTGAAGCCAGAACCGGGGCCAGTATTCCGGAGCGCCGAGGATGAGAGAAGCGCCTTGATCCCGGACGCGTCGGAGTCGGAGGTGGCCCCAAGGATGCCCGCATCGATCACGCCGTCGGCTGCGGCGATCAGTTCGCAAGGCTGGCCGCCTTCGGTGTTTTCCACGGTGATGCGGTCGCCGGTGCCGATGGGGATCAGGATGCCGCCTGCGCCGGGCACCTCGTAGCGCTCGAAGCCCGTGGGCAGAGCAAAGGCGTTGGGCCGCAGGATGCGGCTGGGGCGCGGCGGGCCGGGCTGGACCTTGGGGAAGATATCGAACATCGCGCCTCCGGCATGGTTGCACAAACGGAATAAATGTTTATTCAGAAGAATAAGTGGCCGGAGCCCGCGCAGCAAGCCCGAAGTCGCGTGCCGCCCCGAGCCTACACCGTGCAAGCCGCTGGCCCAACCTTTTCGGAGCCGATCTGATGATTTCGCTGGGTCTTGGACTGCTGGCGGCACTGGCCTGGGGCCTGCATGATTTCTGCGTGCGCTTCGTCACCGGCAAGACCGCCGCGCTGTCGGCGTTTCTGGTGGTGCTGGTAACGGGCCTTTTGGCGCTGCTGCCGCTGGCGCTGAGCCAAGGCGACTGGCCGGCGATGACCGGGCGGGCTTACGGCTGGGCCGTGCTGTCGGGCTTAGCCCATGTGCTGGGCGGTGCCGGGCTGTACAATGCCTTTGCCATCGGGCCGGTGCGGCTGGTGGCGCCGATCTGCGGGGCGTTTCCGGTGCTGTCGGTGGCCTGGGCGGTGCTGCGCGGCCAGCCGGTCAGCCTGTGGCAATGGCTGGCGGTGGTGGCGGTGGTGGCCGGGGTCGGGCTGGTGGCGCTGTGGTCGGCTGATCATGACGCGGCCCCTGCCGGGCGCGGCCCGGCGATTGCCTGGGCGCTGGCGGCGGCGCTGGGCTTTGCCCTGACCTTTTCGCTGGGACAGATGGCGACCGGGGCCGGATCGGCATTGCCGGTGCTACTGGTGGCGCGGGGGACGGCGGTGCTGGGGCTGGCGGCGGTGCTGCTGGCGCTGCGCCATGGTTGGCGGGTGCACCCCGGGCACTGGCCGCTGTTGGCCGGGATGGGGCTTCTGGACGTGCTGGCGCTGGGTGCGGTGCTGGCGGCCGGCGGGCAGGCGAACCCGGAGTTTGCCATCGTGACCTCGTCAGTGTTCGGGATCGTGACCATCGTGCTGGCGTGGCGGCTGTTGGGCGAAAGGCTGGCGTGGGGGCAATGGCTGGGCGTGGGGGTGGTGTTTGCCGGAGTAGGCTATCTGGCGATATGAGCGGCATGCGGGTATCTTTGGCCGGCGGCGGCAGGGGGTTTCACACCCCCGCTCCCTGCGGTCGCCCCCCCGCGGGATATTTGTGACAAAGTGAAGCCGGACGTACAGGCGGAAAGCGGCGGTGTCGGAGGTGAGGCGTTGTCCTTGTCGGAGAGATTGGCGGGCGACGATCCGCCCCGGAAGCCAGCACAGGCGGCGGGTTTGGGTGACGGTTCAGGGTGGCGGGCGCGATGCGCGGAGAACGGTTGGAAACATGATGCACTATTCCGGGTTCAGGGTGATTTGGGAAGGCTTGACCGGGCACAAGGGCTGGGGTCCGGCCTGGCGCGACCCGCAGCCGCAGGCGGCCTATGATTACGTGATTGTCGGCGGCGGCGGGCACGGGTTGGCCACGGCGTACTATCTGGCCAAGGAGTTCCGGCAGGCCCGGATTGCCGTGCTGGAAAAGGGCTGGATCGGCGGCGGCAATGTCGGGCGCAATACCACCATCATCCGCTCGAACTACCTGCTGCCGGGCAACGAGCCGTTCTATGAATTCTCCATGCAGCTGTGGGAGGGGCTGGAGCAGGACTTCAACTACAACGCCATGGTCAGCCAGCGCGGCGTGTTGAACCTGTGCCATACCGATGCGCAGCGCGATGCCTATGTGCGGCGCGGCAACGGCATGCGGTTGAACGGGGTGGATGCGGAGTTGCTGGATCAGGCCGGGGTGCGGGCGATGTATCCTTGGCTGAATTTCGACAATGCGCGGTTTCCGATCAAGGGCGGGCTGTTGCAGCGGCGCGGCGGCACGGTGCGGCACGATGCGGTGGCCTGGGGCTATGCACGGGGGGCGGACAGCCGGGGCGTCGATATCATCCAGAACTGCGAGGTTACCGGCTTTCGGATCGAGGGCGGCCGGATGCTGGGGGTAGAGACCTCGCGCGGTTATATCGGTGCGGGAAAGGTGGGCGTGGCGGTGGCGGGGTCATCATCCCGGGTGATGGCGACGGCGGGGATACGACTGCCGATCGAGGCGCATGTGTTGCAGGCCTTTGTTTCCGAAGGGCTGAAGCCGCTGATTAATGGCGTGATTACCTATGGTGCCGGGCATTTCTATGTATCGCAATCGGACAAGGGCGGGCTGGTGTTTGGCGGCGATATCGACGGGTACAATAGCTATGCGCAGCGCGGCGGGCTGCCGGTGGTCGAGGATGTGGCCGAGGGCGGCATGAGCCTGATGCCGAACATCGGGCGGGTGCGGTTGCTACGCATGTGGGGCGGGATCATGGATATGTCGATGGACGGATCACCGATCATCGATCGGACCGGGGTGGACGGGCTGTATTTCAACGGCGGCTGGTGTTACGGCGGGTTCAAGGCGACACCGGCATCGGGCTGGTGTTTCGCGCATCTGTTGGCGCGGGACGAGCCGCACAAGACCGCCACCGCCTATCGGTTCGACCGGTTCCGCAAGGGGCTGATGATCGACGAAAAGGGCATGGGCGCGCAGCCCAATTTGCATTGAGGATATGAGCATTTTCAGGAAAAGTGGGCACCGGTTTTCCGGTTCGAAAATGCGAGAGGGAAACGTCGAATGATCATTCAGCATCCGTTGTTGGGGCCCCGCGACATGCAGGAATTTGTCTATCTGGGTGATGCCAGCCTGTTGGCGCGGCCTGACGGGATGGCTGTCGGGGCAGAGGAAGCGTTTTACCAATACCTGTATCTGCGGGGTGACCCTGCCGGGGAGCACCGCGAATTGTGGTTTCACGAACAGGGCGACCGGTCCTGGCTGGTGGTGACGCGCAATACGGTGACGCACGAGATTTTGGCGGTTGAAATGGCGCGGGATGTTGCTTTGAGGATGCGGGCATGAGGATCGCTGGCGGGCAGATTGATCGCGGGCAAAGCCTGGCGTTCACCTTTGATGGCAAGTGGTACCGGGGGTTTGCCGGAGATACGCTCGCCTCGGCCCTGCTGGCCAACGATGTGCGGTTGATGGGGCGCAGTTTCAAGTATCACCGGCCGCGCGGGGTGATTGCGGCGGGGTCGGAGGAGCCGAACGCGATTGTGGAACTGCGCAGCGGCGCGCAGCGCGAGCCGAACACGCGGGCGACCACGGCGGAACTGTTTGACGGGTTGGTGGCGGAAAGCCAGAACCGCTGGCCCACGCTGCGGTTCGACGCGATGGCGGTGACGGATGCGTTGTCGCCGTTCTTTGCGGCGGGGTTTTACTACAAGACCTTCATGTGGCCGAAAGCGTTCTGGGAACGGCTGTACGAGCCGATCATCCGGCGGGCGGCGGGGCTGGGGCGGGCAGCGTTGCAGGCCGACCCGGATGCTTATGACAAGGGGTTTCTGCATTGCGATCTGTTAGTGATCGGTGCCGGGCCGGCGGGGTTGGCGGCGGCGCTTACCGCCGGGCGGGCGGGGGCGCGGGTGATCCTGGCGGATGAGGATTTCACCCTCGGCGGGCGGTTGAATTTTGAGAGTTTTGCGGTGGGCGGTGGTGCTGCGGCCGATTGGGCGGCGGCCATGGTGGCGGAATTGCGGGCCATGCCGAATGTTCGGGTGATGGCGCGGACCACGGTTGCCGGCGCGTTTGACCACGGGATTTATTCCGCGCTGGAGCGGGTTTCGGACCATCTGGCGGTGCCGTTGCCGGGGAAACCGCGGCAGGTGTTGTGGCGGATTTATTCCAAACGCGCTGTGTTGTGTGCCGGGGCGATTGAGCGCCCGATTGCGTTTGCCAACAATGACCGTCCCGGGGTGATGCTGGCCGGGGCGCTGCGCGGCTATGCCAACCGATGGGCTGTGGTGCCGGGGCAGCGGGTGGCGCTGTTCGTGAACAACGATGACGGGTTGCGCACGGCGACCGATCTGGCGGCAAAGGGGATCAATGTGGTGGCCGTTGTCGATGTGCGCGACGGCGGGGCTTTGGTGCCCGGCATCCGGCATCTGAAGGGGGCGGTGGTGGTGGATACCGCTGGCCGGCTGGGGCTGCGAGGGATTACGGTGCGGCTGGCGAATGGCCGGACCGAGGCGATTGCCTGCGAGGCGTTGGGGGTTTCGGGCGGGTGGAACCCGACTGTGGCGCTGACCTCGCATCACCGGTCGCGTCCGGTGTGGGATGACGGGATTGCGGGGTTTGTGCCAGGGCCGGGCGGGCCGGTGGGGATGCGGGTGGCCGGGGCGGCTTTGGGTGTGTTTTCGACGGCGGCGGCGTTGCGGACCGGGGCGGAAGCGGCGGTTGCGGCGCTGGCTGATCTGGGGATTTCAGCGCGGATCGAGGTGCCGGAGGCGGAGGATGGGCCGGTGGCGATCACGCCATTCTGGCATGTGGCGGGCAAGGGGCGGGCCTGGGTAGATGTGCAGAACGATGTGACGGTAAAGGATATCGTTCTGGCAAAGCAGGAGAATTTTACATCCGTCGAGCATCTGAAGCGCTATACCACGCTGGGGATGGCGACGGATCAGGGCAAGACGGCGAATGTGGTCGGGCTGGCGGTGATGGCGGAATTGACGGGGAAATCGATGCCGGAAACCGGCACCACGATCTACCGGCCGCCCTATACGCCGGTGGCGATGGGGGCATTGGCCGGACGGTCGGCGGGGGCAGAGTTTCGGCCCGTAAGGCTGACGCCGTCGCACAAATGGGCGACCGAACAGGGTGCCGTGTTTGTGGAAGTGGGGATGTGGCTGCGGGCGCAATGGTTCCCGAAGGCGGGCGAGGTTGGGTGGCGGCAGTCGGTGGACCGGGAGGCACTGGCGACGCGGGCCTCGGTCGGGATTTGCGATGTGACGACGCTGGGCAAGATTGACGTTCAGGGCACGGATGCGGGGGCGTTTCTGGACCGGGTGTATGCCAATACCTTTTCGACTTTGGCAGTCGGCCGCGTGCGCTACGGCCTGATGCTGCGCGAGGACGGGATGGTGATGGACGATGGCACCACGGCGCGGATGGGGGAGCATCATTATGTGATGACGACCACCACGGCCAATGCGGTTTCTGTTTTCCGGCATCTGGAGTTTTGCCGCCAGTGCCTGTGGCCGGAGCTGGATGTGCAGCTGATTTCCACCACCGAAGCCTGGGCGCAGTATTCGGTGGCGGGGCCGAATGCACGGAAATTGCTGGAAAAGCTGGTGGATCAGGATATTTCCGATGCCGCGTTCCCCTATATGGCCTGCGGGCATGTCACCATTGGCGGCCTGCGGGCGCGGCTGTTCCGCATCTCTTTCTCGGGCGAACTGGCCTATGAGATCGCGGTGCCTACACGCTATGGCGATGGGTTGATCCGGGCTTTGATGGCGGCGGGGGCAGAGTTCGGCGCGGTGGTCTATGGCACCGAGACTTTGGGCGTACTGCGGGTGGAAAAGGGCCATGCGGCGGGCAATGAGTTGAACGGGACCACCTCGGCTTTGACGTTGGGGTTGGGCAAGATGGTGTCGAAGAAGAAGGACGCGATCGGCGTGGTGCTGTCGGGGCGCGAGGGGATGAACGGCCCGGATGTGCTGCGGCTGGTGGGGTTCCGGCCGGTGGATGCGGCACAGCCGCTGGCGGCGGGCAGCCATTTCATCGCGGCGGGCCAGCCGGCGGATGCGGCGCATGACGAGGGCTACATGACATCGGTGGTGTATTCGCCGCATCTGGGGCATCAGGTCGGGCTGGGGCTGTTGCAGCGCGGGCACGAGCGGATGGGCGAGCGGCTCAGGATGGTCAACCCGCTGAAAGGCATGGAAACCGAGGTCGAGGTGGTCAGCCCGCATTTCGTTGACCCGGACGGGGAGCGGTTGCGTGGATAAGATCAGTTTGCAGCCGATGAATGCGTTGGGCGGGGCAGAGCCTGCGCGCGACGTGATCGGCGCGGTGGAGATTGCGGAAAACCCCGGGATCGCGCTGGCGTCGCTGGCCTCGCGGCGCGGGCAGGAAACGGCGGTTGCGGCGGCGGCTTTGGCAATGGGTCTGACGCTGCCCGGCCCGGGAAAGGCCAGCACTTCTGCCCCGTGGTCGGCGCTTTGGCTGGGGCCGGAGCAGTGGCTGGTGATGGCCGACATCCGGACGCACGAGGATAGTGCAGCGGACCTGCTGGCGGCATTTGGTGCGGCCGCGTCGATCACCGAACAGACCGGAGGCTGGGTGTGTTTTGACGTGAACGGCCCTGCCCTGCCGGCGCTGTTCGAGCGGCTGTGTGCCGTGGATGTAAGCGCGATGGCGCCGGGCAGCGGCACCCGGACGGTGATCGAGCATCTGGGCTGTTATCTGATCTGCGAGCAGGCAGGGCAATTCAGGCTGTTCGGGCCCCGATCCTCGGCGCAGTCGCTGCATCACGCGCTGACCACGGCGGCGCGCAGCATCGCCTGACGAGCGGGTCAGTGGCGACCGCAGCGCCCCGATCCGGGGCCGGGACGGGTACCCCACGCAGCGATGATTTTACTCTCAGGAAAAATGCGCTAGCTTCGCGCAAGGGCCTGGCAGCAAAAAGCCTGCCGGGCATCAGCGTGGAACAGGTCGCATGGACGGGTTGGACGACACCAAGGCCGGGATCGCAAAGGGCAAACCGGTGCTGACGCAGGACCCGCACCGGGTGCGCGAGTTGTCGGAGCGCAATCTGGAAGTGGCAATCGGCCGCGAGGTGCGGGCGTTTCGCCGCCAGCAGGGGTTGACCGTGGCCGATCTGGCCAATGTCACCGGCCTGTCGATCGGCATGCTGTCAAAGATCGAGAACGGCATCACTTCGCCGTCGCTGACCACACTGCAGATCCTCAGCCATGCGCTGTCCACCCCGCTGACCTCGTTCCTGCGCCGGTTCGAGGAGCGGCGCGAAGTGCAGCATGTGAAGGCCGGCGCGCATGTCGAGATCGAGCGGGCCGGGACCCGGGCCGGGCATCAGTACAACATCTTGGGCCACATTGGCTCGAACTCGTCAGGCGTGGTGGTCGAGCCGTACATGATCACTCTGACGGAAACCTCGGACGTGTTTCCGACGTTTCAGCATGACGGGATCGAGCTGTTGTACATGCTGGAGGGCGAGGTGCAGTACCGGCACGGCGACCAGCTGTTCCATTTGCGGCCGGGCGACAGCCTGTTCTTTGACGCCGACGCGCAACACGGGCCGGAAGTGCTGGTCAAGCTGCCGGCGCGGTTCCTGTCGGTGATATCCTATCCGCAGGCAGGGTAAGACCGGCAGAGGGCGGGGGTTTCACACACCTGCACCCCCGTGGGATATTTTCAGAACAAAGACAGGGGAGGATCACTGCGGCTCCGGCCAGATGCCGGGCGAAGTCGGCGCGCCGTCGTCGTGCTGCGCCAGCCACTCTACCATCAGCGGGCGGTTGTTGATGAAGCCTTTGTAGGTGGCCAGTTCCGCCGGCAGGTTGCGGATCACCCGGTGCAGGCGGCGGGCCCATTTCGGCTGGGTGACCAGTTCGGCGAAGCTGATCAGGTAGCAGCGGATCGGGAATACCAGCGCGTTCGAGCGTGGCAGCCGGAAGAAGGTCTGCAATTCGACGCGCAGGTGCATCTTGTCGCCGACATTTTCGGGCGTCAGCGTGGTGCGCATCGGGCCCCATTTCGGATAGGTCTCGGGGGCGGTGTCCAGGAGTGCATTCACCGTCATCGTCCAGTTGAAGCGCCGGGCGGGGGCGCCGTGGCGGACATTCATCAGGAACTTCTGGGCGCGCTGAAAGATGCCCAACTCGTGCGCCAGCGGCACCGGCGCGTGCCATTCGAAGAAATGCATGCCGAGGTCGAAATCCAGCGACCAGTCGGCCTGCGTCGTCACCATGCCGGCATCCATCCACAGATTGTCCTCGCGCTGATCCTGCAGGGTGAAATCGCCCTGGGTCTGGCGGGTGATGTATTCCATCGGCCCACACGGCAGCGTGCTGTCATCGAGGAAGGTGAAGCGCTGCTCGATCCCGAGCGGGCGGTTGATCCAGTGCCATTTGTCGCCCCGACGGTGCAGGGTGAACCACTGCGGATAGTCGGCGGCCTTTGCGGTCATGATCAGTTCCAGAAGGTCCCAGCCAGCCAGCGTCATGTGCGGCAGCGACTGGCAGCGCAGCGGATCCTCGGCCAGCACGGTGCTGCGCTCGCGCATCTCGCCCACGTAGTGTTCATCGACATCGAAGGCATGTTCGAACACCGATCCCGGGCGGCCCGGCGTGTGCGGTTCCATGTTGGTGGCGTACATGTAGGCGTCGTTGTCGAACGGAAACGGAAAGCGCCGGATCGCGGCGGGCGAGTTGAAGAAGGTGAAACTGTCGCGGAAGGTTTCGTCCTTGAATTCGAGGTTCATCGCAATCTCCTATCGATCAAGAACGAGGGCGCGCCCCTCGAACCGCGAGACGCAGGGCATGATCTTCTGACCGCCCGCTTTTTGCGCCGGGGTCAGCCAGTGGTCATTATGCAGGATGCTGCCGTCGCAGGCCAGTACATCGGTTTCGCATTGCCCGCAGGCGCCGCCCCGGCAAAGGTATGGGGCCTGTACTCCGGCGGCCTCGATGGCTTCCAGCAGCGACTGATGGCTGCCGACAGTGAAACGTTTGCCCGAGGATTTCAGCGTCACCTCGAATGGCGCGCCGGTCGGCGGGGCCAGAAACTCCTCGTGATGCAGCGCCGCCGTCGGCCAGCCGGCCTGCGCCGCCGCACGCAGAACCCAGTCGATCATGCCCTTTGGCCCGCAGACATAGAGGTGCGTGCCCAGTGGTTGCCCGGTCAGCAGGTCGGACAGCGGGATCAATTGGTTGCGGTCGTCGAAATACAGATGCACCCGGTCGCCGTGCCTGGCAGTAAGCCGATCCATGTAGGCCGCGAGCGCCGGGGTCCGGGCGGAATAGTGCAGTTCGAAGCGGCCGCCCATCGCCGACAACTGGGCGATCTGGGCCAGGAACGGTGTGATGCCGATGCCGCCGGCGATCAGCAGATGCTTCTTCGCGCGCAGGTCGAGCGGGAACAGATTGACCGGATAGCTGAGCACCATCGGCATTCCGGGCACCACGCTGCCGTGCATGTAGAGCGAGCCGCCGCGCCCGGCTTCGTCGCGACGGACCGAGATTTCATAGCCCGACCGGTCGGAAGGGTCGCCCATCAGCGAATAGGGATTCATCCGGCGGATGGCCCCATCCTGCATCTCGACCACGGTATGGGCGCCACCGGAAAAGGCCGGCATCTCGCCGCCGTCGCTGCGCACGAAGCGGAAGCGCTTGATCAGGGCGTTGACCGCGACCACCTCGGCCACCGTCACCGCGATCTTGGCGACGCCGCTCACCGGAACCGCTCCACCGTTGCGGGCACGATGCCCGGGGTCTCGGCATCGATGTTGACGCCCTGAAACGCCGCGATCCGGCGCGAATAGTGGTCGCGGACGTACAGATGCAGGCCGCAATGGCTGCATTGGAACGGATCGGTGTGCACCTCTTCGGTGATGCCCTTGCAATGCACGCACTGTACCCGCCGCACGAGGCTGCCGCGGTGTTCGGTCTGGATCGCGGTATGGGGAATGCCCGCCGCCATTGCTTCGGCCTGTGCCTGTCCGATCAGCCCCTCGGTGCCCGCAAGGTAGACCTGCAAGCCCATATGCGCGTCTGCCAGCACCTTGCGCAGGCGCGGCACGACGGCGCCGTAGGTCGGGCTGAAGTGGATCTGCGCCGGATGCAGCGCCGCCAGTTGCGCGGCCCGGCCGACCCCGTCCTGTCCCGTCACCTCGTCCTTTCCCTTTACGTAGATCAGATGCGCCTGTGCCATCAGGTCCGGCGCCTGCGCCGCAAGGTCGATGACCGCCCCGGCCCCGGCCCCGTCCGCCAGCATCAGATGCGCCGCACCCGGACGCGGCTGCCATTCGCCGTAGACCGGGCGGCTGAGGATGGAGGCGGGAAAGGCGGTCTTTGGCATTCGGCGGAAACCTGATTTGTGTCTTGCATCTTGGGTTTCTTCTTTTCTCAAGTTTCCCCGCCGGAGGCTCCTGCGGCCCGGCCCGGAGCCTCCGGCGGGGATATTTTCGAAAAGATGAAAGCGAAAGGTCAGCCCTTGGCGGTACGGCGTTTCTTGTCAGGGTCGTAGAACGGCATCGGGTGGCTGGTGGCGGCAATGTCGCCGGTGGAATTGCGGACGGCCAGTTTGGTGCCGGTGTTGGCGCAATCGACGGGCAGACGGGCGATGGCGACGTTGTGGCCGTTGAGCCTGCTGTAGTGGCCTTGGGTAACCAGGCCGACCTGTTGGCCGTTCCGGATCACCGGGGCACCACCGTCGGCGGGGGTGGTCCCGTCGAGCTTCAGGCCCCAGATCCTGAACCGTTCGCGGCCTTTCAGGCGGTAGTGTTCCTCGGCCCCGCGAAAGCCGGTCTTGCCGGGCGAGACGGTGAAATCGAGGCCAAGCTCCCAGAGCGTGTCGCCCGGGCCCTCGGCCGCGAACGGGTACATTTCGGAATTGTCGAAGGGGAAGAACAGCAGGTAGCTTTCGGCGCGCAGCAGGTCCAGCGTGGTGAAGCGGCAGGGGATGATGCCCAGGTTTCTGCCTTCGTCGAGGATGCGGTCCCAGATCGTCGGGGCATCCTGGCCGCGGCAGAAGATCTCGTAGCCGCGTTCGCCGGTGTAGCCGGTGCGCGAGATCATCACCGGCAAGCCGAACAGCGACGTCTGCATCTGGGCAAAGTAGGGCAGCGCGCGCAGGCCTGCGACGTGTTTTTCCAGATACTCGATCGCAAGCGGGCCTTGCAGCGACAGGTCGTGCAGGTTGTCGTCGAACCGGACCGAGACATCGCGCCCGGTAGCGGCCATGGTCAGCTGTTCGTGCGCGCCGCCCGAGCCGTGCACCACCATGAAGGCATTGGGGCCGGTGCGGTAGATCACGCAATCATCGACGAACTTGCCGGCATCGTTCAGCATGGTGGCATAGACCGAGCGTCCCGGCATCAGCTTTTCCATGTTGCGGGTGGTGGCGCGGTCGATGACGTGACTGGCATGCGGGCCGGTGAGATGCACCTTTTTCAGGCCCGACACGTCCATCAGGCCGGCCTTGGTGCGGATCGCTTCGTACTCGGCGATCGGGTCGCCGGCATAGTGCCAGGCGGTGCCCATGCCGCTCCAGTCCTCCAGCGCCGAGCCAAGTGCGCGGTGCCGGTCGGCAAGTGCCGAAAACCTCCAGGATGCTGCCATTCTTTCCCCCTGCCCATGTCATTGTGCTGGTGGCAGTGTGACTGCATCGGCGGGTGGAAATCAATGAACTTGTGCAAGAATTTTTCCTGACAGGGAAAAAGGTTTCCCGTGGGTCCCGTGCGCCCGGCACTTTCCCCCGGTGCGTTCAATGCAACGGGGGCGGCCCGAGGGCCGCCCCCGCCGCTTCGTTCAGGGTCGGATCAGGTTGGCAGCACGAAGAACCAGTTGGCCCAAAGCACCACCACCGCCCCGGCCGCCAGCGCCAGATACGGCAGCATCCCGGCCTTGCGCTCGCCCAGATCGCCTTCCTTCAGGCCAAGCTCGTCCAGCGCGCCTTTCGGGAAGCGGCCGCCGTCCTGCAGATAGTGGCGGAAGGCGAACACCGGGATGATCAGCGCAGCAAAGATCAGGCCGGCCCAGAGCGCGTTGGAGTAGCCCCAGACTTTCGCCCCGGCGCCAAGGAACAGCGCGTTGACGAAGGCCAGCACCGTGTTGATGCCGATCAGGAAAGCCGGGGCTTTCCACGGCCGTTCGATATGGCCCGAATCGATGCGGTGAATCCAGCCGGCGTTCAGGTTCAGGAAGTTGAACAGGATGTAGCCGACGTTCGAAATCGCCAGAACGTAGAAGTAGCCGCCGGCGTCGGACGCCAGCGCCAGCAGGAACAGGTTGAAGGCAAAGTCGGTCCACATCGCGCGGGTCGGGGCGCCGTGTTCGTTGGCATGCCCGAGATAGCGCGGCAGCCAGCCGTCGCGCGACCCCTGATACAGCGTCCTCGACGACCCGGCCATCGCGGTCATGATCGCGAGGAACAGCCCGAGGATCATCAGGATCACCAGAATCTGGGTGACCACCTTGCCGCCGCCGACCATGTTGCCCAGCGCCTCGGCGATGCCGGAGCCGTCGATGATGCCGGGCGCCAGCATGCCTTCCTGCCCCAGCACACCCTGAAACGCGTAAGGGATCAGGAAGAAGAACACGCAGCACAGCAGGCCCGCGAAGAAGATCGCCTTGAAGGTATCGGTCTTGGGATCCTTCAACTCGCTGGTATAGCAGACGGCGGTTTCAAAGCCGTAGGTCGACCAGGCCGCGATGTAGAGCGCGCCCAGGATCAACGTCCAGCCGCCGACGTTCCAGGTGCCATCCACCCCGGAATAGGCGGCGGAGGGTGGCAGGATGCCGGTGACGTTGGTGCTGATGATCGCGCCGGTCAGGATCGGCACCAGACCGACCAGCAGCAGTGGCACCAGCACGATGATCGCCAGCCATTTCTGGGCCGACGCGGTCGAGGCGATGCCGCGATGCTGGATCGCGAAGATGATCAGCATCAGGACCGCGCCGATCACGAAGGTCGAGTTGAAGTGCAGCGCGCCAAGGCCGGGGATGTTGAAGGTCAACGCCTCCCACGTCCGGATCGCCGGGGTCAGGGCCGCGACACCGTCGCTGGCGGCGACGGCCTTGATCGCATCCTCGACCGCCGTACCGGCGTTGGCTGCCATGTAGTCGATGACCGACTGGGTTTCGGCGGTATATTGCGCCATGTTGGCGGTGATCCAGTCCAGCACGGTCTGGGCATCCGCCGCCGGGATCGGAAACAGCGCGTTCAGGATGTAGCCCGCCGCGATGACGCAGCCGAGCGACAGCACCGGCGACCAGGCGAACCAGTTGCACCAGACCGACAGCGGCGCGATGAATTTCGAATAGCGCAGCCAGGCGGTGGCACCATAGACCGAAGCGCCGCCGGATTTGTTGGCGAACATGCCGGCCAGTTCGGCGTAAGTGAAGCTTTGCAGAAAGCCCATGATCATCGACACGATCCAGACGACAAACGCCGCCTTGCCGGCCACACCGGCGATGCCGCCGATCGAAAACAGCACCAGAGGCGGCACCCCGGCGGCAACCCAGAAGGCGCCGCGCCAGTCGAGCGCACGGCGCAGCGTGCCCGAGCTATGTTCATCTGCCATGGATCGGTCCCCCGTTCGCCCGATGTGGCGCGGGAACGGCGCCGGGCTGTTGATTGTTGGTCACGTCAGTCTCCCCGTTGGTTTGGCCTTGATCGTCCGCCCGGGGTTTGGCCTTTGGTCGCCCCGCGCGGCATGGGTCTGGGGAAAGGCGACCGGTTCGTCGGGCGACGACAGCGCAGGGCCCGTCCGGGCCGGCTCCTGCAATGCGTTCCGTCGTCCCAACCTCGCCAAGGATGCGACTTTCCACCGCAGGCAGTCTGGCGCAGACTGCCAGGGCTGCAAAGCGTTTTTTCCCCGCCAAGAAAGATTCTTTCCTGAGAGGCGGCAACTGAGTCGTCAGCGCACCAGAAAAGCAGTGTCCGGCGGCGGTTCAGTTCTTTCCGGCCTGAAACCGATGCTGCTCAAAGCGGATGCGGGCGCGTTTGTAGGCATCGAACAGCGACATTGCCCAGACGAAAATGCCCCCGGCGAACTTGCCGACAAGCGAGACGTCGGCGGCGGCGGTTTTCAGGGTGAAGGCGCCGAGCAGCAGCATGAAGAACAGAAAGATCAGCCCGCGCACCGGTTCGCGGTTCCAGACCTGCCCAGAGCCCGGAAGCAGGATGGCCGAAGCCAGCACCAGATAGGGGTTTGCCGGCGTCATGCGGCGGGGGCCGTTTGCAGAGGCGACGTCAGGGCCTTTGTCATGTTCTCGGCCAGCGCTGTCAGCCGGTTCAAGAGCGGCGGCAGCATGGCGGCATCCAGCGGGGTGTGGCCCATTTCGGCATCGCGGAAAATCAGATATCGGCCCCGGTCGGCCTCTTCGACCAGCCAGACCAGACGCAGGCCTCTGGGCGAGATCAGCAGCTCCTTTGCGCGCGGGTCGTCGAACAGGTCAAGCTGGCTGCGGACAGACTCCGGCAACGGCAGGGCCGCGTCGGAGCGCAGTGCGGCGGTGTCGGGCATGCCGGCCGGCAGCGGCTGCTGGAAGGGCAGGCGGGCAAAGTGCGAAAAGCTTTCGATCCCGGTCGGGCGCTGCATCAGGTCCCAGGTCGCGGCGACCGGCATCGGTTCGGGCAGGCTGACCAACAGCCACAGGGTCGGCAGCTTGCGGGTGGCCAGCGTGTCGGCGACCACCTGCAGATCGAACATCCGCCCCCGGTAGCGCCCCGACAGACGGGCAAAACCGCTGGGGCCGATGCTGCGGCGCAGATCGCTGAACAGCGGCTGGCAGGCATCGAGATAGCCGGCACGCGCGGCCCGGCGGCTGGCCATGGCCAGGCGGCTGTGCCGGATCAGGCGCAGCAGCAGCGTGGCTGCGGCCAGAAGCAGGGCGGTCAGGATCAGTTTATCGAACATTGCGCCCCGGATATCTGGGCCCCGGCATGGTCAGGCTCCGCCCGGTCAATCCCGGGCGGAGCCTCCGGTGTCAATAGCCTGCAGGCCGGTGCCATGGCATGGTGAACTGCTTGCCGCGCGACACGAAGCGGTAGCGCCAGAAGTGGAACCACAGCGACACCACGATGTAGAACACCACCATCGCCACCAGTTGCGTGCCATAGCCGAGGAACACCGCGAAATAGGTGACGGCGCACAGGAACAACAGCACAAAGGCCGGCAGCGGGTGGAACGGATGGACATAGCCGCGCTTGATGCTGTCGAGCGGCCATTTGCGGCGGAACAGGATCATGTTGATCGGCATGAAGGTGTAACCGAGGAGGCCCGACAGGATCGAGAAGGTGATGACCTGATCCAGGGGTGCGCCGAGCGCGAACACCAGTGCTATCGGCACCAGAAAGATGATCGAGCGGTAGGGGGTGCGGTAGACCGGATGCACTGCGCCGAACCATGACGGCAGGTAGTGATCGCGCCCCATCGAGAACCAGGCCCGGCTGGCATCGTTGATGCAGCCGTTGGCCGAAGCCAGCGTGGCGAACAGCGTGCCGACGCCCAACAGCACCATCAGCCCGGTGCTGCCCGACAGCCGCGCCACGTCAAAGAGCGGCACCCCGGCCTGCCCGAGGTATTCCCACGGCATCAGGCCGACCGACACATACCAGGTCAGCGTCGCGGCGATCAGCAGCGTCATCATCCCGGCCATGGTGCCGAACGGCAGCGACCGCGACGGCGAGCGCACTTCCTCGGCCGCCTGGGTGGTGCCTTCGATGCCAAGGTAGTACCACAGGCCGAAGTGCATCGAGGCCAGCACGCCCAGCCAGCCGTAGGGCAGATCGGTCATCAGGTCGGCATGGCGCAGCGGGCTGGTGCTGCTCCACGGTGCCAGCGCCAGGAACAGGATGATGATCGCCAGAAAGGCGATGGCGGTGATCACCAGGCTGAAATTCAGCGTCGCCAGCACGCCGCGATAGTTCAGCCAGGCCAGCGCCATGATCGACAGGATGATGAAGGGTCGCTGATCCAGGCCGGAGTGCCCGCCCATGTTGGCGACGGTATCCAAGAGGAACCCGACGGTGATGGCATTGCCCGCCTCCAGCATCGTATAGGCGAACACCAGATACAGCCCGACGTTAAAGGCCATCAGCGGGCCGATGATGTGCTTGGCCTGGGTATACTGACCGCCGGCGGCGGCAACGGTCGAGGTCACCTCGCTGTCGATCATCGCGACGCAGGTGTAAAGCACGCCCGCGAACCAGCATGAGATCAGGGCGGCATAGGCCCCGCCCTTGGCCACGCCGAAGTTCCAGCCCATGTATTCGCCGACCAGCACGATGCCGACGCCTAGCGCCCAGATGTGGGCGGGGCCAAGCACGCGCAAGAGGCCGATCTTGGTGCCGTGCGGCCCGATTCCGTCCATGGTTTTCGATGTGATGTCCGTGTTTGCCATCATCGGGCCCCTATAACTTGTGTTCTTCAGACAGGGCTTCCAGTTCGCCTTCCTGCGAGGAGGTCAGAACCTCCTCGGAGTAGCTGCTGTCGACCTTGAGCCAGTCCGCGATGATCAGGATGCCGAACAGGGCCGATGCGGCCCAGGCGGCATATTCTGCGATGTTCCAGATATCCATTGCCGCCCCCTATTTCCCTTGCCCGAACTTTTCAGCGATTACCTGCCGGTATTCCTGATCCGACAGCCGCAGCATCAGGGCAAAGTAGCCCACCACCACCACCACCATCACCACCAGGTTCATCGCGCTGAAGCTGTAGTCGAACCGCGCGGTGATGATGTCGTGCGCGGCGGCGGCGTCGGCAAAGCCGAGCGCGTTCCACTGTTCGACCATCGCCGGGGTCTGGTTCAACGTCTCCCATGTCGGGGCGTCGACCGGGTTCGGCTGCTTGGAACTGCCGGCGAGGCCAAGCCACAGCGGGATGTAGAGCGAGCCGATTGCCAGCACCATCAGCACGATCACATCGATGATCTGGCCGACCTTGCCTTGCACCGGTGGAACATAATCTGCCATGACCCTACCCTTTGGCTTTCTGCGCGGCATCCATGAACTTGATGTCGAGCCCGTAGATGAAGTCGCGGTCGTCGCGGTAGTGTTTCAGCATCGCCATAATCGCGCCGGTGTTGAACACCAGCACGATGGCACCGCCGATCAGCAGCACGACGCGCGCGCCGCCGCTGGGGGCCAGCGACCAGGTCGCCCACGCCACGAACAGCATCGCCACCCAAAGACCAGCGACAAAGGCCCATGCAATCCGCACGTCGGCCTTGTGCATGGTCTCGATTCTGGAATCGAGATCAGCCACTTTCCCCTCCCTTGCCCCGGCTTTGCCGGTGGTGTTTCGCCTGACGGCAAAAATTATTGCCTGCAAGAAACGCTTGGTGCGACATTCTGTCAAGGACTGTGTCGGTTTCGCAGGCAATGCGACATTACTTTGTGCGGTCTGGAAACAGTTCCGCAACATTCGGCAGGGCAGCAGTGCAGCGGTCCGCCACTTTTGCCTAGAAAGAAAAAAACATTCCTGATAGTTGATAGGAATTCCCCGTCAGGCCGCAGCAGCCAGTTCAAGGGCCAACTCGGGGGCCAAATCAGGGGGTGGGTCATGTGCGGCATTGTTGGATTGTTCCTGAAGGACAAGGCGCTGGAGCCGAAGCTGGGCGCGATGCTGACGGACATGCTGATCACCATGACCGACCGCGGGCCCGACAGCGCCGGGATCGCGATCTATGGCGGGGCCGGTGACGGGCTGGGCAAGATCACGGTGCAGTCGGCCAATCCGGGCGCTGATTTTGCAGCGCTGGATCAGGATTTGCACGATGCCCTGGGCGTGCCGGTGCTGATGCTGGTGAAAAGCACGCATGCCGTGCTGGAGATGCCGCTGGACCAGATGACGGCGGCGCGGTCGGCGCTGGCGCACCTGCGGCCCGGGGTCAAGGTGATGAGCGCGGGCGATGCCCTGGAGATCTACAAGGAGGTCGGCCAGCCGCGCGACGTCGCGGCGCGGTTTGACCTGAGCAAGATGCACGGCACACATGGCATCGGCCATACCCGCATGGCCACCGAATCGGCGGTCACCACCATGGGCGCGCATCCGTTTTCGACCGGGCCGGACCAGTGTCTGGTGCACAACGGCAGCCTGTCCAACCACAACGGGTTGCGGCGCGAACTGATCCGCGAGGGCATGACGTTCGAGACGCAGAACGATACCGAGGTTGCCGCCGCCTATGTCAGCCACAAGCTGAAGCAGGGGATGAATCTGGGGCAGGCGCTGGAGGCGGGGCTGAAGGATCTTGACGGGTTTTATACCTTTGTCGTCGGCACCAGGGACGGCTTTGGCGTGGTGCGCGACCCGATTGCCTGCAAACCCGCCGTGATGGCGGAAACCGATCAGTACGTTGCCTTCGGCTCGGAATACCGCGCCATGGTCAACCTGCCGGGGATCGAAACCGCCCGCGTCTGGGAACCCGAACCCGCCACCGTCTACTTCTGGAACCACTGACATGCAGACCTTCGACCTTGCCGCGCGGGGGTTGCGCGAACTGAACCAGACCTTGCATTCGTTGCAGGGCACCACCAACCAGACGGCGTGGGAGATTGTGAACACCAAGGGCTCGCATTCGATTGCCGTCGGCGTCGATGCGCCGTTGGACATCACCGTGCATGGCACCACCGGCTACTACTGCGCCGGCATGAACAAGCAGGCGACAATCCGCATCAAGGGCAATGCCGGACCGGGCGTGGCCGAAAACATGATGAGCGGTTCGGTGATTATCGACGGCGATGCCAGTCAATATGCCGGGGCCACCGGGCGCGGCGGGTTGCTGGTGATCAAGGGCAATGCCTCGTCTCGCTGCGGGATTTCGATGAAGGGGATCGAGATCGTGGTGCATGGCAATATCGGGCATATGTCGGCCTTCATGGCGCAGACCGGGGCTTTGGTCGTGTGCGGCGATGCGGGCGAGGCTTTGGGCGATTCACTTTATGAGGCGCGGCTTTATGTGCGCGGGTCGGTGAAATCGCTGGGTGCCGACTGCATCGAAAAAGCGATGCGCCCGGAGCATCTGGCGCAACTGGCCGATCTGCTGAAGCGTGGCGAGTCGGATGCCGATCCCTCGGAGTTCAAACGCTACGGCTCGGCCCGGAAGCTGTACAACTTCAACATCGACAACGCGGCGGCCTATTGAAATGAGCGATTTCCCCCACACCCCCCCGCGCAAAAGCTGGACCTTTTCGGATGACGTGAACGCCGAGATCAGGCGGGCTGCGGCCACCGGCATCTATGACATTCGCGGCGGCGGCGCGAAACGGCGGATCCCGCATTTCGACGATCTGCTGTTTCTCGGTGCCTCGATCAGCCGCTACCCGCTGGAGGGCTACCGCGAGAAGTGCGACACCCGCGTGGTTCTGGGCACGCGCTTTGCGAAGAAACCGATCGAGCTGGATATTCCGATCACCATCGCGGGGATGAGTTTTGGCGCCTTGTCCGGCCCGGCCAAGGAGGCGTTGGGGCGCGGCGCCACGCTTTCCGGCACCTCGACCACCACCGGCGACGGCGGCATGACCGAGGAGGAGCGCGGGCATTCATCCAAGCTGGTGTATCAGTATCTGCCGAGCCGTTACGGGATGAACCCCGATGACCTGCGCCGCTGCGATGCGATTGAAGTGGTGGTGGGGCAAGGCGCGAAACCCGGCGGCGGCGGCATGCTGCTGGGCCAGAAGATTTCCGACCGCGTGGCGAATATGCGCAATCTGCCCAAGGGGATAGACCAGCGCTCTGCCTGCCGCCACCCCGACTGGACCGGGCCGGATGATCTGGAAATCAAGATCATGGAATTGCGCGAGATCACCGATTGGCAAAAGCCGATCTATGTGAAAATCGGCGGGGCGCGGCCCTATTACGATACGGCGCTGGCGGTCAAGGCCGGGGCCGATGTGGTGGTTCTGGACGGGATGCAGGGCGGCACGGCGGCGACGCAGGAAGTGTTCATCGAGAATGTCGGGCAGCCGATCCTCGCCTGTATCCGGCCGGCGGTGGAGGCGTTGCAGGAACTGGGGATGCACCGCAAGGTTCAGTTGATCGTGTCGGGCGGGATCAGGACCGGGGCGGATGTGGCGAAGGCTTTGGCGTTGGGCGCTGATGCGGTTTCCATTGGCACGGCGGCTTTGATTGCGCTTGGCGATAACGATCCGCGCTGGGAAGATGAGTACCGCAAGCTCGGCACCACCCACGGCGCCTATGACGACTGGCACGAGGGCAAAGACCCCGCAGGCATCACCACCCAGGACCCAGCGCTGATGGCGCGGTTTGATCCGGTCGAAGGCGGGCGGCGATTGAAGAACTACCTGAAGGTGCTGGCGCTGGAAACCCAGACCATCGCGCGGGCTTGCGGCAAAAGTCATGTGCACAATCTGGAGCCGGAAGATCTGGTGGCGCTGACCATCGAAGCTGCCGCCATGGCCGGGGTGCCGTTGGCGGGTACCAACTGGATACCGGGAAAAACCGGATTCTGACAAAAACGACGGGGAGTTCGAAAATGGCGAAAGATCTGGCCGAGTACGGCAAGAAACACGGCATCAAGTATTTCATGATCACCTATACCGACCTGTTCGGCGGCCAGCGCGCCAAGCTGGTGCCGACCGAGGCGATCAACGAACTGGCGAATGACGGCGCGGCCTTTGCCGGGTTCGCCACGCATCTGGACCTGACACCGGCGCACCCGGACATGCTGGCGATCCCCGATCCGTCCTCGGTGATCCAGCTGCCGTGGAAGCCGGAAGTGGCCTGGCTGGCCAGCAATTGCATCATGGAAGACAAGCCGGTGGATCAGGCCCCGCGCAACGTTCTGAACGCGCTGATTGCCGAGGCGGCGCAGGAAGGGCTGTACCTGAAAACCGGGGTGGAGGCGGAGTTTTTCCTGCTGACCCCGGCGGGCACCGCGATTTCGGACCCGTTCGATACCGCGTCGAAGCCCTGCTATGACCAGCAGGCGGTGATGCGACGGTATGACGTGATTGCCGAAGTGTGCGATTACATGCTGGCTTTGGGCTGGGAGCCCTATCAGAACGACCACGAGGATGCGAACGGCCAGTTTGAGATGAACTGGAAGTATGACGATGCGCTGATCACCGCCGACAAGCATTCCTTTTTCAAGTTCATGATGAAATCGGTGGCCGAAAAGCACGGGCTGCGCGCGACCTTCATGCCCAAGCCGATCGAGGGGCTGACCGGCAACGGCTGTCACTGCCATATCTCGGTCTGGGACAAGGCGGGCAAGGTCAACGTGTTCGCCGACAAGTCGATGGAGCTGGGCCTGTCAGAGCGCGGGCGGCATTTCCTGGGCGGGATCATGAAGCATGCCTCGGCACTGGCCGCGATCACCAACCCGACGGTCAACAGCTACAAGCGGATCAACGCGCCGCGCACCATCTCGGGGGCGACATGGGCCCCGAATACCGTGACATGGACCGGCAACAACCGCACCCACATGGTGCGGGTGCCGGGGCCGGGGCGGTTCGAATTGCGGCTGCCGGACGGGGCGGTGAACCCCTATCTGTTGCAGGCGGTGATCATTGCCGCCGGGCTGGACGGGGTCCGGACCAGGGCGGACCCGGGGCGGCGGTATGATATCGACATGTACACGCAGGGGCATACCGTGAAGGGGGCACCGATCCTGCCGTTGAACCTCTTGGACGCGCTGCGCGAGTTTGACCGCGACAAGGTGTTGAAGTCGATGCTGGGGGCGGCGTTTTCGGCCAGCTATCTGAAGCTGAAGCAACGGGAATGGACCAGCTATACGGCGCATTTCTCGAAGTGGGAGCATGACAACACGCTGGATATCTGAGCCGGCGCGCGTGAAGTTCGGCATGGGTGCGGGGTGAGCCTCGCACCCTTTTGCGTTGCGGCGAGGCGGAGCGTCCCGGCGCGGGACATTTTTTATGTGTTCAAAATCAATTGGTTGATCGGGTTGCGTTAACGGATATTTAACCGATTGGGGCGGGATGGTGCGCAGGCGTGGTGCGCATGAATGCGGCACCTTGCGTGTCATTTTGAGGGGTCGGGCGCGGGAGGACGGAACACAGAGCCTCCGGTGGGGGTACTTTGGCGAAGAAGAAGCTGGACGGGGGGCGTGCCGTGCCGCAGTCTGTCGGCGGATGGGGACGCGGGAGGGTGCGGAATGGCTGTGGCAATCGGGGTCAATCAGGATCAGGCCGACTATTGGAGCGCCGAACCTGGGCAGAAATGGCTGACGCACGAGGCGGCGCTGGATGCCACGTTGGCGCCGGTGCTGGAGCAGGTGCTGGCGCAGGCGGCGCTGCAACCTGGCGAGCGGGTGCTGGATATCGGTTGCGGCACCGGGGCGAGCGTGCTGGCGGTATCAGCGCAGGTGGGCGCGCAGGGGGCGGTGCTGGGGCTGGACATTTCGGACCCGCTGCTGCGGCGCGGTGCTGTGCGGGCGGCGGGGCTGGGGCAGGCGCGGTTCCTGCTGGCCGATGCGCAGACCCATGACTTTGAACCGGTCAGCTTTGATGCGTTGATCTCGCGCTTTGGCGTGATGTTCTTTGCCGATCCGGCGGCGGCATTCGCCAACATGGCCCGCGCGCTGCGCCCCGGCGGGCGGATGGTGTTCGCGGCCTGGGCGTCGCTGGGCAAGAACCCGTACTTTGCCGTCGGGGTCGAGGCGGCGACGGCGCGTCTGGGCAAACCCGCCCCGATGCCACCGGGCCAGCCGGGGCCGATGGCGTTTCAGGATCAGGCGATGGTGTGCAATCTGTTGGCGCGGGCCGGGCTGCGGGCGATCCGGGCCGAGGAGGTGGCGCTGCACCTGACCCCGCCCGGCACCTCTGCCGAGGTGGCCAGCGTGTTGAGCCGCGTCGGCCCGACGCACCGGATCATGGCCGAACTGAACGCGACACCCGAGGATACAGCGGTGATCGAAGCCGGGATGGCGGACCGGTTTGCCACGATGGCGGGGCCGGACGGGGTGCGGATCCCGGCGGCGGTCAACATGTTTTCGGCAACGCGGGCGTAACCGGACGCGGTGCCGCCAGGCATCCCTGCCCGCTTTCTGACCCGCCCGGCAGAATGCCGCGGATGTGATCGGCTGCGCCTGCCCCGATGCCCGAGGTCAGGTGCAACCGCTGCATTTTTCTGGTAGCCGGGGGGACAGGACGGGGCTTCAGAGCGGTCATTCCTTGGACTGGAGCCAAGCGGTGACCAAGCGCCGATCCGCGCCTGCGGCTTGCCCGGGCGAAAGCACACACCGCAACGAGGAGCGATCCGATGTTCATGACCAAGCACAAAGATTTCATTCGCCTTGACCGCCGCAAGTTCCTGGCTGCGGCATCGGGGCTGATTGCTGCCGGCTTGCTGCCGAAATCGGCGCTGGCCTTTGCCGGGCCGCATGCGTTCACGCACGGCAGCTTTGATATCACGGTGCTGACCGACGGGACGTTCGAATTGCCCCTGACGGTCATCAGCCCGGATGCCAAGCCCGAAGACCTGGCGATGATCCTGGGCCTGGCCGCCGGTACTGAAGTCCACAGGGTGGAAATCAGCCCGGTCCTGGTGGCGGCGGGCGACGAGAGGATTCTGTTCGATACCGGCACCGGCGGCCTGATGGGGCCGACAGGTGCCAGCCTGGTTGAAAGCGTTTTGGCGGCGGGTCTGACGGCGGATGCGATTACCCGCATCGTCTACACCCATGCGCACCCCGACCATCTGTGGGGCACGCTTGCCGCCGATGGCAGTGCAACGTTCCCGAACGCATCCTACCATATGGCCGAGGCGGAACTGGCGTTCTGGACCAAGACCGATCTTGTCAGCATGATGCCCGCCACGATGACGGACATGATCAACGGCACGCAAAAGCAGCTTGCCGCGATCGCCGACAAGATCACCACCTTTGTCCCCGGCAGCGAAGTGGCACCAGGGATCGCCGTGATCGACACCGCCGGGCACACGCCGGGCCATGTGTCGTTCGAAATGGCCGGCGGCGACGGGCTGATTCTGACCGGCGATGCGATCACGGTGCCCGCGGTTTTCTTTGCCCATCCGGATTGGGCGTTCGGCTTTGACGCCGACGGCGCGCTGGCAGGCACGAACCGCCGCAAGCTCCTGGACATGGCGGCCGCCGGCAAGAAGCAATTGCTGGGCTACCACTGGCCCTTCCCCGGCCTTGGTCGCGCCGAAGCCAAGGATGGCGCGTTCGTCTACGTGGCGGGCTGAGGGGTCCGGACCGGCAGGGGGGCGGTTGTCCCCCTGCCCCCGGGCGGCGCAGTCTCAGTTCCGCAGATAGCTTTCCATGCTGTCTTCCAGCGCGTCTTTCCACGGCGTGTGGTGCAAGGGCGCCATGGTGCCGGTCATCACCGAGGCATAGGCAGTGTCGCGGAAGGTCATGATGCCCTGCTTCTTGTGCTTTTTCCAGGCGATGAAGGCGGCATCGGAGCCGGGAATGTCAAAGCTGGGGTAATCGGTCAGGTCGATCAGTTCCTGCACATAGGCCCCCTGAAACCGGATCGGGCCATAGGGATCGGTGATCGCATCCTCGGCAGCCTCGCGGGCGGCGACGTCGGCCAGGCGTTCGGCCTGACTGGCGGGAACCGACAGGCGGCCGAGGATCACGTCGCGCGCATACCAGGCCTGGGCGTCGAACATGTTGAAGGTGTACCACTGGTCCTGCATGCCGAGGTAGAAAAGCTTGGGATTTCTGGCCCAGACCACCCCCTTGTACAGATCGGCGGTGGCCAGCCGGTTTTTGGTTTTCAGCCGCAGATCGTCGGGCAGGAACGGGAAGTGGTGCTTGTAACCGGTACACAGGATGATGGCATCGGCGTGACAGGTGCTGCCGTCCTTGAAATGCGCGGTGTTGCCCTCGACCTTGGTCAGGAGCGGCACCTCTTTCCAGTTGTCGGGCCAGTTGAAGCCCATCGGCGCGGTGCGGTGCGCCACCGTCACCGACTTGCAGCCGTATTTCCAGCATTGCGAGCCGATATCCTCGGCCGAATAGGAGGTGCCGACCACCACGATATCCTTGCCGATGAACTCGCGGGCGTCGCGGAAATCGTGGGCATGCAGGATGCGGCCGTTGAAGCTGGCAAAGCCGGGGAATTCCGGGACGTTGGGGGTGGAGAAGTGGCCGGAGGCGACCACGACATGATCGAACACCTCGGCGTAGGTATGATCGTTGACCAGATCATGCGCGGTGACGGTGAATTTTCCGGTGGCGGGGTCATGGATGACGGACCGGACCGGGGTTCGGAACCGGATCCAGGGGCGCACCCCGGCCTTGATCACCCTTCCTTCGATATAGTCGAACAGCACGGCGCGCGGCGGGTAGCTGGCGATCTGCTTGCCGAAATGCGCCTCGAACGTGTAGTCGGCGAACTCCAGCCCCTCTTTCGGGCCGTTCGACCACAGGTAGCGGTACATCGAGCCATGCACCGGCTCGCCGTATTCATCGAGGCCGGTGCGCCAGGTGTAGTTCCACAACCCGCCCCAGTTGTCCTGCTTTTCAAAGCAGACCACCTCAGGGATATCGGCGCCCTGCTGCGCCGCCGACTGAAACGCCCGAAGCTGCGCCAGACCCGACGGCCCTGCCCCGATCACTGCCACACGTCCTGCCAAAATCATCCTCCGTTGTCGGTCCGGGGCCGGGCTGCGGCCCGCCGGTTGCTGCGGGTCATTTTGGCGGCCCTCTTCATGACTGTCAAATAATCTTCATGGCAGGAAAAGGCTTGGGCCCGGGGTCACCCTGCCCCGGCGGCCGGGTTGCGGCGGGGTTTCGAGCGGAATTCAGGGTCAACCGCGACGCGGATTGACATGGATCAAATCGCCAGTGCCGGGATCGCGACAAGATGCGCCAGATGCGTTTCGGACAGGACAGCAGATGACCCGTACCCGGCTGCAGACGATGATCGACCAGTGGCGCAGCTTGCGCGAAGTGCGTGCCCTGTCGCCCGACGATCTGAGCGACCTTGGCATGACCGGGGAACAGATCGAGCGGCTGGTGCGGATGCCCGCCGTGGTGCCCGAGCGGCTGACCCGGATGGCGGGGGTTTTCGGGCTGACGACCGCCGAGGTTCAGGCCGACCGCCAGCCGTTTCTGGCGATGCTGGAGGTTTGCGACGGCTGCGCCAGCCAGGAAACCTGCAGATCGGCGCTGGCCTTTGCGGAAACCCTGCAGCCGGAGGATGTCGGTTTTTGCCCGAACGCCGCGAGTTACCGTGAAATGCAGGCAACCCGCGCCGATTGAGGCTTTTGCCGCACCGCGCACTGCCGTAGCCTTTGCCGCAAACAGCGGAGGGGGCGATGACCATCCACATCGGCGCGAAACCCGGCGACATCGCCGAGACCGTCCTGCTGCCGGGCGATCCGTACCGGGCCCGCTGGGCGGCGCAGAAGTTCCTCGACAACCCGGTTCTGGTCAACGAAGTCCGCGGCATGCTGGGCTATACCGGCATCTGGCGCGGGCACCGGGTGACGATACACGGCAGCGGCATGGGAATGCCGTCGCTGTCGATCTATGTCAACGAACTGATCCGCGACTATGGCGCGCAGACGCTGATCCGGATCGGCTCGGCCGGGGGCATGCAGCCGCAGGTCAGGCTGCGCGATGTCGTGCTGGCGATGACCGCATCAAGCCTGTCGACGCCGTCGCGCGGCATGTTCCGCGAGGTGAATTTTGCCCCCGCCGCCGATTTCGGCCTGCTGGCAGCGGCGCATGCCGCCGCCATCCGGCGCGGGGTGACGGTGCATGTGGGCGGCATCCTGTCGGGCGACACCTTTTATGACGAGCGCCCGGACCTGAACGAGATGCTGCTGCGCCACGGCACCCTGTGCGTCGAGATGGAGGCGGCGGAACTGTACACGCTTGCCGCCCGCTATCAGCGCCGGGCGCTGGCGGTTCTGACCATCAGCGATCACATCTACAGCCACGAAGCCTTGCCAAGTGCGGCGCGCGAGCAGAGCTTTGGCGACATGGTGGAAATTGCACTGGAGGCGGCATTCGCATGAAACAGCGACAACTGGGAACCGGTGGCCCGATGGTTTCGGCCATCGGTCTGGGTTGCATGAGTTTTGCCGGGTTCTTCGGCGCGACCGACGAGGCGACCAGTCTGGCCTGTCTGGCCGGGGCGGTGGACAGCGGCATCGACTTCTGGGACACCTCGAACATCTACGGGATGGGCCGATCCGAGGCGGTGATCGGCACGTTTCTGCGGCAGCACACGGCCCACAAGGCGACTGTGAAGATCGCCACCAAGGCCGGGGTGGTGAACGGGCCGCCGCGCCGGTTCGACAATTCCGACAGCCATCTGCGTGACGAACTGGACGCCTCGCTGCGGCGGCTGGGGGTGGAGCGGGTGGACCTGTTCTATGTCCACCGAAGGGAATCGGTGCGGCCGGTCGAGGAGGTGGTGGGCACGCTGGCGCAACTGATCGCGGCGGGCAAGATCGGCGGCTACGGCCTGTCGGAAGTGTCGCCCGCCACCTTGCGCCGCGCCCATGCCGTGCATCCCTGCCGGGCGGTGCAAAGCGAGTATTCGCTGTGGTCGCGGCAGCCGGAACTGGGGCTGATCCAGACCTGCGCCGAACTGGGCGTGGCGTTCGTGCCATACTCGCCCCTGGGTCGCGGCGTGTTTTCCGAGGTGATCCCCGGTCCGGCCAACATGGACGAGGCTGATTTTCGCCGCGCCATCCCGCGCTTTCAGGAGCCGAATCTGAGTTTCAACCGCGCCCGGATCGCCGTTTTCGCGAAGTTCGCCCGGTCACGGGGCTGGACCGTTGCCGGCGCGGCGCTGGCCTGGGTGCTGGATCAGGGCGAGCATCTGATCCCGATACCGGGCACCCGCACCGCCGCACATCTGGCGGACTGGGCCGACGCCGACCAGATCGCGTTCACCAAGGCCGACCGGGCCGAGATTGCCCGGCTGCTGCCGGCGGGCTGGGCGCACGGCGACCGCTACAACGACGCGCAGGCGATTAGCGTGGAGCGGTATTGCTGAGGGTTTTCCTTGGGGCAACGGCGGAGCCTCCGGCGGGGATATTTGACCCGGAATGAAGCCGGGAGGCATATGGAGCCTCGGGCCGGGGCCGCGCCGCGGCTGCGATTGTACGGGTTCGGGTCGAGGCTGGTACGGCCGGCCGGCGGCCGGGCGGGGTGACAGACCGGGCGGGGTGAAAGACCGTGACCACCAGCGGGTGGCACCGCGCCAGATCCGAGGAGTGTCCGGCGCTGCAGTCGCCGCCCGGGCGGGCCGACAGCGCGCCGATCAGGTCGATCCCAGTGAAGAACTTCGGATGGTCGCCGGGGCGGACCGGGCTGGCTTCCACGAAATACTGGCCGGTTCGGCGGAGAAAGCCGGTGCCCATGAAGACATTCAGCATACCAGATCTATCGGCTTGTCAGCGCAAAACCATGCCTTCGGGCCAGCGCAGGGTATGGTCAAGGCGGACCTCCCTGATCTCGCCGGGGGCAAGGTCGAATTCCCAGGCCAGCACGCCCCGCTTGCCATCGACATCGGTTTCGGTGGCGGGCGGGTCGGCGCTGACGCTGATTTCAAGATCCTCCTGTTCGGAATAGGGCACCAGATCGAGCATCCGGACGGGCCAGGTTTCCGCGCCCAGATTTTCGATCTTGAGGATCGCCGATTCCTCGATCTGGCTGGATTGCGACAGGATGCCGCGATCGCCTTCCTGACGGTTGGGCAGGTCGCGGGTCAGGCGCAGCGCTTCGATGGCGCCAAAGGCCACATGCGCTTCTGCCCCCGGCGCGATGCTGTCCAGGTGGGTACCACCGACCAGCACACTTTCGCGGTACAGGAAGGCCTCGCCGGGCAGCAGAATCTCGGGCGTGGTGTTGATGAAATTGGCCATGACGAAGGCGGTCCGGTCATGGCGCGGCACGGCCTGGGCCTGAACGGTGGGGGTGAAGGTCAATTCATCGAGCGCAAGGCGCACATCCTCGACCCCGTCAGCCACATCGACAGCGGCGGGATAAAGGTAGACGACGACGTCGCCTTCGAACGCCATCGTGGCAACGGCAGATTCCGCGACGACGACAGCTTCCGCCATCGGCGCGGCCACGCCGCCCCTGACCATGCCATCCTGTTCCGCCTGGTCGGTCTCTTCTTCTTCGGGGGCGATGCGGCGCAGTTCGGGCCAGAGCGGCGTCGGTTCAGCCCCTGCGCCGGGTTGCGCGGTGGACAGGGTCAGGGTGACGCCGGACCAGTCCTCGTCGGAATCCTGGCTGACCAGAGCGCCGCGTGCCAGGGTCAGCGACGGGCCGCCCTGCCGGGTCAGGCGCAGATCATAGACCGGCCGCCAGGTCGCCGATCCGGTGAAATGGGTCACGGTCAGGTTGCCGGCACCACCGGTGGCCTTGGTGACGGCCACCTGCAGGGCAGTGTAGTCGGTATCCACGCCTTCGGCGGCGTCAAAGGCGGCGCGGGCCTTTTCCAGGGCTTCCTGCACATCCGTCAGGGCCCTTTGCAGGGGCCACAGGTCCCTGGTCGCGGCAAGCGCCTGTTCGCGGGCGGCCAGCACTTCGGTGCCGATCATCCGGGCGATGGACTGCAGGCCCTCGGGGGTGGCGGTATCGGGCATCTGGCCGCCAACCGCGCGCAGAAAGCCCGCCTGCGCCTCGGCCGCCTCGATCCGGGCGCTGATGGCATCGACAGCGGCCTGCGCCTCGCGCTCGGCCTGTTCCAGGCGCTCCACCTCGGCCTTGGCGGCGGTCTGGTCCGGGGACAGGACTTCGTCGCGCGGCGGCAGGCGGTCGTTCCGCAAAGAGAAGGCCCCAACCCCAAGGCCATCGTCCCCGGAAAGACGCAGGAGCAGCGGGTCGGTTTCGGCGGGAAGATCGGTGATCAGCAGGTCATGGCGGCCTGCGGCGGCGGCGAACACCACCTGACGGGTGATCTGGGCACCCTGCGGGTAAACGGTGATGGCGGTGATGCGGCTGGTCGCCGCTATGGTATCCGCCCAAAGCGGCAGGGCGGTTGATGCCAGAAGGGGGGCCAGAATGGGCGCCAAAAGGACGGCAAGCGGGGCAAGGGTACGCATCATTGGCTCCTACCAAGGTGCCGCAATCCTAGACCTGCGCTGACTCGATCTGCAAGGGCGCGGTACCCTGATCGGTCGGCGCGGATGGCCGGGACGGTGCAGACGGGGATGGTCGTGGTTTTGGGTGGTGCGGTGAGGGGCCGAAGTTGCGTGGGGGGAGTGGTGGGGTGGAACCCCACCCTACGGCGGGCTGGGCGCAGCACTTCCGGCCCGATCCCTGCGGATCGGGCGTTCGGCGCTGAAGATCTTCCCCCGCAAGATCCTCCGGGCGCGCATCACCCCTTCATCAGCACCACAAGTCTCTCCACTTCGTAAATTTCTCCAACCCAACCCCTTGATTCCCTTACCTTCCCAAAACCGTCCAGAACTGGACGCCCAGAAAAAGCCAAAGGCCCCGCCTCCCGGCAGGGCCTCCCGACTACACTCAAACACCCTCACCCCTTCATCAGCACCCTGGTGCCCAGCACTTCCGCGATCTGCACCGCGTTCAGCGCCGCCCCCTTGCGCAGGTTGTCGCTGACCACCCACAGGTTCAGGCCGTTTTCCACGGTGCTGTCCTGGCGGATGCGGCTGACATAGGTGGCGTAGTCGCCGACGCATTCGATCGGCGTGATGTAGCCGCCGGGTTCGCGCTTGTCGATCACCATGACGCCGGGGGCTTCGCGCAGGATGTCGCGGGCCTCGTCCTCGTCCAGGAACTCCTCGAACTCGACATTGATCGCTTCGGAATGGCCGACGAACACCGGCACGCGGACGCAGGTGGCGGTGACGCGGATTTTGGGGTCGAGGATCTTTTTCGTCTCCATCATCATCTTCCACTCTTCCTTGGTCGAGCCGTCCTCGAGGAAGATGTCGATCTGCGGGATGACGTTGAAGGCGATCTGCTTCTGGAATTTCTTCGGCGCAACCTCCCGCCCGGGGACATACAGCCCCTTGGTCTGGTCCCACAACTCGTCGATGCCGTCCTTGCCGGCACCCGACACCGACTGGTAGGTCGACACCACCACCCGCCTGATCCGGGCGCGGTCATGCAGCGGCTTCAGCGCCACCACCATCTGCGCGGTGGAACAGTTCGGGTTGGCGATGATGTTGCGGTTCTTCACCATCTCGATCTGATCGGCGTTCACTTCGGGCACGATCAGCGGGATGTTGTGGTCGTAGCGGTAGAGCGAGGAATTGTCGATCACCACGCAACCTGCTGCCGCCGCGCGCGGCGCGTAGATTTTGGTGGCTTCGGAGCCGACGGCGAACAGGGCGATATCCCAGCCCTTGAAGTCAAAGGTATCCAGATCGCGGGTCTTGACGGTCTTGTCGCCAAAGCTGACCTCGGTGCCCATGGATTTGCGGCTGGCCAGTGCGGCCAGTTCGTCCACCGGGAACTGACGCTCGGCCAGAATGTTCAGCATTTCGCGGCCCACATTGCCGGTGGCACCGGCGACAACCACCTTGTAGCCCATGGTATTTCCTTCGGTCTTGGCTTCGGACAGCGCCCCTTACCGCATGGGCTGGCGCGCCGAAAGGGGGATCGCGGCGCGGCGCGCCAAAAGAGGGTTCGCGGCGCGGCGCGTCAAAAGAGGGTTCGCGGCGCGGCGCGTCAGTCGGTGCGGTCCTGCGACAGCGCATAGACGGCGGACCCGGCCAGCAGGATCACCGCGAACCCGGCAAACAGCGCCACATAGGGCACCGCCGGATCGGGACTGCGCGCC
The DNA here is from genome assembly GCA_031401675.1 of Paracoccaceae bacterium. GTDB lineage: Bacteria > Pseudomonadota > Alphaproteobacteria > Rhodobacterales > Rhodobacteraceae > JANNRR01. Next base: position 68,910 of record JANNRR010000057.1, read on the forward strand.
GCAACGCCGGCATGCAGCCAGCCGCTGCCTGCCTGCATCAGCCCGGCCCCGGCAATGCCGAAAAAGTTGATCAGGGTGACGCCGCGCCCCAACAGATGCGGCGGCAGAAACGCCCGGCCATGCGCCATGATCATCGAGAACGAAGCGCCGAGCCCGCCAAGGGCCGCCAAGAGCAGCGTCGCCCGCCCGATGCCCATCGCCGGCCACAGCGCCAGAGCGGCAAAACAACCGGCACCGAGCAGGGTCCCGGCCAGCACCACCATCTTGCGGGTTTTGAACAGCCGGTCGAGCGGACCATAGGCGAAATTGCCGGCGATCATCGCCAGCGCCATCAACAGCGTGACCCGGCCGATGCCGCCGGCCCCGGCCCCGAACACATCCGCCAGATAGGGGCCGACCCAGAGGCCGCGCACCGCCACCGCCGGGCCATAGGTCGCGGCCATCATCGGCAGGATGAGCCAAAGCGCCGGAATGCGCAGCACATCCCACAGCGAACCCTGTGGCCCGGTGGTGGCCAGACGCGGCGGGTCGCGCACCAACAGCGCCAGCGCCAGCGCCACCAGAAGCGTGATCCCGGCCAGCCCGGCCACGGTCGCCCGCCAGCCCGCCGCCTCGACCGCCAGCGCCAGCGGCACCGACCCGGCCAGATTGCCCAGGCCGCCGACCCCGATGATGGCACCGGCCAGCGTGCCGAACAGCGCCGGTGAAAACTGTCTGCCAAAGATGTAGTAGCTGGCCATCAGCACCGGCGAACAGCCGATGCCGATCAGCATCATCCCGGTGTTGATCCCGACCGGCCCGCCGGCCAGCGCGAACATCAGCGCGCCGCCGCCGCCGCCCAGTGCCAGGAGAACCGATACCGTCAGCCGCGGCCCCAGCCGGTCCAGCGCCCAGCCGACCGGAAACTGCATGCAGGCAAATGCCAGGAACCACAGCCCCGAGGCCCGTGCCAGATCCTGTGGCCCGACCCCGATCCCGGCCTGCAGCGCCGGGGCCAGCACCGCCAGGAACACCCGGTAGAACTGGCTGAGGATGTAGGCCAGAACCAGCGCCGCCAATCCCGCCTTCATGGCACCCCCTGCCGTTCGTTGTTCGCCGGAAATCGCGGGTCTTCAGATGCCCTGACGCAGGCTGTTTTCACCCTGCGGAACAGAAACTTCAATGGCTCCGCCGGGGATATTTGCGGAACAAAGATCGCGCTCGGGCAGGGGCGGGCGGCAGGCCGGGTTGCCGCGACAGGGTGACTGCTTTGCCTTGGGGGGCGGCCCTGCCTAATCGTGAAACGCCTCGGTGGCGACGTGGCTGCCGGTCAGACAGGCGTCGGCGCACAGCCGCAGCGGCGCAATGTCTGTGTCCGAGGTCCGGGTCCGGATCATGTCGGCGAACATCCGGTACATCGTCGGATATTCGGCCCCGGGTCCGGTCGGCTGCACCACGCCGTCCACCTCCATCACCGCGCCACCCTGATGCAGCGCCATGGTCTGCGCCCCGGCCCTGACCCAGATGTCCCAGGTCTGCGGCCCCTGTTGCCGCCAGTCCAGCACCACGTCGATCGGGATCGTGCCGCGCCCCTGCATGCTGATCTCGGCCCCGATCGGGGTAAAGGCGTTCGCCGGCACCTCGAACCGGGCTTTCCGCACGTGGATCGGGCCCGGCAGAATCTCGGTCAGGATCGACAGGGCGTTGATGCCGGGGTCGAGCACGCCGAAGCCGCCGGGCTGCCAGATCCAGGCCTGATTGGGATGCCAGCGCCGCACATCCTCGCGCCAGTTGATGGCGATGCTGTCGATCTGCCGGGCAGCCATCCAGGCTTTTGCGGCGGGTACCGCCGGGGCGTATCGCGAATGCCAGGTGACGAAGAAGCTGACGCCCTTGGTCTTCGCAGCCGCGATGATGGTCTCGATCTCGCTTAAGGTGGCGGCGGGCGGCTTTTCGATCATCAGATCGCGGCCGGCGGCGATGACCTTCAGCGCGGCTTCGGTGCGCACCGCCGGCGGGGTGCAGAGCGACACCGCCCCCTCGGGTCCATGCGCCAGAAAGTCGTCGATGGTCTTGAAGTTCGGCACACCTTCGACCGTGTCATTGCGCGACACCGCCGCCGCCAGCCGGAAATCCGGGTTGGCGGCGATGGCAGGCAGGTGCTGGTCACGGGCGATCTTGCCGATGCCGACGACTGTGATCGGGAACGCCATTCAGGTCCGCCTTTACGCAAAGGGCATCCGTGCCGGCAGACGATCTGCCGCAGGGCCGGGTTCATACATGCTGGTCAAACAGGATCGTGTTGCCATCAGGATCGACCACCATGAAGCTGGCCGGCCCGGTCGTGGCCTCGTCGGCCTCCTGGGCAAAGGCGACCCCGTCGGCCCGGAGCTGCCGTTGCAGATCACGGATGTCGGTAAAGCGCCCGAGCGGTTGCGCGCTGGCGTCCCAGCCGGGATTGAAGGTCAGGATGTTCTTGTCGAACATCCCTTGAAACAGGCCGATGACGTGGCTGCCATTCTTCAGGACCAGCCAGTTCTGCTCCTGATCGCCGACAAAGGCGGCAAAGCCGAACTTTTCGTAAAAGCGGCGCGAGGCGGCGATATCCTTGACGGCCAGACTGACCGAAAACGCACCAAGGTCCATGCTGTGCTCCTGTCTGCGGGCGGGAGGGGCCGGGCGGCAGGATAGCGCCCGCTGCCCGCCGCCTCAATGCGTCTCATCGTGCCTCGGCGTGCCACGGCGTGGCTCAATGCGGGCTTTCGCGGCACGGCATGGCTCAATGCGACTCCCGCCCCACGGCGTTGCCACGGCAGCCGATCAGAAAGTCGAGGTCGGCGCCGGTATCGGCCCCCTGCACGTGATCGTGGTACAGTTGCGCATAACCGCCGTTCGGGCGCTGGACCGGGCTTTGCCATGCCGCCAGCCGCCGGGCCAGTTCGGCGTCGGTGATATCCAGATGCAGGCGGCGGGCGGCGACGTCCAATTCGATCATGTCGCCGGTGCGCACCACCGCCAGCGGCCCGCCGTGTGCCGCTTCGGGCGACACATGCAGCACGACGGTGCCGTAGGCGGTGCCCGACATGCGGGCGTCGGAGATGCGGACCATGTCGGTGATGCCCTTGCGCAGGACCTTCGGCGGCAGGCCCATGTTGCCGACCTCGGCCATGCCGGGATAGCCGCGCGGGCCGCAGTTCTTCAGCACCATGACGCAGGTCTCGTCGATTTCCAGCGCCTCGTCGTTGATGCGGGCCTTGTAGTCGTCGATATCCTCGAACACCACGGCGCGACCCTTGTGCTGCATCAGCGCCGGTGTGGCGGCGGATGGTTTCAGCACCGCGCCGCCGGGGGCCAGGTTGCCGCGCAGCACGGCGATGCCGCCTTGCTGGGTCAGGGCGTTGGCGACCGGGCGGATCACATCCTCGTTCCAGTTCTGCACTTCCTTGACTTCATCCCAGATCGGCCCGCCCGAGACCGTCAGCGCCTGCTTGTGCAGCTTGCCGCCCTCGCCCAGCATGCGGATCACCACCGGCAGGCCACCGGCATAGAAGAACTCCTCCATCAGATATTTGCCCGAGGGCATCAGGTTGACGATGGTCGGCACATCGCGGCCGCAACGGTCCCAGTCGTCCAGGCTCAGATCGATGCCGACTCGGCCCGCCATGGCCAGCAGGTGGATCACGGCGTTGGTCGAGCCGCCGATGGCGCCGTTGACCCGGATGGCGTTTTCGAATGCCTGTTTCGTAAGGATGTCCGACGGCTTCAGGTCATCCTTGACCATCTGCACGATGCGCCGCCCGGTGATATGCGCCATGACCCGGCGGCGTGAATCCACCGCCGGGATCGCGGCATTGCCCGACAGCGTCATGCCCAGTGCTTCGGCCATCGATGCCATGGTGCTGGCGGTGCCCATGGTGTTGCAGGCCCCGGCGCTGCGGCTCATCCCGGCCTCGGCTGCGACGAATTCCTCGGCCGTCATCTCGCCGGCCTTCACCATTTCGGAGTATTTCCAGATGTGGGTGCCCGACCCGACCACTTCGCCCCGGAAATAGCCGTTCAGCATCGGCCCGCCGGACACGAGGATGGCCGGGATATCGACCGAGGCCGCGCCCATGATCAGCGCCGGTGTGGTCTTGTCACAGCCTGCCAGCAGCACGACGCCGTCGATGGGCTGACCGCGCAGGCATTCCTCGACATCCATGGCGCATAGGTTGCGGAACATCATGGCGGTGGGACGGAAGGCAGATTCCGAAGGGCTCATCACCGGGAATTCCATCGGCAGCCCGCCGGCCTCGAAAATGCCATGCGCCACCCGTTCGGCCAGATCGCGCAGATGCGCGTTGCACGGGGTCAGCTGCGACCAGGTGTTGCAGATGCCGATCACCGGGCGGCCATCGAACAGATCGGCGGGCAGGCCCTGATTCTTCATCCAACTGCGGTGATAGATCGCATCCTTGCCGGTGCCGCCGAACCATTCCTGACTGCGGAGCTTGCGGGGCCATGCGGCGGGTTTGAATGGCATGATCGGTCCTTTCAGAGGGAGCGCACAGGGGGGACGGGGGCAGGTTCCGCCCCCAGGGGATTGGCCAGCGGCAGGCCAAAGGCCGGCGACGATATCTCGAACACATCGCCCGGTTCGGGTTTGATTCCGTCGGCAAAGCTGAGCGTGGCGGTGCCGAACATGTGCACATGCAGATCGCCGGGCTGGCGGAAAATGCGGTATTTGAAATGGTGGTGTTCCAGATTGGCCAGACTGTGGCTCATGTTCGCCTCGCCCGACAGGAACGGCTTTTCCCAGATCACCGCGCCGCCGCGCCGGATGCGGCTTTGCCCGCGCACATCGGCGGGCAGATCGCCGACCAAGAGTTCCGGCCCGAAGCTGGCCGGGCGCAGCTTGGAATGCGCCAGGTACAGATAGTTGATCCGCTCGGTCACATGGTCGGAAAACTCGTTGGCGAGCGTATAGCCGACCCGGAACGGCGTGCCGTCCGGCCCGATCAGGTAGAACGCGGCAATCTCGGGCTCCTCACCACCATCGAGCGCAAAGGCGGGCGAACAAAGCGGCGCGCCGGGGGCCGATGGCGCCGTGACCGGTGCCCTTGTAGAACCATTCCGGCTGTACGCCCGTCTGCCCCGGGGCGGGCCTGCCACCCTGCAGCCCCATGCGAAACATCTTCATGCTGTCGGTCAAGTTCTGAACGGTCTGGCCGGCGGCATCGGCATGCATGGCGTCGCGGGTGTTGGCCGATCCGGTGTGGGTCAGCCCGGTGCCGGTGATGTGCATGTGCGCCGGATCGGGGTGGCGCAGCGGGCAGTCCAGCCGCCCGGCGGCCAAGAGCCCGGCCAGATCGACCGGCGCGCCTTCACCATGCCGCGCGACTTCGCCGGCAAGACCGGTGCCCGCCGCAATCGCCGCCTGCGCCAATCCGAGGATCGTCCCGGCCCCCGGCACCAGCCGCGCCACATCGCCGTGCCGCACCACCACACCGCCGTCCGTCAGCTGGCTCAGATGCATCGCGCCCCCCTTGGCCGTTCGTCGCCCTTGCCCGGGATATAAGCGGGAAACCGGGCGGCGCACCATGGGGAAATGGCAGCGGCGGCCGCGGCCGGCGCATCAGGTGGCGGGCCTGGGGCCAGGCCTTTGGCCGGACCGCTGCCGAGGCCGCTGGCCAAACCGCTGGCCAAACCGCTGGCCAGCCCCGCGCCCCGGGGTTAGGATTGCCGGAAACGGGGGGTGGCATGGGCGACAGGCTGGCGGGCAAGGTGGCGATCATCTCGGGCGGGGCGGGGGGCTGCGGTGCGGCGGCGGCGCGGCTGTTTGCGGCGGAAGGGGCGGCGGTGGGCATTGTCGACCGCAATCTGGAAATGGGGACGAAGCTGGCGCTGGAGTTGAGCGATCAGGGGTACAAGGTCGCCTTTGCCGGGGCGGATGTGTCGCAGGCGGCTTCGGTGGCGCGGGCGGTCGCGACCATCGCCTTTGCCCTCGGCCCGCCCACCGTGCTGTTCAACCATGCAGGCACCATCACGATAAAGCCGTTTCTGGAGACGACGGAAGAGGAGTGGGACGCGCTGTTCGTGGTGAACGTGAAAAGCATGTACCTGATGACCCGCGCCGTGATCCCGCACATGCTGACGGCGGGCGGCGGCGCCATCGTCTGCACCTCGTCGATCTCGGCGGTCTATGCCACGCCGAACGAGGTGCTGTATGATGCCACCAAGGCCGCCTGCCACATGTTCGCCCGCGCCATCGCGGTGGAGTTCCGCGACCGGGGGATACGGTGCAACGCCGTCTGCCCGGGCTTCATCGCAACGCCGCACGGCGCGCGCGAGGTGGCGGAACTGTCGGCGTTGGGGGTTGATGTCTCCGACGCCGCCATCCGCGCCGCGCAGGGCCGGATGGGGCGGCCCGAGGACGTGGCGCGGGCGGCTTTGTACCTCGCCAGCGACGAGGCCGAGTTCGTGACCGGGGCGCAGTTGTTCGTGGACGGGGGATTCAGCGCGGTGTGAGGGGGGCGATGAATGCCCCTGGGCCGAAAATACCGCCAATCGTAGGGTGTGCCTTCAGGCGCACCACATCTTTTCACTTGAGCTTTGCGTCATTGCCATGCCTGAAAATGGTGCGCATGAATGCACACCCTACCCACGGAGCCCCCCAATGTACCCCATCGCCCACAAGACAGCCCTGATCACCGGCGGCACCAGGGGCATCGGGGCCCGCGTCGCCGAAGACCTGATCGACGCCGGGGCCAATGTCGTGATCACCGGGCGCAATGACACGCCCGAGGCGCGGGCGCTGCTCGCGCGGCTCAACGCCAAGGGCAAGGCCGTCGCGCATTTCGGCGATATCAGGGGCGAGGCGGGCGCGGCGGCGGCAGTTGATGCCACGATCAGGGCCTTTGGCGGCCTCAACATCTTGATCCACTCAGCTGGGGGCGGCGTGCCCGGCAAGATCACCGACATCAGCACCGACACCTGGATGGGTGCGTTCGAGACGCATGTGCATGCGGTCTTTCACCTGTTCCGCGCCGCCCACCCACATCTGAAAGCGCACGGCGGCGTGATGATCCTGATCTCGTCCGTTGCCGGGCTCCGGGGCGTACCGAACGCGGCGGCCTATCAGGCGGTCAAGGGTGCCTTGCCGCAGATCGCGCGCGGGCTGGCGCTGGATCATGCCGCCGAGGGCATCCGGATCAACGTCGTCGCCCCCGGCATCATCCGCACCGATTTTCACGCGGCGATGACCGAGGCGGCCCGCGCGCACAACATCGCCAACCGCATCCCGCTGCGGCGCGAGGGGACGGCGGCGGATGTATCGTCGCTGATCCTCGAGCTGATCCGCAACGATTTCATCACCGGCGAATGCTTTGCCGTCGACGGCGGCATGAGCATGCGGATCACGGCTTAGGGGTCAGTGGCTGTTGGCGGGAGCACCGGACCAGGTTTGGGACCGCGCAATGGCGCGTGCGGGTGGTTGATTCCTGTTCCTTGCCCGATTTGATTTCAATCAAACCGCGGCGCGCCTGCCTGCCGCTCGGCAGTTGCGTAGTGTGCGCCCGCCTAGCCAGGCGCGCCCCGATTTCCCGAACACTGAACCCAGCCCAACCTCCCTTTGCCTCCGGCATGCGCCTCCAGCCAATGGGCCGGACGAATGTCCCCCGGACATTCGCCTGATCGGCCCGTGTCCATCGTGGCCACCGGATGGATCGAGACAATGCGTGGAAGCAGGTGGCCGGCGCGGGCCTCAATCCTTTAAGAACGAGTTAAGGCGGCGAATAATATCATTTTATCTCAGATACTTGACAGGAATAACACGCGTGTTACGCCAGCCCCGCCAGCGCCGCGTGAACCGGGCGGACCTGCCGGTACAGATCCTGCCAGACCTGAAACCGCGCTTCGGCCAGCCTGGCGGCGGTCGGGTCCGGCAAAAACAGCCGGTCCGGCAGGACCAGCTGCGCCGCCGCCACCTCCAGCCCGGGCAGCGCGCCGCAGCCGACCCCGGCCATCACCGCCGCCCCGACCGCACCGGCATCGCCGCCCTGCATCCGCAGCAACGGCCGCCCGAACCCATCCGCCCTTGTCTGGCACCAGCGGTCCGACGTCGCACCGCCGCCGCCCAGCCGGATCTCGTCGGCCCGCGCCCCGCCCGCCGCCTCGACCGCCTCGAACGCCCAACGGGCGGAAAAGGCGACGCCTTCCATCACCGACGCCGCCATATCGGCCACCCCGGTCGCCCCCGACAACCCGGCAAACACCGCGCGCGCCGCCGCATCCCAGACCGGCGCCCGCTCACCCTCCAGATGCGGCAGAAACAACGGCGTGGCGGGTCCGACCGGTGCCGCCAGATCGCACAACTCCGCCACCCCGCGCCCGGTCAGCCGCGCCAGCCAGTCGAGCGAGCCGCCCCCGGCCTGTGTCGGCCCGGCATGCAGCGTGATCCCGGCCCAGTCGGGAAAGGTGATGACACCGGGCACGGCGATGCGCCGGGGCGACACCATCGCCAGCACCTCCGAAGTGCCCGACAGATACATCGCCTGCCCGGGCCGGGCGACGCCGACCCCGAACAGGCTGGCCCAGGCATCCATGGTGCCGAGCACGACTGGCGTGCCGGCCAGCGCGCCTTGCAGCAGCGGTCCAGCCACCGACAGCGGGTCGGCCAGCGCTGCCAGCCGCGCCGCCGCGCCCGGCACCCGCGCCAGCAGCGGCGCGGCATAGCGCAGGTCGGGACCGACAAGGCCGATCGAGGCCACCGGGTCGGCCAGCACCACCCCGGTCAGCCTGGCAATCACCCAGTCCTTCGGGGCCATCAGCTGCACCGTCCGCTGCCACAGGTCGGGGTGGTGCGCCGCCATCCACGCCATCCGCGACAGCGCGTGGCTGGCATCGAGTGGAATCGCTGCCCCGAGCCATGCGAGCTTGTCGGCGGCGGCAATGCCGGCCTCGAGCGCCGCCCCGGCAGCGGCAGCGCGCTGATCCTGCCAGACCAGCGCCGGGCAGAGCGGGGCGTGGCCGGCATCGGCGAACACATGGGTATTGACCTGACCGGCAAAGCCCACCGCCTGCACCTGGCCACGGTCGGCGTGGGCGGCAAAGCCGGTCAGGGCGGCAGTCACCAGTGCCAGCCAGTCGGCAGGGTCCTGTTCCACCCGGCCGGGGCCGGGGCGGCGGGTCGGATACGGTGCGGCAAACCCGGCCAGACGACGACCGGCAAGGTCGATCATCACCGCCTTGACCGAGGTGGTGCCGATGTCGATGCCGATCAGGGTTCTGGCCACCGTTTCCCCGCCTATAACCGCTGGACGCGGCCAGACTGGCCTGCCAAAGATGGGGCCGCAAGCGAAATGAAATCCTGGGGAGGAAGCCAAGATGGCGATGAAATTCAAGCGCGGCATGGGTCTGGCAACACTGGCATTGGCGACACTGGCGCTGGCACCGGCGGCGTTCGCCGAGAAGGTGGCGGTGATCACGCCCTATCTGGCGCAGCCCGGCACGCAGTTCTATGTCGAGGCGTTTCAGGGCCGGGCGGCGGAACTGGGCTGGGAGGTCAACGTGATTGATACGGCGGGCGATGTTGCTGCCGTGATCGCGCGGATCGAGGATTCGGTGACGCAGGGGGTCGATGCCATCGTCATCAACGTCGATCCGGCGCAGGTCGGGGCCGGGCTGCAGGCGGCGGCGGATGCGGGGATTCCGGTGTTTGGCATGGATGCGGGGTCGGACCCGCTGATCCGGGCCAACATCACCTCCAACGGTTATGCGATGGCGGCGGAAACCGCCGTCTATGTCGCCAACCGCATCGGCGGGGCCGGTAATGTGGTGATGTTCACCTTTGACCCGTTCCCGCCGGTGCAGGTGCGCGGCGTGATCGCCGATGCGGTGTTCGCCAATTTCCCCGACATCAAGGTGCTGGACCGGATCACCCCGAACGTCGATGACGGCGGCATTGCCGACAGCCGCGCCAAGATGGAGGCGATTCTGGCCGCCAATCCCGAGCCGGGATCGATCAAGGCGGTCTGGGCGGCGTGGGATCAACCCGCTCTTGGCGCGCTGCAGGCGATCGAGGCGGCAGGGCGGCAGGGCGAGGGCATCGTCATCACCGGCATCGACGCCAACCCGCAGGCACGCGAGGCGATTGCGGCGGGCGGCAACTTCGAGGCGTCGGTGGCGCAGGACTTTGCCGGGATCGGGGCGACCACGGCGGATACAGTGGCACTGGTGCTGGGCGGCGGCACGTTGCGGCAAAGCGTCATCTATGTGCCGACGGTGCTGATCACCGCGGCCAATGTCGGCGGCGGCGACGACTAGCGCGACCTCAGGTCCGTTTCAGGTCGGCCTGAATGGCCTCGCGGTGCTGCCCCAACCTCGGGGCGGCGCGGTCAAGCGCCAGCGACGCGCCGGAAAAGCTGAAGGGCGAGCGGACGCCCGGCACGCCTTCGGGGGCGATCTGCATCGCGCGGTGGATCACCTGCGGGTCGGCAAAGGTGGCGGCCAGATCGTTGATCAGGTCGGCCGGGACGTTTGCCGCCTCGCACGCCGCCGACAGGTCGGCCTTGCGCCAGTTGAGCGTGGCGGCGGTCACCCTGCGGGTCAGTTCGGCGCGGTTGGCCAGCCGGTCGGCATTGCTGGCAAAGGCCGGATCGGCCGCCATGTCGGGCAGGGCCAGCACGGTACACAGCCGCTGAAACTGCCCGTCGTTGCCGGTGGCCAGGATGATCCAGCCGTCGGCGCAGGTGAACACGGCATAGGGCGCGAGATTGGGGTGGGCGTTGCCCATCCGGCCCGGCGCAGTGCCGGTGGCCAGATAGTTCATCGCCTGATTGGCCATGACGCTGGTCGCGACGTCCAAGAGCGACATGTCGATCTGCTGCCCCGGCCCGGTTTGCCCGCGCTGATGCAGCGCCGCCAGGATCGCAGTTGCGGCATAGACACCGGTCATGATGTCGGCCACGGCCACGCCGACCTTTTGCGGCTGCCCGTCTGGTTCGCCGGTCACGCTCATCATCCCGGACATGCCCTGAATGATGAAATCGTAGCCGGCGCGGTGGGCGTAGGGGCCGGTCTGGCCAAAGCCGGTGATCGAGCAATAGATCAGCCGCGGATTGACCGCCCGCAGGCTGTCGTAGTCCAGTCGGTACTTCGCCAGCCCGCCGACCTTGAAATTCTCGATCAGCACATCGGCGTCGGCGATCAGGTCGCGCACAGTCTGCTGCCCCGCCGCCGTGCGGAAATCGGCGATGATGGAGCGTTTGCCGCGATTGGCGGCATGGAAATAGGCGGCCGAGCGGTCAGTGCCGCCATCGGTGCTGCGGTCGATGAACGGCGGGCCCCAGCGGCGGGTATCGTCGCCCTCGGGCGCCTCGACCTTGATGACATCGGCCCCTAGGTCGGCCAGGGTCTGGCCCGCCCATGGCCCGGCAAGGATGCGCGCCAGTTCGACGACCTTGATGCCGTGCAGCGGTGTCACTGCAGCTTTTCGTCCAGAACCTTGGCGAACTCGTCGTAGCCCATGTTCTTGAACTTGACCCCGTCGATCAGGAAGGTGGGGGTGGCTTCGATACCGTCGGCCTGCATGTTGGCCTGAAAGTTCGTCACCAGCGCCTCGGCCAGCGGCTGGTTGATCAGACAGGCGTCGGCCGCCGCGATGCTCATGCCCCCGGTCAGCCCGATCCGCTTCAGGTTATCAGCGATGACCGCCGGGTCTTCGGAGTTCAGCCAGGTGTCGCGCGTGGTATAGTAGGTATCGACAAAGCCGAAATACCGGTCCTGCCCGGCGCAGCGCGCAATCATGCCGGCCAGCAGGCCGAAGCGGTCGAAGTAAACCTCGCGGTACGTAAAGAACACCTTGCCGGTGTCGATGTAGTTCGTCTTCAGGTCCTTGAATACCTCGGTGTGGAAGTTGGCACAGTGCGGGCAGGTGAACGAGGCATACTCGGTGACCTTGATCGGAGCATCGGGGTTGCCAAGCGTGCGGTCGGTCAACAGCGCCGGGTCAAGTTCGCCCGCTACGGCGGCGGTTTCGGTGGCCGGGGCGGTGGCGGTTTCGCTGGTGGCGGTGGTGGTTTCAGCCTCGGCCGCACCCAGCAGTTGCCGAGATGTGGTATCCTGCGGCTGGTTGGCCCACCAGGCCCCGCCGGCGATCAGCGCCAGCGCCAGGGCGGCTGCCGGGGCTGCGGCTGCAAATTTCCGTGTCATGTCGATGGCCTCTCTATCTTGTCGGGCGGGTCAGGATGTTTTGCCCCAGGGCTTCCAGGGCAGCGCGCAGCGTGGCATCCTGCACGATGGCGGCGGTGGCGACGGCTTTCTGCAGGACGGCCGGGTCGGGCAGCGGCACCGGTTTCGGCGCGGCGGCAAACTCCACCTGGCCTTCGGCAAAGCCGGTCGGCGCGGTCTGGGTGATAAGGATGCGGGTGATGGCGGAATAGCCGTAGCAGGCGTTCACCCGTTCCTTGATCTTGGGTTTCTGCATGTCCAGCATCGGTGCGGCGGAGCCGGTGGTCAGCAGCGTTAGCGTCGCGCCGAAGCCGTCACGGCTGTAGCCGATCTTGATCGGACGGGCGATCCGCGCCACATCCTCGCCGACAATCTCGGCCCAGTGCGTCAAGAGCCGGGTCACCGCAAAGCCGCGTTTCTCGCCCGCCGCGCGGATCGGTTCGCGCAGCAGCCCCGAGGCAGGCTCAAAGCCGCGCATCCGGCGGGTGGGTCTGGGCGGTTGCATCTGGCCAATCCTTGCGTTCGCCCTATTCTACCGGCAACCGGGCGGCTTGCCAGCCCAATGCCGCGTCGGGGGGAATAAAGATTGCGTGACGATGCTGCCGATCTGAGTGCCGCCCTGCTGCGCTGGTACGACAGCCATGCCCGCGTCATGCCGTGGCGGGTTTCACCGGGCGACGGCAAGCGCGGGATGCGGCCCGATCCCTACCGCGTCTGGTTGTCCGAGGTCATGCTGCAACAGACGACGGTGGCGGCGGTGACCGCCTACTTCTTGCGGTTTACCGCCCGCTGGCCGACGGTTTTCGATCTGGCGGCGGCGACGGATGCCGAGGTGATGGCGGAATGGGCCGGGCTTGGCTACTACGCTCGGGCGCGCAACCTGTTGAAATGCGCCCGGGCGGTGGTTGCGCATCATGGCGGCGTGTTTCCGGACAACCGGGCCGGGCTGCTGGGCCTGTCCGGGGTCGGGCCCTATACGGCGGCGGCGGTGGCGGCGATTGCCTTTGACGAACCGGCCGTGGTGGTGGACGGCAACGTCGAGCGGGTGATGGCCCGGTTGTTCGCGGTCGAGGTGCCGCTGCCGCAGGCCAAGCGCGACCTGACGGCGCTGGCGGCGGGGCTGACCCCGGCGGTCCGCCCCGGCGATCATTCGCAGGCGGTGATGGACCTGGGGGCGACGATCTGCACGCCGCGATCCCCCAACTGCCCGCTCTGCCCGTGGCAGCATGCCTGTGCGGCGCGGGCGGCCGGGATCGCGGCGGTGCTGCCGCGCCGGCTGGCAAAGGTGCCAAAGCCGGTGCGGGTCGGTGTGGCCTATGTCGGGCGGCGCAGCGACGGCGCCTGGCTGTTGGAGCGGCGGCCGGACCGGGGACTGCTGGGCGGCATGCTGGGCTGGCCGGGGACTGACTGGGGGGAGGCCCCTGCCCCAAAGGCCCCGGTCGCGGGCCTGTGGCGGGACGCGGGCGAGGTGCGGCACACATTCACCCATTTCCACCTGCGGCTGCGGGTGCAGGTTGCCGCCCTGACGCTGCACGGCGCACCAAACCGGGGCGATTTTCACGCCCCGTCAGACTTCCGCCCCGCCGATCTGCCAACCGTGATGCGCAAGGTGTTCGACGTTGCGCAGGCGGCCCTGCCGCCGCAGACGCAAACGGCCCTGCAACCACCGGGCGCAAACGGCGTTTCAGCCGCATTGAGTGCGGCCCGCGCTGCGGTATGATGGGCCTGAGGAGGACCGGCATGGCCCATGTGTCACCGGCAACGCATCTGCAGAGTGCCCTGCCGTTCTGGTCGTCACTGACGCTGATTCCGCTGGCCATTCTTGGCGCGGTGCAGGGCGGCTGGACCGTGCTGCTGCTGCCCGCCTATGGCTGGGGCATGTTCACGCTGCTGGATGCACTGACCGGGCTTAATCTGGACAATGCCGATACGTCGACACCGACGGCCGATCTGTTCTGGTACCGGCTGGTCACCCTGATCTGGTTCCCGCTGCAGTTCGCGCTGATCTTTGGCATGATCTGGTATGCCACCCGGGCCGAGCATCTGTCGGGCCCGGAGATCATGGGGCTGTTCTTCGGCATCGGCGTCATCTCGGGCAGCATCGGCATCAATTACAGCCATGAGCTGATGCATCAGAAAAGTGCCGCCGAGCGCTGGCTAGGCGATCTGTTGCTGGCGACGGTGCTTTATGGCCATTTCCGGTCGGAGCATCTGCGGGTGCATCACCTGTATGTCGGCACTGCCCGCGACCCGGTGACGGCGCGCTATAACGAAGGGTTCCACCGGTTCTTTCCGCGGGTGCTCTGGCAATGTTTCGCCTCGGCACTCAAGGCCGAGGCCGCGATGCTGGCCCGCAAGGGGCTGGGCCCGTGGCATCGCAGCAATCCGTTCTGGCGCTACATGGCGTTGCAGGCGCTGTTCGCCGGGCTTGCGCTGGCGCTGGGCGGCTGGCCGGGGCTGGGGCTCTTTGCCTTTCAGGCGCTGGTCGCGGTGTGGCAGCTGGAACTGGTGAACTACATCGAGCACTACGGGCTGACCCGCAAACACCTGGGCGGCGGCAAGTACGAACATGTGCAGCCGCGCCATTCCTGGAACGCGGCGCACCGGGCCTCGAACTGGCTGCTGATCAACCTGCAGCGCCATTCCGATCACCATTACAAGCCCGACCGGCGCTTTCCGCTGTTGCAGACCTATCCGCCGGACGAGGCGCCGCAGTTGCCGTTCGGCTATCCGCTGATGACGGCGGCGGCGATGGTGCCGCCGTTGTGGAAGCGGATCATGAACCCGCGCGTGCGGGCCTGGCGCAAGGCCTGGTATCCCGAGATCGCCGACTGGCAGCCCTACAACAAGGGCACCAATCCCCTGCCCGGCAGCGGCTGACCCGGCTTGTGCTGGCTGCGGGAATAGCGTCCTGTTGGCGGGAAACGGAGGTTCGACCGTGACAACCGCATTTCTTGACCATCTGAACCAGACCCTTGCCGGGATCGACGCCGAAGGCCTGATGAAGCGCGAGCGCGCCATCACTTCGGCTCAGGGCGGGCGCATTTCGGTGACGCTGGACGGGCGGGCGCATGACCGGGTGATCAACCTGTGCGCCAACAACTATCTGGGGCTGGCCAACCATCCGGCGCTGATCGCAGCGGCGAAACAGGCGATGGATGACCACGGCTACGGCATGGCGTCTGTGCGGTTCATCTGCGGCACTCAGGATCTGCACCGGGAACTGGAGGCCGAGCTGGCGCGGTATCTGGGCCGCGACGATTCCATCCTGTTCGCCGCCTGTTTCGATGCC
The DNA here is from genome assembly GCA_031401675.1 of Paracoccaceae bacterium. GTDB lineage: Bacteria > Pseudomonadota > Alphaproteobacteria > Rhodobacterales > Rhodobacteraceae > JANNRR01. The sequence continues at coordinate 84,388 of JANNRR010000057.1, forward strand.
AACGGCGGGCTGTTCGAGCCGCTCTTGGGGCCGGAGGATGCGGTGATTTCGGATGCGCTGAACCACGCCTCGATCATCGATGGCATCCGGCTTTGCAAGGCGCGACGCTATCGCTATGCCACGTCCGATATGACTGATCTGGAGGCGCAGCTGAAAGCCGCCCGGGCCGGGGGCGCGCGGTTCATCATGGTGGCGACCGACGGCGTGTTTTCGATGGACGGCACGCTGGCCGATCTGCCGGGGGTGACGGTGCTGGCGGCGCAATATGATGCCGTGGTGATGGTGGATGATTGCCACGCCACCGGCTTCATGGGCCCCGGCGGGCGCGGCACGCCGGCGCATTTCGGCGTAGGCGCTGGCGTGCATATCCTGACCGGAACCCTGGGCAAGGCCTTGGGCGGGGCACTGGGCGGCTATGTTGCCGGGCCGCAGCCGGTAATCGACCTTTTGCGGCAACGGGCGCGGCCCTACCTGTTTTCCAACGCGCTGCCGCCGGCGGTGGTGGCGGCCGGGCTGGCGGCCTTGCGGCTGGTCGAGGCCGGGGATGATCTGCGGGCGCAGTTGTTTGACAATGCGGCCTATTGGCGGGCCGGGCTGACGCGGCTGGGGTTTGACCTGTTGCCCGGCGCGCATCCGATCATTCCGGTGATGTTGGGCGATGCGCGGCTGGCGCAGGACATGGCGGCGCAGTTGTTCGAGCAGGGGGTATTCGTGGCGGGCTTCTTCTTTCCGGTGGTGCCCAAGGGGCGGGCGCGGATCCGGACGCAGATGAACGCGGCGCTGACCCGCGCCGATCTGGATCAGGCGCTGGCGGCGTTTGCCGTGGCCGGCAAAGCCGTGGGGGTGATCTGATGGCGGCCAACACGATGAAGGCTCTGGTGAAATCCGAGCCGCGCGAGGGCTTGTGGATGCGCCGCGAGCCGGTGCCGGAAATCGGACCGGACGACGTGCTGATCAAGGTGCGCAAGACCGGCATCTGCGGCACCGATGTGCATATCTGGAACTGGGACGACTGGGCGCAGCGCACGGTGCCGGTGCCGCTGATCACCGGGCATGAATTTGCCGGGGTGATCGTGGAACTGGGGCGCGATGTCACTGATCTGACCCTGGGCCAGAGGGTATCGGGCGAAGGGCATCTGATCGGCAAGCACAGCCGCCAGAGCCGGTCGGGACGCTTTCACCTCGACCCCGAAACCCGTGGCATCGGGGTGAATGAACCCGGGGCATTTGCAGAATACCTGCGGCTGCCGGCGTTCAATGTGGTGCCGCTGCCGGACGAGATCGACGACGAGATCGGGGCGATCCTCGATCCCCTGGGCAACGCGGTGCATACGGCGCTGTCGTTCGATCTGATCGGCGAGGATGTGCTGATCACCGGCGCCGGGCCGATCGGCATCATGGCGGCGGCGGTCTGCCGCCATATCGGGGCGCGGCATGTGGTGATCACCGACATCAATCCGGACCGGTTGGCGCTGGCCGGCCGGGTCGCCGATGTAACGCCGGTGAATGTGGCACAGACCGATCTGAAATCGGTGATCGGCACGCTGGGCATGGCGCAGGGTTTTGATGTCGGGCTGGAAATGTCGGGCGCACCGGCGGCATTTGACAGCATGGTCGGGGCGATGGTGATGGGCGGGCGCATTGCCATGCTGGGCATCCCGCCGAAACCGGCACCGGTCGACTGGACGCGCATCGTCTTCAAGGCGTTGACGATCAAGGGCATTTATGGCCGCGAGATCTTCGAGACCTGGTACAAGATGATCGCCATGCTGCAAAACGGGCTGGATGTGCGGGAGGTCATCACCCACCGCTTCGGGGTCGACGATTTCGTGCAGGGCTTCGCCGAAATGCGCGGCGGCTCTAGCGGCAAGGTGGTGCTGGACTGGGGCTGAGGCCGGAAAAATGCCCCGTCCTGATGTCATGGGAGGACAGGACGGGGCAAGGTCGTGCCATGGCTGGGCCACTGGCACTGGCGGTAACCACTTTTGATTCTGTTGGGTCAGTTGGGGCGGGTTTGCTGGTCAGCCTCCATCTCGGCGCGGATCTGCTGGCGGAACCAGTCGATCGAGATCAGCTTGCCATCGCGCTTGCACTGCCAGTAGGTCCAGCCGTTGCAGCTTGGCGCGCCCTCCAGCGCGGCCCCGACCTGATGGATCGAGCCGGTGGCATCCGCAGCAACCAGCGTGCCGTCGGCCCGCACCCTGGCGGCGACGCCGCGCGGTGACAACAGCACCTCGCCAGGGCTCAGCATGCCGCGTTCCACCACCTGACCGAACGGCACCCGCGGTTCGGCGCGTTTCGAGCCGGTGACGTCCAGCCCGGCGCGGTCGAACTTGCGGATGCGGGCGATGCGCTCGGCGGCGACGTGGCGGTAGGCTTCCTCGCGCTCGATGCCGATGAAATCGCGGCCCAGCATCTTGGCGACGGCCCCGGTGGTGCCGGTGCCGAAGAACGGGTCCAGCACCACGTCGCCGGGGTTGCTGGTGGCAACCAGAATGCGGTGCAGCAGGCTTTCCGGTTTTTGCGTCGGGTGCGCCTTGTCGCCTGCTGCGTCCTTGATCCGCTCATGCCCGGTACACAGCGGCAGCACCCAGTCAGAGCGCATCTGGATGCCGTCGTTCAGCGCCTTCAGCGCCTCGTAGTTGAAGGTGTAGCGGCTTTCCTGCTGTTTCGACGCCCATATCAGGGTTTCATGCGCGTTGGTCAGGCGCTTGCCGCGAAAGTTCGGCATCGGGTTGGATTTGCGCCAGATCACGTCGTTCAACAGCCAGAACCCCTGATCCTGCAGCGCCGCGCCGACCCGGAAGATGTTGTGATACGAGCCGATCACCCAGATCGCGCCGTTCGGTTTCAGCAACCGGCGGGCGGCGGCCAGCCAGGCCTCGGTGAAGCGGTCATAGCTGTCGAAGCTGGCGAACTGGTCCCAGTCATTGTCGACGGCATCGACCAGCGAATTGTCGGGGCGGTGCAGGTCGCCGCGCAGTTGCAGATTGTAGGGCGGGTCGGCAAAGATCAGATCGACCGACGCCGGCGGCAGCGACAGCATCACCTGCACGCAATCCCCGGCCAGAATCTGATTGAGCGGCAGCACGGGGGCCACCGGTTGTTGCATCGTCATCTTGTCTGCCTCTGCCCCGCGCTTTGCTGCGCCGTTGGTTGCACCCAAGATGAGTCATTGCTGATTCGCCGTCAAATTCTTTATGAATCAATCGGTTACGGTTTTATCATGAATCACTCGCCTGCAGAAAATTCTTGATACAAGATGTTGTGGACGGGCCGGAATGAACGCCTATGGTGTGGGGTTGGCCCCAGGCGCTTCAGCGCCGCCCGGTGTTCGGCCGTGGGGTAACCGGCATTGTGGTGCCAGCCATAGCCGGGGTGCTGTTGCGCCAAATCCACCATGATGCGGTCGCGCATCACCTTGGCAACGATCGACGCGGCGGCAATCGACAGGCAGCGGGCGTCGCCCTTGACGATGGCCTGCGCCGGCAGCATCAACCCGCGCGGCAGCAGGTTGCCGTCGATCAGTACGTAGTCCGGGCCCGGGCAAAGCCCGTCAAGCGCCCGCGTCATCGCCAGATGGCTGGCGCGCAGGATGTTCAGGGTATCGATCTCGTCCACCGATGCATGGGCCACCGAAACCTCGGCCCATTCCAACAACTGCGCCGCCAGCGACATCCGCCGGGCCGGGCTGAGCCGCTTGGAATCGTTCAGGCCAAGCGGGATGCGGTCGGGGTTCAGGCGCACCGCCGCTGCTGTCACCGGCCCGGCCAGCGGCCCGCGCCCAGCCTCGTCCACGCCGGCGACGCGCAGGGCACCGGCTGACATGGCGGCGGTTTCATAGAGGAAATCGGGGCGCTCCGGCGTCATGGCCCGGGTATGGCGCGCGCGTCCGGCTGCCGCAACGGCAAAAGGGCGGGGGGTTGGTTCCCCCCGCCCCGGTTTCGGTGCCGCACGCTTGCGGCGTGCCGCACCACTGCTGGCAGGTCCGCCGGGCCGACTTGCGATCCGGCGGCATCTTGCCTCAACGCATTGCCCGCTCAGTAGCCATTCTTGCGCAGGCAGTATTCGGTGTAGACCTGGTTCCAGCCGTTCTCGCCGCGGACGCGCAGCTTGCACCGGTCGGGCAGGTTGCGGGTGTAGCCGGCGCGCCACAGACACTGTTCGGTGTAGACTTTCTGCCAGCCATACTTGGTCTGGATGTCGATGGCGCAGTGCGCGGGCAAACGGCCATTCTGGCCACCGCCGCCACCACCACCGCCACCGCCGGGATTGGGCAATGGCACCGGCCGGTCACGTTCGCGCGAGTTGTTGATGATGATCGCCAGCGCGGCAAGACCGGCCAGGGCCGCCAGAAAGTCGCGCTGATCGGGGTCGGCGGCGGCAGGGGTGACCCCGGTGAAGGCAATGGCCACCGAGGCAATTGCAGCCGTCAGGGTGGAACGCAGCGTCATGATCGCGGTCCTTTCAGGTTGTGCCGGACGATCCGGCGGAAAGCGATGCGACGAACATGCGGGAATCGGCGAAAGCTAGGCAATATCGCCTGCCCGCTATCGGATAACCGCGCCGGACAGCGTGGCCGATATTGATTAGCCGGGCGGCTGGGTTCAGGGTGGCACCATGATGACCCGCACCCTGACCCCTACCATGACCTCTACTTTGGCCCGCAATCTGGCCCTTGCCCTGACGCTGATGACCGGCCTTGCCCTGCCCGCCCAGGCCGAATGCTTTGCCGACTACAAGGCCAAGCAGGACAATCCCTTACGTCTGCATTATGGTGTGATCGCGCTGACCGATGCCGACTGCGACCGCCAGCGCGCCGCCGCCGGCATCGCGCAGCGGATCGCATCGGATGGCTGGACGTTGCTGAATGTTCTTGCCATCTTTGACCGCGAGGGGTTGGCGGAAAGGAAGGACAGTGCCGGGCCGTATTTCCTCCGCTATTGATGCACGGCTGCCGGGCAACCGGGTGGTGATCCTGGGACTGGCGGCGATTGTCGTCATTCTGTTCGGGGCGGCGGTACTGTTGTTTCTGAACCTGCCCGACGCCAACGCCTTCAACGCCCGGGTGGAACGGATTTTCGTCGAGAATGACGGGCTGACCTCTGGCACCGACGTGAAGCTTCTGGAGATTCTGGCGCAGTCCGGCACCACCTTTTCCGAAACCTTCGACACCTATCGCACGGTGATCTTTGTGCTCTTGGTGTTCGCCACGGCGCTTCTGGTGGCGGCACTGGTGTTTCTGGTGATGATCGTGGCGCTGAACCGGCGGATGACCGAACTGCAACAGTCCGGCATACAGGTATCGTCGCTGCTGATCAGCCGGGGCGAAAACACCGTGTATCTGAACAACATGGAATTCAAGCTGACCGAAGCCGCCATCGAGACGCTGTCGGTGCTGGCCGAAGCACGCATGGACGGCGACGTGATGTCGGGGGCCGAGATCGAGGGCGTGATTTCCGGCCGCGACCCGGTGGACTGCGACGAGGCGGCGGGGGCAATGCGGATCAAGCGGCTGCGCGACATGCTGGGCAATCAGATGGTCACCGAGCTTCTGGTCAAGAACATCGCGCGCAAGGGCTACATGCTGGCCGTGGCCAAGGATGTGATCCGGATGCTGTAGGTGCCCGCCGGATTGCGCATCTTTCCGGCTGCGGCGCAGGCAGCCCCCCCCCCGAAGACTGCGAGGCTGCCATGGCTGTGACCGAAACCGCCCCCATCGCCGAACCGCCGACCGTCGCGCCGGACACCTTCGCCGATCTGCGTCCGACCCCGCACTGGGCGCTGATCGGCATCTTTCTGATCCTGGCGTTCAGCGCCGTTGCAGCCGCGCGGGAATTCCTGATCCCGACCACGATGGCGGTGCTGCTGTTCTTTGTGTTCGTACCGTTGCGCCGGTTCATGGCCGACCGCGGCCTGTCGGCCACCGTTACGGCAACGCTGGTGACGCTGGGAATGATCGGGATTGTCGGCCTGCTTGGTCTGGTGATCACCGGCCCGGCCAGCCGGATGATCGAAGCCCTGCCCGAAATCAGTACGCGGCTGGAGGACAAGATCTCCAGTCTTCGCCTCTCGATGAAAGGGATCGAGGATGCGGTCGACAAGATCGACCAGTTGTCGGCGGGCGATGCTGTGGCAGGCGGCATCCTGGCGCCACCCGAGGCCAGTGGCATGGTGATGGGTGTTCTGAGCCTGACGCCGGGATTTCTGGGGCAGGTCCTGTTCACGCTGGTCCTGCTGTTCTTCCTGATCTCTTCCGGCGATCTGTTGTACCTGCGCATCGTGCAAAGCTTTTCCAGCATGGGACAGAAGCGCCGGGCCTATGCCGCGATGCGCGCCATCGAGGACAGTCTGGGCAGCTATCTTGGCACGATATCGATGATCAACGCCGGGCTGGGTCTGTCTACCGGCCTGGCCATGTGGGCCTGGGGCATGCCCGCACCTGCGATGTTCGGGATGCTGGGCTTCGTGCTGAACTACATTCCGTTCCTGGGGGCGATTGCCGGCACGGTGATGGTGACGGTGGTGGCGCTGGTGTCGCTGGACGGCTTTGTGACGCCGTTGCTGATCGGGGCCACCTTTCTGGGCCTGACCACGCTCGAGGGCCAGTTCGTCACGCCGTACTTTCTGTCGCGCCGGCTGGAGATGAACACCGTTGTGGTGTTCCTGGCGGTGGCGCTGTGGGCGTGGTTGTGGTCGGCGATGGGGATGATCATGGCGGTGCCGTTGCTGGTGGTGTTCCGGGTGCTGTGCGTACACATCCCCGGGCTGGAACGGCTGGGCAATTTCATCGACGGCGCGCCGCCGCGCGCACTGGACACGGAAGAGGGCTAGGGCAGCGGTTGCCGACCCGCAGCCGCCCGGCCATTCGGTGTCCGGCAGTTGGCGACCCCGGGTGGATTCGAACCACCGACCTGCCGCTTAGGAGGCGGCCGCTCTATCCCCTGAGCTACGGGGCCTCAATGACTTAGCGGCGCTAGTCACTTATTTAGTCACTTGTTCGACAACTTGCCGTACCTGGAGCCCGTGGATAGTGGCATGGTCCGGTAATTTCAAGTCTTGACAAAAATGGCTTGGGCTTCTCGCCTGTTCGCCCCGTTCCGACGGTCCTTACAGGCGGTTGCCTGTTAATCAATTGGTCGTAGGTTCGATCCCTACCGCCGGAGCCAATAAAGACAAGCACTTATCAGAGTAATCAATTCCTAGAAACTTACCCGGGTAAGCGAGGGGTAAGCTTCAGGGGTCCATCACGATGTTTTCCGCTTGCCAGTTGAAGGGCGTTGGGCGCTTCATGGGGTTAGGCAACTGGAGCGCAGATTTGGGCCATGTCCGGCTTGGAACCCTGCCGCAATCGAAGCGGTGGCGCGACGTTGTGGCGATGCTTGAGACAAGCGCGTCTGTGGCCGAGGTCGCGCAAGCTTCGGCGCTGGCGGTCGAGTCCGCCCTATCGCATGCCGGATCAGATTCCGGCTTTCAAATCGCTGCGCAATTCATGGTCGAACTGCCGCTTCTGGCACGGGCCCCGGGGTTTGCGGAAGCTTTGGCGGGCATTGGCATCACAGGTGACGCCACAGAGTCGGTACCTGCCTTGCTGGCCGGGGTCTCGGCGGCAATCGATGCCAGGGCAAGCGCCGCTGGTGCGAGGTCTGATCTTGGAGAATTGGCGCAGATGGCGCTGGTCGAGGCACTGGCGGTTGAGTTCGACCGCAATCTGCCGTCGCTCTTTATGCCGACGCCCGCCGAGATCAGACGCGAACTTGCCCGGCTGGCGGGCGGTGATCGCTTCGGATCATTCGCACGCGTCTTTTTTGCCCGCCTGACTCAAAAGACCTTGGGCTATTATCTGAGCCGGGAACTGGCCAATCACACCGGTCCGGGCCTCAGGTTCGCAAGCGACGCGGATCGCGTTCTGTTTGATCAGGCACTTGCAACCCATGCTTGGGAAGCCTCACGGATTGTCGAGGCGTTCGCCGGGGGTTGGTATGGCAAGACGATCTGGCAGGGCGACGGCCTGACGGCGGCAAAGACTGCCCGATTTGCGGATTTTGCTTTCCGCAAGCTGTGCGGCGAACTCGGACGGCGCCGGGATGCCGCGTGACATCGAGGTTCTGTGCGGGCGCGAACTCGGGCTCCCCGCCAAGGGCGAGCGCCTGCGGTTCTTGCTGAATGGCAAGGGGCATGCGGTGCGGCTCCGTATTGCCGAAGTCAGCCGCAGCCTGCTGAAGGATCTTCCGGATGTCATTGCCGACCTCATCGAGATCGCCGCCTATGTCTATGCCGCAGATGCGGCGGTGTCGCGCGGCGGCAAGACCGACGAGGGAATGGGCGCCCGTTGGCGGCGTCATTTTTGCTTGGAAGTTCCGGTGCGCGCTCTCGGCCTCTGGCAGCGTCCCGAAGTTGTGACCGCTCTGGTCTCCATGCTTGAGTTTCTCTCGGACGATCAATTCCTCTTTCGCTTTGTCGCGCATAGCCGTCCGCATGAGGTCGCCGGTTGTTTCGAGTTCGGGCTGGAACAGGCGTTGCGGCCCGATGCGGTCGTGATGTTCTCGGGCGGGCTCGATTCATATGCGGGTGCACTGGAGGAGTTGATCGAACGTGGCAACAAGGTTGCCCTGGTCAGCCACCATTCCTCGACCAAGATCGCCAAGGTGCAGAGCGATCTGGCGGCAGAACTCAGGAAACGGGTCGGCCCAGGAAAGATTCTGCGCATGCCGGTGCATGCGCAACTGGTCAAAGGCACCAACCGCGAAGGATCGCATAGGACGCGCTCGTTCCTGTTCGCGGTCCTCGGACTCGCTGCGGCCGATGCCCATGGGCTTTCGCGGGTGCATTTTTACGAGAACGGTGTCGTCAGTCTCAATCTGCCGCCGGTGGCGCAGGTCGTCGGCTCACGGGCAACTCGCACCACGCATCCGCGCACGCTTCGGCTGATGAGTGCGCTGTTCACGGCCGTTCTGGACAAGGAGTTCGACGTGGTGAACCCCTATTTCTGGCGAACAAAGACTGAAATCGTTGGGCGAATCAACACGTTGGGATTTGGCGATCAGATCCTCCACACCCGCAGCTGTGCCGATGTCCATAACCTGACCATCGCCAAACCACATTGCGGGCGCTGTTCGCAGTGCATTGATCGGCGGTTCGCGGTGCTGAGTGCCGGGCTGGAACGTCTCGACCCCGAAGAGGCCTATCTGCTTGATCTGATGACCGATGCAAGACCGACCGTTCAGGACCGCGAGATCGCGCTCGCCTATGTTCGCAATGCGCGGGCCTTCCGGAGTTTCACGCCGGCGGCGTTTCTCGCCCGCTACGGCGAGTTGGCCCGAGTCGTCTCCGATGCCGGTGGCGATCCAACCACGACGCTCCTGCGGCTCGTTGATCTGCATCGGCGGCACGGTATTGCCGTCACCTCGGTCATGGATGCGGCGCTTTCAGCCGTTATCCAAGAGCCCATTGCCGCCACATCGCTTTTGGCCATGTACCGTTCTGCGGATGTCGAGACGGGCACGTCGGCCCCTGGCCAAGGCGACGCGGCCACGATTGCCGGGCCGCCGCAACACACATTCCGGATTGATCGCCACCAAAAGGCCGTGCATGTCGAAAACCTTGGCATCCTTAGGGGCACAGATTACCTGACGTTTGTCACGCTTGCCGAGGCGCATCTCAAAGCCGCCGGGTGCGGCCTGATGCCGGAAGACTACCCGGCACAGCCTGCCCGGGTCTTGCTCGATCGCTGGAAGCTTGCTGATGAAAGCACCGTCCGGCGGCGGATTCAGTCGCTCCGCCGCAAGCTTGCAGCACTTCTCGGCTCCGAAGGTTCCGATCTTGTTGAAAACCTTGCCTGGCATGGCTACCGGCTGCGACCGGAGCAGGTGCAGGTCTTTGTGGAACCCGCACAGGATGCAAAGTGACACTTTCAAATGCGCTCAATGACGTCAAAGTCGTTTTCAGCGGATTTTGGCGATTTGCGGCGCAGTCTTGCCATCACCTCCGCCTGGCGTCCCGGCGCCACGGAGCCGTAACTGCGAAACGTCGTCAGCACGTCCTCATGGCCGATATTCTGCGACCAGCTTTTGAACTCCTCTGGAGTTGAGCAATAGGCGCTGGCCAGGTCCACCAGCGCATCGCGCACCCGGTGCGGCGAAAAGGCCGGCAGGCCAACGGCTGTGAGCGCTGACTTGAATATCTTGACGACACGCGACGGACTGCGCCAGGGGGCACGCAGCAATCCGGTTACCACAAAACCTCCCGTCGGACCGCGCCCCATCGAGGTGCTTGGGAACAGCGGATCAGTCGGTCCCCAGAGGTGGTCGCGCTTTAGTTCGGCAATCCAGTCGGCCAAGACTTTAGGTATTCCTGCTCCCACGGGAAAGAAACTGGAGGTGAAACTCTTGCCGAATTTTGTCTCAACCGTGCGCGCGTCAAAGTGGACGCAGGCCCGTGCGAGGTCGACATGATTGAGGCGGATCGACATTGCGGCGGTTTCGCGTGATCCGGTCAGGCACAAGAACGCCATCAGCGCCCTGTCGCGTCGCTGATAGATCGTCTGAAAAGGCATCTGATCGATCGCGTGACACAGTTGATCGATCGAGGGGTGGGGCTTCCAGAGCCCTTGATGCGCTGACCTCGCGCTCTTGCGATCCGGTGTGAAATAGGCCGCACCGGCATGGCGGATGCGTGACCGATAGCCCGGCTGATCGGCGAGCCAGCCGAAGAAGGCCTTCACATCGCGCAGCGTTGCGTCAATGGTGGCCCGAGAAAGCAGCGCCTTGGTCCTTGCGTGTCGAGCCTTGGCCAGATGGCGCTTGAACCCCAGGGCCCGTTCACTGTGGAACTGCCTGAAGTCGGCGGCGCCCAGATAGGCCTGATAGCGCGCCACCGAGGCTGCGGCCTTGTCGACCGATGCCTCGGAATATCCACGTGCGTCTCGCAGCCAGACGAGATAGCGGCGACGAATGCGCAGGTTATCGGATCTGTGTTTTGACATGGTCTCTGCTCTCTGCGCCAAAGGTGACAGTTGAAGGGGCTTCAGTCTTCCCCATTAATCGCGTCATGGCCTTTTGAACTGCAACGTCCAGAATGGCGCTGGTCACCTCCAGATCGGCGCGGCGCAGGGCGCGGTGCATGAGCCGCCCGCAGACCGGACAAAGACCGGTGAGTGTGCCGTGCGTGGGCGCTTTGAGACGGAAATCCGCCATGCGCCCGTCTGGAAGTTGCGGGCTGCGGCAGGGCAGGCAAAAAATCTCGCCGACCTTGAGGGTACAGCGCCCGAGGGCTCGACGCTCCTGTAGGAATGCCTTCAGCACGCAGCCCTCGACGAGCCAGGGGCGCTGCGCCCTATCAGCCGCCAACCCGCCGCTCTTGATCCAGCGAATCACAGTCTGGCGATGCAGACCCAGCGCCTCGCCCACCTCCCAGACGGTGTATACCCGGTGCCGTTTGATCCGGGCCGGATTGGGTTTCTTCGGCATCAGACTGATCCCGGAGGGAGCGGAGCCACGGTGTTGGCATGGATATGCGCGGCCTCAAACGTCTCGACCATCTCCAGCGGATAAAGCACCCGCGCACCGACCTTCAGATAGCGCGGCCCGATTCCGCGCCAACGCCACTGCTCCAGTGTCCGCGGCGAGATCCTCCAGCGGTCCGCCAGTTCTTTTTGATCCAGTACATGCATGACAGTTCCCTCTTCTGCTCGATTGCGGCCGAACCGGTTCGCTCGGTTGCGTGGGGGAACCATCGCCTGCTCAGGCGCGGCAGTCTGTGGGCGGCGCGCAAAAAGCTGTGGCTGGAAAGACAGGTGACTTTCTGAAATCGTTAGTGAGGATGCCGTCGTTTGTGACGAAGCTGACACTCGCCGTGAGACGCCAAATCCCACGTCCTAGAATCAGCGCAACGCGTTCAGAAGCCGCAGGGGGGCCGAATTCTTCTCAGATGATTGCGGCGATTCCCCTGAGCAAAGCTGATGGGTTCTTTGACATCCCTATCTCCAGCCAACCGCCCGAACACAGATTGCCGCAGCAGACCGGTCAGGGTGTGCACGCAGTTCCTGCCCCTACGGGTGTGCTGCAGCGCAGAGCCCGCCAGATCGCAGAGCCACGGCACGTCATCCAGATCGCGATAGACAAGTCACTTGGGGAATGCGCGCTTGACAGAACATCGCTTTAAGCGCTTTCGTTTTCGCAAGCCGTCACAGAAAGTCTTCCGAGGCAATGAGTTCGAGCCCATGTTGGGGGACGTTTTATGGCGGTTTTTTCGTTTCTGATTGCGGCACCGGTTTGGCAAGACATCATCGGTGCGCCCATTTTCACTTTCCTTTCCATCGCGCCTTCGCGCGTTGTCATTCTCAATGATGACGGATCTCACACGATTCTGACCGGCACCGGCTTTACCGGCAGTGCGGGGATCGGGGGTGCGCTTACTGGCGGTACGATCACGTCGGCGGCCTACACGAATGCATCGGAGCTGACTACTTTTGCCAGGCTGACCGGGCTGAGCTATCCGGCCGTCGCGTTCAACAACGCGACGAGCGGTGACGCCCTGTTCAGCAGCCTTCTTGCAGGAAACGATAGGCTGAACGGGACCAGTGGCAACGATGTCTTCCTGAGCAGCGCCGGTGCCGACACGTTCTATGGAGGAGTTGGCGTCGACACAGTCAGCTATGCCCGCGAGGCTTCTGGTGCCCGGGTAAACCTGCAAGCGGCAGCGACTGGCGGCTCTGCGACCGGCGACCTCTTCAATTCGATCGACAACCTCATCGGTTCCAACGGCGGGAATGACAGCCTTATCGGGAGTACCGGGGTCAATGTCCTGTCAGGTCTGGCGGGTGCGGATATCCTCAGTGGTGGCGCCGGAAACGACAGACTCTTCGGCGGGTTGGACGTCGACAGTCTGTATGGCGGCGGCGGTGCCGACACCCTGGACGGAGGCAGCGGTGCCGACGCAATGGACGGCGGTGCCGGGAACGACCTTTATTATGTCGACGACCAGTCCGACTCGGTGGTGGAGCTTTCGGGCGGGGGTACGGACACCGTCCGAAGTTCGGTCGATGTTTCCCTGAGTGTAAACATCGAGACACTGGTACTTGAGGGTGCCCAGTCGATTTCCGGTTCGGGAAACGGTCAGGCGAATACGATCACCGGGAACTCCGGGGACAACGTCCTGTTCGGACTTGCGGGTGCCGATACCCTCCGGGGCGGCAATGGCAACGACACAATTGATGGTGGAAGTGGCCAGGACTCGCTCTTTGGCGGAATCGGACAGGATCAATTCAGCTTTGCCGCGATCGCCGATACCGGAAACAGCACAAACGCTGCAGATATCGTCAACGATTTCGTCCGGGGTGAAGACCGCATCAATCTTCTGGCAATCGACGCCAGATCAGCGACGGCTACCCTTGACGCCTTTACCTTCATCGGTTCGGCTGCCTTCAACGGAATTGCTGGCGAACTTCGGTATCTGTTGAGCAGCGGCAGTACGATCGTGATGGGAGACGTGAACGGCGATGGTCTTTCCGACTTCCGGATCCGGCTGGTTGGTTCATTCAATCTTACCGCCGCAGATTTCGTCTCTTCAAATCCGCCCCCCGCGGCGCCGGTGATCGATCTCGACGCGGGCTCGGACAGCGGTGCGCTGTCGGACGACGACGTGACCTCGGACACGACGCCGCTGCTCGGCGGCACGGCGGCGGCCGGGGCGACGATCGATGTCTATGACGGCGCCGTGCTGCTCGGCAGTGCGACCGCCGATGCGGCGGGCCTCTGGAGCTTCACCAGCCCGGCGCTGGCCGAGGGCGCGCACAGCCTGACGGCGACGGCGACCGATGCGGCCGGCAAT